>JAHFLL010000001.1 GCA_023244895.1 Candidatus Liptonbacteria bacterium
TAGAAGTAGGCTCTTCAGAAACAACTCCCCGCGGAGCGATCCTCCTCTCGTCCCCTCTATTAGACCAGAACCAAGCCCCAGTACTTACCAGGATTGCTATGGCGAGGAAGATGGTGATGAGGTCAGAAATTCTCTTGTTCATTAGAAGAATTATAACGCAGAAATTACAAGAGTAGACTCTTTTCGTTAATTATAACTTATTTAAGAGGCAATAGCTGTGGAGATCTCCCCGCTAAGCTACCTGTTTGGGCCACGACCCCTTAACTCCCTAAGTCCTAATCACTAAATTCTAAATCTCTAACCTGGCTACAGCGCAAATCTGTTCAATATCTAAGTTTTGAGGGCGCGCCTCCGGACTAAGGTTTATTTTGGCTAATTTTTCAATCAGCTCGGTTTTGCTCAATCCGCTCTCGCGGTCAAATAAGTTATTGAGTATATTTTTGCGTGGCTGGCGGAATATTTTTCGGACAGCTTCATAATAGGCTTCTGCGCGCAAAGGCGTCTCATCTCTGCGAGCTGTAATTGAAACTACGACTGAATCGACCTTGGGCGCGGGTCGGAAGTCCTTACTCCCCAGGTGCATTATTATTTTTGGTTCTCCCCAAAACTGGACCGAAGCGGCCAGGCGATTCATGTGGGGCGGTTTCGCCGCCAGTCTCTCGCCCACTTCTTTCTGAATCATGACTACTATCCGCTGCGGTTTATTTTTCAGCTCGGAGATGGTTCTAAAAAAATAACCACTAATATAGTAGGGCAGATTTCCCACGATTTTATAATCTTTGATTTTTTCGGTAATAACCGGAAGCTCTTCAAGGGCGTCCCCTAAAATTATTTTGCTTTCTTTTAGCTCCGGTCTGGAATTAAGCGACCTCGCTAATTCGGCGTCTTTTTCTATCATAATCAAATTGCCTTTAAGTCGGGATAATTGTTCGGCTAACGGCAAGGAGAGTTCCCCATGTCCTGGACCTATCTCAATCACACAATCCTTCCCTTCCAGTTCTAGGGCGCGGATTATTTTTGGGGTCGCGTCTTTGCGGATTAGAAAATGTTGTCCCAGTTTAGCCATGCGTTTAGTTTAAAATTCCAAGTTCCAAATAACAAATTTCAAGCAAATCTAAATGACAGAAAAACCTCTCCCGCGACCAATGTGCCTTATCCGCCAGTTTGTTTTTTGGTGCTTGGTCTTTGGTGCTTCTTGGTAGCTTCACTACCAAGAGATGTATCTTTCTTCATTGTCTTCAAACTCTCCTTCCTGGTCTCTCTCCCCGCTCGCCGCCAGATTTTTATAAGCCATAAGCTCGGCGGGTATTTCTCCTAAGAAGCGGGAGGGCGCGTCATAGAAACTCAGGGATAGTTTGTGTTTGGCACGGGTCATAGCCACATACATCAGCCGGCGCTCTTCTTCTGTTTCTTCCGGCCCAATCGCCCGCGCGTGAGGCAGGAGTCCCTCGTTACAGCCTACAATAAATACGGCATCAAACTCCAGCCCCTTGGCCATGTGTATGGTCATTAAATATACTGGGCGAGAGCTATCGGTCTTGTTTTGGGGTTTATCGGTAGATTGGAGCAAGGTGACCTGCTCCAAGAATTCAGAAAGATTTTTAAATTCAGTAGCAAAACGTATCAGTTCCAGTATGTTCTCCTGTCTTTCTAGCGGGTTGGTAAGGTCTTGGACCATAAAGTTAATATAGTCAAAATGCTCTATGCAAAACTTGATGGTGTCCGCCGGGGAAAGTCCAGACTTGCTCCGCATGGCTTCGTCAAAAGCCGCCGTCCGGCGCTTGCCGAAATTCTTTTCCAAACGTTCCCGGCTGATACTATCCTGGGGATTAGCCAGAAAGCGTGCCGCGGCCAGTAGGTCTTTTATTTCCTTTCTCTCATAGAATTTTATTCCTCCAAAAACCAAGTAAGGAATATTGGCTCGGAGCAGTGCTTGTTCTATGGCGCGTGACTGAGCGTTGGTGCGGTAAAGAATCGCCACGCTCTCTTCTTGGCCGGATTCACCTTCCGTATTTTTACTTGCCCGTCCGGAGTCTGACGCGGGAGGGACTTTTAAATTTTGAATTTCATGGGTCACCCAGCCCGCCTCTTGTTCTTCGTCTAATGCTTCAATCAGTTTTATTTTTTCTCCATCCGGCAGAACCGCCCGCAGATTTTTTTGTTTTTGCTGGCGATTGTTTTTAATGAGCGACCCTGCGGCGTGCAAAATATTTCCCGCGGAGCGATAGTTCTGTTCCAAAATTACCGACTCCGCCATCGGCCAATCACGTTCAAAGTTCAAGAATATTTTAAAGTTGGATCCACGCCAACTATAAATTGTCTGTTGGTCGTCCCCCACCACGCTTAGGCGCGCGCCTTTACCCACTAAGTGCCGCAACATTTCGTACTGACTATTATTAATGTCCTGGTACTCATCCACTAATACGTGTGTGAATTGATTATGGTAATAATCTCTAGTCTCTGGATTAGTTATAAATAGACGGTTGGTTTGATAAATCAGGTCATCAAAATCAAAACCGTTATTGCGGGTTAGCTCTCGTTCGTATTCTTCAAAGACCAAAGGGACCGCCTTTTCCACGGCGCGGCTACTGGACTCTAATTCCGTCGGGTCAAGCTGGCCGTTTTTTATTTTAGAAATTTTTTCCGCGAACCAGGCCGGACCTTCTTTGTGAGGCAGATCCAAGCGCTTCAAAGTTTTCTTAAGTGCGTGAAAAGAATCGTTTTCGTCAAAAATCGCGAAGTCTGCCGTGCGCCCCACGCGGGCATGGTATCTGCGCAGTATGCGCGCTCCTAAAGAATGGAAGGTGCTGATGCGGGGACGCTCTTCCGGAGCTAGTTGACCCTCAAAATAGCCATGGACGCGCTCCAACATTTCGCGCGCGGCCTTGTTGGTAAAGGTTATGGCGCAGATATTCTCTCCGGGCACGCCCTGAGATATCAAATATACTATCCGGCTGGTCAAGGTTCGGGTTTTGCCCGTGCCCGCGCCTGCTACTATAAGGAGGGGCTTATCAATGGGGGCGTTTGCCGCCCGCGCCTGTTCCGGGTTGAGTCCGATGTTCTGAATTATATTTTGAGCTTGGCTTTGGTTGTGGTGCTTGAAGTTTTCGGTCATTTGTTATAGCTTTATACCATTAGTACGCTTTCGGCTCAAATTAAAAGGAACTTCCAATTGCCCCTAGGAACGGCGATTTTTTTCGTTTTAGCCTTATTTCTATTAAATCTAGCAATTCCGGCCCTTCCCGCCCACTCCGGCGAGCGTGGAGTTATGGGTGGCCCGGCTGATTTTGGTGGGATACCCCCTGTTTTGTCCTCAAATGGAGAGAAAAACGGGTTTTTAGAGGGTCGTCCCGGAGTGGAGCCTGCCCCCGTCCCAGGCATAGATAAGGCCTTTATTGCCACGGAAAGCATGAAAAACCAGGGCGGTCTCTATGGTACCCCGGATCTAGTGAGCTACTCTTCGGGGGTGGGCGGAGTTATCTCGTATTCCGTAAAAAGCGGAGACACTCCGGCTACTATTGCCGCCTCTTACGGCTTAACCACTCAAACCCTTATCGCCACCAACCCTGCCCTAAAGAAGAAGTCTCTCAAGTCCGGTCAGCTTGTCCAAATATTGCCCGTTTCCGGGGTCTTGCATAAGGTTGCCGATGGCGAGACGTTAGTCTCTATCGCCCAACTATATAATGTATCTAAAGATAATGTGCGCGAATTTAACTCCGGGATTGAATTGGATAATCTATTGGCCGGCACCAGTTTGGTAATCCCCGGCGCGTCTGTAACCAAATCTTCTCCCGAGGGCGAGGCGAATAATACCAGGGGATATTTTCGTTTACCGGCGGAAGGAGTGAACTGGGGCATTCTTCATAATAAAAACGCGGTAGACATCGCGAACGTTTGTGGCACACCAATTTTTGCCTCGGCGGAAGGATTAGTAGTTGCTGCCGATTCCGTTGGTTGGAATAATGGTTACGGCTCTTTTGTGACAATTGAACATCCTATTGGAACCAAAACCAAATATGCTCACTTGGAAAGGGTGGGCGTGGAAGTCGGTAATTATGTTAAACAGGGCGACGTAATTGGAGATATGGGCCAGACCGGAGATGCGACCGGTTGTCATATCCATTTTGAAGTAGAGGGAGCCAAGAATCCGTTTGTGAAGCAATAGCGACCCGAGCTATCCGAATCGCATGCGAATGCTCCGAATGGCGTATAACCAATTCGTTTTTTAGGGTAGGTTGAAGCTCTTTAGAATCGCGTCGCTTGCAACCGAAAAAGATTCAGTCCTGTTTTGCTGAGAGTTGTTACTGGAATACGAAGCTACTAGACCCACGATGTATCCCCTCCAGAAAAGAGGCGAACCGGAACGTCCGCGATATATTTCCATATTGGTCGCGATAACGAGTGGTGTGCTCGCATAGTAAACGTCTCCCACATAAACCTCCTTAACGTTTCCTAAGCTACCCGAGAGGTACATAGTGGAGAAAGAATCGTTGCGCGCCGCGCCAATATCTCCCGGGAAGCCAAAGGTAATAACCTGCTGGCCGGGTGGCATAACTCCGTTGATGGGAATAATTTTCGCGTATGGGAACGAGGCGGGCACGCTACTGTATCCGAAGGTAGGACCATCCGCCGAGACACCGTTTATTTTGAGCAGAGCGAAGTCCGCGTATTGTTTTTCCAGGTCCGACAATCCCACGCTGAGAGAAATTTTTTCCACGCTCGCGGTGTAGGGCAAGACCGTAACCATCACCAAGGGATTAACCGCGCGTATCTCATCCGGCGTAGGCAGGGTGGTGTTGGGCGGTACCACGCCTACCAGGCACTGTTTCAGGGAATAGGTAAAATTTCCGGACACATTACTTCCGTCTATGATCGTGCTTTGTATTCCACCCTCTTTTTTAACAACGTGCCGATTGGTTAATATTTTGCCATCCGCGGAAACAATCACGCCCGAGCCCTTGGATTCCACCTCTCCTTGCGCGATAAGTTTGTCCGAAACCTGGTCCTTAATTGTGAGATCGAATTTGCATAATAACCCAACCACAGTTTGATGATTAATGGCAATTTCGGGAGGTAGTTTGGGAGTAGCATTCTCGGGAGTGCTGGTAGGGCTCACCAATTTATTTTCCGGTAAAACGGGAACCTCTATTTTCTCCGGGACAACTATTTTGGGCGGGGCTTGTTTGGCGGTAGTTGTAGCGGGAATATTATTTACGGGGGCGCTAGGTGTGCTAGTGGTAGTGCTGGTGAAAATAGGTTTTTCCACCTCGCTTCCCCTCTCCTCTTCCGTGGTTGTACTCGCGTTGTTTTGTGCGACCACTTCAGTTTGTTGCGCGGGCGCACTCTCAATTGGGATCTTTTTCTGAATTATTAAAACATAGCCCAACGCGACCACAATTGCGCCAGCTAGTAGAAAAGAAATTATTTTTTCCCAGATAAGCATAACCTCTCCATTATAGCGGAAATAATAAGGTCGGGAGTATCATTGCTAAAACGCTCACTAGTGTTAATCTTTTTGTATGAATAGCCAGAGTAAGCAGTGTCAGAATTGTAAATCCGATTTTACTATTGAATCCGAGGACTTTGCATTTTACGAGCGCATAAAGGTCCCCCCTCCGACCTTCTGTCCGGATTGTCGCCGGCAACGGCGCATGGCATGGCGTAACGAGAGGTCAATTTATCGCGCAAGTTGTTGTTTGTGCGGAAAAGCGATACTGACAATGTATCCCGAAGAATCGGGCGTGCAGTCTACCTGCCGGGAATGTTGGTGGTCCGACTCCTGGGACCCCTTAAGTTATGGCGCGGACTATAATCCGGATAAAACTTTTTTCGCGCAGTTTTCTGAACTTGCCAAAAGGGCGCCGAGCCTGGCGCTATCCAATGTTGATTGCGTGGACAGCGACTACAGTAATTTCACCGCCTATAATAAAAATTGCTACCTGGTGTTCGGTAGCGGTTTTAATGAGAACGTTCGGTATAGTAGGGCCTTGCGGTGCAGGGACTCCCAGGACTTGTTCGTGGGTAACAGCTGTGAGCTGTGTTACGAGTGTACGAATTGCTCCGATTCATACCGCCTGCTTTTTAGCTACAATTCCGAGAATTGTTCCGATTCCTATTTCTTATATAACTGCAGAAATTGTTCAAATTGTCTGGGCTGCATTAATTTAGTCGATAAGTCCTATTGTATTTTCAATCAGCAATATAGCAAAGAAGAATATTCAAAAAAGATTGCGGAGTTGGAGCTCGGCAAATATTCGAGCCTGTTGAATCTGGAGGATAAGATTAAAAAAGAAGTGGTTTTAAAAGGGATACATAAATTCGCGAATATAGTGGCTTCTTCCCAGACAACCGGGGACAACATAAGGAATTCCCAAAATTGTCATTTCTGCTTCGATACTCTGGAAGATGTGCAAAATTGCAAATACTTGTATTACTGTACCGAACTTAAAGATTCTTATGATGGGATAGGTCAGTATAGGATGGAATTAGGGTACGAGAACGTGGACTGCAATGTAAGTAGCTCCGTCTTGGGTGGAATAACCATATACGACTCCAATAACATTAGGTATTCCAAGAACTGCCACAACTGCAGTAATCTATTCGGTTGCGTTAACTTACGTAAAAAACAGTATTGTATTTTAAACAAGCAATATTCCAAAGAAGAATATGAACGGTTGATTTCTGAAATAATCGGGCAGATGAACTCCAATCCGTATTTGGATTCGAAAGGAAGAAAGCACGCTTATGGAGATTTCTATCCTATTGAGCTGTCGCCATTTCCCTATAACCAAACCATAGCCCAGGAATACGCATTTCTGGATAAGGGTCTCGCATTAACCAATGGATACAAGTGGGAAGAACATAACGATAAAAACTACGAGACAGATCTAACCTCCCTGGACTTACCGGATACCATAGCGGACGTTTCCGATAAGATTCTAAACCAGGTAATACAATGCGAGCATCTAGGGACCTGTGGTGAGCAATGCACTACCGCTTTTAAGATAATACCAGGGGAACTTCAGTTTTATAGAAAAATGAACTTACCCCTTCCTCGACTTTGTCACAATTGCCGCCACTACAAGAGGTTGAGGCAGCGTAATCCTCTTAAGCTCTGGTCTCGCAAGTGCCAGTGCGCAGGCCAAAAATCGGAGAATGGAATTTATCAAAACACCATTGCTCACCCCCATGGCACGGATCGCTGCTCCAACGAATTCCAAACTTCTTATTCTCCCGACCGTCCGGAGATTGTGTATTGTGAAAATTGTTATCAAGCAGAAATCGTTTAGTAAAAATATTCCGAGCCGTTAGTCCCTATTATTTTGCTTTCCACATTTTCTACCTTCCACCCGATTATTCTTCTCGTAAACGATAACTAAACGCTTCTGCCAAGTGTCCCGCGGAGACTTTTTCTTTTTCTTCCAGGTCCGCGATGGTTTGCGCAGTTTTGAGTAAGCGATAATATCCGCGCGGAGATAATTTCGCCTTAGCTAGATTATCCATAAACTTCTGCGCTTCTAATTCTAATTCGATTAATTCTTCGGCCTGGCGGGAACTCATTTCGGAGTTGGTGGAAATTTTTAATCCCTTTTTGTTAAACCTCTCGCGTTGTTTAGAGCGCGCCTTCTCCACTTTGTCTTTTATCCCCGGACTGGTTTTTTGCTCCTCCGGCTTTTTGCGTAGCTCATCGTATTCCACCCGCAGAACTTTAAGCTGTAAATCAATTCTATCCATAAGGGGCCCCGAAATCTTTTTCTGATAACGCACTACTTCATACGCGGAACACTTGCACTCTTTTTCCGGGTCGTTGTAGTAGCCACAGGGACAGGGATTCATAGCGGTTATAAGTGAAAATTTGGCGGGCAGAATTAGTGTGCCCTTGGCGCGCGCGATATGTACTAGCCCGCTCTCCAATGGCTGTCTTAGAGATTCTAAAATATTTTTTGGAAACTCCGGCAGTTCGTCTAGAAACAGAACTCCCCTATGAGCCAAGCTTATCTCGCCCGGACGCGGCACATTGCCTCCACCCACGACAGATATTAAAGACGCGGTCTGGTGCGGCGCGCGGAATGGTCGTTCATTAATTAGTCCGCCGGGATTAAGTCCCGCGGCACTATATATTTTCGTAACCTCAATCGCCTCTTCTCGGTCCGGTGCGGGCAGTATGCCGATTAAGGCTTGTGCCAGCAGGCTTTTACCGACTCCGGGCGGCCCCACCATAATCAGATTGTGCCCGCCCGCCGCCGCGATGATGAGCGCGCGCTTAGCGTGCTCCTGCCCTTTAATCTCCGAAAAGTCCGGCGCGCCCCTGCTCTCTCCCATGGCCTGCGAGAACACGGCAGGCTCCATTCTAATTCTCCCTTCTAATTCGCTCATTATCTCGGCCAAATCTTTCACTCCAAAGATTTCTACCCCCTCCACTACTGCCGCCTCGTTCGCGTTTTCTACCGGCAGATAAATTTTTTTGAAACCGGAGTTCTTCGCCATCTGCGCAATGCTTAAAACTCCGTTTACGGGTCGCAATCTGCCGTCCAAAGATAACTCGCCTAAAAATATTTTGTCTTTAGTTTCAAATTCCGAGATTTGTTTGGTGACCAAGAGATATGCCACAGCAATCGCGAGGTCATATTGCGAGCCGGTCTTTTTCACGTCCGCGGGCGCGAGATTGACCGTTATCTTTCTATTCTCGCGAGTCGGTGGTTTTACGCCCGCGTTCTTGAGCGCGGAGTTCACTCTTTCCTTCGCTTCATTCAAAGCCTTATCCGCGAGTCCAACTATATTAAAAGAATGAAGGCCGACGTTTAAGTCGACCTCCACCTCAATCGGTCTCGCATGAATTCCTTCCAGTTCCGCGGAATAAACTCTAGCGATCGTCTTGGACATTTTATTCTCGCGATTACTCTTTCTGCTTGCAGTTCTCGCACAATCTTGTTTCCGGTACCAGGTCTAATTCCCTTTCGGATATCTGCCCTTGGCAGAATTCGCATTTGCCGTAATCCCCTACCAATATTTTAGCCAAAGCGGAATCTATGTCCGCGATGCGATCACGATAGGTGTGCGCAACCGCGAGCTCATTAGAAAGATTCTCCGTCTCGTCCTGTTCTTCGGAATTGTCTTCCGTGTCATTGCCATAGTCGTCTCCTTTCTCATCTCCCTTCACCATATCCAACAATTTAGCTCGCTCCGCTTCTAATTCTTCTTTATATGAATTTATCTTTTGCGCGTCCATAAATATTTATTATTGTATTTTTATTTATTAAACCTCTATCGGAAAGCCTTGAAGTATTACCGAAGGATTTACTTAAGATTAAATGGTCTAGCAGGGTGGGTCAAGACGCGTAGCTGGAAATATGGAAATAAGCCGCCAAACAAAGGAGACCTCATAATTAATAGTATTCCGCTGTTGATAATTTTCCGTGCGATCAGCGAGACCATTTAATCTCTAATGGAAAAAGGCGGGAGTATGGGCTCAAAACCAACCAACTACTCCCCACAGAGGTCAAAATTCATAAAATAGGCTGCTTGGCGACTTATCCCCATTCGGCAATTCGGCAAACGGGACAACTGTGGATAACTTGTTGGATAACCCGGCAGTTATCCCCATGATTCGGCAATGCTATTCGGCAATTGCCGAATTAGACCATATAGAACTTGGCGATTGCCGAATTAGGCTAAAAACCCGGCAATTTATATATTTTGCCGGATTCTGACAAACATTTTTGTTTGTCAGAGCCTAAAAGCGCCATTTTTGACAAACAAAAGTGTTTGTCAGCGTAAAAAGTGTTTAGCGACAAACATTTTAGACAAAATGGGTCCGTAGCGGATGTTTAGCGACAAACATCCGCTATGTAGTGGTTGGTGAGATGTATCGGGAATATGATCGGTCTTTATCTGCAAAATAGCCTCTTGATATGTCTTCTGACTTAATTATCGCTGTCATAGGTGTTTGTCGCCAAACATATTCAACAAATAAATTTAATGGTCGTATTTATTGTTTAGCGACAAACATTTTTAACGCGACAAGTGCGTTTTTTGTGTTTAGCGCTAAACATCTGACACGCGATTTAGTTTGTTTTAATATATAGTAATGAGTAACTCGGAGGTAGGTAGGTTAGGCGAGGACCTGGCCTGCCGGTATCTAGAAAGGAATAGATATAGCGTAATTGCCCGGAACTATCTTATTAAAAGAGTGGGGGAGCTGGATATTGTGGTTAAAGACAAATCCGGCATATTGGTCTTTGTGGAAGTCAAAACAATGTCCCCGGGGGAGCTAAAGCCCGAGGACCAATATTCTTTTGCGAAGAGAACTAAAATGACTCGCGCTTGCGAGGTTTTTCTGGCCAAGTATTCGGAATTAGTGAGCGATAGGGCGGGTTGGCGTATGGATTTAGTTGCAGTTGAGCTACCAGATCCAGAGGTCTCGGAGAAACCGAGAATCCGTCACTACCAGAACGTATAATTGACATAATTCGGCAAGTGTGTTTTAAATAAAATCAGAAAACGAGCGGCCCATTCCCGCTTGATAACAATCCAAGTTGGTGAATGGGGCCGACCTATTGGTTAGGAGTTTCGCCATGAAGATTCTCGTCGTTGATGATGAGGCTGCTATTCGCGGTATCGTGACGCGCTGGCTCGAAGCCGCTGGTCATGAATCCTGGGCAGCGGTTAGCGCCGAGCAGGCCGTTGAAGAGCTGGAGTGCATAACTCCGGCTGTTGTCGTGAGCGACATCGAGATGTCCGCTCGCAACGGGTTCTGGTTGGCGGAAGAGATTGGCCGTCGATGGCCCAACACAGCAGTCATTCTGATGACCGGCTGTTTGGACGCGGGTATGGCCAGGCGGAGCATGAGTACGGGCGCGATTGACTATCTGCGCAAGCCATTCACGCGCGACCAGCTCGTGGCCTCCGTCAGTCGCGCGTTGCTCTGGCACCATTCACGAGTCGCTTCGTAATCGTAAACGGCAATCCAGGGAGGATATGTTATGCGTTCGATTCTCGTGCTCGTCTTCGTGCTCATACTCGTGTCTGTGCCCGCAGTTGGCCAGACGTTGGCAACGGCCGAGACGGCTGGCTCCGGTAAGACCGCCGTCGTCGGCATGTACGACCGCGATTACGCGGGCGCATGGTTGGACGGCAGATTCGCGTTCGTGCGCGGCCTGTCCGACAGCTTCGACCTGTACCTGCTGACCGGACACACCAGGGTCGGCGGGGAGGGTCAGTGGTTTATCGCTGGGGGCGGCAACCTCCACCTTCTAGGGTGGCAGGGGACGCACCTGGCCGTGAACCCCATGATCGCTACCCCGGTCACGAATCGGAACAAGGCGTCCGTGGCGTGGTTCAACCCAGCGCTCATCGTCAGCCAGCGTCTCGTCGGAACCAAGCTCATCGCCTACGCGGCGGCGAATGTGGTGGTCCCGCTGGGCAAGACAGAGCGGGGCGTGTTTACCCCCGCGGAGACGTATGTAAACTGGCCAGTTGGTCTCGCGGCCACCTTCGGCCAGTGGTCGGTTCTCGCAGAGTTCGACATCGGCGGGGAAAAGACCAGGGCGGTCGCCATTGCCGTGGCCTACCTACTGCCCAAGTAGGTGGAGCTACGGCCAGAGGAGGGTCCCGTTGCGCGCGGCGTAATGGGGCCTTTCTGTTTCTTGACGAATTTTTGTCTCCACTATAGTATGAAACTGTTGTGAGTCCGCCCCTGAAGCGGACATTATTTTTAAAAGGTTCGGACAATCCCGTCTTTCGGGAGACGGGTAAATAAAAACTAAATAACAATTAAATAAATGTTAAACGTAAAAGAGTTAGATAAGGCGGTTAAGCAGGTCGCGGAAGAAAAAGGTCTGGCGCCGGAGAGGGTAATGGAGGCGATTGAGTCTTCCATCGCGGCGGCCTACAAAAAAGAGTATGGCACGCGCGGGGAGTTAATTCGCGCCAAACTGGATATGAAATCCGGTGATTTAAACTTTTGGCGCATCAAAACCGTAGTGGACGAGACCACGGTTCGTTTTCCGGATCCAAATGCGGAAGAAGAAATAGAAGAGGGGAGCAGCGAAAATTCCAAGGCTCAAGTGGAGGAAGTAATTGAAGAAGACGATGAAACCAAATTGCCCCGCTTCAACCCGGAACGGCACATCTTACTCGCGGAAGCGAAGGAGATAAAAAAAGACGTGGCGCTTGGAGAAGAAATGAGTTTTCCACTGGAGACCCACGAAGAGTTCGGACGCATCGCGGCACAGGCCGCCAAGCAGGCCATCTTCCAGCGCTTGCGTGAATCGGAGCGCGAATCAATTTTGACGGAGTGGAAAGAAAAGGACGGTCAGATAGTGAGTGGCACCGTGCAGAGATTTGAGCGGGGGAATGTTTATATTGACCTCGGACGCGCGGTGGGCGTGATGTTCGCGAACGAATCCATCCCGGGCGAGCACTATCGCAACGGTGAACGTTTGCGCTTTTTGGTTACGGCGGTGCAGGAAGATACGCGTTTGCCGGGCATAATTCTTTCTCGCTCCCATCCTAAGTTTGTGGCAAAGCTTTTTGAAATGGAGGTGCCGGAAGTTGCGGATGGCGCGGTGGAAATAAAAATGATTACGCGTGAGCCAGGCAGTCGCACCAAGGTTGCCGTTGTCTCGCACGTGGATGGAGTAGACCCGGTGGGTGCCTTAGTTGGTCAGCGCGGTACGCGGGTAATGGCCGTTAACAACGAATTAGGCCAGGAAAAGATAGATATTATTGAGTATTCTGAGGATATTGAAAAATTCATCGGCAACTCTCTCTCGCCTGCCAAAACAAAATCAGTGGAGATTTTGGACAAGCGGGAAGCGCGGGTATATGTCGCGGAAGATCAGCTGTCTTTGGCCATTGGCCGAGGGGGACAGAATGTGCGTTTGGCGGCCAAGCTGACCGGCTGGAAAATAGACGTGCGCTCTCAGTCCCGTCCGGAAGATGTGCAAGAGGGAGGAGTCGGCGCGGTAGATTCTGAGGAAGAGGTCGAATCGGAAGATAAGGAGAATTCTTAATTTCCACTAGAGTCAAAATAAAAAACAAAAATATGAATCCAAATATTTTGTATCTCGGAGCGGCGGTAATCTCAATACTATTTAGTGGTGGGCTGATCGGAATCTTGCGCAAGAGCCCGAGAGGAGATGAAAAGATGTTGGCCATTCAGTCGGCTATTCGGGAAGGATCCAAGAGCTATCTCCGCCGGCAGAATAAAACGGTGGCGGCAGTGGCGCTTGTAATCGCGATCGTGCTTTATTTCGCGATGGACTGGAAAACATCCCTCGGTTTTGTGCTGGGAGCATTCGCTTCCGCGCTGGCGGGTTATCTTGGAATGATGACCGCGGTAGATACCAATGCCCGCACTACCGAAGCGGCCAAGTCCGGAATTGCGAAGGCCTTTCGGGTGGCGTTCTTGGGTGGTTCGGTTACTGGTTTCCTAGTAGTCGGTTTGGGGCTTCTGGTCACAGGAGGCTTCTATTATATATTCCGGGACGCACAGGCCTTAACAGGCTTGGCTTTCGGTAGCTCTCTCATTTCTGTTTTCGCGCGCTTGGGTGGTGGAATATTTACCAAGGCTGCGGATGTGGGCACGGATATGGTCGGTAAAATTGAAGCCGGAATTCCGGAAGACGATCCGCGCAACCCGGGTGTTATCGCGGATAACGTTGGCGACAACGTGGGGGATTGCGCTGGTATGGCAGCGGATTTGTTTGAAACTTACGCGGTGACTTTGACCGCGGCGGTTCTCTTGGGTTGGGCGGGTATGACGGAGGGTCAGGTGGTGTTCCCGTTTGTTCTGGGTGGCCTGGCGGTTATAGCTTCAATCCTAGGCACGCTTTTTGTGAGACTCGGGAAAGATGGCGGGATTATGAAGGCGCTCTACAAGGGCCTGGCAGTTACAATTGTTGCTTCCGCAATCTTATTCTATTTTGCGGCTAAGTTTTTCTTCGGAGACTCTCTGGATGGTATTGGCTATATGGATGTCTTCGTGGCGAGCCTGGTTGGCTTAGCGGTTACGATACTGATGGTATTGGTAACCGATTACTACACCGCCAAGAAGTACCGTCCCGTAAAGAGCATCGCGGAAGCTTCCAAAACCGGACATGGCACCAATATTATTATTGGTCTCGCGGTCGGAATGGAATCCACCTTCTTGCCGATACTTATAATAGTAGGCGGAATTTTGACGGCTTATAGCTTGGTGGGTGTTTATGGTATCGCTATCGCGGCAGTTAGCATGCTTTCGGTCGCGGGCGTGATTGTGGCGATAGATTCTTTCGGTCCCATCACCGACAACGCGGGTGGCATCGCGGAAATGACCGGCGCGCCGGAAAATGTGCGCGAAGCGACAGACGCCCTAGACGCGGTCGGCAACACCACCAAAGCGATTACTAAGGGTTACGCGATTGCATCCGCCGGCTTAGCCGCTCTGGTTCTCTTTGGCGGATACACGGAAGAGCTGGCTAAGAAATTCGGCGCAGACGCGGTGGATGGATTCTTCCGCTTGAGCGATCCCATGACCCTGGCGGGACTTCTAATCGGCGCGGCCATTCCTTATCTTTTCGGTTCCATGGCCATGCGTGCGGTCGGTAAAACGGCGGGCGTGCTGGTGGTAGAGATTCGCAGGCAGTTCCATGAGATTAAGGGAATTATGACTCACGAACAGAAGCCGGAGTACGGCAAGGCGGTAGATATTGTAACCAAGGCGGCTTTGCGCGAAATGGTCGCGCCCGCTCTGGTTGGAATAATAATCGTGCCTATTGTAGGTTTTGGCTTAGGTGCGAACGCGTTGGGCGGACTACTAATCGGAACTATTGTTTCCGGCTTATTCGTAGCTATCTCTATGACCTCCGGCGGAGCCGCTTGGGACAATGCCAAGAAGTATATTGAAGCCGGCAATTTCGGAGGTAAGGGCTCGGAGGCCCACAAGGCGGCCGTAACGGGAGACACTGTCGGCGATCCTTATAAAGACACCGCTGGTCCGGCTATCAATCCCTTAATCAAGGTCATCAACATCGTAGCCCTGCTGTTAGTAAAATTCCTGCGGGGTTAAAATAGATACATGAATCTAATTCCAACAGTTATTGAAAAGTCGCAGTACGGTGAGCGCGCCTACGATATATACTCCCGCCTATTAAAAGAAAGAATCATCTTTCTAGGTGGTCCGGTAAATGACGTGGTGGCGAACGCCGTGATCGCGCAATTGCTTTTCCTGCAACACGAAGACCCCAAGAAGGATATTCAGTTATACATCAATTCTCCGGGCGGCTCGGTGGCGGCGGGACTCGCGATTTACGACACCATGCAATATGTGAGGCCGGACGTGTCCACGATCTGTGTGGGCATGGCCGCCTCTATGGGCGCGGTTCTACTCGCAGCAGGCAAGAAGGGTAAGCGCTTCGCTCTGCCCAACTCTCAAATTCTCTTGCACCAGGTAATGGGTGGAGTGGAGGGTCAGGCGAGCGAGGTGGAAATCACCGCGCGTCAGATACTAAAGATAAAAGAGAAGATGAATCAGATCTTGGCCAAGCACACCGGTCAGTCCATCTCTAAAGTAGAGAAGGACACTGACCGTGACTTCTATATGACTCCAGAGGAGGCTAAGAAGTATGGTCTGATAGATCAGATGATAAAATCTAAATAGTAAGCAGATAGTAGTAAGTAGTAGGTAGTGTTGGTAAAAACAAATAGCCCCGCGCATGCGGGGTTATTTGTTTTCTGTTCCCTCAAAAAGTTATTGACATTGTTTCCATAAAAATATAAAAACTATACAGGGACTGGGACGGACCTGGTCTTTTTTCGTTGGAGGGGCTCAGGATGGCGAACGTAAAGGGAAAGATGGACGAGGGTAGGCATGGAGAGTTGCGGGCCATGTTGGAAGAACTTTTGACCAAATTCCGGACCGATACCCGGGATAAGGTCAGAAGGGCTCGTCCGCAGGATGGCGACCGTCGTATTGGCGCAACCGACGATGATCCGCCGGAAGACCTGGAGCGCGGGGTGATTCTCGCGACGGCACAGGTCGCATCGGAAATGGCTAGTGCCGTGGGGCAAGCCTTGGCGCGACTGGAGGAGGGCGCCTACGGCTTCTGCTGCGATTGTGACGATGACATCTCTCCCGCCCGGCTCCGGGCACTGCCGTTCGCTGTGCGCTGTACGGACTGCGAGAGGATTCGTGAGCAAGGAAAAGAATGGGAACGGCGCGAGACTCCGACCTCGTTGTTCCTCCAATAGATGCGGCGAGCGTGGCGTGGGCCCGGGTGCGTAATGCGCCCGGGCTCCTAAATTTATCGGCACCTATTTATTTATCGATTAAACCTGGGATATAGTTTTATTCTTTATATCCATATCTAATCTTTTGGCTTCCGCCCAGGCCAGCTCGTAAATCTCTTTCATTGCCTCCGCTATTTCCTGACTTTCTATTATAATGCCCAACTTTTCCCGCCAGGAGGCAATCATAACCTTATTGTCGTAGATATTTATCTCCGGAGAAAAATGGAACTTGTCCGCCGGCACCAAGGCCGTCTCGCGCGACTCATCCTTATCTTGACTGGCCCTTTCCATTCCCGCGGGATTGGCGGGAATTATGGCGCGAATTGAAATCCCCTTACCGGCCCGCCGTTTATAATATTGTGGGAAGTAGTGTGGTAGAGCTCCATGCATGTCCTCTATGCTCGCGAAAGCCCTTATCGACTCGCGTGATGTTAGAGTGTCTTCATAAACTTCTTCCATCCCCTCTGTGCCCTCATGGAAGATAACTCTCGGCCTGGCCCCTTTCTGATAGATGGACTTAAGCTCGGGTACTAATTTTTGGGCGATAGACATGTGTTCTTGACCGCGAGCAACCTCATCTTGAAGAAGCTTGAGTATCTTTTCGGGGTCCTCGGCGGTGTATTGCTGTTTAGGTTTCTTGCCCGAGACAGAAATCATTTCTCGTGCGACCAAGTTGTCTAAAATACTGTATCCAGTGGTGCGATTAATTCCCGCCTTGCGGGTGATTTCAGTTACCGTGCCCTGACCCATCTCTAGAATCGCCAGATAGACCATGGCCATTCTAGCCTGGAGACCAAGCGAGATGAGTTGTTTTTGAAGGGGGGATTCTTGGGCCATATTGTCTATATCTTATACCTATCCCAGCATTGTGTCAATTACTATCAACAAAACATCATATAATCCTTGTATTTATTGACTAAAACAGACGTAAGTGCTTGACAAGGATATTGGAGCGTGCTATAATAGGCGCAAGATTGAAGATAGTCTTCGATCTAGCACCTTGAGAGGCGATGATGCTAGTAAGACTACTCAGATTCACTACCCTAGAGTGCGGTTGCGTCGTAGGACTATACAAGGAGCTTGGCTCTCCTAAGAAAGTGGCATTTATCGAGGAGAAGGGTTGGGGATGTAGGGCGCATAGGCGCAACCGCCGAATCTCCGAAGATCGGCTTGCAAGAGACGAGGATGCCCATCTCTCGTGTCGGCCAAAGTGAAGACGACCTTGCGTCCATTCCTGAGAGAGCAAGGCATGAAGTTGGCCCCGACAACCCAAGTTCGTCGGGGCTCCTACCTCGGATCATTAACCCCAGAAATTAGTGATTCGAGCCGGGAGGGAAATCCTCAAAAGGTCATAGACAGATAAAAACCAAAATAGTAATATCACACATATAAAGGTTCGCGTTCCCCGAGGTAGTAAAGGTCATTTGGTTAGATAATATAAACAAGCATTATGAATAAAACAACAAAAATAATATTGGGCGTAGTGGCAGTCGTGTTGTTGGTTTGGATTGTGGTGGCGAGCAATGGCTCTCAAAATAACTCCGAAATTAAAGTTGGCGTGATTTTGCCTCTTTCCGGAGACGCGGCGAGCTATGGCGAGCCCTGGCGTAACGTATTTGATATGACGGCAGAGGAAATAAATAATGCGGGAGGCATAGACGGCAAAAAATTAGTACTGATAGTTGAGGACGGTAAATGCTCTGGTAAAGATGGCGCTTCCGCAATGGAAAAGTTGGTTAACATAGATAAGGTGCAGGTGGTTTTAGGTGGCTCTTGTAGTAGTGAATCTTTGGGCGCGGAACCCATCGCGACCAGGGCTAAGGTTCTGCTTTTCTCCGCGGTTTCCAGCAGTCCTGACCTGACCGGCAAGAGCAAGTTTTTCGTGAGGGATTATCCCAGCGACTCCGCGCAGAGTAAGGTTTTGGCGGAATTAGCCATACAAAAAGGTTGGAAAAACGTAGCTTTTATTCAGGAGCAAACAGATTTCGCGGTGGCGCTTCATAAATCATTTACGGACAACTTTCAGGCAGAGGGAAGAACTGTTTCTAAAGAGGAATTTCCTAAGGATACAGCAGACTTCAGGACGATTATAGCTAAAGTGCGCGCCGGCAATCCGGACGCGGTGTTTGTGGATGTGCAGACCGCTATGGCTGGAGAGAGGATATTCAAGCAGATGCAAGAGATAAGCTGGAAGCCGAACTTGTTATTGTCGGACCCAGCTATGGGCGACGGGCAGATGCTAGAGAAGAATAAGGTCTTTTTAGAAGGTGCTTTCGGTGCGGAGTTCGTAATAGATCCTCAGAATACCAAGCTACAACACCTACTTGAAGCGTATAAGGCTAAGTTTGGTAAGGATGTAGAGTATCAGAGTTATGCCCAGGCCATCTACGACCAAGTATATCTACTAAAGGATGGGATAGAGGCGGTTGGATATAATGGAGAGAAGCTTGCGGGTTGGTTGCGTACAGTGAATAATTGGCAGGGCGCCTCCGGCTCCATTACCATCGGAGCCGATGGCGATCGAGTGAGCGCTCATTCCTTGGAGATTGTCCGGAGTGGCAAGGCCGAAAGAGTGATAGAATAGTAGTAGAGAAACGAAACAAAAAGGGCTGGGCCATTACTCGGACGTCGGCTCCAGCCCTCTTTTGTTTAGTTTGATTAATATGGACTATCTGGCGCAGTTTACTCTAAATAGCATCATCAATGGCGCGCTCTACATCCTAATTACCTTAGGATTCAATTTGATTTACGGGGTGACAAAGTTTGTGAATATTAATCATGGAGCGATAGCAGTGGTGGGTGGCTACACCACCTACTATCTATTTCGGGTGTTGGGCTGGCAGGTTTCGGTCAGTATAGTTTTAGGAGTTTTAGTGGCGGGACTACTGGGATTGCTCTTAGACCGAATCGTTTTTCGTTATCTAAGAGAAAATAAATCATCTAACGTGACCCAGTTTATCGCTTCTCTAGGTTTATTTACCATAACCCAATCAGTGTTAGCGATAGTGTTCGGATCTCAGTTGTGTTCCTTGATGGGAGACGGTCCAGCGCGTCCCTATAATATCTTCGGGGGATTTTTAACTAGCGTGCATCTAGCCACGATTATCTCCGCTCTCTTAGCTGTCTTTTTTATGTTTTTACTCCTGCGTTATACCCGCTTCGGCAAGATAGTTCGAGCCCTAAGCGACGACGAAGAAGTCGCGAAAATTATGGGTATTAATACCGGTCAGGTAATTGGTTGGGTTGTCTTTATCGGCTCTGCGCTGGCAGGTCTAGCCGGCGTGCTGGTGGGCTTTGATCTAGGTATATATCCCGCCATGGGTCTAATTATATTAATGAGCGGAATAATCGCCTCCATTATTGGTGGTATAGGAAATTTCTACGGCGGAGTTTTGGGTTCTATCATCTTGGTCGTGATAGAAAACTTAGGGATGGTGGTTTTCCCTAGCGAATGGCGCATGGCAGTGGCTTTCGCTGTTTTGGTTCCATTTTTAATCTGGCGACCACAGGGTATTTTGGGTAAAAAATAATATGGAATACCTGCTCCACATTCTCATATATTTTGCCATTTACGCGCTTTTAGGGATCAGTCTTAATCTAATAGCGGGTTATACGGGACTTT
This sequence comes from Candidatus Liptonbacteria bacterium, assembly GCA_023244895.1. Classification (GTDB taxonomy): domain Bacteria; phylum Patescibacteriota; class Minisyncoccia; order UBA6257; family 2-01-FULL-56-20; genus JAHFLL01. Next base: position 19,892 of record JAHFLL010000001.1, read on the forward strand.
TATCCATTACTCACGCCTCTTTCTTTGGAATTGGTGCCTACGCAGTGGCAATCTTGACCACTCAATTCGGGCTAGGCTTCTTTGGTGCCGCCTTAATAGGCATGGTTCTCGCGGGAATAGGCGGGCTAATTATAGGCTGGGTTTTATCTCGTCTAAGCGGAGACTACTATATGTTGGGGACGGTTGGCTTTAGCTATATTATCTTCGCGATAATGATGAATTGGTCATCCCTAACCCGTGGGCCCCTAGGAATTCCCGCGATTCCAAGGCCCAGTCTGTTCGGCCTGGGGCTTGGCGACAATCTAAAACTGTTTCTACTCCTATTGTTTGTACTCCTAGTGATATATCTTTTAAGCAGAAAATTGGTTGCCTCTTCTTTTGGTCGGGTTTTGCGGGCCATTCGGGAGGATGAGAATGCGTTACGGGTGTTTGGTTATGAAACCACAAATTATAAACTAGCTATTTTCGCGATAGCGGCCGGAATGGCGGCTATGGCCGGAGCCTTTCTTGCCACTTATATTACATTTGTTGACCCGCTTAGTTTCACCATAATGGAGTCCGTGTTCATTATGTCTATAGTCATTTTTGGGGGATTCGCCAGCTTAGAGGGTTCTCTCTTGGGCGCGTTTCTCTTGGTCCTTTTGCCGGAATTACTGCGCTTTATGGGTCTACCCTCCGAGATTGCTGGCCACGTACGGCAGGGCGTGTACGGACTACTTCTGGTTTTGTTTATGATGTACTGGCCGAAGGGATTAATGGGAAAATATAAAGTATAGAATGGATATTCTGGAAATAAGAAAAATCAAAAAAAGATTCGGAGGAGTTTTGGCGCTAGACAGCCTATCTTTAACTATCCGCAAAGGTGAGATTACGGCAGTCATTGGACCGAACGGTTCTGGTAAGTCCACCCTGATCAATCTTCTGACTGGAGTTGTGCCTTGGGATCAGGGCGTGGTGGCAATAGATGGAGTATTAATCAGTGAGCTGTCTATGGAAGAGGTGGCGGAATATGGTATCACTCGGACGTTTCAGGAAGTGCGGTTGTTTGAGCAGATAACAGTTTTGGATAACATCTTAGTCATTCTGACTAGTCGGAGCTTATGGGGATCAATTTTAGAACGTCACAGCAAGCTTCATTTAAAACAGGCCGAAGACGTTTTAAAGACGGTCGGTCTCTGGGATAAGCGTGGGGATTTAGTTGTAAATCTGTCTTATGGTCAACGTAAGTTATTAGAAATTTCCCGCGCCCTAGCCATGAAGGCAGAGATATATTTATTTGACGAACCCTTCGCGGGCCTATTTCCGGAGATGACCAAGTTGGTTGCCTCGGTTTTGGAGGGTCTGCGCGTCCAGGGCAAGACAGTAGTTTTAATAGAGCACAATATGGACTTGATTCGGCAGTTATCCGACTGGGTATGTGTCTTAGATGGTGGCACGCTTCTCGCGGAAGGTCGCCCAGAGGTAGTGCTTTCCCAAAGAGAGGTAATTGAGGCCTATCTGGGCGACTAATATGCAATCCGCGCTTATAAAAATAGAAGATGTAAGTGTTCGTTATGGTGGGGTTCGGGCACTGGACGGAGTTTCTCTGTCTTTGGGCGAGAGAGAGATAGTGGCCCTAATGGGTCCAAACGGCGCAGGTAAATCCACTATTCTCAAATCCATTTTCGGATTAGCCGAGATTAATTCCGGAAAGATTATTTGGCAAGACCATTTGATTCGGCCCCTGCCTCACGAGATGGTCCGGCGGGGGATAGTTCTTGTCCCTCAGGGTCGGCGCGTCTTCCCAAGCCTATCTGTCCGAGAGAACTTAGAGGTGGGCGGATTTATGATTCCCGACAAACAAGAACTTGCACGTCGTATAGAGAACGTGCTTGTAACGTTCCCGTCTCTAAGGCATCGTCTTGGTGCATCCGCGCGAGGTTTGTCTGGTGGCCAACAGCAGATGTTGGCTTTAGCGCGTGGTCTAGTTGCCAATCCTAAAATATTACTCCTAGACGAACCTTCTTTAGGATTGGCTCCCAAGATAGTTAAAGAAGTGTTTGATAAGATAAAAGAAATTAATCAGAAAACTGGCACGGCAATATTAGTTGTGGAGCATAATATAAAATCGTTATTAAAAATAGTGGACCGAGTATACGTTTTAGACAAAGGCAGGGTGGTGGCGGATGGAGATGCGAGTATATTAATGGGTAGTGAAATTCTTAAAAAAGTCTTTCTGGGAGAGTTGGAATAGCTAATAAGCGTTTTATAAAAACGAAAACAGCCGCGGGCGCGTGGCCGGCGGACTGTTTCTACTTCTCCTGCGACTTTTTCTCTATTCTCACCATGACGACCAGGAGCATGGTGGTCATGATTGTCGATCGGCCCGCATAGGTCATCGCCATCGGATTTCGATCCGCCGTGGCGATTGCTAGGCCAGCCAAACCTGAAAGCCAGATCATAACCCACGGCAAGAATGGCTCTGTGTTCTTGCCCATACGCCTCATCTTGAACAGGGTTGGCAGATAGGCGATGGTCATGATGGCCTGGGTGGCGAGATTCGTCGCGAGCGCGTCTCGTCTCGCTAGCCAGAAAACTAGAACAAGTCCAAGCGCGAAGAAGCATGAAGCGTCCATCTTCTCCATCTTGTACTTATCTGGATCTGGCGTGATCACGATTGCGCCGAGTATTGCGACCACTAGGAACGCATCGGCGAAGTTGACAATGTTGCTTACGATGCCGTTCTGCCCCAGGCTTGAGTATGACCACAAGCTCAGTACGATGGCTATTTCGAACATCGTCCAGGTCGCGATAGCAGGATGGGTATCCCGCCGTCGTATCCTCTGGATCCGGATTATTGTCGCCACCACTGCTAGGAGGGTGGAAACGAGCGCTAGGGCCTCTCGCATTTTTCCCTCCTCGGGTTTTGTCGCAGACGATATGTCCGCGAGGCTGGGCTAAATTAAAACCATTTTACGGTTTGTGTCAAGCATAGAAATCAGAAGAGCCCGGTCGCCGCGCGACCAGGCTCTCTCTGCTATTGCACCTAGCGAATCATGCCCGCCTTGCGGAGTCCTGCCACATCCCGACAGATGTGCGAGTTCTTGCCGTCGTCCACGAGCACGTGACCTTTGAGCCGACGACAGATTCTTCCGCCATTGACGATGACCCTGGCGGTTTCTTGCACGCTGAGCGGAGGCTCGTCGTCGGAATCTCGGTACGCCGCACCAGACTCTCTGATCAGTCTGATGCTGACCACGCCTCTGCCATTGCCGAGGCAGCGTTTCGCGGCCGCGAGCACTCTGCGTCTGGCCGACTGTTCCGCGGCCTGTCTGGTTCGGATCATGCAGCTCTCCTCTCATTGTTTTTTATCAGAGATTGCTCCGTCCCGTCAAATTGGATTTTTCCCCGGGGTTCTTATAAGATTTGGTTATATGATTAAACTGAACAAGGAGCAAAAGATCCAAGAAGTTTTAACTCGCAACGTAGAGCAGGCGATAGACAAAAACCATTTGGAGCAAGTTCTGCGAAGTGGCAAAAAACTACGGGTGAAGTTGGGCATAGATCCAACCGGTTCCAAGATTCATATTGGTCGCGCCGTGCTTTTATGGAAATTGCGTCAGTTCCAAGATTTGGGGCACAAGATTGTTTTGATAATCGGGGATTTTACCGCCCTGGTGGGAGATCCCTCCGACAAAACCGGCAAGCGCCCCATGCTGTCTCGGAAGCAAGTTAAAGAAAATCTCAAGAATTATCTATCGCAAATAGGTAAAATAATTGACCTTAAGAAAACAGAGATACGCTACAACAGCGAGTGGTTGGGCAAGCTGGATTTTAACGAGATCGCGGAACTGGCGGAAAATTTTAGCGTGCAACAAATGATTGAGCGCAGGAATTTTAAAGAACGTTGGGATAAACACGAAGAAATAAGTTTGCGGGAGTTTATGTATCCTCTTATGCAGGGCTATGATTCGGTAGCAGTCAAAGCAGATGTGGAGTTGGGTGGTACAGACCAGTTATTTAATCTTATGGCCGGTAGAAAAATCCAGCCTCATTACGGACAGAAACCACAGGATATTATGACTATGGGTATGCTCTCCGGCCTGGATGGCAGAAAAATGAGCACTTCTTGGGGCAACGTTATAAACATAATTGACTCGCCGGAAGAGCAATACGGCAAGCTTATGTCCATGCACGACAATATGATGATGGACTACTTCCGTTTCGCGACTCTTTTGCCGGAAGTAGAGATAAAAAAGCATCACGAGGCGTTGCATAAAGGCAAAAATCCTAAAGAAATAAAACAGGCTCTTGCGTGCGAGATAGTTTCGCTTTACCACGGGGAGAAAGCGGCCAAACTAGCGGGCGAAAAATGGGAAAAATTATTTTCCCAAAAGGAAGCTGGTGGGAGCGATCTGCCGGAATTAAAGTTGAAGTCCAAAACAATATCCATAATAGAGTTGGTAACCATCTCTGGCGTGGCAAAAAGCAACAGCGAGGCGCGCCGTCTGGTGGAGCAGGGTGGAGTTAAGATAAATGATGTTACGAAAAATAATCCCAAAGAAGTATTGGAGCTTAAGAAGGGAGATGTGGTTAGGGTGGGAAAGAAAAATTATTTGAGGGTGGTTTAATGGACTATTCCCAGAGATTCAAAATAGTGACAGCCTCGTATCTAATGCTAATTAGGGACGACAAGATTCTTCTTTCTCGTCGCTTTAACACCGGATATGAAGATGGTAATTATAGCCTTCCGGCAGGGCATGTGGACGAAGGAGAGACGCTGGCAGGGACATTAGTGAGAGAGGCAAAAGAAGAGATAGATATAACACTGGACCGTTCTGGATTGGAGTTGAAACATGTTATGCATCGCGGCGCGACAAATTTGGAAGGGGAATATATAAGCTTTTTCTTTGTGGCTAAAAAATGGCAAGGCGAACCAAAAATAATGGAGCCTCATAAATGTGATGATTTGAAATGGTTCCTATTAAACGACTTGCCCGTCAATCTCATTCCCTATGTGCGTGTTGCTATAGAATCTGCTCTTGCCAACAATTCCTACTCTGAATTCGGTTGGTAGATTGTAGCGACAAACATCTGATAAACAGATTTGTTTGGCGACAAACAAAAAACATGATTATATAAGTAGGTTATGTCTTTTAGCCTGCTTCAGAAAATTCGGGCCAAGCCAGTCCGAACATATTACGCGTTCAGCTTCTTTAGGGAGTTTATGCTATTCTCCGGTGTTTTAGTGCCGTTTTTTACTGATTGGGGTCACATAAGCCAGGGGCAGATACAGCTTTTGCAGTCCTGGTTTATGCTCTGGATATTCATTTTGGAGGTGCCTACTGGCGCGATAGCAGATTATCTGGGGCGGAAAAACTCCATACTTATGGGAATCATAGTGGATATAATCGGCGTACTAGTCTATGTTTCCGCGCCCCAGTTTGGAATTTTCTTGCTGGGCGAATTTCTGATGGCGGTCGCAGTCGCGCTTATCTCCGGTGCCGACCAGGCCTTAATATACGACACCGCCAAGGAGGCCGGGCTGGAAGCTGAAAGTAAAAAAATATTTGGCCGGGCCCACTCTTTTAAGCTGGCGGGCATGCTTATCGCCGCGCCTATTGGCAGTATCGCCGCTCAGTATCTGGGTATGTCGGCGCCAATGTACCTGTCCTCCATACCCTTATTCTTCGCGGCTCTTTGCATTTGGCTTATGCCGGAGCCGAAGAAGACAGAACAGGAATCCGAGAGTAGGAGATATCTGGAAGTTGTGAAGAAGGGGGCGCTTTATTTTCATCGCCATCCTACCTTGAAATTTATAGCCATAGACGCAATGGCAATTGCTTCTATCGGTTATTTCATCATTTGGCTCTACCAGCCTACCGCCCTATCGGTTGGAATTCCGCTTTTATATCTTGGAGTAATCCATTCCGTTTTTGTCTTGGCTGAAATCTTTATCTCCAGTAACTTCTCCCGCTTGGAGAAAATATTCGGGTCTAGTTTTAACTATCTGCGCTTCTCCGCGATTATAACGGGGGCGATGTTTCTTATGGTCGCGATTTGGCCGAGTAAAATATCCGTAATTGCACTCGTCATAGTAGCGGGCTCCCTAAGCTTAACTCGCCTAGAGTTCATTTCCTCACATATGAATAAGCTGATACCATCCACGGAACGCGCCACAGTTCTTTCCGCCATATCTATGTTGCGCAGGATCGCGCTCGTAGTACTAAACCCGATCATAGGGTTTATGGCAGACAACTCTCTCGCTTTAACGCTTGGCGTCCTGGGTGGCCTGGCAATCCTTGCCACCTTTTTCTCCCCGCTCAAACGGGAGATGTTGGATTAGCGCGACAGGAGATAGCCCGGTCCGGGCTCTTAGTTTTAGAGTAATGGCTGGCCCACAGATTGCCAAACCTTGAGCGCCTGAATCGGCTTTATGAGCATAATAACGTTTAAAGTAAGATTGTCGCGGACCCAAATCAAGCACCCGACTTCCATCGCTATTATTGCCAGCACACTCATCCAAATCTTGGCTCGGTAAGCGAACAAGAATCCAAGCGCCATCATTACTACGTCGCAACAGGAGTTAAGGACGCTGTCGCCCACATATCCTTGAGCGATGGTTGCTTCGCGGTAGCGATTAATAATAAGGGGTGAGTTCTCCAGTATTTCCCATCCAACCTCGAGCAGTACCGCGATTAAAAACCTGTAGTTACGGGGCACCCTACGAGCCACCCACCACAGAAAAGCGTAAAACAATATGCCATGTATGATATGAGAAAAAGAGTAAGCGTCTGCTACGCGCTGGGAGTTTTCGCTACCCCAGATATTTCCGTCCCACCAGCCGAACTTACCATCCGGGCCAAGCGGGGATCGCCCCATCCATAATTCTATCCCAGCCGTAAGCGCGATTATAGCCAAGAACACCAAGACATCCCATTTATGTTTCGCCCAGAAATAATTTATCTTTTGCATAACATTAATAATAGCACGGCGGTAATATAAAAATGCTTCTATGGCAGACGGGGATTAGGGGTCATTTTCGCTCTGCGGCCCGCGGTTCGACTCCCCATAACCACAAAAACAAATCAACCCACCGGGAAGGTAGATTGATTTGTTTTTTGGAGCGGGTAAGGGGAGTCGAACCCCTCTCATCAGCTTGGAAAGCTGAGGTAATACCGATATACGATACCCGCCTGTCCTGAGTTTATCGAAGGGCCTTCGCTGAACCTGCCTGCCGGCAGGCAGGGCTTCGGCGCTTATCCTCCCCAAGAGGAGATAAACCCACTACAATTCCATAGGCGAATTGAGCACTCCCATTCTACATTCTAGCCTCTAAATTCTCAAGTTTATTATGCTTGCGCAAAAGGCGGAAATGAGATAAAACTATCAGAACAATAAGCATGAGTTTTCCTAGGTGGGCTAAAATCTGTGTCGCTGTGGTTATTATCCTGGTAGTTGGATTTGCCATAGCTAAATTCCGCCTTTTTTCCGCGGACGTAGCACCGGCTTTTGAGCAAGCTAGGATGCAGGGAGCTATTATCTCAGACACAATCGTGCGCCTTTCCAATGATATTTCAACGGAACTATCTAGGGTAAGCGAGTTGGATCGCGCCGGAAATCCCAGGGACGCCCTGAGCCTTACAATAGAGGTGCAGGCCAAGGCCAAGGAGGTAAGAAACAGAGCTAATGAGCTTTCCGAGGAGCTCAAAAAAATGATTAGCGCCATGGATAGCATAAAGTCCCCGGAGGCCAAGCAGGCCGCGATGGAGGCAGTGACTAATCAGATGGCCATAATCTCTCGCCTGATTAGTTATAGCGAGTATTTGCAGGAACTTTCCCAGGTTCTATCCAATCATTTCACGGGGGGATACGATAAGCGTAGCGTCAGTGTTATAATTTCCCAAGTCAACGCAGAAGTAACTGCCGTAAACAGCTTCAATAAGCAGGCGGTGCAAGCGATGGAGAGGTTTGAGGCGGCGTTGAAAGCGGACCAGTAGCGCGCGTAGGGCCGACGCTTAAGTCGGTTTCTGCGCCTTCGACATTAGAATGCGCATGTAGCTCAATTGGTTAGAGCCCCAAGCTTATACCTTGGTGGTTCCAGGTTCGAGTCCTGGCATGCGCACAAAAAACAGAATGTGATATTCTTTACGAGTATCACGTTCTGTTTTATATGGTAGGACTCGAACCGCGGGCCGCAGGCTCCGAAGAGGAGCCGAAGGTTTCGAGCATAGTAATGCGAGAGGCGAGTCCTGGCATGCGCACCAAGTATTTTATGGATAAATCCATAATCCTTAAGAAATTTATAGAAGAACTGCGGGCCAGAAAGGACGAACTGGAACGTTCATATTTGGAGCACAAAGAAGAGGCGAAGAACGCTCCTTCCGCCATGCAGTCCGCGTCGGATATGTCGCGCCATCAGGCCAACACCATGGCGGAAAATGTGCGTGCGGAAATAGATGTTTTGGAAAAGGCGATAGACTTTCTTTTGAAACCGGAATCCCATCCCAAAGAAGGGGGCGCCCTAGGTTACGGAGACCTATTTATAGTTGAATACAATAGCGGGAAGAAGGGATATCTAATTGTGCCGAAGGGCGCGGGCGGAAGAGAGGTAAAAGGCCTTGGCATAGACCTATTTTCAATTTCGCCAAATTCCCCGATAGGAGAGAAACTGATCCGCGCGAAAATAGGGGAGAACGTTAAGCTCCACCCCAACGAACCAGAAACGAAGGTGGTGAATATTCTTTAGGCCACTAAGGGCTTAATCTCGAAAGGCTTCAGAAGCGCGTAAAACTCTTCCTGCTCTAAAACTTCTTTTTCTATCAAGACGTCCGCGATCTTCTTAAGTGCTTTTTTGTTTTGCTTCAAAATCTTATCCGCTACGTTGTAGGCGCGCTCCACTATCTTTGCCACTTCATCATCAATTTGAGCGGCAATTTTTTCGGAATAATTCCGCTCGTGTCCGAGTTCCCGACCCAAAAAGACCATCTCCTCGTTACTGCCGAAAGTCGTCGGTCCAAGATCGCTCATGCCGTACTTAGTAACCAGTTTGCGCGCGATCTCGGATGCCTGCTTTAGGTCGCTCGAAGCACCCGTGGTAACGTCTCCAAAGGTAAGTTTCTCCGCAATGAATCCTCCTAGGGACATTGCAATCTCGTTTATGAATTGAGTCTTGGTGCGTAGACGTCGTTCTTCATTAGGTAGCTTCATAGTATATCCACCCGCGAAGCCGCGGCTGATTATGGAGATCTTGTGAATCGGGTCAAAATCTTTAAGTCCGGCCGCTACGAGCGCGTGCCCACCTTCGTGATAGGCGGTTACCTCTTTTTCTTTGGGAGAAATAGCGAGTGTTCTGCGCTCCGGGCCGAGTAGAACCTTTTCCACCGATTCCAGGATGTCGCTCTGCCCCACGGACCTCTTATTATTCCGGGCGGCAAAAATCGCGCCCTCATTCATAAGGTTGGACAAGTCCGCTCCCGAAAAGCCGGGGGTGCGGGTAGCTATCTTCCTAAAATCAATATTCTTATCGAGTATTTTCCCTCGGGCATGAACCTTTAGAATAGCCTCCCGCTCGTTTATGTCCGGCAGGTCCAAGACAACTCTACGATCAAATCGTCCGGGCCTCAAAAGGGCTGGGTCTAGCACGTCCGGGCGGTTAGTGGCCGCGAGCACTATCACGCGCGTGCCCTGCTCAAAGCCGTCCAGCTCTACCAGGATCTGGTTTAGGGTTTGCTCTCGTTCGTCGTTGCCTCCGCCCATGCCCGCGCCCCTTTGTCGTCCGACTGCGTCTATTTCGTCTATAAAAAGAATGGAGGGCGCCGCTTTGCGCGCGGTGGCAAACGCGTCCCTAATGCGGGAAGCGCCCACGCCCACGAACATCTCCACGAATTCGGAAGCGGAAACGCTAAAGAAGGGCACATTGCTTTCTCCCGCAACCGCCCGCGCCAAGAGTGTCTTGCCCGTGCCGGGTAAGCCGGCCAGCAATACGCCCTTGGGAATGCGCGCGCCAATATCAAAGAATTTTTTGGGACTGCGCAAAAATTCCACTATTTCTTTAAGCTCTTCTTTGGCTTCTTTGAGTCCAGCCACGTCTTCAAAAGTAACTTTCTGTTTTCCGCCCAGAGACAAGCGGATATTAGAACGGCCGAAACTAAAGGCCTGATTAGCGCCGGACTTAGCCTGACGAAACATAAACCAGAACATGAGTCCAATAAGCAAGATGGGGAGTAGGGTGGAAATTAAAACGCCCCCCCACATATCCCAGCCCGAAGCGGCTTTTACCGAATAGTCGGCCTTGCGCATATTCTCTTCGCTCACGCCCAGATTACGCAGAGTTACGGTCGCGTCCACGCCGGATTCTTTCTCCGACTCTGCTTTTCTGCCGTCCTGGAGAACTATATTGAATTTATCTCCCTCTATGGAAATCTTTTTTACTTCTCCCGCAGTCATTTTCTCCGCTACCTGACTTAGGGTTAACTTCTCCGGCTTGGCGGTTGGCTGCACAAAGAATGAGAATACAAGCGAGATAGCAATAAGGGTTAGAATCGCCCAAGTGAAATTTTTGGTAAAGTTGGTCATGAGATTGGTTGATGGTTGATAACTGAAAACTTATAAACCAGAGGGCGCTTATATGAACAGCGCCGTACTCCGCCATTATAAATTACTAATTATCCGTTGTTTGTTCGTACTCCAATTCTAAAGCCCCACCCTCCGGGTGTCAAAAAATTATATATTCCCGCCAATGAAATAAAACCTACTTGGACAAGTTATCCAAAAAATCTGCACTTTCCTTCTGAAATCCCTCTACTTCTTCTCGGATAATCTCTTCTAGGTTCGGCACCTTGTTGCGCATAAAGCTTAAAAGCGCGTCTTCGTCATCCGGCTTTTCGGTAAGTATTTTATTCAACTCTTCTTGATCTGCTTCGGGCATATCTTCCAGCGCGCGCATATTTACCCGCTCATAGATTTCCTGCCCTATTTGAAGCAGAACCGCCTCCCGCTGGTCTTGGGGTAACTTCGCGAGCTGTAGTTTCTCCAATATGATTTCTTCTAGAAATGACTTCATGTTTTTATTTATGGTTTTTCGTAGGCCTTGATGAATTCGCTAACGCTCATCCTTCCTATTTTGTCTCCACCCGCGAATCTTTGGTTCATATCCATGTGGTTAGCGAGCACCCCATATCCCTTGTTTAAGGATATATTTATTTTTTCTCCACTGGGTAGCTTGAACTTGGCAGTATGCCCAACCAGATTTTCTGGATTTCCATGTTGCTCCGGTAAATTCTTCAGAAATTCATCCACCCGGACTTTTCTTAGAGACAAGTATTCCGGGCTGCGCAGTTCGCTTGGTGAAAATCTGAATAGTCCCCGCTGATTTTCTAGTAGGGAGCACTCTTTAGAGTACGCAACTGCGTCCTGCATAAAGCTCTTGTTTTGCATCAAGTCTTCTATTGTATCAGTGCGTAACCCCGGGGAGAGATTAGGGGCGCCGTGCTCCAGGGAGAACGGACCGGGATGTTCGTGTATGAATTGGGTAACAAAATATCTAACATCTGCCCGCTCGGCGTTAGATAATAGATGCTCGCCTATTCCACCCATATATCTGTCTAGCCCTTTCGATATAGCAGCCTCCATCTGATTGTATCCGGTCGGCATCTGGTATGGTTCCACATATTCATTTGCAAGGGGGGATGTCTCGCCTATGCCTACAGGCGTGCCTTCCAGGGTAGGGGGCAATTCTGCCGGCACGCTCTGACCTAGCTCGTGAATCTCTGCCGGGTTGATTCCTGCCGGGCCGGATGCCTCCTCGGGAAGGTTGCTTTTCGGAGACCATTCATACGTGTGCCCGCTCTCTATTTTTATCTTGCCGTCCGCGTCAAATACCGCCTTTGAGCCAGGCTCCAAGCGAATGCGCACCTCTGAACCATCTGGTTTCACATAGCCCTGTTCTTTAAGCAGTTCCAGGGTGCGCGCGTCTACGGCGTGATTTATCTTGGCTTCATCGTCCAGGTCGTCTACCGTAAGTCCGAATTTAGCTTTCAACTCTTCGGGAGTTAAAGAATGGATTTGTTGTCTTAGATGTTCTTGTTCCAGCTTCCAAAAACTATCTCCTTTTTGTATGTCTATGGACTCGGGAGCCCTAACCGTTCCAACTTTAGGCTCCGTTACAGTGACTCGGGGGTTGTTCTCGGCTGGCATTGTGCCGGGCATGTTCCCGTTAGAAGCTCTGCCAGGCGTGTCTACTCCAGTCGGCTGACTAGCCGTAGATGCCCCTCTCTGATTTTCAACTAGAGTAGAACCACCTTTCGTCCCGGGCTCAGGAGTGATCTTGCCTCCAACGGTAGAGACATCAACCCCACCACCCCAAAGACCACCCAAGTGGTCAAAGGCATAAGAAGTTCCGCGACCGGTAAGATACCCGACGCCCAGCATAACCATGAGTCTTGGAGCCAGGGTCGCGGCGGTTGTGACTCCTTTTCCAACCTCCATCCACTTGGATATTTTCTGATATATTTCGTCCTCCCGAGATGCTTCTCCCTGGAACGCCCGGGCTCTTTCCATAAGCTCTTTTTCTCTTGGATCAACAAACATTTTGTTGCCCGCCCAGGTCATAGCTTTATCAATAGCTTTGCCTCCAAGTTTGCCGTATCCCTCATTAGCCGCGGTTGCAGCGCTACCAGCCAGGAACGCGCCGGCTACTCTTCCGGTCGCATATAAAGCGAGAGCCCCCAAGCCCAGACCGGTTGTAAAGTAGAATCCGGTCATCAATCCCGTTGTTACAAGTATTCTGGCCTTACGGTGTTCGCGCAGGTAGCGCAGGGTTGATTTGCCATGATTTTCCCAGGCCTTCCCCATCCATCCTTGCCCCTCTAGCGCACGGAACTTTTGGCTTTCTCCAATTACCATAACTTGATAAAGATCCGCGCTTACGGAGCGAAGTTCTTGTTCCAGCGCTGCCTTATCTTCTGCGCTCCAACTATCAAAGTCCGGCCCATGGGTATCTCTGTACCGCTTAGATATTTCTCCGGTCTTATCCGTGTAGGTGGCCTTGCCCAGTGAATCTTTATCGCGATTGTATTCCGCAGACAGCACTCTTTCTCGATAAATCGCTAGAGCTGTCTCTTTGGACAGACCAAGCAGCTCTGTAGCTTTTTGGATAAATCTTTCTTGTTTTTCGGCGTCCTCCAAGTCTCCAGCTCCCGGTTTGAGTTCTGGGATATCAAAAAGCGTCTCCGCCCCCTTGTTGGATTTAATCGCTTTGCGCCACTCTTTTTTGTGTTTGCCCTTTCGTGCCTCTGCTAGACTTGCTCTCGCGACATCCAATCTGCTCGCGAGCGCTTCCGCCTGTTCGGCTGATAGAACTTTTAAGACCGGCTTTTCCCTTTCGGCTTCCTTTTGTTCTGGCGCGACAACCGGGGATTCGTTGCTTTTGCCGCCGAACAATCTAGTCCAAAAGCCACGCTTGGCGTCGGTCGCGGGATTATTCTCTGCGGGCGCGGTTGCGCTCTGATCAAGGAACGGTATCTCAAGCGGCTTACGACGGGAAATCGTAACTTCGGGGGATATATAACTCGTGTTCGCATTCGTGCTTTCCGCGGTTGGTTCTGTTGTTCCGCTGTCTGGCGGGGTTGCCGTTGCCGTCTGCTCGCCCCTGTCTATTGTTCTCTGAAGTATCGCCCGACTGTTCGTAATATCCCCCGTGAATCCTATTAACGCCTCTTCGTGTAATAATTTTGAAGCGTCATCTGGGAACTCGCCCACGAGCGGAGTCGCCTTCAGCTTCTTTAGTCGTAGGGCCACGGCTTCTAACTCTGTTTTTAAGGCCGGGACATCATCTATCTTTCGATCGCGTTCGCCGACACTGCCGCGCGCAAACAAGTCTCTTATCTGTTCTCCTATCTGGTCCAATTCTCGTCCAGCTTGTTCCGGCGTTATGGATTTCGGCTCATTCTCTGGTGTCCTGGCCCGCTCGCCTGGGGTTGATAATATTTCTTTAACTTCTGACTCAATATCTAAAATCCTCTTTTCGGCATCTTTAAGTATGTCTAAATAATCCGCCTTCTGTTCCTTGGTGGGGGATTTTATCAATTTGTGTATTCTCAGCATCTCCCGCATCAATTCCTCAATCCTCGGATCAGAGTATCTACCGGAAGTGCCTATCAACTTATTTAATTCCTGTAGACCGCTAAGAATCTTGGTCTTTATAGCACCTTCAGTTTCTTCGCTGGGGGCTGTCTCCGGAGTGGGCTCTGGCTTCGCGCCAGCACTAATCTCCGGTTCTACCACTCCCTCTCCTACTGTAGGTGTTAGTGTTTTTGCCTCAGCGCTTCCTGGGACTGCGTCCGCGGTAGGAGTCTGCGTTTCTGCCGCGCTTGGCACCTCCGGGCTTGATGGCGTTGCTTCGGGTATAAAAATAGCAGCATCTGGGACGAGCTGCTTTAATTCCGCCTCTATTTCTGCGAGTCTTGTTTGCTGACCCCTCAGTCTAGCTTCATACCCCGGCAATTTTTTATTTTTTCCAGAGGCAAGAAAGTTGGTTATGTCTACCAGCCTCCTGTCCAGCTCTCTAGCCTTCGGCGTGTCCGAGCTCCTGGATACGGATCTTAAGTATCTAGTTTTTAATTTTATTTCCTTTTCCGAAAGGGTTCTTTCGGGAGAGACTTCCATTCCCGGCTCTAAGCTTTCCATGGCCTGACCATCCGTTTCGACTGCCTGACCTGTGGGTTGATCGAAGTTAGGATTAAGTTTTGGCATATTTTATTTATTATCTATGTTTATCGGTTAATTATAACCTTTTGGTAAGAAAATATAAGATTGAAGCTACTTTATAAAAATTTGGTGCCCAGCTGCAGAGGACGTGTTGTCGTTCTGCAGCTGGACGGGTTCTTCCGAGCTAACTACCGGCTCGGTTCGGTTTCGTCCGCGGTTAGTTCCCGCGGCGAGGGAGGTCTTCCGCCGGGGCCGCCGGGGCCGCGGGCGGTTCGGCCGGAGGCTGTGCCTGGGCAGCCGCCTCTTCCGCTTCGGCTTGCCGCCGAAGCTCTTCAACTGGGTCGCCCTCCGGCCCGGCGATCGTCGCGGGCGCCGCGGGCGTCGCGGGCGCCGAGTCGGGTCCGCCGAGGAGGCTCCGGACGTCCGGCGTCTGGGGCGTCGGGGCCACGGGCTGACGCGCCTTCCGGTAGAGCCAGGCGCATCCGACGAGCGCGACGAGGAGGAGGGCCAAGAAGATGTACCGCCACATGCTGGCGGAATCACGAGCGGCCTGGACATTCCCGACCTCCACGATGGAAGATTCGAGAACGACATCAGCATCCTTCGCCTTGCCGTCCTTGTCCTTCTCTGTCACGCCCAGCTTGAGAGCCAGGCGGTGGATGCCGGCGGTGAGCTTGTCGAGCAAGCTCCCGAGTTCCAGCGCCTTCTTCTCGGCCCTCTCCTTGTCGTTCTTGAGGGTCTCGCTCTTGGCTGCCACGGCGTCGATTGCATCCACGAGCGACGTGTCCTTGTCGACCTTGGCCCCCACCACCTCCGCAGCCTTCTTGGCGGCGACGGTGGCGTCCGCGATGATCTTGTCGCGCTTGGCGATGCCGCTGCGCAGTCCTGCGCGGTCGCGCTCGGCCCGATGCTGATAGGCCGAGAGAGCAGCCATCACCTCGTCGGCGTTGGCGGGCGCCTGGGCGCCACAGGTCGTCGGAACGTCGATGTTGATCGGCGTACGGACAATGGCGTCCGCGTCCAGTTTCGCGACGCGGAGCGCCGACGAGAGCCACGACGGGTGGCATTTGGCGGCTGTCAGCGCCTGATAGACGCGGAGTTCGGCGTTGCCGACCTTCACGACGATGCGTGTGCTTCCCGTCGCCGTCGCCGGGATGATCACGGGGGTCGGCGCCGTCGCCGACGAGGTCGTGGTCATCTGCGAGGCTGCCTTGGGGGCATCCTGGTCGCAGGCCACCGTGAGCATGATCGGCTGGCCGCACTTGGCCTTGATCGTCGAAGCGTCCTGCGCGACCACGGGGGTGGCGCAGAGAGCGAGAACGCAGAGAGCGAGAACGCAGAGAGCGAGCTTCTTCGCCATGGTGTCTAGGGGTCCTTGGCCCCATGCCTAGTAGTTGAAGGAGAGCTAGGCCTCTCCGTAGATTGTGGGGTGCTGGATGGGGGCGGAAATGCCACCTTCCATACCTAATATTGTACCTTATTTTGCATAAAATGTCAATATGTATTATAGTATGGTTGATTAGCCTTATAAACTAAGGTAAAATCACCCTACTAAACGGTTCTAGCCATGTTTTACGGAGCCGGATAGTAAATGTAACGGTGCCTATAGTTTAGTGGTAAAACTCCAGTTTGTGGCACTGGCGTCGAGGGTTCAATTCCCTCTAGGCACCCAAAATTGAACGAAAATCGGTAATCAGAATCGTTTCCAGCCGTCTAGTATAATGTAGTACATTCGTGCTACACTCAATCCACCTGTATGAGGCTTATTTCCATATCATTTTTGCTCTGTTTTTTTGCTCTGGCGGTTTTGGGTTTCGTGGGCGCGTCCCAAGCCATGAACTATAATGTTACCTGCGTAGGTGACGCGGCCCACGGTGCGGCTTGCCCGGGAGACGTAGCCCCGGGAGCCCTCGCGGAGACCATCCACCATCTTTCTGGGTTAAAATTATTCTCTCTCGCAATTTCTAGCTCTGTGTTTTTATTGTTATCCGCCATTTATCTACTACTTACAGTTTTCCCAATGCCGATCTCGCAGGGGACGAGCGGGTTCGTATCATCTCTGAATTATTGGAATATAAATCTTCGCCCCGGGGCGGTCCGTAGACGCAGTTGGCTGACACTTCTAGAGAAGCGCGACCCCTACAATATATAGTAGCCGATACCACGTCGGCGATTTTTGGTATTTAGGTCGGTTTTGCTATCTAAACAAAAAATGAAACATAAAAAACATCTAATCGCGCTCGTTCTTCTGGCGGTCGCGATAGTCTCTACGGTATTGGTATTCCAAAGTTACGAGCCAGCCAAGGAGTTGATGGGCAAGGTGGCGGTAGGCGATTCCGGTTTCGTGCCAATTCTCGTAATCGCGGCATTGGTAGACAGTATTAACCCCTGCGCCTTCTCCATCCTACTCCTTACGGTCGCATTCTTGTTCGGTATTGGTCGTAGTAAAAAGAACATACTATATGTAGGCGGATCGTTCATATTGGGAATATTCCTGGTCTATATTCTGATAGGACTGGGGATATTAAGCACGCTCAGCATGCTGGGTATGCCTCACTTTATGGGCAAGGTGGGCGGAACAATTCTGATTATCACCGGATTCTTAAGTTTGATCGGACACTACTATCCCGACTTTCCAATCCGCCTCAAGATTCCAGAATTAGCCAAGGGGACCATCGCCAAGTACATAGAAAAAGCTTCTGTGCCAACGGCGATAGTCTTGGGAATTTTGGTCGGGATGTACGAGTTTCCCTGCACGGGCGGACCGTATCTTACCATCCTGGGACTGTTGCACGACTACTCCAACTACTGGAAAGGTTTCGGCTATCTGGTGCTCTACAACATCATCTTCGTTCTACCCCTCGTAATAATGCTTTTCATCGCGAGCGAGGAAGCATTGCTTAAGAAGGTAGACTCTTGGCGCAAGACTCAAGTTGGTCCGACGCGCGTTTACGGCGGGCTCATAATGATAGTTCTAGGATTGATAATCTTTGCGCTATAATAATAGCGCAACACGAATCTACGAATTCATCCGAATGACACGAATAAGAATAATAAACAATAAATTAACCACATGTCTCAACCAAACATAGACTTAGACAAATTAATACAAAAAGTAGCGGAGCTCAAAAAGTCCGGTACGGTAGATCTCTCCACGGAGGAAGACCTCTCTATCGCGATAATGAATCTGATCAGCCTGGAGGAACACTTTTTCTTCTCGGCGGAAAAAACTGGCAAGACGGATTACTTTGACATGCTGAGCGAAGTGCGGGAGATGCGTAAATCCCTCTTGGCTAAAATGATGGACAAGAATGAGGGCGAGAGCTGGTGCATTAGTAAACATCTCTTGGCCGCCTCAATGCGCATGATGGAAGTAGGCACTAAATTGCAGACGGACGGCAAGAAAGAGGAGTCTCGGGACATGTTCCAAAAAGCATACGAGGCCTACTCCATGTTTTGGGCCTTGCGTCTCAAAGTAATTGACGCGAGCGGATTCAAAAAAGTCGCGGAAGAAGAAAAGCCTTGGACCTACAAGGACATAGTCAGCAAGTTGGTAAATTGCTGCGACGAGTAATAAAAGACCAATAATCAACAATGAACAATAAAATAATCTTTTGGGTAATTCTGGTTCTGGCTTGCGTGGCCATAGTCTGGCTTGGCGTAAAAAGCTTTGGACCGGGTCCGACCGGCAAGTACGACACCTTTGCTAAATGCATAGCTAGTAAAAAGGTAACAATGTATGGCGCTTATTGGTGCACGCATTGTCAAAACGAAAAACGCAACTTTGGCTCTTCTTTCAAGTACGTACCTTACGTGGAGTGTACTCAAGAGACCGCGTTATGCCAGGCTAAGGGCGTAGCTGGGTATCCAACTTGGATAACGGAAGACGGTAAAAAATACGAAGGCGAACAAGGTCTAAACCGCATAGCGGAGTTTAGCGGTTGCGAGCTGGTTCAAGATGCTAATTAAAAACGGACAAGAATTAGGTTCAACCGAACTGCGCCGCCAGGCTTTGCAGATTTTAGAGGCAGGCTTGGCGGCGGCGGCACCCGATGCGGTCATTCGCAAAAACGTAGAGATATCCTCCGTGGGGCTTAAAATAGCCGGAGAAGATATTGCTTTCGGAGAATTTGATAGGATTTTTGTTCTCACGTTCGGAAAGTGTGCCTTCTCTTCCGCTCTGGTCTTAGAAGACATTCTGGGCGATCGTATCTCGGGCGGAGCGGTTTTGGACGTCTATGCCGGCAACCTTAAACATCTGAAGTGTTATGTAGGCGATCATCCCTATCCCAGCGAGCGCAACATCCTTGCGACTCGCGCGATACTAGAATCCTTGAACGGTTTAACCGCAAGAGATTTGGTTCTTTTCGTTGTCTCGGGTGGTGGTTCTACTCTCCTGTGCCAGCCCAGCGGCATTACCCTGGAAGATGAGATGGGCATGGTGGAAAATCTTTTTAAAAAAGGGGCGACCATAGCCGAGCTGAATACGGTACGCAAGCATATCTCCTCCGCGCGCGGGGGATTTATGGCGATGAGGGCCTATCCTGCGCGAGTTTTCTCCCTGATTTTTTCAGATGTGCCCGGGAATGATCTCGGACTAATTTCTTCTGGTCCTACCGTTAAAGATAAAACTACCACAGATGAGGTACGGGGAATACTTTATAAATATGGAATCGGTTTGCCCGAAGCGGGGATTCTGGAAACCCCTAAGGAGGAAAAGTTTTTTGAAAGGGTGGAAAACATTCTGGTTGCATCCAATCAAATCTCATTAACCGCGATGTCTTCTAAGGCCAAAGAATTGGGTCTTTCGCCCAAACTAATCAGTTCGTCTCTGGAAGGCGAGGCAAGAGTTGTTGGCTCAAAAATAATCCAAGAAATACGTCTCGCCACTCCGGGAACCGTGAATCTATACGCGGGGGAGACCACGGTGACCATAAAGGGAGATGGCCAGGGCGGACGTAATCAGGAATTAGTATTGGGCGCGGTGGATGGAGTAGAGAAAGGAGAGTTGCTTGCGTCTATCGCTTCCGACGGCAGAGATAACGGCGACCATGCCGGCGCGTTGTGTGATATAATAACCAGAGAAAAATCCGTCGTACTAAATTTAAATACGGGCGATTATCTGGCGCGCAACGATTCTTATAATTTCTTCCGCGCAACCAAGGACTATTTGGAAACCGGGCGGACCGGAGCAAATCTTTCTGATTTGATGATCGCCATCAAATCCTAATGGGCAAAAACAACAAGTTCATATTGTGGTTTAAGGAGGTCGGCATAGAAGACATCCCGCTGGTGGGTGGCAAAAATGCCGCCTTGGGTGAGATGGTGAGTAATTTGGTGCCACTGGGCATTAGCGTGCCGGATGGCTTTGCGCTTACATCTTACGCCTATAGATATTTTTTAGAAAAAGCAGGGCTCGCGAATGATATTAAAAAGATTTTAACGGGACTTAACACGCACAACATCGCTGATTTACAGCGGCGCGGCAAGTTGGTACGCCAAACTATTTTAAAAGCAAAATTGCCCGCCGACTTGAACGAGGCAGTAGCGGAGGCTTACGCCAAAATGTGCGATAAGTATTACGGCAACGTGGACGTGGCAGTACGCTCTTCCGCCACCGCGGAGGATTTACCCGGTTCTTCCTTCGCCGGTCAGCAGGAAACATATTTGAACGTTTCGGGCATTGAGGAAGTTTTAATAGCGGTCAAGAAATGTATCGCATCTCTTTTTACGGACCGCGCGATTTCTTACCGTACCGATAAGGGCTTTTCTCATTTTGACGTGGCGCTTTCAGTGGGGGTGCAAAAAATGGTCCGCTCCGATCTGGCTGTTTCGGGTGTGGCCTTTACGCTTGATACCGAGACCGGTTTTGACGGAGTAGTGGAAATAAACGCTTCTTATGGCTTGGGCGAAATGATCGTGCAGGGCAAGGTCACTCCGGATGAGTTTATTGTTTTTAAGCCTACCTTAGATAAGAAACATAACTCCATCATAGCGCGTACCCTAGGAGACAAAGAGGCCAAAATTATTTATTCCGCGAAGGGTATAAAGGAAGTTGCGGTACCCCAAAAAGACAGGGCTAGATATTGTCTGAGCGACGCGGAGGTTATGAAGCTGGCTTCCTGGTGCGTAAGGATTGAGCAATATTTTTCCAAGAAGCACGGGCATAAACAGCCCATGGATATAGAGTGGGCAAAAGACGGCAAAACAGAAGAGTTGTTTATCGTGCAGGCCCGGCCGGAAACAATCCACTCTTCCAAGGACCACAATCTAGTGGAAGAGTATCGTCTCCAGAAGACCGGCAAAGTGTTGGTAACCGGAATACCGGTGGGAGGCAAAATCGGTCAAGGAGAAGTTTCTATTTTAAACAGTTCCAAGCAAATCAAGGATTTTCCGAAAGGAGGAGTGTTGGTAACCGACATTACCGACCCGGATTGGGAGCCGATTATGAAAATAGCTTCCGCAATCGTGACCAATAAAGGCGGTCGCACCAGTCACGCCGCGATTGTTTCCCGCGAGCTGGGCATTCCCTGTATCGTGGGTACAGATAACGGAACCAGCATTTTGAAATCCAGACAGGTGGTCACAGTGGACTGCTCCGGCGAAGAGGGCAAGGTTTATGAGGGCAAGCTGCCTTTTGAGCGCATAGAGCATCATATCGGCAAACTGCCCAAAACGCGCACCAAGATAATGGTAAACGTCGGTTCGCCGGACGAAGCCTTCAAGAGCCACTATCTACCCACTAAGGGCGTCGGTTTGGGACGGCTGGAATTTATCATCGCTTCCCACATTGGCATTCACCCTAACGCCCTGCTTGATTTTCGTAAGATAAAGTCCGAGTCGGGCGCGAAAAAAGAGCTAAAACAATTAGTGCTGGAGATAGAGAAGAGGACCGCTGGCTACGCGGTTAAGGAAGATTATTATGTGGACAAACTGGCGGAGGGTATTGCGAAAATCGGAGCGGCGTTTTACCCCAGCGACGTGATTATCCGCTTTTCGGACTTTAAGACCAATGAGTATCGCACCCTTCTGGGCGGAGATTTGTATGAACCGCACGAGGAAAATCCAATGCTTGGCTGGCGCGGAGCCTCTCGCTACTACAATCGCAATTTTGATAAAGCCTTTGGCTTGGAATGCAGAGCTTTGGTAAAGGTAAGGGACGAGATGGGGCTTAAAAATGTTTTGCCCATGATTCCATTCTGTCGCACACCGGAAGAGGGCAAGAAGGTGGTAGCGATTATGGCCAAACATGGCTTAGACCGGAAGAGCGACAAGACCTTGAAGATTTACGTAATGTGCGAAATTCCTTCCAATGTATTGCGCGCCGAAAACTTCTTGGAGATTTTTGATGGCATGTCTATCGGGTCCAACGATCTGTCCCAATTAGTCTTAGGCTTGGATCGCGACTCCGGTATCGTGGCGGGCATCTCTAATGAAAATGACTATGCCGTGAAAGAAATGATAGCGGAGGTTATCCGGGTTTGCCGCAAGAAGAGAAAGTACATCGGTATCTGCGGGCAGGCGCCTTCAGACTATCCCGACTTTGCCCAGTTCTTGGTGGCGGAAGGAATCGAGAGTATGTCCTTAAATCCAGACTCCATTGTGAAAACAATTCCTAAAATAGCGGAGGCGGAAAAGAAGCATCGCCATCTTCTGAGGTTTCTGTGGAGGTAGTTTTTATAACTTTTTTATCTTTGCATCTCGCGTGTTAGAATTAACCCATGATTATAGGTTTTTTTGAGACCGAGCCATGGGAAGAGGAAGCCCTAAGAAAATCATTCCCACAGGATGAATTAGTCTTTGTTCCCCATATAATCGGTCCGGATAATTTGCCCGAGCGTAAAGACCTGGAGGCTATTTGCGTATTCGTGCAGTCGCACGTAACAGAGGAGGTTCTAAAAGAATTGCCTCAGTTAAAGATGATAACCACTCGCAGTACGGGCTTTGACCACATAGATGTTGTCTCCGCGAAGGCGCGCGGCATAAGAGTTATGTATGTGCCGGGCTATGGAGACAACACCGTAGCGGAGATGGCCTTTGGATTACTGCTTAATCTGACTCGCAAAATATATCTTTCCATTGACCGTATTAAAGAAACTGGTTCGTTCGCTTTGGATGGTCTGCGGGGTACGGACCTGAAGGGCAAAACCATAGGTATCATCGGAACTGGACGGATCGGGAGAGAGGCGATTAAAATCGCGAGAGGTTTTGGCATGGAGGTTTTGGCATATGATGTTATGCCCAATCCCGCCCTGCCACCGGAATTGGGCTTTAGATATGTCCCCCTAGAAGAACTTCTTGCCCAGTCAGATGTTATTTCTCTGCATTGCCCATATACGCCCGAGACCAAGCACATCATCAACTCTAAGAATATTGGGCGTATCAAAAAGGGCGCGTACCTGATAAATACCGCGCGCGGAGGATTGGTAGAAACAGAAGCACTAACCGAGGCTTTGCGAGTAGGCGCCTTGGTCGGAGCGGGTTTGGATGTGATAGAAGAGGAGGGCGAGATGCACGACGAGCTCAAGGTTCTGTCTCAGGGTCATCCCCAGGAAGAAGAGCTAAAAGTTATGCTTCAGAATCATGCTTTAATGAAAATGCCGAACGTTCTGATTACACCGCACAACGCCTTCAACTCCGATGGCGCACTTCGCAGAATACTGGAAACAACTATTCTTAATATAGACTCGTTCAAAAAGGGCGTAGTAACCAATTTAGTTCCGTAACAATGAAAGTAGAAGCGCTTAAATATAGAACAGTTTTTAATTCCGGCGGGCACGCGGCGTTGGAGGTCGGGATTATGTCGGACAAAAGATGGTATTTTTCCCAAATTCCGTCCGGACAGAGCGCGGGCGAGAGGGAGGCGAAAGTATTTTCCGTGCCGGAGGTGCAATCCGTCTGGAAAAAGATAAACTTGCAAGCGGAGGGTCGTAAGTTCAAAAATTTGGCGGAGTTTGATGATTTTATTTTGCGATTGGATGGCACCGAACGCAAAACAGTTTTAGGTGGGAATGTTCTCTTGGGCCTGTCTCTCGCCTTCGCGCGCGCCCTAGCGGACGGGAAGCGGATGGAGTTGTGGGAGATTTTGCGCGAGGAGTTTTTCGGCAAGGTTAGGGGCGTGGAATATCCGGTCATATATGCCAACTTGATTGAGGGCGGAGTGCATGCCCAGAATAACTTAGACATTCAGGAGTATCTAGTTTTGGCCCAAACCGGTCCAAACCCAATCGCTACGGTCGGGGAATTAATAGCGTTTTATGAAACGTTAGGAGAATATCTGGCCAATAAAGCTAAATTGCGCCCATTACCCATCGGTTCCGAGAGCGGATATAACCTTATCTGGAGGAATAACGAAGAGCCGATTACCGCCTTGGCTAAAATAATTAAAGCCACTAATTTGCCATTCCGTATCGGCCTGGATGTGGCCGCGAGTGAGTTTTACGAAGATGGAGCTTATCGTTTTGAAGGACGCAAGAAAACTACGCTAAATTTGCGGAATATCTACGCCAAGTATTTTAAAAAATATCCTGGACTGATTTCCCTGGAGGATCCTTTTGGAGAAAACAATCGGGACGGGTTTAGAGAGATAATGAAAAATTCAGAGGGCAGGTTAGTGGTGGGGGACGACCTGACGACCACCAATCCGAAAGAAATAGAAAGGTGCGCCAGGGAAAAACTTATCTCGGGGGTGATTATAAAAGCCAATCAGATTGGCACCCTCTCCGAGACTTGTTTGGCGATAGAAACGGCGCATAGGAATGGCTTAAAATGCATCATTTCTCATCGCGGGCAGGAAACGGAAGACGTGTTTTTAATGCATATTGCTCGCGCCGCGAACGCTTACGGCGTGAAAATCGGCGCGCCCGGCCGGGAAAGGATTTTAAAGTATAACGAGCTTTTAAGGTTGTACCCCTAGTATAAAAATTTTTGAGCCCCGGACGCGATGATGCTGCATCCGGGGCTTCCCGCCACCCTCAGGCAACGGCCCTTCGAACCTGGCGAGGGTCGACCCGATACCGCCCGCACAAAGTGGTGTATCGGAGCAACCACCCCCCGAACGTTCGCTTCGCGAAGCGAAGCAATCCTCCCTTGGTCCGGCCAAGGAGCTTGTAGCCGAACCGGAACAACTCTCGCGCCGCCCTTCCGAGACGACGCATCGCTTCTTGCGCTGGCCCTTTGCGCATATTCCAGCCTCCTCATGTGCTGGAATTGGTCCGCTTGCCCCGCTGGGATGGGTAGGGCGAACGTGACTGATTTCCAATGATAATTGTTTTTTTATTCAGGTCAAGTGCTGTTTCTTATCATTATTTACTACTATCTACTTACTGCATACTTTTATATAATGTATTCATGAAGCACCACCTGGGTATGAAGCATTTAAATGATCGTATTCAAAAGGGAGAAGTAGCGGAGGTAGAGTTAGAGAGAAAACTGCACTTGATGTGGCTGGATCGTTTGGCGTTAGGAATGGGGATTCTTGGACCACTAACAGCCCTTCCGCAATTATGGGTCATTCTTTCAGCTCGGTCCTCGGAAGGCGTGTCTTTGTGGACCTGGCTCCTATCTATCTTTACTTCGCTCGTTTGGACTGCATATGGGCTGGCCCACCGGGAAAAGGTAATCATAGTTCCGGGTCTTTTGTGGTTGGTTCTGGAGGTGGCTATAGTGCTCGCGATAGTGGCTTATCCCTAGTTTCTAAATAGATTAGAGATAATTTTGTGTAGTATAAAATGCTCTGGCCCGGACGCGAATGTCCGGGCCGAGTTGTTGCGCACTCCGTTCGCCGTGTAATTACCGCCGCGGCGGCATTGGGGCCACGTCGTCCTTCTTGGCGTAGAAGAACCAGAACGTAGCCTTAGTGCTGTCGTCCAACGCCGTGCCTTGATCGGGAGGAGAGATCCTGATTTCCAGAATCTCATATCTCTCCGGGTTGGATTGTCCCATCCGGAAGATCTCCCACCAAGTCACCCCCGAACATGCTCTGGGGTAAGCATCGCCCTTCGCGAAAGAGCACTCCACGGCCGTGGTCATGATGCCCAGGGGGTTCTGAGTCCGCCTCTCGAGTTCGGGGAGTCGGTAGAGTACTGCCGCCCCCATGGAGGCCACGCTTCCCGCTCTACCCCCCGAGGAAGATCCCAGCATTCCTCCGAGCAGTCCGCCGAAAAACGCGCCCTGGGCGTTGACGGGCATGACCGACAGAACTAGCATCGCAAAGATCCCAATGATTGTGACGAGCACTTTCTTCATTTGGTGCGGCCCCCCTTCGAGCCGAGTCTGGGCGCAATAATGAAACATATTAAGCTGTGAGTCAAGAGTTGGTCAGATAACCATGTTCATGCTAAATTTATGGATATGATTTAGCTGTTTTACTCATCAACCGGCACGTTTAGAAATTAGGTCAATTAGAAACTTATCAAAATGCTTTTATCTCAAGAACAAATATTAAAACATATAGAGCAGGGTACGATTGTAATAGACCCCTTTAACCCTAAGCAGCTTAAAACTACCAGCTACGACGTTACTCTGGGAGAGTGGTATTTTAGAGAAAAGACTCCGGCGGATGGTTCGGCCATATACAATATGTATGACGAAGCGCACACCGCCCAGGTTTGGGAGGGTCCCTTTGAGGCGGAAAAGGTCTCCGATCTTTTAGAGCGGTTGGACATAGACTTTAAAAACGTACCCAAAGATGCCCGTGCGATATTGCTTGGTCCGCACGAGACAATTCTCGCGCACACCCAGGAGTTTATTGGTGGCAAGGATGTGGTGGTTGCCAAGATGCACGCCCGCTCCTCTATGGGCAGGAATTTTCTGGAAGTCTGTAAAGACGCCGGCTGGGGAGATGTGGGCTACTTCAATCGCTGGACTATGCAGATAACCAACAACTCCCAGCACTATACCATCCCGCTTATCGTTGGCAGAAGAATAGCGCAGATAATTTTCTATGAAGTTGCGCCGCTTACCGATAAAAAGGTGGACTACGTGGGCGAAGGCGGAAAATATCAGACCTCCCAAGAACTAGAGAAAATGAAGCAAGAATGGAGACCGGAAATGATGTTGCCTCAAATGCACTTGGACTGGGAAGTAAAGCTGATGCAGGGAGAGTTAAAGATGTAATTGACCTAATTGCTTTAATTTCTAAACAGCCACCAATGATTTAGCTTATCAATTATCTATCGTATAGTGTTCAGGTCAATTAGGAATTAGAATAATTATAAATTTAAAATAATGAATAACCTACAAACTCAGGATCCGGACATTTTCGGTTTAATACAGAAGGAAAAAACCCGTCAGAAAGAGGGCTTAGAATTAATCGCTTCCGAAAATTATGTTTCAAGCGCGGTCTTGGAGGCGATGGGTAGCGTGCTCACTAATAAATACTCGGAGGGCTATCCCGGCAAGAGATATTATGGCGGGAATATAGTGATAGACGAGGTGGAATCCCTGGCCATAGAACGCGCTAAACTGCTTTTCGGCGCGGAGCATGTGAATGTCCAGCCTCTTTCCGGCAGTCCGGCTAATCTGGCAGTCTATATGGCGCTTCTTAACCCGGGTGATAAGGTTTTGGGCTTCTCTCTGGATCAGGGCGGACATCTTTCTCATGGTCACCCGCTCAATTTTTCCGGCAAGCTTTACACAATTATTCCTTATTTCGCCAAGCGGGAGACGGAGATAATAGATATGGACGAGGTGGAAGAAATTGCCCTACGCGAAAAACCCAAAATGATTCTGGCGGGATTTTCGGCATACAGTCGCAGTATGGATTGGCAGAGGTTTAAACAAATCGCGGACAAAATCGGAGCATTTACTTTTGCGGACATAGCACACATTGCGGGACTTATCGCGGGCAAGCAGTTGGAAAGTCCGGTGCCCTACTTTGACGTTGTTTCTACCACGACTCATAAAACTCTGCGCGGTCCGCGAGGTGCGATGATTATGTGTAAAGAGAAATTCGCTAAAGATATTGACCGGGCGGTTTTCCCGGGCGTTCAGGGTGGTCCGCACGACCATATCAATGCCGCGAAAGCCGTAGCCTTCGCAGAGGCTTTGAAGCCGGAGTTTACGGAATACAGCCGACAGATAATCGCGAACGCGCGCGCTCTGGCAGACGCTCTTACGAAACGGGGCTACAGAGTCATTTCCGGCGGGACTGATAACCATATAGTTCTTCTGGACGTGTTTGGCAGTAAGCAGATTACCGGCAAGGAGGCGGAGCACGCCTTGGAGGTTGTAAATATCTCCGTCAATAAAAATATGATTCCTTATGACCCCAGGAAGCCGCTTGACCCATCCGGCGTAAGAATCGGTACGCCAGCCCTAACCACTCGGGGCATGAAGGAGGGAGAGATGGAGACGGTCGCGGATTTAATAGACCAAGCTCTGATGAATAAGGACAACGAAGCCAAGCTTCTTGAAATCAAGTCTCGTGTGACCGAATTCGCATTGCAATTCCCCGTACCAGGGATAAATAATTAGGACTATTTATTGACCCTGAACTCCGTTGGTTATACTCTATACCCAATGATTGTTATTGACGGTAAAAAAATCGCGGAAGAAATACTGGACAGTTTGCGTGAGCTACCGAAGCCCAAGAAGTATTTGGCAGGCGTAATTATCGGCGAAGACGCCGCTTCAGAAAGCTTTCAGAGTCTTAAAAAGCGCGTGGCGGAGTCGCTAGGTTTGGATTATCGTATTTACCATTTGGATGAAAAAGTATCTCAAGATAAATTGCGAGAGGAGGTGGGCAAGTTGGCGAATCATAAAACCTGCGGAGGTATTTTAGTGCAATTGCCATTACCCTTAGGAATTAACCGCCATTATGTGATAAACGCTATTCCGCGCGATAAGGACGTGGATGTTTTAGGCGAGCGCGCGATTGGAGCTTTCTATAATAATCGCAACAAAGTAATTCCGCCTGCCGTAGCGGTGGTGGAGGAGATATTTAAACGTTTAGAAATAAATCTCAAGGGAAAACGGATTGCGGTGGTGGGTCCGGGGTTTTTGATTGGTCGGCCAATCGCATTATGGCTGACGCACAAAGCGTTAGAAGTGGATGTGTTGCGCCGGGGATCCAGCTATGAGACCTTGAAGTTGGCCGATATCGTCATTTCCGGAGTTGGTCAAGCGGGGCTAATAAAGCCGGATATGCTTAAAGCTCGCGCGGGCGTGATTGACTTTGGATATAGTCCGGCGCAGAAAGACACAGACCAGATACAAACAGACGTGGACATGAAGCTGGTCGGTGACTTTGACTCCTCCCCGCTAAGTTCTAAAGATTATGTCCCAAATCTTAGTTTCTACACTCCCACTCCTGGAGGCACTGGTCCGATTTTGGTGGCAAAACTGATGGAGAATTTCTACAGATTGAATCAGGCGTAAGATATTTTGGGTTTTCAGCTAAACAGTATAAAATTGGGCCATATGAAACCACTTAGCGAACGCACCCCCGACTCTCAATATCACGATCTTCTCCAAAAGATAATGGATGAGGGCGTAGAGGTGAATCCCATCCACGGCACCTTGGCGGGCAATAAGGGTGGAGAGAAGGCTAGGATGTTGGTGGGTCAGCAACTACGGTACAAGCTGGAGAACGGCTTCCCCGTTATAACTGAAAGAGATTTATCCGGACAGATGTTCACGGGCGCGCTCGCAGAGCACATTGCATTTCTAAACGGCGCGCGGACTCAAGAACAACTGGAAAAATTCGGTTGTTCTTGGTGGAAGAAGTGGGTCACCAAAGAAAAGTGTGACATTTTTGGTTTACCGGAGGGCGACCTGGGCGATGGTTCTTACGGTGCGGCCTGGGCCAGCTTTCCCACCAAAGAAGGGGAGCCGTTTAATCAGATAAAAAACCTAGTACAGCAGATAAAAGAGAGGCCATACCTGAGGACTCATTTTATTTCGCCCTGGATTCCGCAATATACCTTGCAACACTCCGGTTTGCGCCGCAAAGTCGTGGTTGCGCCCTGCCACGGCTGGATACACATTCTGGCATTTCCAGAAACCAAGGAGCTTGTGGTACATCACTTCCAGAGAAGCGCGGATTTTCCGGTGGGAGTGCCGTTTAACATGATTCAGTATGCCGCCTTCGGAATGATGTTGGGCCAGATTTTAGGCTACTCGCTTAAGGAAGTAGTTTATACTTTTTCCGACATCCATATTTATGAGAGTCAGTATGAAAAGGTAAAAGAGCTCTTAGCGCGCGAGCCACGGAGACTGCCGACGGTTGCAATAAACAATCTTGGCGTTACCGACATCTTTGAATTCAGGCCGGAGCATTTCAATTTGAGCGATTACGAACCGCACGAAAAAATGTTTATACCAACTCCGGTATAAGAATATGAAGAATAAACTATTCGTTAACGTTACGAGCGCTAAAAATCGTCCGGACTATGCCGCCGAGCTGGAGTCTATAAAGGAAGCGGGCATCTGCCCTTTCTGCCCGGACAATGTAAAAAAATACTTAAGTAAGATCATCTATCGCGAGGGTAGGCATTGGCTAATCGCGGATGCGACCTATCCTTATAAAAACGCGAAATACCACTTTATCCTGGTTCATCATGCTCATATTGAAAACGCTTCCGATATAAGCGAAGAAGGTTGGAGTGAACTCAAGGAGTTCGTAGATTGGATTTGCGGTCTAAAGCAGATAAAGGGAGCCACGCTTATAATGAGATTTGGAGATACCAACTGCACCGGGGCAAGCGTCACTCATCTGCACGCCAGTTTAGTCTCCGGAGATGGAGACCAAAAAGACCGGGAGCCGGTTTTAACAAGGGTAGGCTAGGATAGTAGTTAATCCTTGACCAAGATTATTTCTACGCCAAACGCTTTGAGTATGTCTTCTGCGTCAAGCAAAGAGTAGCCTTTCCTATAATAGAGCTTATTTATGCCGGCCACGGCGAGAGATTTGGCGCAAACCGGGCAGGGGAAGGTGGTTACATACATAAAGGAGCCTTCTAAGGCTATGCCCTTTTTGGCTGCCTCCGCGATAAGATTCGCTTCGGCATGAATGGTTTTTACGAGCTCAATGTTTTGTCCCGCGTCAAAATTACTGCGCGGGTCACCCATGGCGTTAAGGGTATACTCTGAGGGCAAAACAGTATTGTGTCGCGACAAAACAACTTTGCCATCTTTTAAAACCAGGGCTCCGATCTGGCGCCACCAATCCGGGCTCTTGTCTGCCTCCTCCTGCGCCACGTTCATAATTTCTTTATCAAAGTCACTTTGAGAGATAATGCGGTCGGGCGGAACTATAAGCTCGGCGGTGGAAATCTGTTTGTCCCAGCGCAGAAACGTTGAAACAAAGCTTGTTTTCGCGTCCGCTAAATACTTTTGGGCAAATGTTCTATTCACGTCTTCGTCCGGCAGAATAATCTCTACTCCGCTATTTTTAAGAATCCCCAAAGTATTCTCGTCTAAAACATTAACTTTAGAGAAGATGCCTAGAGACTCTACTGCTTTTTTAACCTCCTCCGGTTCCAGGGCGCGTATATCCCGGTCCAGGCGGGGAGTTTCTAGCACGAACTTTTTATCCAGTATGTATAGCTCGCCCGGATATTTTTTGAAGAAATCCAAGTAGCCTTTATGCAGGGCGGGAACATAGGAGATAACCACGTTGGCCATGTTATCTGGAGCCTTCTAGAAATCCTTGAATCAATCTTTGCACCTCCTCTGCCAACTTCTGCGCGCCCTCAATGGTAAGGGTACGGATTCTGCCGGTAGTGGTAGAGGTGGCTTGAGGTGGCAAAACAACTATCTTGCCGCAGTATCTGGAATATTTTCCGGAAGACAAATCGCTGCTGAAGTCGGAGGTGCTCTCTGACGCCACCAATACATCCGGCTTTACCAATCTGATCAGATCTCCGATGTCGTGATGCGCCTCGCGCAGGGTCACAATATCCACGTGGCGCAAGTGCACCAGCATTTTGAGCCTCTCTTCCTGAGGCACAATCGGTCGGGTTGGCCCTTTGCGCTTTTTGGTCAGCTCGTCTGAATCCACGCCCACTATCAAGACGTCTCCCTGGGCTTTCGCGGCCTCTAGGTAGAGCGCATGCCCTTCGTGAATAAGGTCGTAAACTCCCTGAGTCAGGACAACCTTCAGCCCTTTCTTTTTGCACTCCTTGACCGCCTCTTCTAATTTTTTAAAGTCCGGAATAAAACGTTTTTCAAAATTGGTCCCTCGGCCCAAGACCGAATCCACGTTGGAATAATTTTTACGAGGCTTAAGCTCCGATTTTTTAGTGGGCATTTGTAAAATCAGTATAGGTTAGCGGTGGAGATAAGGCAATTAGGGGGCTGGCACAGTCCTTTCGTAGGTTACGAATGTGTGCCGGAAGGAGTTCTGCTCGTCCGCGGGGTGCTCCTCTGAGCTTACAACTTTCCACTCTACAGGGTTCCATTCTGGGAAATAAGTGTCTCCTTCTGGAGAGGCATCCACGAGCGTTAGGTACATTCTCTGCGCGAGGGGGAGGAAAGAGGCATAGACCATGCCGCCTCCTATTATGAATATCTCTTCCTGCCCGCTGTCTCGCGCAAGCGACAGGGCGGAACTAATATCTTTTACAACGGAACATCCTTCCGGACGAAAATCAGCATCTTGCGAAAGAACAATGTTTTGCCGGCCGGGCAGGGGCTTGCCGATAGATTCAAAAGTGCGCTGGCCCATAATGACCGGCTTGCCCAGAGTTGTTTCCTTGAAATGCTTAAAGTCGTTCGGCAGATGCCAAAGTAACTGATTGGCTTTGCCGATGACCCTGTTTTTCCCTATGGCGGCGATAAGCGAAATTATCATATTAATAATAATCCCAAGGCTAATACGGATAATATTAACTCAATTTTGGAATTATTGGGTATGAAGCCTCTGAACCCCCATTTGCTAAAGGGCACGAAGGGCTGGTGCGCGTTTTTCATAAGATAATCCAAAAATATATGAATCGCCTGAAAGAGTGGTAATATCCACCACCGAATATCGGGGTAGGTAAGATTAATCAATAGCCCAATCAGTGATCCGACGACCAGGCCGGGCAGTAGCTCTTGTATCCAGCTGTGGTGGTTTTGGTTGTTCATCCGTTGGCCAGTTTTTATAAATTCTAGAAATGTTTTTCGCCAACCAGGCTTGAATAGGTGATCTATATCTACCAGGACTCCGCCCGCTAAAGCAACTATCATTTCCGGAACTTGCAGACCCAGTCCTTTCCCGAGCCAAACAGTTACGGCGATATGGGTCGTTATCAGCATGGTGCGCGCTAAGGGATTCGAACCCCTGACCTTCTCGGTGTAAACGAGACGCTCTAACCAACTGAGCTAAGCGCGCAGATTCCATTATCCTAAACGAAAGCAGACGTTGAATCAACCTTGTCGGGCCGTCGGGAATCGAACCCGATCTGCGTGTACCCAAAACACGTGTACTACCGGTATACTACGGCCCGCCTCCACTCCGTTTAGGCGGGCAGGCCCGCTCCAATGGAATGTCTTTTGTCGAGGCTACGACGCTTGTCCGCCTAAGGAGGAGGCAAGCCCGCTCAAACACAGTGAATCGTAGCCTCTTTAAATTATCTTATTTTTCGTCTATTATCAAACCCGTCCATTGCCCTCGTAGCTTAATGGATAAAGCAGGGCTCTTCTAAGGCCTTGATGGGGGTTCGATTCCCTCCGGGGGCACATAGGAAAGAAAGCATCTAAGCAGGACGTTTTGTTTCATTTTAAAGCCGGAATCGAACCGCGGGCCGCAACTCGCGAAGAGCGAGTGAAGGTCTCGAGTTTAGTAAAACGAGAGGCGATTCCCTCCGGGGGCACAATAAAAATCGCCACGATACGGGAACTTTATTTCCCGGTATTTTAGGCGTGCTATAATTGGACGCAGAAGGTCTTTAAAATAATATTTTAATGTCTAGATCTATTCGTAAGTTTGTTTTACAGATTATCGTGCCGGTCACGTTATTGGTGCTACCTATTTTCCTGCCAGCCTACAATTCAACGTTTGATGTATCAATATTGCTCACAGCTGTTTCTTTGGTTTTTGCAATATTAGTGGGATTTTTTATCGCCGCAGCCACGACGAATTATCTGCGTTTGCAGTCGCTTATCGCGGACGAAGACAGTGCCCTTATGAGCATTTTCCGTCTAGGCAAGATGGTTCAACCATCTATTACGGCCAAGCTTAGGAGATTGATTGATGATTATGCGACCTTCGCGCTTGATTTTGAATTAGGAGAGTATGTGGACAAGACAAAAATTCAGTTTGACGCACTCATATCTTTTCTGGATGGTCTTTCTCCTAAAGGTGCCAAAGGGATGGAACTTTTAGGGAACCTTCAAGACAAGAAAGATTTAATGATAAGAACGCGACAGGAAATAACGCTGGTAGCCAGAAAAGTCGTTACCGGATTGCACTGGACAGTGCTCGTTTCCCTAGATGTTTTGTTGGTCTTTCTGCTCCTGTCTCTACGGGATGGGGGAATAGTACTTTCTCTTATAACGGGGATACTTTCCGCCTCGCTTTATCTGGTGCTGGTCCTCCTCCATGAAATTGACAGTAATGTGTTCTTGGAAGAGATGCTTGCGTATCAAGATACTCAAATGGTTTTTGAAACGATCGGCACGATGAAATATCTTCCAGGGATAGCCCTTAAAAATAAAAGAGTCGCCAAGCCGAGGGGAGATTATAGGCTGGGCATATTAAAAGGTGGCTCAGATCTCGCGGAGAGAGAGATAAAAGTAATACGCGGGGTCTGAGTATTTGGTCCCGTTGGGAACGACTCGTGCCGGATCCCAGAGTCGAACTGGGCACGCCTGCCTCTTCAGGGCAGCGCTCTACCGATGAGCTAATCCGGCGACTATCATCAACTGCCACAGATTACATTATCTCTGAAAAACATTCAATATCTAGATACTAAAAACCCCGCGCCCGCCAGGGGCGGGTAAACGGGGTTTTTGATGTCCCTAAGTTCTAACGACCAAGTCCTAGCTCCTATTTCTTGAATTTAAGGGTAATTCTCTTTTCTTCGGACTTAATGGCGTCAATGATGAAGTCGTAGCTCTTGCCAAGCTCCAACTGCTTTTTCATTTCATCCAACCCGCCGAATTCGGAAATGTGAATCATGCCTTGTAGGCCACCTTCCAGATCTATAGTCGCACCAAAGGGATTAAACTTGTAAACCTTGCCCTTAACCTCCGCTCCGGAACTGTACTGGCCGATATTCTTTTCCCAGGGGTCCTCTTTGAGCGCCTTAAGAGAGAGGAAAACTCGTCCTTCCCGGATATCTATTATCTTTATCTTGATGGCCTCATTTAGTTTCACCACCTCTTTGGGGCTGTCTATGATGCGATGATCAATCTCTGAGATGTGCACCAACCCTTCTATTTGAGGATTGTCCGCGAAACGCACAAAGATACCGAAGTCGGCCAGGCCGGAAACGATACCATCTACTACTTGTCCAATCTGATACTGCGCGAGTAATTCTTTGATGTTGGCGCTCATGGTTTCCCGCTCGGAAACTATCAGCTTGTTGTTACGCGCGTTGACATTGATTATCTTTACGCTGACCTCTTCTCCGACCAACTTCTTAAGTTCATCAATAACTTTTTGGCGGTCGCTTATTTCGCCCAAAGACGCATAGCGATCACTGGACAACTGGGAGATTGGTAAAAAGGCACGTAGGTCTTCCAGCATTCCCAAGAGCCCGCCCGCGTTTGCGCCGGATATCTTCATCTTTACTATTTCCCCGGCCTCCTGTAGATCTTGTACTTTTTGCCACAGCTTTTGCTTACCAGCCTCGGCCAGAGATAGTTCCGTGTAGCCACGCTCTCCGTCCAGGTCTACGATCTTAGCCGATAGCTTGTCGCCCGGTTCTAAGTCCTTGATTGCCTCCTTGGCATTCAAGAATTCCGCGCCGAAGACCATGCCCGTGCCAAAACGTCCCAAGTCAAAATACGCGGCCTTAGGCTCACGCTTAATGAAAATTGCCTCTACTACGTCGCCCTCGCGCAAGCGGCTACCCGCGGCCTCATTCTTTAGGATGTGGGCCAAAATCGCGCTGCTTTTAAGATTCTGATTGTCTGTATTCATTTCTGATCGCAGGTTTATATTGGTTTATTATGAGCAGTTCTCGTTGGAGACCGCAACATATTGAGTAGGTCATATGGGAAAACCTATAGCCCCATATCAGCTATGGAATATGTCGCAAGGATTATACCTGGGATTGCCTTTTTGGCAAGCCTTTTTCTGGCCTAACCGATAGCCCCGAGTTAAAATCTCTTCCTAGACCCGATCCGGACCCATCGCTCGTTTTGTGTCTTTTTACGTTTTAACTCACTTGAAAAAGTCATTTTTTTCTGATAAACTGTAGCCAATATGTTCCGCGCAGGATAGGGAGAAACCCCTTTTCTTCCGGGTGGAGCATCTGAGCTAAGAATAGGAATCAATAAAAGTCGCAGGTAGAGTCTATCGAAAAAGCTTAATTTCCAACGGGACATGGTAGTAAATTACTTCGGTAATGGTTGTTTTCGTTTGCAGAGCGGGGATACTTCTCTGGTCGTGAACCCAACCAGTAATCGTTTCAAGGCGGATGCTGTCTTGCGGACTCTTATGTTGTCCGGAGATCCAGTGGTGCCCGAGGAAATTTCTTTTCCGGGCGAGTACGAGGTCAAGGGCATAGAGATACAGGGCTGGCCGCTTAAAGAAGAGTCTACCGCCAAGATAGTAAAAAGTATTTTTATGGTGACTTGGGAGGATGCCAAGATGCTTTTTTTGGGACATATTTCAAAATCCCTGCCAGCCGATATATTAGAGGAGGTTGGCGACCCGGATTTGGTTTTTATTCCGACCGGAGACGAACACTTCATTCCGGCGGAGGATGCGGTTAAGCTCATTAAGCGGCTTGAGCCCAAGATAGTGATACCCGCGTTTTATAAGAATGCGACAGCTTTAGAAAAGGCGATGGGCAAGGGTTCTGAGACTCAGGAAAAATTTGTCTTTCGGCGTAAGGACCTAGGGGAAGAGGCCAAGGCAAAATTAATAATCTTAGAAAGCAAGGGATAAAAGCGCGATGTCCCGTAAGAAATATGGAGAAAAATGTTTTCTCCATAAAAAACGGAGAACCCAAACAGCTAAGCACTACTAAATAAAATGTCGTCAGATACAACAACGGAAAACATTTAATTTTTTACGGGAATGCCTAATTTTTTAGAGAGAATTAGAATCTCTGACGATCAAACCAAAAAGCGCTGGCTAATAGGCGTAAGTGCCGCGATTATGTTCCTGGTAATATGGGTTTGGCTGGGATATTTTAATTCTCTTTTTGTGCGCCCAGAGACAACCCAGTCGGAACCCACGAACACGTTTTCCTTTTGGGACAGCGTTAAGGGAGGAAGTAGCGCCGCTTGGAGCAGTTTAACGGCTTCTATGAAAAATATCGGTGGAATGTTTGTCTCTCCTAAAGAATATATAATTCAGCCTCAATAATATTTAATTTATTCTTATGGATATACAAAAGAGAGAGATAACGTCTGAACTGCAAGAAGCGTATCTGGATTACGCCATGTCGGTTATTGTCTCCCGCGCCCTGCCTGACATTCGGGACGGTCTAAAGCCAGTTCACCGCCGCGTGCTCTGGGCCATGTGGGATTCCGGGTTGACCCATCAGGCTAAATTCCGCAAATCCGCTAACGTCGTAGGAGAAACGATGGGTAGGTATCACCCCCACGGCGACTCCGCTATTTACGACACCTTGGTCCGTTTGGCCCAGGATTTTTCTATGCGTTATCCGCTCGTGCAGGGTCAGGGTAACTTTGGTTCGGTGGATGGCGATTCCGCCGCGGCTATGCGTTACACCGAAGCGCGCTTAGCGAAGATTTCCGAGGAGCTCTTGGGCGATATTGAGAAAGAGACGGTAGATTTTATTCCCAACTATGACGCCACCCGTACCGAACCGAGAGTTCTGCCCGCCAAACTCCCTAATCTTCTTTTGAATGGCAGTCAGGGAATCGCGGTGGGTATGGCGACCAGTATTCCGCCTCACAATCTTAAGGAGGTGGTGGATGCCGTTCTGTATCTGTCCGAAAATCCAGATGCTACCAACGACGACCTGATGGATATTATCCAGGGTCCCGACTTTCCGACGGGGGGCATAATTTTTGATCGTAAATCCATCAAGGAAGCATATGCTTCCGGTCGGGGAGGAATTATCTGTCGCGCCAAGATAGACGTGGAGGAGCGCAAGAACCGCCAGTTTGATTTGATAGTGACAGAGATTCCGTACCAGGTTAACAAGTCGGAGCTTATCAAAAAAATCGCGGAGTTGGTTCAGGATAAAAAGGTAGAAGGCATCCGAGATGTTCGGGATGAGTCCGATCGGGAGGGCATGCGTATCGTGATTGAGCTAAAGAATGATATCGCGCCTCAGCGCATAATGAACCAGTTGTTTAAATACACCGATCTTCAAAAGGATTTTCATTTAAATATGATCGGTTTAGTGAACAATGGACTGGAGCCGCGCCTTTTATCAGTCAAAGACATCTTAGAAGCCTATCTTGATTACCGTAAGATCGTTATTCGCCGTCGCACCGAGTTTGATCTCCGAAAAGCGGAGGAGCGTGCCCACATATTGGAAGGTTTAGCCAAGGCGCTCGCCACCATAGACAGGATTATTGCCACCATTAAGAAGTCCAAAAACAAAGACGACGCGCACAAGAACCTGGTTGGCCAATTCAAATTGAGCGACGTCCAAGCCACCGCTATTTTAGAGATGCGCCTTCAGACCCTGGCCGCCTTGGAGCGCCAGAAGATAGAGGACGAGCTCAAGGAGAAAAGAGATTTAATCAAAGAATTACAGACGATCTTAAAGAGTCCTGCCAAGATGCTCGCAATCATCAAAAAAGAGATAACCGACCTGTCTAAAACCTACGACAACGGCCGACGCACCCAAGTAGTCCAGAACGGGCTAACGGAAGTAAAAGACGAGGATCTCATTCCTCAGGAAGAAGCGGTTATAACTTTCTCGTCCGGAGGATACATCAAACGTTTACCGCCCGACACCTTTAAGAGTCAGAAGAGGGGAGGCAAGGGATTAATTGGCTCAGAAGTGGGCGAGGAAGACTTCTTGATTCACTTCTTATCTGCCGCCACCCATGACAACATTTTATTCTTCACCGACCGGGGTCGGGTTTTCCAGACTAAGGTTTATGAAATTCCTCCCGCCAGCCGCACGTCCAAGGGTCGCGCCATTCACAATTTCTTGGAACTGCCTACGGATGAAAACATCGGCGCGATAATAGCCTACCCCGATAACAAAAAAGTGTTGGCTGATTCCGCTCTGGTTATGGTTACGCGGGATGGTGTTATCAAAAAGACCATGCTGGAAGACTTTCGCAATATCCGCCGTACGGGCATAATTGCTATTTCGCTCAAAAAGGGAGACTTACTAAAAGGTGTGAAAATGTCGGATGGCAAAAGCCAGATAGTGCTTACTACCGAGAAGGGACAGTCTATTCGCTTCAAGGAGTCCCAGGTGCGCAAAATGGGACGTTCCGCGGCCGGTATTCGCGCTATTCGCCTCAAGAAAGGGGATCAGGTGGCCAGTTTTGATTTAATTTTAGAAAGCGAAAAGGAAAAGGGTAAGGAGGGCAGGTTGCTGGTCGTGATGTCAAACGGTTTCGCCAAACAAACTAAACTTAAGGAATACAAGGTTCAGAATCGGGGTGGTTCTGGTATTCGCACCGCCAACATCACCGCAAAGACGGGTAACCTGATAGACGCGCGCATTATAACCGAAGAAACGGAACTCTTGGCGCTATCCGCTAAGGGTCAGGTGATACGCACCGAGCTTAATAGCGTGAGAACAACCGGACGTTCCGCGCAGGGGGTGCGTATTATGACTCTTCACTCGGGCGACCGCTTGGCAGGGATAGTGGTAATTTAGTCAGTAGGCGGTGGGTATCACATGGCAGATACGGGCCTCCTGTTGTTACCTACTGCTCACCACTCATCACCTACTTATGATAGAATATATCCGTGCTTCCTTTATCTAAAAAACAGCTGATAATCTTAGGCGGCTTAATATTTTTGGGGCTGATTGTGGTCGGAGTGGTTTTTATGAATTTACGCACGAACACCGATCCGCAACCCGTGCTTATTAAAGTTTGGGGGTTGGACTCAAAAAACGTATTTGACCAGTTCGCCAGTTCGTATCGCGCAGCAAACCCAAACGTAACTATAGAATATAAGGAGCTCAACCCGGAGTATTATGGGGATCAGGTAGTAGATGCAATGGCGACCGGCGAGGGTCCGGACGTGTTTATGGTGCATAATCGTAACCTGTCTGGTTTTCAAGATAAGATAGTTCCATATGGAGGACTTATTCCTTCCGCAACTCAAGACAAAAATGCTTTTAGTATCGTTGGGTTGAGAAGCTCCTTCCCGTCCATAGTGGAGCAGGACTTCGTGCGAGGAGGGAAGATATACGCACTACCGCTTTATATAGACACCTTGGCTATGTTTTATAATCAGGATCTTTTTGACCGCGCGTCCATAGTAACTGCTCCGCGCACCTGGGAAGACTTTAAGAAGGTAGTTCCTTACTTACGCTCCATGAATCAAAACAACCAAATCGTTCAGTCTGCCGCGGCGATTGGCGGTTCGGATAAAACGGTCCGACACTCCGCAGGCCTAGTGGAGCTTTTATTGACTCAAAATACTGACGGCCAATCTTCCAGTCGAGACAAGGAGCAAGACGCCTTTGATTTTTATCTGCAATTCGGAAACTCCGGCAGTAGTTACTACACTTGGAACGAAACTTTAGGGAAGGATTACGAAGCGTTTCAAAACGACAAGGTGGCGATTATTTTTGGTTATCACGCCGACAAGAAAGAACTCCTCCAAAAAAATCCCTACTTAAACCTACGGGCGGTCCAGGTTCCTCAAGTTGGCTCTAACGCTAAAAGCTTTGCGGATTATTGGGGTCTGGCCGTCTCTAAACAGAGCAAGATACCCACTGAAGCCTGGGATTTTATAGTTAAATTTACCACTTCCTACAGTACGGCTAAACAGTATATGACTGCGACCCAGCGCCCACCAGCCCTGAAATCCCTGATAGAAGAGAACATAAACGATATTGAGCTGGGAGTTTTCGCCCGCCAAGCTTTAACGGCGCGGGTCTATCCGGTTACAGATGGCCAAGCAGCGGACACATATATCAATCAGGCCATAAATAAAGTCGTATCCGGCCAGGTAGATTCCCGAGCTGCTTTTTCGGAAGCAAAATCAAAATTGGATTTGATAAAATTAAAGTAAATGAATATCTATAAAAAGTACTTATTGGGCCTGGCTCTTTCCTTGTTTGTGTTTTTAGCCCTGTCCTCTTTCGCGTCGGCTCAAACTTCAAATGTCGAGTTCCCGTATTGGCCGGACAAAACCACGCCGCTTCTTTCCTGCTCGGGCGACTACACTAATCCCTCCTCAACCCAGTGTAGAAGCTTGTGTGATGTTATTTCTACTTTTCAGCGCATTCTCTATTTCATTATGACCCTGATTCTTTTTGTCGGGGCGCCAATTATGTTTATCTTGGGCGGAGGAATGATTTTTTTCGCGGGCACCAATCCGTCTCTGCTAGAGCAGGGCAAAAAGGTTATATGGGGCGCGGTTATCGGCGTAGTCTTAGCTTTATCCGCCTATATTATAGTCGGCACATTTCTATGGCTAATCGGTAATCCTGAGGCAGGTAAAAAAGATGCGCAAGGCAATAGCGTTCAAAGGGTTAGTTGGCCCGATATTTCCTGTGATCCCGCGGCTATTTTTGGCGGTCAATTGGAGCTTTGGAAGGGAAATGCCACTGCTGGCCCGGTGCCCAACAGGAGTACTGATGGAGGAGGGGGCAAGGGTTCGCCAACTTGGAGCGGATGCAAGGGGTTCTTTACTGTGGGGTGTCATTTT
The DNA here is from genome assembly GCA_023244895.1 of Candidatus Liptonbacteria bacterium. Taxonomy (GTDB): domain Bacteria; phylum Patescibacteriota; class Minisyncoccia; order UBA6257; family 2-01-FULL-56-20; genus JAHFLL01. The sequence continues at coordinate 61,509 of JAHFLL010000001.1, forward strand.
GGGACCACACTGTGCGAGGGAAAAACATGTGAGTGTGTTACCGGCGCTACTGCCGCAGAGTGTAAAAGCAAACAGTAAAATATCTTGTTTGGAAGAGCTGGTAAGCATTCTGGCATAATCAATTTTTGAACAATGCAAAGAGCATTAACAATTTCACTAGCCTTGCTTCTGTTACCGCTTTTAGTTTTAGCTGCTAATACTCCCGCCCCCGTCGGCGGTCCCTCTTTCACGTCTACCCCTAAGTCTCTCCAGACAGTCATTCAGAATATATTCAATCTAGCCCTTCTGGTCTCGGGCATCTTAGCGTTTGGAGCGGTTATCTATGGTGCTTTTATGTATACCTTCAGTGCGGGTAACCCAGGCATGCAATCTGATGCCCGAGACCAGATTCTACAAGCCTTCTTGGGTCTAGCCCTCCTTCTGGGAGGATATCTGGTCTTAAACCTCATTAACCCCAACCTGACCAATATGACTCTAAGCCCCCTGCCTGCGGTGGAGGCGCCGAAGAGTCCCTACAATCCCAGATATTTAGTAGGCAACTGTAGTCTATTGACCTCTCCCTGGGGTGACCCCGACTCCCTGAGGCCGTATTTTGGAGTCAACGCAGAGATGGCTTCCCGCATAGTGAACCAGGAGAGCGGTAATCGTCCATTCGCGGAGAGTAGCATGGATAAGTGCAAAGATGGTAATAAGTTTTCCATGGGCTTATTCCAGATTAATATAATCGCTCATGGAGGAAATCTCGGGTGCGAAGCAGGCATCTTTGAGACTAACGGAGGGGGCACTCAGGGAAACTGTTTGCGTAGAAATCCAGTCAAGAAATATTGCGAAGAATGGGATTGCAAGGTTGTAGCCGGCAAAGAGGCTGCCTATAATAGCTGTAAGGCGATAGCAAAGGATCCCCAAAGAAACATAGAGTATGCCTCTAGAATATCCAACAAGGGGGCGAACTGGGGTCCTTGGCAATATACCTATGACTTATGCAAGGGCGCGCAATAGAAATATAAAAAAGTGAAAAAAACAATTATCGGGACAATAATATTAATAATACTCGGCGCCATAGTCTGGGGTATCATTTCGTATCTGGGTGGTGCCGGCGGGGACGGGTCCGGGGCGGGCGGGGGCGGGAGTCTGCCGCCAATAGTTTTACCTCGGGTAGAAACTAGCACTTTACCAGTCAGCGACAAAATAGTTGTAGATACCCCTACAGGGGGAGTGGAAATGAATAATTTTTATAAGACCGCTAAAGAAGTAAATAGCGAGAGAGATGTTCTGGTTCAAAAGGATAACAGATTTGATGTGACCTATATATCTTCCGGAGGCAACTTTATAATAGGGATATTACAAGAGCCCATTGAAGAAAATCGTTTAGTAGCGGAGCGTGCGTTTTTGTCCGGGCTTGGGATATCTGAAGCGCAGGCCTGCCGGCTGACGGTATGGGTGGGTGTTCCGAGAGAGGTAAGCGAAGCATATTCTGGTCGCAATCTTGGTCTAAGTTTCTGTAGATAGCCTATCCGCGCCATGCTTTATCAACTATTAGCCATAAATTATGAGTTGTCTGGGACGGGTTGATTTTGCTATAATATATCCAATGAAAAAAGTAGTGTTTATGGTGGCTTTTGCGGCTTGGGCCATGTTGCTATTGGGGGCGCTTATATCTCCAGTGTTAGTTTCGGGAGCGGACAACGAAGGTCCTGGTGGTAACTCCACTACTACTGTTATCAAATTTCCGAACCCCTTGGGCAACTGCGCGCCGACGGGCAACCAGTTGCAGTGTGTTATCTATCTGATAATAGACAAGCTGATACTGCTTTCCATACCCATAGTAAGCGCGCTGGTTATATTCGCGGCCTATCAGATTATGACTTCCGCTGGCGACCCCGAGAAATTCAAAACCGGAACGAAAACCTTGCTTTATACGGCAATAGGATTTGCCATAATCCTTGCTTCCAAAGGGGTTGCCCTACTCTTACAGGACATACTAAAGAGTTAGTTGTGTTATATAATTAAAACTGATAATATCGCTGAGTAGAGATAGATTGAAAGAAAGGTCGAGCAAATATCTAAATATATCTAAATAGGATGAGTAAAGCAGTAAAACTAACTTTAATCGCGCAGTTTCTACCGTTGTTGGCCTTCGCGCAACAGCAGACGCCTGGCGTAGACGTTTCTACTTTCGCCCGGTTAATTCAAGTGATTTGTACTTTAGTTGGTTACGCGTTCGCGCTATTAATTGTGTTGGCTGTTATATTTGTGATTTATGCTGCCTTCTTATATCTGACCGCCGCTGGCGACCCAGAGAAAGTTAAGAAAGCAAACTCCACAATTCTGTACGCCGCAATTGCCGTAGCCGTAGCGCTTCTGGCTAAGTCTATGCCGTTCTTGGTTGCCTCTATTCTTCAGGTCAATATCGGTACTGGAAACACCTGCGGAACATAGAGCTTTCTTATGTTTTGTTTTGCAAGAACCTCCTCTTTTGGGGGTTTTTGCTTTTGTGCTTTTAATAAAATATATCTGCGGACTACTCGGAACTTTTATAATAAATTTTTAGGCGCCGGGGATTGAATCCTCGGCGCCTATAGCTTCACCTCTCTTTCAGTGTCGGAAGATCCTCTGCCCTACTTCTCTTCCATCTCGGGTTGGGAATCGGAATTCCTGCGGGTGGAGACTCGTGCGATTCCCTGACCCATCAGGCGGAACGAACGAATTCCGACGAAGTTAACGGAGCTATTGTCGTCTGCCCCATACCTCTTCCATTTCCCATTCGGCCACTGGTAGGCCAGCCATCCCGCACCGTTGCGGACACGAACGTGATAGTCGCTCCCGTCTGGAAGAGAGATTGGTCCGCTCCAGCAGTCTTCGCGGAGCTCCACTTCCACCAGTCCCGGGAGAGACACTTCCTTCACGCCCTGGGTGGCTCCGCAGATCGGATACCCTCCCGTGAAGGCCAGCACGAAGTTCCGGACAGTTCCGGTGGTCGTATCTGATGTGCCAGTCGACGGTGTGATGGCTTGGGGAGCCTTGCCACCGTTATAGGTCCACGACCACGTCAGGATGACGATGATCACGACCCCGGCCCGCATGACCCACTTCTTGGCGTTCCCGCTGGGCGCGGGCAAGAAGCAAATCATGGAGAGAACCGTTCCCAGGAAGATCGGGAACCAGTTCAGGTTGTTGTAAACCGGCACCAACTGAAGATAGATGCCGTACGCGAAGGTCCCTCCCAGGACCATCAGGATTTTGGTCCCGACCGAGTGACCGGCGTTGTTCCGGTTCACTGCGGCCACGACCAAAGGGTCGATGTACGCGAGGAGTACGATTGGCACCAGCGCGAGCGGCATGAGATTGACCCAGCCCGCCAGCACCTGTCCGTTCGATCCCATCAGACCCACGACCGTGAGGGCAACAAACCAAACGACGTAGAACCGGATCGCGTTCCGGAACCACAGGTTGCCAGTCTCCCAGCCGTTGTATACCCACTGCCACGCCTCTCTGAGCCATGCGTCCATGTTCTTCTCCTTCAGCCTCGGATGAGGCGCATGAGGAAATTCTGGCGTGCGTGAGTGCCGCCACGGGCCATCCAGGTTCTTTCCGCCCGTCGCCTGAGACGTCCCAGAGCGCGAGCATTTCTCGTCGCTCCGATGTTGAAGTTCTGCCACGCCTGACGCAGGAATTCCTGCACAGGGTCGTGGTTGAGCGCCTCGATAGTAGAGTCGTGCGCCGTGCGGGGAAGCATCTGTAGCCTCTGCAAGAAGGTGTCCCGCAGTTGCCTGCTGACCTCCGTGCCATCCAGGTCCTTCCATAACTTGGAGAGAACCTGCATGTAGAGATTCTCGCTCCCGTTCGCTGCCCATCGCAGGCGATTGGCCGTGAATCTTCTGGCCGCGACCGGATTGTAGGCGTTCATCTCGTCATAGAACGCAACGAGTTCCGTCCTGCACTCCTCGATTGACTTCGCGACCGCCTGGACCGCCTTGTCAACTGCATCCGCGCCGTGCTTGTCGAACCACGGCTTAATGACAGTGTCCCAGAGCGCGGCCATGCCGAGCTCTCGGAACAGTTCTGGTATGCCTTTCATGTCTGTCTCCTCACACGTTCCAGATGTTGGCTCGCGTGGCAGCGGGATTGCCGCCAACCACGAAGGTGATCCAGATGTTTTTGCCGCGCGGGACGGTATTGCAGTCCCACACGATCGTTGCGACGCCGTCGGCATCTGTGCTGATGGTCTGCCGACCGTTGTCTGTCCCGAAGGCCAGAACTTGCGTATTCGCAACCGACTTCTCACCTCGCCTGACCGTCAGGGTGAGCACGTGAACTCCCGGACCAGTCCGGATGTCCTTATAGCTCACCACCGGCCGAGTGTCCGCCGTTGCATTCTTCTTCTCCGTCGGGATGGTCCACCTCGCCTCGGCTTCTGTATTGGTGTGTGCAACGGTTGCGGTCAACTGGAACACGCCAGCCGTCTTGCTGGACAACCTGTACTCCGCGATGCCTTCAGGAGTCGTGCTTTCGGTTTCGGTTTTGGTCGCATCCGTTCCCTTGAACCGGAAAACGACATCTTCGCCACCTTTAGGGTTGTTGCCCTTACCGTCTTCAGTGACGGTTGCGGTGGCGACTGCTTTGTAGTCGTCGCCCACCTTGTTTGTGGGCCCGATGATCAGCTTGATCTTGGCCATCTCTACCTCCGCGCCCTAAGCGCATTGTTATGCGCCCTCGCGGGCGCGGGTCGTTGACGTGTCGCTCTAAGAGCAGTACATCTGCTCCGCGCTAAAATTCCCACAACCTCCTCTTATTCGTTGTTCCTTTGAGAAAACAACGTTAATCATATCTCCCAGCTAATCCTCCACGATAATTAACGATCGTTAATTATCGTGGAGTTGTGATCACTGGGCGAGTTTATTTGTGGAGAAACTTTAGTGCGGAGCAGAGCGAGCCCTTAGACGCTAAGTCCTAACAGCTAATTTCTAATGACTATCCGTTTGCCACTGCGCCAAGAGGTGACGAGGCGCAATGGACTGAATTTTCAAAGGACATTCAGGTGTCGGAAGGGGGAGTTTTGAGCTCCCACCCTGACCCGTATATTTTAACATATAAAACTCCAAATGTCAAGATAAGACCACCCCTCCATAGGCCTTATAAAACCTGGCCAAACACCCCTTTCGGTCCCATCTTCTGCTGCCGCTTCGCAACCCCAAAACACCCCCTCGCATCCGCAGACTCCTCTCATACAGCCCACAACCCTGCTCCACGATAATTGACGATCGTTAATTATCGTGGAGTTTGTGATATAATGGGAGATATAGAGAGATAAAGAGGAAAAGCGTGTAAAACATGGGACTAAGACGCGATTCCAATTCCGCGAAGATGCTTCAGGCCCTAACCGTTGGTGCTGGCTTTATGGTTTTATCGCTGGTTTCTCCAAGAGGAGGAGCGATTGTCGCGCAAGAGTTCTTCAAGAGCTATTTTAGGCGAAAAGTTTTTGAGAGAAACAGGTTGTTAAGGGACGTTAAAAATTTACAATCCAAGGAGTTGATTCGCTTGGAGGAATTAGGAGATGGGAAAGTAAAAATACTTATAACAGATAAGGGCAAGAAGAAGGCTCTTACTTATAAGATAGAAGACATCAAGCTTGACCGTTCTAGAAAGTGGGATCGTAAATGGAGGCTGATTATTTTCGATATTCCGGAATCGCACAAAGATGGCAGAAACGCGCTACGTGAGAAGTTAAACTCTCTCAGGTTCTACACATTACAAAAGAGCGTGTACATAACCCCATTTCCGTGCGAAGACGAAATAAATTTTATAACCACGGTGTTTGACGTTCAGAAGTATGTCCTGATGATGACGGTAAGTTATTTTGAGGGAGGGGAAAAACTGCGGAAATATTTCTCCATATAATCCCAATAACATTGACTGCTACTTGGCTGGTTTAACTCCACGATAATCAACGATCGTTGATTATCGTGGAGTTGGGGGCGAGGTGCGCGAGTTAAACGGTTTAATTCGATTCGCAACTTGTGATTATTGCAGATCGCCCTTAAGAACAAAGTAAGCGTTATACTCTTGGCCCATAGTAGAATTTTGCGTGCTCAAAGTATTGGGATACGCCTCGGCTTTATATCCTCCTATTAGACCATCTTGAGGAAAGGAACCGTTTGAAACGGAATATGTCCAAATATAGGTTGTTCCGGGCTGGAGGGGACCGGTGTGATTGAAATAAAAAATCTTGTTTTCCTCTCCGCCGCATCCACTCATAGCGTCCGATGCGGCGATCAGGTTGGAATCGTTAGTTTCCGCAATGGAGCCGGCCCGATATATCTTTATGGAACAGGTTGCATTGTCACCGGTCCAGATAGTGCTGATGGTAAGAGATTGGGGAGTGCTGGAGGAGGCTACCGTAAATGTTTGTCCGAACATATTCGTGCGTGTTCCATCTTGTCCGTTGCTCGCCACTACGCCCTGATTGGCGTCGGTTTGAGATGCAAGAATGTCGTTAGGGTTAAAGTCGGCCGGAAAGGAAAACGTGGTGGTTGCGACAGGAGAGTAGTTGTAATACTCGTCTCGTGTCCGTACGCCGATTAGATATGTATTGGGATAGTATGCGCGCGTGCTGGTGGAGAGGGCATTGCCAATGGTCTGCCAGTCAGGGTTAGAATCAGAGAGCGCGTTAGAAGTGGTCGCCTGTATTTGATATATGAGATCGGAGACAGAGGAATCCGCATCCGAGCTGGCGGACCAGGAAATATTCGCGGAGATATTATTCGGGTCGAATGTCGCAGTAAGACCCTGGGGCGCGCCGGGCGACTTGGCTCCGATATCCGCGGACATGACCGTGCCGGATATCTTCAGATAAATATCTTTGTCTGTTCTGCTAGTTCCGTCTGTCTGCCAGTAAGACCCTCGCACGGCATCTGACGCGCCCCATAGGGTGGGTTGGGAGTGGTCAATTAAATATTCCATAAAGAAGAGATATGCGCTTCCGGCTTGTATTGTGCTAGGAGAGAAGTGGAAGCTATGCTCTCCGGCCGTCTCGGCGGTGCAGCCAGCACCAGAAGAAGATGTAGCCATTAAAGTTGAATCACCCATGCCATTGGGGTCATCTGTTCGATATAGTCTTACTTCACAAGCTATGGTCGGCTGGGCGAAGCTCCAATTTATATCAACCTGATCAAGCTGTCCCGTCCTTTGTGGGGTAAAAGTTTGGAAAACTCGTAAGAGTACTGTGTTCCCAGGTTTCAATATGCCTGGCCCGGACTCGATATGTATCTCTTTAGTTCCTTGTTCAAATATGATTCCAGGGCGGGCGTAGAAATCAGAAGAGACGGTAGTGGTGGTGGCAGTGCTGGAGCCATTGGAATCCGTTACTGAAAACTCAAATCTAGTTTCTCGATCGACCTGCTGGCTATACGAGGTGGAGGTTTCTGATTCAAGCTTGAGGGTGGGGGAGCTATCTGTGGCTATTTGATTGATGCGATATGTGTAAGTAGAAGTTGATCCGACACCATCAGAAGTGTCCCAAGATAGAATCGCGCTCATGGTACTGGAGGAATATCGCGCGGAGAAATTTCGAATAGGTGGACCGCTAAGCGGAGCTGGGTCTTCGTCAGGAGGAGGATCATTTTCCTGATCAGGCGTATCTTCTGGAAGAGATGGGTCTGGTGCGGGCGTGAAGCTGACACCACCGAAGACTGGAGGGGGTGGTAGGCTGGGCGATTTTTGGTCAACATTGTCTTGGGTGTTGGTTGCGGTTGATGGGCTCGTCGTCGGGGTTGTGGTTGGAGAATCGATTGCTAGAGACTGTTCTATGGGTACATTTTCCGGCTCTTGGTTGGTGGTTCCATTGGCCGCCCCGTTGTTTTCTGTAACCAGCTCTTGCTCTTGCTTTAAGATTTCCGGCCCTGGAGAAATAGGTTGGGATTGGTTCGCGGTATCTTCCAGTGACACTCCTTCCGGGGTAAGAGCTTGATAGTTTTCCGAGGATGAAATATCGGATTGATTAATATCTGTGGGTGAGCTATTTTCTTCGGATGTAAATAAACCTGTTATGGTTGCCACAAGCCCCGAGCCAAGTCCAACAATCTTATTAGTTAGACCGAAAAGCGAAAATGCGGGCAATTGAAATCTCTTTATGTCTGGACGTAGATCAACCAGACGAGTCGGAAACTCTTTATTGACCAGTGCATCTTCCGCTTGAGACTTAAAAAGTCGGATGACTCCGGCACCATTCAATACAACCTGCTTGGAGAGACGGGAAAAATAGGCATCAAAAATCTGAGAATCATTTCTCTCTAGGATATATATTTTCTTCATATCTAACCCCTCTTTTTTGACGAGAGATATTTTGACTAGAGCGAATCTGGTCTTATTCTCATCTAATCCATACCCCAGGCCACCCGCATCCTCTACTGGTCTCGGGCTTGGGTATTTATTTGATATTGTATCCTTTGAAAAGAAATATTTATTAGAATAACTCGCAACGTTTTTTATGTATTCTGTGACATTGGAGTAGCTTGGGACTGGAATGCTGTCCAGGCCAGCCATCTGGATATTTTGTCTATGCCATCTGGTTGCATAGCCTTCATAGGGAGAACCATTATCCCCGGTAATTTGCTCGACAACTTGAGCGTGCGTATCATCTCGGGTGTGGTCGGGGACGCCCATGTCTTCCAGTATATGTAGGATGTGTCCCAAAGTTATATACGCCTCTTTTTTATCGCCGTCCGCGTAATACTCCAAGCCTCTTTTCCAGGAACGATTTCCGCCATAAAGAGCGTATTTTTCCTGAAGTTGATAGTTGGTGACCCAATTAGGAGCGGAAACCGGCCGCTCGGAAGATAATCCAACTAGAGATAGTTGTCTTATAGTTTCTGCATCGAGATTGCCTGCATCGCTGCCAGTCCAGCCAGTTTCATTAACCGGGTCGTAGAAGTGATTAATCCAGCGAGGGGGCGTATCTTCCAGAACACTACCCTGGATTATCCACTCCATTTCTTCTGAGGTTATAGATCCCTGAGGATTGTTCTGGTTATATAGTCTGATGATCTCTTGGGTTAGGGCAGGATGGGTAGATCTATCGTTGTATGCGTGGGCTGGGCTTGAAAACAACAAACAAGCCAGCAATATTACTATGCTGACCCTTTGCCGATTTTTAGACATATTAGATTTCTATTATTTTCCAAATACCATTGGGATACAACTGCATCCTGATAAGTATTGGTCTATCTATACTGAAATAGTTTTGATCTAAATTAAATAAACCATTCTCTCTAGATGCTTGTTCTAGGTATTCTATGTAGTTTGTGAGTTTTTGGGTCGTTGCTCCGTTGAAACTAGCCATTTCTTTTTCCCTGTTTCCTTCTATAAAATATCTACTAGCCAGTTCGTAATCTCCTTGTTCGACTGCCTCTATATACATCCGCAAAGTCTCTTGCGGGGTTTTGCCACCGTAGGTATCTGCCATTAAACGCTGGCGTTCCTGTTCTCTCTCTTGGTCTATTTGTCGTTGGAGTTCGTCCGCTTTTTGGGGTAGTTGGCTTTCTTTGTATATTTCCCAAGCTACTACGCCAACAATTACTACAAGGACAATCGCTAAAAAAACGAAAATCATTTTGCGATAATCTCTCTTAGCTTCGTTTTGGTCCATGTCTTTATTCTACTTTAATTTAGTAGCCTTGTTTACTGCGTGGAATTCTGCGGGTTGGGACTGGGTTGCATCACAAAAGAGCCCTCCTGTTTCTCATAACTTTGTCCTTTAATTATTTCCGTCCATGCCACCCCTTCCAATTTGTTGTTATTACCATCGTACAGCACGACAGAGTTATTGGTGTACGCTAGGGTATAAGACTTGGGCCAGCTTGCATCCCCCGGGACCCCGCCCTTATATCCCCCCTCGTTTATTAATAAAAACCTCTTCCCGGGCGGGATAGACTTGCCTTCTAGTCGACTAGCCGAGACAAGGGTTGATTCCGCCCCGCTGGATGTTTTTTTCTTTATACTCCAGCCCGTCAGGGAAACGACCTGGGTGCCCTGATTCCATAGCTCTACGAACTCATCATCTGAGCCAAGATCGCTCCCGGCCATTATCTCTGAAATTACTATTTTACTCGTATTATTAGAATTATCTGTGGGCGGGGTGGAGCTGGGCGTAGAGGTTGCTGCAATACTCGTAGAAGAAGCGGGGGAAGGAGCCGTGGCAAAAGTGGCGGTTATTTCTATATTTTTATTGATCATCACTTGGCAATCTCCGGTTCCCGGGCAAGATGGTAGGTCCCACCCGGAAAAAACAGAGTCATTATCTGGCGCAACAGAGAGGACGATTGTGCTACCTGCGGAAAATCCCAAGGAGCAATATGAGCCACAGTTTATACCGCTCGGCGAACTGACGATTACTCCCGCCCCTGCTCCGGACTTATTAATTGTTAGGTTGTGTTTTGTGGCGCCAGAGCTTGTTATATTTGTTGTTGCGGCAAATTTATCATCATTTCTCTTCCCGGGCGTGCCCCCAACAACGGAGCTAGTGTGCCAATCAAAGTCCCGCACATTTCTTTCCAAGGTTTTTTTAGCTGCATTGTCTCCGCCTAATCTTTTCCAGCCATTCGAGGCATCTACTTCGTCCACAAGTCGGCAATTGGAATCGAACAACTTGAGGACGACATTAGAGTTTGATATAGCGCCCAAATATATTTTATTAGCGGGTATGCCTGGCACGGTCTCGTCGCTACTTCTCTCTGCGAGGTAGAAACTATTTGCCGGCAATTTATCGGATTCTAGAAAAACAATGCGAAATTTACCGGATTCATTCACCAACTGCCAGTCACGAAGTTCAATCAAGCTTCCCAAATTATTACGCAGCTCTACCCACTCATCATCCGAGCTGGTAGCGGTGCCCATCCAGGCAATTTCATTTATTAGAACTGAATGATTAGGGGATTGATTTGTATTAAAGTCGCACAGGGGATAGCTTGCACCTGTTTTGGTTTTAGTTGGAGCATCTTGTGAGATGGCAGGGGAAGCTTCCGGTTTCTCTCCCGCCGGATTATTATTTTTCGGTTTATAGCTTGCGAGGAGGGGAGAGGTATCTGTTTTCTCTATTGTGGAATTGACGCTATTTTTTGGCGTTTCATCGGGTTTGTCGTCTTTTGAGTCTTTGGCTAAGTTTTTTTCTTCAGAAATAACGGAGCGTCCATTTAGATCTATTTCTAGTACAGGTTTGCCAACCTGTGCGCCAAACATGTCGCGCATCGTACCTCTGAAAATAGTCGCGGTTTGAGCTAGAAGCCCATCGTGCGATTTTGCAAAAGAAGAACTGGAGAAATAAAAAATCCCGGAGAGAATTCCGAGACCAGAGAGCATGCCGAAGACAAAAAACAAAACCGAACGCCATCGGGTTCCTGCGTGAGACCCCGAACTTTGAGTTATAAGCTCATCCATGGGATTAGGCTGCTAGAGACCCTTAAGACCAGCAACTAAATCTTAACTAGATTCTACCTGTTCTCGGATGTTAATAAAAGGGGAGATATCCACAGTCATTGACAAACGCGCGTATTCTGGGAGAAATTGTGCCACCCTCTTGGTCTTGCGACTTAATTTCTCAACTCCACGATAATTAACGATCGTTAATTATCGTGGAGTTGGAGGGCGGAGGGGGAGTGGCTAGGGACGGGGTGTGAGCGAGAGCCTAAGCGGGGTTAAAGATTCTTTCAGGCCGGGTCTTCACGAATCGCTCAAGGTAATGTAAATTAAGTCTGCGTTGCCCCCGTGGCGGAACCCCGCACAAAACGAGTTCTAGTACGGGGCGAGAGCGCGAACGGACGCGGTGTAGTCGCAGAGTAGATAGATGTTTAACAATATAATGGCCCCCGTGGCGGAACTGGCATACGCGCAGCGCTTAGGACGCTGTCCCGCAAGGGTTAGAGGTTCAAATCCTCTCGGGGGCACCAGATTATGAAAAATATTTTACTGCTATCCAGCACTAAGTTTTTAAGAGAGCATCCTTCACCCATTCCCGGTAAGTCTCTACGGGAAATGCGGATTGCGTACGTCACGACTGCCTCAAAGGGAGTCAGCGATCTGACGTATTTGGAACGGACAAAGGGGATATTCGCTCAGAACGGTTATAACTATACGGAACTTGATATTGATGGGAAGACGCAAGAGTGGCTTGAAAACTATCTGAAAGATTTTGATGCAGTCTATGTTCAGGGAGGAAATTCATTTTATTTACTAAAGGCAATACGGGAGAGCGGGTTTGATAGCGTTATAAAAAAATTGTTACCGGAAGGTTTCGTTTATATTGGCGCAAGCGCGGGTTCTTATGTTGCCTGCCCAACGATTGAAATGACAGGATTCAAGCACCAAGACAAATACGATCATTGTGGAGTCACGGACCTCACTGCGATGGGGTTGGTTCCGTTTCTTATGTCAGTCCACTATTCTCCGGAATACAAAGACGTTCTAAAAGAGAGTATTCCAGCAGCGTCGTTGCCGGTTAAAATATTGACCGACGATCAGGCCATACTAATACAAGACGACAAAGTCGAACTTGTTGGAGATGGGGAGGAGATTAGGGTCTAATAGAAGACATAAGAACAATCTGAGGGCGTCCTGGTCAGCGGAGACGACAGAAAGAATTGAGCTCGTAAATCTTAAACGACTATTAAAATAATCGGCTAAGATCTGAGACGAACGGCGTCGTCGCCGTTCGTCTCGTCTCTGGCGCCCGCCTACTTGCGCGGGCAGCTGGTCTCGGGGATCTCGCCTTCCCCGCTTGCGAAGTGCTTGTAGCACCTCCACGCCTCCCAAGACCAAGCACTGTGCTTCTCGGTATCGTCAGGGTTGGCGATTTTAGAGATTGCGCGGATGGTGTTGGCCACCTCCGAGAACTTGCCCGCCGACATGTAGTTGGTTCTGGCCTTGAGGCTTGCCACGGTCTTGTCGACTGCCTCAAGGTTGATCTCGGGATGGGTGGCGGCGAACCACCTCCGGTATCTATTCTCGAACCACCACCCGCCGACCTTTTTGGCGCCGACGAGACAGGCCACCCCGGCGATGCCGAGGACCGCCACCACTATCCGCAGTCGATGGATGGCTTCGGTCGTTTCAGGGGGTTGGGTTACGCCGCCGCCAAGCACGCTCGCGACGAGGATCAATAAGAATCCTGTCACGCTCGTGCCGATGCCGATGTTCCATTTGCTAGGCCGCGAGCTCATATCGTCCCCTCCAATTCTCAGACGTGGGATCACGCTGGCAACATTGTATAATATAATAACGAATATGTCAATATAATTCGATATTAAAACCAACGATGATATTTTTCTTGGGACGGGTTTCGTAAAACATCTTTTGCTATACTTACAGGCATTATGGATAGCGCCATTATTTTTCTGATCTCCGCAATTGGAACGATTATCAGTTCCATGTCAGGCGGGGGAGCGTCCATAATTACTATTCCTGTCTTTCTCGCTCTAGGGATTCCTTTTCCAATGGCGATGTCTATGCATCTTTTGAGTTGTGTGTTTTGGGTCTTGCCTTCCGCTCGTAATTATCTGAAGGGCAGGCACGTGGATTGGCTGTTTCTCGTTTTATTCGCGGGCCTGGGACTTATTGGAGTTTATTTCGGCGTAAAGCTTATTACCTCGGTTAACGAACAGATACTAAGAACGTTTGCCGGAATAATGATTTTACTAGTTGTTTCTCTTATATATTTCAAAAAAGATCTGGGACTCCAAGAGGACAAGAGCAGGTCCAAATTAAAGGAAAAACTGATCTATCTCTTTTCGGTGCCTATGGGTTTTTATGAGAGTGCGTTTGGTTCCGGCAATGGCGCGGCTTTCTCTTTCATATCGCTTCACATGAAGGGATTGGATTTTATGAAGGCGCTCGGATACTACTACGCCATCTCTTTTCCCTGGACGGTATTCGCGGCGGCAGATCTTATCTTTAAAGGATATTTCAATTGGGGATATACGGTGCCAGCGGTAGCGGGTTCGCTTATCGGAGGATATATGGGGTCCAAATATGGACGCTACAAAGGAAACTCATTTATAAAAGTGGTGTTTATGGTAGTGGGCGGCTTACTGGGCTTGAAGCTACTTTTTCAGCTTTAAGAGTCGTGGAGAAAAAAGGTCCGCTATTCTGCCAAAGCTATAATAAGTAGTCGCTTGATAGACGCCCACAAAAATAATTCCATAAATTAAGTCAGAATAAAGCGTATTGCGGAAGAAGGGCAGAGCCATATAGAAGCAGTTTATAATTCCCGCCCAGTCGTGCGAATACATCGTGCCGAAGGCCCAAGTGGTTAGATTAGTGGTCAGATAAAAGAAGATAGAACCTGCGAGCGAGCTCATAACGATGGCTGGACCCTTGTGGTTTTTGAGATAGTGCCCGATTATAGCCATCAGCGCGAAACTGCCATAAACGGAAAGCATCACTCGCCAATCGTAGAATCCTATGATTGAATCGGATACAAACATTATTATAAGCGGCAGGGCAATTCCAACGCGCTTAGGCAAAAACATTCCTGCCCAGAGAGCGAGAGCTCCAATCGGCGCGAAATTAGGAGAATGGTCCACTAGGCGTGCCCCAACCGAAAACACCGAAAAAATTATTGCGAAGATTATTTGGCTCATTTTTCTTCTGATACAAAAGGCATAAATTTCCACTCCACCCAATCTCCGCCCATTACTTTTTGCGCCTGAGCTCCTATGGTAGGTTTCTGATTATTCACCCAGTATTGCCAGTATCTATTACTGTCATTGTTTTTAAAGCTCCCGATTTGGGTTACGAGCGTGCCCATGCCCTCATATGTTTTAGAATCAAAAGCAATTTTTTGGCTGGCAGTGAAATCTTTTAGGGTATCAAGCACGGTTTGGGATTTAGAAATGGCAACTTTATCAAAAGTTTGCACCTTGCCGTTGCCATAATCAATCATCAGTGAAACGGAGTTGTTCTCGGACGGGGATATGTTGCGCGCGGGCGCGGAAACCAAAAGAGGCTGGTAGCTCCAGCCTATCAAGACTCCCACTATCAGCCCTAAAATTATCCCGCCGGTGGTCCAGGACCACAATCTTTTTCGTTCAGCCATAGTTTCTATTTGCAGGGGCAATGATAACAGAAAAAGGCCTCGTTCGGCAAAGATGTATATATGGAGAGGGGAGAGCCGTCTCCTCCGCCGGGGCGGTATGGGGTTTATGTATTTATCCTATATAATGTAGGGGTTATGCCGGAACTGCCGGAGGTAGAAAATCTAAGGCGAGGACTCAATTCGCGCATTAAGGGACAAATTGTTAAAAAAGTCTCGGTTTTCGCGCCCAAGCTTGTGTCCGGAAAAGGAAATGTTCGGCACGCCTCAGGAGCTAAGACCCGTCTTTTCATACGGGCTTTTAAGGGAGAAAAGATCCAGGACATAGAACGGCGCGCTAAAAATCTGATATTCCACTTTCAGAGCGGAAAAATCCTTTTAGTACATCTCAAAATGTCGGGACAGTTCGTTTATCAGGAGCGCCATAAGAACGTGGTAGAGGGCGGACATCCCATTCAGCTCTCCGAGATAAAATTGCCCAACAAGCATACGCGAGTAATTTTTGAACTCAACAAAGGGGTCCTTTATTACAACGACACGCGCATGTTTGGCTATCTGCTTTACTATCCTACTATTGGCACGCTCATTCGGGAAAATCATTTTCATAAACTGGGCTTAGAGCCGTTTGACCCGCACTTTACCCTCAAATATCTGGCGGAGGAGTTGAAGAAAAAGACGGGCAAGATAAAAACTGTTTTAATGGGTCAAGGAATAGTAACCGGTTTGGGAAATATTTATTGTGACGAAGTTTGTTTCGCGGCCAATATTCGTCCCACTCGTCGGGCGAATAGTTTGAAACCAAATGAAATAAAGAAATTGCACCTTGCAATCCAACATATATTAAAGCGCGCGATTGAAATGGGCGGGTCTTCCATCGCGACTTATCGCTTGGCGGATGGCAGTAGGGGCAACTACGCGCGCGAGCACAGGGTCTATGGCAAAGACGGCAAGCCTTGCGTGATTTGTGGAGAAGATTTAAAGAAGATAATCGTGAACAATCGCTCCACGGTTTATTGCGCGAGTTGCCAGGTTTGATTTGAAAATTAACCGGTTCGCCTCTAGAATAGGTTCGTGGCCTGGTGGGGAGTAGGGCGGTTCTTTTCCCGCCAGGAGCAGACAAATTGAGATTGGGATACAGATTGATATAGGGCGCGGTGGCGAAGAGGCAACGCGGCGGTCTGCAAAACCGCTATGCGAGGGTTCGAATCCCTCCCGCGCCTCACTCAAAATTTTTTGGCAGTAGCCTAAAGATTTGAGTGCTCCGACCTCGGGGTTGGAGCTTGCATAAAATGCCCGGGTGGCGGAATGGTTTACGCAGAGGACTTAAAATCCTTGACCCGAAAGGGTTTGTGGGTTCGACTCCCACCCCGGGCACATGATATGCGTGGTATAATGCGGTTTATAAATTAGCTCTGATGACCGAACCGACACATCTCGTAACCGGATTATTGATTGGTAGAATAACTGGCAATTATGCAGCGGCCCTTTCCGGTTCCTTAGTGGTGGATTTGGATCACTTCGTTTCTTATTATCGCCATAGTCTTATCTCGAAGCCACGCAAACTCCTCAAGGTCATGATGGATGAGAAGGATCAATGGGGCGATCAAAGGAATTTCATGCATGGGATATTCAGTTGGATCGTGGGGTCGGGCCTACTTATGCTGATAAATTTTCAATTCGGGTTCGTTTTTTCAATTGCCTATTTTTCTCATATCCTTTTAGACGCTATTGATGGAGCAGATTTTTGGCCGTATTTTCCATTCCAAAAATTAAACCTCAAGGGCCCGATAGGATATGGTTCTAGGAGAGAGGCGGTATTTTGCTCAATCCTATTTCTGATTCTAATATTTGTTTTTATAGCACCCTCGATAGCTCAGTACATTTTCGCATTGCCTCGATAGAGCCCCAGTTATAATGGAGGTTCCAAAACTAATTACAGAGTGAGTTAGGCAAATTTTATTATGATTATAGAGCCGATAAATATAAGTGCTCCACCCACAAAGAAGTATACGTTCGGAGTTGATTTGAATAACAAATAGCTGAAAAGCACCACGAAAAAGGGATAGGCTATCTCTATTATGGACGCGGTGGACGCATCCAACTTCTTTATGCCGGAATAAATTAAGAAGTTAGCCGCTATGCCTAGGGTTATAACCAGAAGCAAGAGTAGTAGGTTGATTTTGCCGGAACCCACAAATGATTTCAATGGGTCTTTAATAAAGAAAACAAACGGAATCATTACCAAGGCCGTGAGTATTGGACTTAGGAATGTCATGACCAAGGGGCTTGTTCCCTCAAGTATCTTCTGATAGACCGCATACATCAGTCCCCATATGACTGCGGCGCCTAGGGCGTACAAAAATCCGATATTCATGTTCTACTCCAGGAGGTCTTTCTCTACTTTAGCGGCGTTTAAAACACCGTGGTCTATCTGAAAACGCAGGAACGGCATCGGTTTGATATTTAACTTGAAATTTAGCTCGTGCTGGAGCCTGCCCTGCGAGACTACCAGTTCTTTTAACACCTCCGCGGATTTCTCGGAGGGTATTACGCTCACCTTAACCGCCGCCGCGGTCAATTTTTTATCTACCGCGACTTCGGTTACGGTCACGAGCGCGCCGTCAAACTCCATCTCGCGCAAGATAAGCTTGGCTAATTCGTCTCGGATAAGCTGGCCGACGCGGAGCGGGCGGTGGTTCATCGGGTAGTAGCTAGTAGATAGAAGTTAGAATTCTAAACGCAAGTTAATTACTTGGTGTCGCGCATCACTAAAATGTCTCCGACGGCGATGGCAACCGAGGAGCCGCACAAGAGTCCGCACTCATTGCCTTCCGTGACTTGGATCGCCTCCTGTTTCTTGTGTTGTAGGTTTGTGATACGCCCCGTTCCTACTACGTCCGTGCCGCGCACTATTTCAAAATTGCCGCGGTTGCGAAAGGTTCCCGTGCGCACTTTTCCGCCCACCACCTGCTTGTCTAGTTTAATCTGGTTGAAAATCGCCAAGACCTCCAGCTCGCCAATGACCGGTGCGCCCTCGCTCTCCTTGAGCATGTCCTGGACCGCCTCAATTAATTTGTAAATAATATCCGAAGAAATTATTTGGATACGATTAGCGTCCGCGAGTGCAGCGGAAGATTTGTCGGTTTTACTGCGGAAGGCGATTATTTTGGAGTTAGTGGAAATAGCTAGCTTTACGTCGTTATCATTCAAATCTCCCACGCTCTGGCCCACCACCATGACAGCCCTCTTTAGAGAGGGTAACGCGCGGATTATTTCGGAAATAGCTTCCAACGAGCCTTGATCGGAGGCTTTGAGTATCAGGTTTAAACTTTCCTTATCTTTGTTTAATAGTTCTCGGGGAGCAGATTCGTTAATCTCTCCGGTGTGCTCTGTGGAAAGGTCCACGTTCGCGGCTTCGCCGGTTACGAATTCCTCTCCTGCCTGAGGCAGTTCACTGAATCCGATTACGAGCGCCGGAGCGGAGGGGACCAGCTCTTTAGTTGTTTTACCCAGGCAGTTCTCCAAAATTTTTACCTTGCCCTTGCCACTCTTGGTAGCGATCGGGTCGCCTTGGCGCAAGGTGCCATTTTTAACTATCAGAGTTGCTTCTAGCCCGCGCTGCCTGTCCATTTTGGCTTCCATAATAAATCCGCTTGCAGGCAGTTGTGGGTCATAGGTCAGATTTTCCATCTCCGCGGCGAGAAGGAGTAAATCCAAAAGCTCGTCCACGTGGTCGCCGGATTTGGCGGAGATGGGCTGGTAGCTGATGGACCCGCCGAAACCTTCCAGCAGTACTCCCGCGGAAGTTAACTCATTTTTAACCTTATCAATATCCGCGTTAGGTTTGTCTATTTTAGTTATAGCCACCACAAATTGAGTGTTGGTTTCGAGAAGAGTCTTGATAGACTCAACCGTTTGGGGCTTCACGCCCTCATCCGCGGCTACCACTAAAATCGCCAAATCCGCCACGCGCGCGCCACGCGAACGCATCTTAGAAAAAGCTTCGTGCCCAGGAGTGTCTATAAAAGTAATCTTTTTGCCGTTGTGAGTTATCTCGTAGGCGCCAATAGACTGGGTGATGCCTCCCGCTTCACGCGCGACCACGTTGGTCTTGCGGATATAGTCCAGGAGAGATGTTTTGCCGTGGTCCACGTGCCCCATAACAGCTATAATCGGCGGGCGAGCCATGGATTTTTGTTCGGATTTATCTTGCATAACGGCTACACCTTAGCAGAAAATATTGATAAAAACAAGATTTTTTAGTATTGTTTGGGGGTTCCGATTGGGCGTGCCCCCGTACAAAAGGGGTGCCCCTTTTGGTGTGGAGGCGTGGCCGACCACCGCCTTTGGCGGGGCCCCGCTTTAGCGGTGGGTGGTTGAAGGCAAAATGTATTACGCATACATCTTGAAAAGCGAGAAAACCGGAAAATACTATGTTGGTTCCTGCGAGGATTTAGTAGAAAGGCTGAGGAGGCATAACTCTGGTCGGAATAAATCCACCAAGCCTGGAGCTCCTTGGATGCTGGTCTATTCTGAAATGTTTTTAACAAGACAGGATGCGTATAGGCGTGAATTTCAGATAAAGAGCTTTAAAGGTGGTGAAGCTTTTAAAAAGCTGGTAGCATCAAGTTAGTGGAGGGAGGCGTGGCCGAGTGGTTGAAGGCAGCATCCTGCTAAGATGTTAGAGGGGAAACCCTCTCGAAGGTTCGAATCCTTCCGCCTCCGCAAATGCAAAGTAATATATCCTCACAGCGTGCTAGATGGTACAATTCTGGTATGTTTCGGATTGCTGGACACTCAGTCTTTCTGAAAAAAGCACCCACTATTATTCTGGTGTATATCTTGCCCATTATCTTGTGGGCCAGCCCGGTTAGGGCAGAAAATTTTTCAAAAGATCTCTATTTCGGCTTGAAAAACGATAATGAGGTAATAAAGCTTCAACGCTTTTTGACTTCACAAGGACTGTATGACGGTCCAATTACAGGGAATTTTTTATCCCTAACTCAACAAGCAGTTAAAGATTTTCAGAGAAAAAATGGCATCTTACCCACAGCGGGCTATTGGGGCCTAAAGACTCGGACCAAGGCAAATAGTCTAAATGCGGCGCAGCTTCCGGCGAATGTCGCATCCTCGTCCACAATAGCCACCACCACAACTTCGGACTCAAAAACAACCTTAGCTTTGTCCAGTAGTACGGTCAACTTTATCGCTGGCAAAGAATCACGAAGCGAAATACAAATCTCTCCAATTTGGCTCCTATCTGCCACCACGACCGACGCCCGTTGGCCGAATATTCCTGAACCAGCGCAGAGAGAAATTGATCCACGCGCCGTAGTCGCTCTTTATTGTCATGGTAAAAATGAGGACGAGATTTGGAAAGGAAGTGGCAACATCATTCATCCTAAAGGGTATATTCTAACCAATCGTCATGTTGCGGCTAACGCCAGATATTGCGAGGTTGCCCTGCCTGACGAAACGGTTAAATTGCCCACTCGAGATGAGATAGGCGACGTAAGCAAAAACCCGGCTTACGATATTTCCGGTTGGCGACCCTACAAAGCGATCAATTACTTTATGCCAGAACAATCGGATAGTCTGAGCGAACAAGAGAAATTTGAACTTGATTTTGCGATTATGAAAATAGACTCTGTCAATAATGAAGACTGCCAAATTTTCAATAGATGCAAGTCTTTGCCCAACTCTTTTCCGTATAACTTAACCTCCAATTTATTTATATCCACCTCAAGCGGCGCGGAGAGCTTTCCTTTTATGGCTAATCCGATAGGTTATCGCATACCAATACAGTCTTATGAGATGATTACATACGGTTATCCAGGAATAGGAGGGGGTACGGGCTCATCTCATGTTCTACGAGGCAATATCGGTTATGCAATCGGATATATGCCAGGCGATAAGCAGTATGCAGGATACCCCATGGTCATGCTTGTGAGGGTCTTGCATGGAACCTTCGGGGGGTCTTCGGGTTCAGGAGTATTTTACCGGGGCCACATAGTTGGTTTGACGTATGCGGCTTTTCAGGACATCACCGTTGTGCAATCCGTGATTCCTATGCCCTTTATAAGCATGATATTAAATAAAAATGGCAAAGATTGGGTTTTGGATCCTGCCAGCCGTGGCGAGTAGTCATGTCCCATTTGGAGTCCGATAGCCTTGTCTTTTCGGGGGATATAGGTAAAATTAGGAAAAGTCTTAATAAACAAATAAAAAAATGCCGAAAGCAAACAGTGCGTTTATGAAGCCAATGACCATTAGCGCCGAATTGGCGGAAGTGGTCGGCAAGGGTCCCATGCCTCGTTCGGAGGTTGTGAAGAAGCTTTGGGTCTACATCAAGAAGAACGGTCTTCAGGATGAGAAGAACAAGCGCAATATCAATGCGGACGCAGCCTTGAAAAAGGTTTTCGGAGGCAAAGCGATGGTTAATATGTTTGAGATGACCAAGTTGGTCTCCAAGCACCTTTCCTAAACAATTTATCGGAATCGTTTAAATCTAAAACCCCTGCTTGACGGGGGTTTTAGGTTTTTGGGTCAGATGATAAAATGTAGGCACGAACAATCAAGCACCCTCCAATCAATGTTGCCCAGAATTTAACCCCGCTCCTTGGGATGGGCAGGAATTTGTTTGGGAGAATAAGAAGTTTATAAAAGACAAGGTTTTTACCTTGTTCTATATGCCGATTAATTTTGGGTCGGTGATTACAAGGATGATGGCCAAATTACAAAAAGTCGGAGCGACGGCGCAAGGCTGGATGGCTCTCTCGGACCATACCTCCAAGTGGAATATGGATCTTTATCTGGCGGTGGATAAAGAAATAGCCGGCGCGGAGAACGTAACTCTGAGCGGGAAATTTTTAAGCAAGGTTTATGAAGGCAACTTCAAAGATACGGGCAAGTGGTGCGAAGACTTTAAGGTCTACGCCAAGAGTAGGGGCAGGGA
Source organism: Candidatus Liptonbacteria bacterium (assembly GCA_023244895.1). Classification (GTDB taxonomy): domain Bacteria; phylum Patescibacteriota; class Minisyncoccia; order UBA6257; family 2-01-FULL-56-20; genus JAHFLL01. Next base: position 83,543 of record JAHFLL010000001.1, read on the forward strand.
GGTGGCGAAGTGGTATATGTGGTATACCACTTGTCCCAAATGCGCCAAGAAGTATGGCAAGAACTATGTAGTGATTGTGGGTCAGATAGGCTAATCGCAAACAGGAGCAGGTTGTCGTTAGTAGGATTGCTGAATTTCTGAAATAATTAGTCGGTGGAGTTGTACTACATTAATAGAGTTTTCGTCGTATAAAATAAAAACAATGAAAAAAATTATTATCGGAGCGGTGGTGGTAGTGATTTTGGCAATTGGCGCGTACGCGTATTTTCAAAAGCAGAGCAACAACAATAATCCGGTCAGCGTCCCCGGGAATGGGCCGGGCGTGGAAGTAGGTAGCGCCCCAATTCCCGGAATAGCAGACGGTTCGGTGCCAGGTAAGCCGACTCAGACGGATACATATACTTTGTCGGAAGTGGCAGCTCATGCCACTAAGTCTGATTGTTATACCGCGATACGCGGTTCAGTCTATAATCTGACCTCTTGGATAAGCCAGCATCCGGGCGGAGCGAAGGCGATTGAGGGGTTGTGTGGGAAGGATGGAACGGATGCTTTTGTAAAACAGCACGGCGGGAAGAGTAAGCCGGAAGAGACTTTGGCTGGGTTCAAGGTGGGGAAGATGGTGCAATAAATAGAAGTTAGAAGGTAGAATCTAGAAGATGGTAGAGTGGAAAAAGAAATTTAAGAATGGCCCCGCCCGGGGCCATTCTTATTATTGCGCACTATCTGATAGGGTACGGGACTTGCCCCGTATCAATATTCATATTGGTACGGGGTTTATCCACAGGGTGGGATGTTGTATGTCAATAAAAGAGTTATAATTGGGTCAGACCTTCGTCATCAAGCCAGGATGATGGGTGAAAATGCCCCAGCTTCGCAGCTCCGCTCACTTAGGCTGCAAGGGCATAACGCCCACCGTATTGAGGGCATCTTCATTCGTCCTTCTGGCTCTACATAGGGTAGTCAGCGTCCAACCGACTGCCCCCATCTTCGAGTCCGAAGGCCATGCACATGCATGGCCTTCACTCATTTTGATAATTATCCCCAGGGAGTTGTTGCGCGATAAACATTTTTAATTAAAATAATAAATAGCCCTGCGGTAGTTTCGCCAGCTCCTATGCGAATGCTCGTCGCAGAGAGTTGGTAGAACCGTCAGGTACGTGGAGGATCAGGACCATGCGTGCATTCAAGGTCGTCGCGAACACCGAATCCCCGCCGAACTTCCTGCTGAACCTCCTGAAGGACCAGAACGTCCGCTAGCGCCACCAGCATCGCGCGAAGGACAGGCCACCGTGCTTGGGTGTCGATTGCCGACAGCCCAAAGATCAACTTGGAGGGGGAGGGCAGAGCTCTCCCCCGCATCACTTTGAGCCCTGGAAATGGGTCTTTTTTTATGCTAAAATTAGTGGCGTAAATAATGAGATAGGGCGAATTAACCCTAATTTTTTTCTTGTAAAAATATGGCCAAAAAAGAAGATAAGCCCAAAAAAGAAGCAGGATATACCGCTAAAGACATATACGTTCTGGAAGGCTTAGAGCCGGTCCGCAAGCGTCCGGGCATGTACATCGGTTCTACCGGTCCGGATGGACTTCACCACCTGGTTTGGGAGGTGGTAGATAACTGTATTGACGAGGCGATGGGCGGGTATGCCAAAAACATTTCAGTGGAGTTAAACGCGGATGGTTCAGTAAGCGTGGTAGACGACGGACGCGGTATTCCGGTAGAGACCCATCATCAAACTAAGAAATCCGCGCTAGAAACAGTTCTTACTACGCTCCACGCGGGCGGTAAGTTTGGCGGAGATTCATATAAGGTATCGGGTGGATTGCACGGCGTAGGAGTTTCGGTTGTCAACGCATTATCGGAATGGTTGAGAGTGGAAGTCCGCCGCGACGGCGGTCTCTTTATGCAGGAATATAAACGAGGTGTACCGAAAGCCAAGGTTAAAAAAATAGCTTCGTCCAAATTAACTGGCACAACGGTAACCTTCTTGCCGGACAAGGAAATATTCGCCACCCTAGACTTGAGTCTGACTCGCATCTTGGAGCACTTGCGTCAGCAGGCGTATCTTACCAAGGGCGTGAGACTGAATATCGTGGACCGGCGAAATGAAACCCCGGACTATTACGGATTTTATTTTGAGGGGGGCGTGAAGTCCTTCGTGAAATATTTGGCGCGGGACGAAAAGCTTCTACAAGAAGAAATATTTTACGTTCAAAAAGAATACGAGAATATGGAGGTGGAGACGGCCTTCATATATGTAAACGATCTGGAAACACGCGAGTTAAGTTTTGCTAACAACATCTACACTCCGGACGGAGGCATGCACATTACCGGGTTCCGGTCGGCTCTGACACGTTCCGTTAACAACTATGCTCGGGCAGAGGGGTATCTAAAAGAAAAGGACGACAACCTGACCGCGGATGACGCGCGGGAGGGCATGGTAGCGGTTATCTCCATTAAACTTCCCGAGCCCCAGTTTGAGGGTCAGACCAAGGCGCGCCTAGGAACTCCGGGCGCGAGGACCGCGACCGAGAGCGTAGTTAACGAAGCTATCAAGGAGTTTATGGAGAAGCACCCTCAAGAGGCGCGACGGGTGGTAGAGAAGGTTATTTTAGCAGCCAAGGCACGTCTAGCAGCCAAGGCAGCCAAGGACACGGTTCTGCGCAAGGGAGCGTTAGAGGGTCTGACTCTGCCGGGCAAATTGGCGGACTGCAGTTCCAAACAAGCGTCAGAATCCGAAATCTTCATCGTGGAGGGAGACTCTGCCGGTGGCTCGGCAAAAGCCGGACGCGATCGCAGAACGCAGGCCATCTTGCCGGTTAAGGGAAAAATTTTAAACGTGGAGAAGGCGCGTTTGGACAAAATGCTCGCGAATGTGGAAATACGTTCGCTAGTGGTGGCGCTCGGCACCGCTATTTCGGACAGCTTTGATATCACCAAGTTGCGTTATCATAAAATTATACTTATGAGCGATGCGGACGTAGACGGCGCGCATATCCGCACCCTATTTTTGACGCTCTTCTATCGTTACTTCCCGCAGATAATTGAGGGGGGATATCTTTATATCGCGCAACCGCCTCTCTTCCGCTTGCAGAGGGGTAAGGACATTAGATACGCGTATGACGAAAAGGAAAAAGAAAAGGAATTGGCGGATATGAAAGTAGTTAAGTCTGGTGGGGGCAAGTCAGACAAAAAGGCATCCGCCTTACCAGAGGAGGAATTGGCCGAAGGAGAGTCGGCCGTAATAGCGAGCGAAGGAGGGGAGAAGGTTGGCGGAGTGAGCATCGCGCGCTACAAAGGTTTGGGAGAAATGAATCCGGACCAGCTCTGGGAGACCACCATGAACCCCGAAAAACGCATTTTAAAGCAGGTGCAAGTGGACGATGCGGTCAAGGCAGATAAGCTCTTTAATGTTCTAATGGGCGACGAGGTGGAGCCCAGGAAACAGTTCATTCAAGCCCATGCGGCGCACGTTCAAAATCTGGATGTCTAAGAGGGGTTGACCCCCACACCAAACAAGCCATTTTCTTATATTTAAGAAGGGTGGATTTTATGGCTTATTTGGTGTGGGGGTTGATTTTATTTAGAAATACTGGCAGAATAGGAGCACAGGTTGATTAGAGATAGGCGGATAGCCTATTATTTTGTTGGTATCAGTGCAATTTCTAAACATAAATGAATAAAATAACGGGGAGAATAAAGATGTTTCTACTGGAGGCGCGCCAGGAGTTTAAGCACGTAAACTGGCCAACCCGGCAGGAAGCCACTCATTTAACTCTTATAGTCATCGGCATCTCTCTGGGAGTTGCAGTGTTTATGGCCTTTTTTGACTACCTCTTTTCCTACGGCTTAAAAGCCATTATTTAAATAAAATAAAATGATTAAAGGAACGCAGCGCAAAGAACTAACCGGTGCTCGATGCTGGTATGCGATTCATACCTATTCCGGCTACGAAGAAGCGGTGGCCCGTTATCTGAAGCAACGCGTGGAGTCCTTGTCCATGGAGGACAAGATTTTTAATGTTATCGTTCCCAAGGAAAAGAAGATAAAAGTTAAAAGCGGACGGCGCACGACCATTGAGGAGAAAATTTATCCGGGATACGTTTTAGTGGATATGATTTTAGCGGAAGACTCCTGGTACGTAGTCAGGAACACTCCGCGCGTGACAGGCTTCGTAGGCGCCGACAATACCACGCCCACGCCATTATCCAAAGAAGAAATAGATTCTCTTTTGAGCCGCATGGGCAGAGATGAAACCAAGTTTAATGTGGACTTGCGCGCGGGAGATCTGGTTAAGATAGTGGACGGTCCGTTCAAGGACTATGACGGTAAAATCGCGGAAGTGGACGAGGAGAAGGGCAGAGTTAAGGTTATGGTACCCGTTTTCGGTCGAGACACGGCGGTGGATCTGGACTCCTTGCAGGTTAAGAAAATCTAGTAGCGACCCGAATACCACAAATTACACACGAATTATCCGAATCCTTGCATTTTAGCCTTATAGAGATTAGTATTTGGGTCATTCGGGTAAATTCGTAGATTGGGATTAAATAATATGGCAAAAGAAATCAAAACAGTATTAAAAATTCAGTTAAACGCGGGCAAAGCTAATCCGGCTCCTCCGGTTGGCACCGCACTCGGTCCGCATGGCGTGAATATCGCCGACTTTTGCAAGCAATTCAACGATGCTACCAAGGACATGATAGGGGATGTGGTCCCGGCGGAAATCACGATTTATGCCGACCGCAGTTTCACCTTCAAGCTCAAGACCCCGCCCGTTTCCGCGCTCCTAAAGCAGATGGCCAAAGTTGATAAGGGCGCGGCCAATCCCTTAAAGGCCAAGGTTGGTAAAGTTTCTAAGGCTCAGGTTAAGGAGATTGCGGAGAGAAAGATGATTGATCTCAATACGGAGGACATAGAAGCGGCCATGAGAATAGTGGAGGGGACCGCTAGAAGTATGGGAATTACCGTGGAGTAGCACTCAGGAATTGCAACTAAGATAACCAAAAACCGCCCTGGGGCGGTTTTTGGATTAATGGCGTTCTTGTCTGCTAGCTTAATCCGGCCAGCGATCTAGCATTTCTGATAAGTCGCCTAGCGCTATTCTGGCGTTCTTTTTCCCATCCGGAGAACCGTTCTCCAATGCTCCAAGAGCGAGGCTTAGTCGAGCTTGAATATGGGGTAGCTCTGCTTTCATGGCGTCTCGTAACTCTTCTGGGGTTGGGCCTGGCGCGGTTTGTTGCAGGACCTCAGGATTGTCGGGTCCGGATGGCGGCATTTCTTTTCCGGTCATTATTCTTTCTTTTGCTTTTTTAGTAGGGAGACCTTTTATTTATTCCTAATATACCAAATACCGTAAAAAACAGCGAGCTTGCGTTTTTTATGAACTGGACCCTCCATGTTAGAATAACTCCCAATGAAGAAGGGTAGATTTATCGTAATAGACGGTACGGACGGTTCCGGCAAGGCGACCCAGCTCAAAGAGCTGGCCAAGCATCTGCATCGGGCAGGGCAGAGAGTAAAAACTTTTGACTTCCCGCAATACGGCAAAGAGTCGTCCTATTTCGTGCGACAATATCTGAATGGTAAATATGGAAATTCCGAAGAAGTTGGTCCGTATCGCGCATCTATTTTTTACGCTATGGACAGATTTGACGTGGGCGAGCAAATAAAGAATTGGCTCAGCAAGGGATACTGCGTAATTTCTAATCGTTATGTTTCCGCGAATATGGGCCATCAGGGCGGGAAGATAAAAAGTATTTCGGCGCAGAGAAAATATTTTCGCTGGCTGTATGATTTCGAATACGGTCTTTTGGAAATACCCAAGCCCGACCTAACGGTAATTTTGCATGTTACACCGGAGGTCTCCCAGATGTTAGTGGATAAGAAAGGCAATCGTGCTTATATAGGTGGAACCAAGCGCGATATTCACGAAGCGGACTTGGGTCATCTAAAAGGCGCGGAGCAAACCTATTTACGTATCGGAAAGACATTCCCTAAGGATTTCAAGATAGTGGAGTGTATAAAGTCCGGTAAATTACTCAGTATTCCTGAGGTGGCGCTTAAAGTTTGGCAAACCGTCCAACCTGTGCTGAAATAGGAATATGACAGGCATTCCCAAAAGAGTAGGAGCTGGTTGTGGAGTGGTATTGTTGCGAGACGGCAAAGTGCTTCTGGGCCACCGGCATGAGGATCCGGAAAAAGCTCAGAGCGCGCTCCACGGCGAAGGAACTTGGTCTATTCCCGGAGGAAAGTTCGATTTTGGAGATACTTTAGGAGGTGGGGCCGTGAGGGAAGTTGCAGAAGAAACCGGTATAGAGATTAGCACTAAAGATCTGAAGGTGGTCAGCATTTCCAGCGAGCGGGTGCCGGATGCGCACTTTATTACCCTAGGATTTGTATGCGAGAATTTTAAGGGTGAGCCGAAAATAATGGAACCGGAGGAAATAACGGAGTGGCGCTGGTTCGATATTCATGATTTGCCTGAGCCGATGTTTTTTCCGGCAAAAAAAGTAATCAATAATTATCTCTCTGGCAAGATGTATAATTTAGACGAATAATATGAAATACCAACCCACAATCGGATTAGAAATCCACTGCATCTTGCGAACACAGACCAAGATGTTTTGCGACTGCCCCAACGAGCCGGAGGAAAAGGAGCCCAACCGCAACACCTGCCCAGTTTGTCTGGGCCATCCCGGTACCTTGCCTACTATAAATCGCAAAGCGGTAGAGTCCGTTATCCGGGTGGGTCTGGCGCTTCAGGGTAAGATAAATCCGATTTGTAAGTTTGACCGTAAGAATTATTTTTATCCCGATTTGCCGAAGGGTTATCAAATTTCCCAATACGATCAGCCGCTAGTTCTGGGCGGCGAGCTGAATGGTATCCGCTTGCGCAGAATACATTTAGAAGAAGATGCGGCCAGGCTGCTGCATGAGATCTCCGGCCAAACCAAAAAGGGCGAGGCGAGTTTTGTGGATTTTAACCGCGCGAGCGTGCCCTTGATGGAGCTTGTGACTGAACCGGATTTAAGGAGCGCGGAAGAGACGGTAGAATTCGCGCGTGAGCTCCAAAGGATTTTGCGATATTTGAAAGTATCGGACGCGGACATGGAGAAGGGGCATTTGCGCATTGAGGCAAATGTTAGTTTGAATATGGGTCCTAAGGTTGAGCTTAAAAATATTAACTCCTTTAAGGCGGTCGGTTCCGCGATTGCGTATGAACTGAAGAGGCAGGAGGAAGTTCTGGAGGGTGGAGGAACGGTCGCGCATGAGACACGCGGTTGGGACGAAGTGAACCAGAAGAGCGTAAGTCAGCGTAGCAAGGAAGAAGCACAAGACTACCGTTATTTCCCGGAGCCGGATTTACCGCCATTTGAGACGGAGATTTTCAGCCCGGAAGAACTTCGTGGAGCCTTGCCGGAGTTGCCAGCCATGAAGCGTACCCGTTTCGCAAAAGAGTTCGGTTTGAGTCCCGACCAGGTCGCGCTCTTGGTGGACGACTTGGAACTATCGGAATATTTTGAAGAATGTTTAAGCGAGCTTGCCACGCGGGATGAATCAGCCTCGTCTACGGTTGAAAAGAGCAGTACCGTTTTACTCTTTAATTATTTAACTAGCGACCTGGCTGGCCTCTTGGCGGAAGGGGGCATAACTATCCGCAAATCCAAAGTCAAACCGGAACACCTGGCTCACTTAGTGGATTTAATCGTGGATGGAAAAATAATGAGCCGCCAAGCTAAAGATATTTTGAAGAAAGTTTTTGAAACCGGCACTGACCCGGAAGACGTTATGAAAGACGAGGGACTGGAGACCGTTTCGGATAACTCCGAGCTGGAAAAAGCGATTAAAGAAGTTATATATGAAAACCCGAAAGCGGTGGAAGATTTGCGCGCGGGCAAGGAGGCAAGCATGCAGTTCTTGATAGGAAAGTGTATGGGTAAGCTTCGCGGGCGGGGCAATCCGGCGACCATAAAAGAAGTTATAAGCAAAATTATTAAATAATGAGCCCAGAAACTCCACCCCTCCCAGACGATCCGCCCAAGGACGCCTCTATCCCCAGGCGAACCTCTAGGGAAAATCCGAAACAAGAAGAAATCGGGTTGGAACATCTAGCGGTGGGTCCAGGTCAAGAAGATTCTGCCAGGCAGTTGGAAGTTATTTCCGGTTTTCGTTTTCGGGATGAGCGAGACAGGCAACAATTCACGTCTTTTATGGAGTCGCTGGCTCAGGCCCTAGAGACGTATTTATCGCACAACAATGCGGAGCCGTTGGCCGGGATAGACGACACTATTTTGCGCGCAGTTTTGCTGGCAGAACCAAACGAACCGGCTCAAAGGCAGAAAATTTCGATTGAAGAAGCATTCGTAAGAATCCAAAAAAATATTACCGAATATCTAATAAGTCATCCCCGTCAGATTCAAATCAGTTCTGGAGTTATCTCAGACCAATTAATTCTGCGGATTAAGGGCATGGAATCTATGGTCAATTTTTTACATTTGCGCTCCGCCGAGCCTCTACCCGAAGATTGTCGCCGTACTTTTTACACCCAAACCAGGCTGGATGCCAGATTCAGCGTTGACGTAATAGAAGTGATTGAGCAAAACCAAGGTGGTCAATTAGAGATTCCGGAACTGAATCTTATTCAGGTCAAATCATCCGAACCCACAGATAGGGGCGTGAGCGATATCCAGAAGGACCATGACATAGTTTGGCGAGAACTTTGGGGAGATGTGGAAAACGCTAATCAGGCAGTCGCGGAGGCATTCAGGTTAAGTCCAGACCAACTGGGCAAAAGGGTGGAGGGGCTACTTTGGATCTGCGCCGAGCTTCAGGCCGGGGGCAGTCCCAAAAATTTCCTTGACTCATTGACCGCTGAAATAATAAATTCGGCCGAACAGTATGGTGTAAACCCAGACTATCTAAGGCAGGCTAGCCCAGCCTTGCGCGCCAAAAGAATCACTCCCATATTGAGGATGTTTTTGAAATCCTTGGGGGAGAGATTTGATAAAGCATTTGTAGTATTAGATCAGATGTCCAAGAAACCAGAGGGCGTTCCCCCGCAGCAACCGTTTTTTGTGCGCAATCCGGCAGTAGCAAGAATTAAGGATGTGAATTCTTTGGTTGTTGTTGGAGAGCGGAGCGGTTCGTATCACATAGCGGCGAAGGAAGTCATTACTTCTGGCCAGTCCGGTAAGGCGTTAGTTTTGCGGTCGCGTCGGATTGACCCGGGAAATAAAAAGAGGTAAAAAATAGAAAGCATGAGCAAGGAGCATGCACCCATGGGGAACAACCCGATCGACGTCTTGCTGCGTGAGCACGGCCTCGAACCGTTGCCTGGCGCTGGCAGAGAGGGGCTGTACGTGGCTCCGTTTGACGAGCACGCGTGGGAAGTCGCCACGGCGACATTCAAGAACGCCATCGGTAATGCGTCGGATCAGGCGGCCATCGCCGAGCTGATGGAACAGGCGATTCGGCTGTACGTGGAGCTCGTCGGACAGAACACGCGAGCGCCCGCCGAGGAGCCAAGACGATGCGCGTAGGCGCGTAAGTGGCCGCACCCTCCCGGGATGCGGCCACGATATTTAATAATCAATTAGGTTGGTATAGATTTTATGCAAAAAGTTACCCCCGGCGCACAGCGTGGCGCCAGGGGTAGGGGACTTATGGACTCTCTCGTAGCGAGGACGGCTAGAGCAGTTTCGCCGCCAGCTCCGCGATCTTGGAGCGAACGACATCGTGCATCGCTAGGTGAGCGAAACAGGGCTGGCCCTTGAATCGTTCCACGACCTGCACTAGCCCGTTTGAGAGCGAGTTGATCTCGCTACGGTCAATCTGGTCGGGGTCGCCCGTGAGGATCACGCGCGAGCCCTCGCCCGCCCGCGTGAGCACGAGCTTCATGTCCTCTTGAGTGAGGTTCTGCCCGTCGTCCACAATGATGACGGCTTCGTGGATGGAGCGACCGCGCAGATAGTTAATCGGCGCGATATCAAGGGCGTGCGTTTGGAGCAGACTCTCGACAGTCGGATGTGTCGATACCGCTTCTCCTCTGGTCGGTTGATGTTCGCCGACCGAGTTGGTGAAGCGTGTCGGACCATGCAGTCGGCGCATGATGAAGTCGAGGTTGTCGATGATGGGCCTGGCCCAAGGGGCCATCTTGTCTCCCAGATCTCCCGGGAGAAAGCCCAGTTCACGGCCCGCCTCGGCGTTGAGGCGGTAGACTTCGATACGCGAAACCTTGTGGCTCCGGAGCATCTTGTAGGCCGACAGGAGCGCAATGAGCGTCTTCCCCGTGCCGGCGATGCCGCTCAGGCTGGTGATTAGGGTATGATCGTCCATGATCAGGTCGTGCGCACAGAACTGTTCTGCGTTACACGGTCCGAAGCGTTCTTCCAGCTTGGTGTTGACGCGACGCAAGTAGCCTGGGGTTTCGTGACTCTTGTAGATTCCCCACGCACTCTTGCCCGTGCCGGCGACACAGATCTCACAGCACTGGTTGGCCATGATCTTACTCACATCTGTGTAGTCGGCCAGGGCACTCACCGGGAGCCGTTGCTCGTGGTGCAGAGTGTTCAGCAACGCTGCCTCGCCCTCTGGCACCTCAATGCGCAGGCGTCCCGAATAGAATTTCTCGGGAGCCTCCACGGCCCGGTCGCTCCGATAGTCTTCGGCCACGACGCCACGCGCGCGAGCCTTCATCCGCATCGCGGCATCGCGGGTGACGAGGATGACCCGTTCGTCCGGATGCGCGACCTGGTAGTTGTCAGCCAACATGATAATCGCATCATCGGCGTAGTCTCGGTTGAATCCGGGCCACGCGCGAGACAGGTCCAGCCTGCCCGCGTCGAATCGCAGCAGTCCTCCGTTCAGAGGGATTCCGTGCTGTAGTTCGTCGAGAGAGGCCCGCGTCTGAATGTCGTCCAAGAACCTGACCACGTTGCGGGCAGTGTACCCGACACCGTTTGCGGCAGCACGCCGCCGATCAAGTTCTTGGAGTACGGGGAACGGTATGACAACGACGTTCCCGTTGACCAGGGATTGCACGATTTCGGGCACGGCCACCAGCACGCTGGTGTCCGTAACGTAGGTCTTCTTCCCTACGTTTCCCGCTTCGCCGCTTAGCATGGATTGCTCCTTCGGGTTTGCCAACACTTAAGTTGGGAGGTCCGAGTGCTCGCCTAATACTCCTTTCCGAGGCTGTCATTTGGTTGGAATGTAAAGGCCTCTGCCCCGAATTATACCCTTATGTAAGTTCAGAAAACAGCTGCCTGTGGATAAGATTTATTGAGGTTTTATGCGGTCTAAAACAATTTTTTCACCTCTTGTAAAGCCCTATTTTTATCCTCTATCCAAACAATATTTTTATCTTTTTTCCACCAAGTCATTTGGCGTTTGGCGTAGCGCCAAATTTCGGTTTCCAATTTTTGCAACATTTCTTCTTTGGTTATCAGTCCGCGCAGATAGCGAGAGAGGTAGCGATATTCCAAGCCAAGCTCTTCCATTCTCCGCCAGCTTAATCCATCTTGGTGTAATTTTTTTACCTCTACCAACATGCCTTGGCGCATCCTTTTAATAAGTCGCGCGCGAATTCTCTCGCGTAGCTTCTCGGGTTTAATCCCAATGCCGAGTTTTAAAATTTTGTTTTGCGAAATTTTATCCTGAGCTTGTCGAAGGATTATGTCTGGGACGGGCGCGCCGGTTTTGAGGACTATCTCTAAGGCGCGGATGAGGCGACGCGGATTTTTTTGGTCAATATTTTTGGCGCGCGCCGGGTCCAGCTTCTGAAGTTTTTCGAAAAGTTCCGTGACAGATAATTTTTCCAACTTGGCGCGTAGTTTGGGATCGGGCGGAACGTTTGGCAGGGAGGTGTTATTTATAAGTGCATCAATATAGAGTCCGGTACCTCCGCAGATAATCGGCAATTTATTTTTCGCCCAGATTGTTTTGAGCGCTTTGCGTCCGAGCTTCTGGTAGTCGGCTACAGAAAATTGTTTTTTAGGAGAGGCTACATCAAGCAGATAGTGGGGAATGCCTTTATAGGAGTAGGTAGTAGGTAGAGAGTAGTAGGCAGAGCGATCACGGGGAACTTTGCCGGTGCCGATATCAAGACCTCGATAAACCTGACGGGAGTCGGCAGAAATAATCTCTGCACCAGATATGCCGTACTTTTTTTGGAATGGTTTACTCTGAGCGAGCTTGGCGAGTCGAAGGGCCAAATCCGACTTGCCGGAGGCGGTCGGGCCTAAAATAACCAGTATTTTCCTGCTTAAATCACTCATTTGACTAATTATACAAAATGTGATAAAATACGCAATAGCGTCGGTGAGCTGGGGCATAGGGCTCCGGCAATAGTCCGAGGCGGTATATCGGAGTGCGTCATGACTGATGCTATCGTGTTTGTGATCACGGCGTTCATGGTCGGCGGAGAGGTCTTCATGGCGGCATGGGGGATTTTCTCCTGGACATGCGTTGTGGCGTGGCTCGCTGTGATGCTCTATCTCACCTGGGACATCTGGGGCGCCCGGGTCGTAGAGCTCCAGCGGGATCTCGTGGCCGAGTTGGAGGAAGGCACGCCGCCCGACTTCAGCTCGCAACGAGTACTCCCGCCAAGTAGGTGGGACATCGTCCATTTCGCTGGCGTGGACGAGCAGGGGCAGGCGAAGTTCGACTACCCCCTCCTTTCCGCGTTTGCCGCCTGGCTCCGCCACCACATTGTGATTGGCGGTGGTCGCTGGCGGTACGGCGACACGTTCCCGCCGGACGGCAGCCGGTAGCCCCACTGAGACGGGGCAATAGTGACTGGGGTCCAACGTGGACCCCTTTCGCATTTTTATATTTGACTAAAGTGGAAAGCGGGCATAGTTTTTAAATCAGGAAAGGAGACGGCGATGTTTCAAGCAGGCAACTCCTCGGACCCATGGGTCGTATTCGCGTTTGTGGTAATGGCGATTTTGGCCTGGGTTGTTCGCCGAATTGATCGGCGGAAAGGAGGATAGAATGCAGCCGCCCACAGAGTTCAGGTTGGAAAACGTTCTGGCGGCTACGGGCCTCTTCGTTGCCTGGCTGGTCGGCAATCTCATAGCCGACTGTCGGGCGAGACGGAGAAGGACGAATGTGCCGAAACGTGGAAGCGGGCACGCTCCGCACGAACACTGCGAACACGAATGCGAGGAAAAGCGTGAAAGCTAGGGGGCGAGTCGGAGAGCCGACTCGCCCTTACACATTTAATAATTTGACAAAGATTCGGAATAGTATTTGGATAGGGATAGCTTACTGCTCCGACGCTTTCGTGGGCCTTGGGGCAAATCTAGTGGGCGGAAGGGAGGGATCTCCGTGATGTTGGCAGTCGCACTCTCGAGCGTCCCGATGTGGGCATGGCCAGTCATCGCCATCGTGGCCGTCGTGGCTGCCGCTGTGGTTGCGCGGTTTTTCAGCGGCAGGAACTCGTCCACGAACCACGTCGCGTGACACAGCAAGGGGGGCCGGAGGAAGCGTGCGTATGCACGCTCGCCAATGGCCCCCCGATCAATTTCAATAATCGGATTGACGGATAGTCTTTTTTATACTTTCATATAGCGAGCGCACAATCATCGCCACCTCGCCTCAAGGAGGTCGGAATGGGTTTGATCTTGGTATATGCGATCGCACTGTATGCGATCATCGCCTTCGTGCACGGAGCACAAGGTGGAAATCGGGAAGATGTGAACGAAGAATCCGCACGTCCGCCGCTCTGGTGGATAGCGATCCACACTCTCGGAAGCTGGCTGGCTCTCCAGCCAAAGCTCTTCCCGGAGCGTTGGTGCGAATTCGTGTGTCGGTTCAAGATGTTGCGCGGGTCTCTGTGTCGGCGAATGACGGAGGTCGTCCGTCGTGGCTGGCACCTGATTGGTGCGAACATAGAATGAAGGGGCTTCCGGCACGCGTCGGCGGTCCCTTTCTGTTTTGACTAATCAGCCATTTTGTTTTTATATATAGTCAGCACGTATCTTCCGGTGTGCTACGCACCGGAGTTGCCGTTTTGGAGGACACATGACCGGCGAAGTTCTAGTAGCAGTTCTGCTGGGCGTAATCATGGGGGTCGCAATTCTGGGCTCAATGGACCGTGCCACCTGGCGGCGAGTCTGGGACGAGATCTTCGCCGACGCCTGGTGCGTCCAGGCCACGAAGAACACCTACGAGTCCGTTGTGGGTGCGATTCTGTGGCTCGGGGTCATGGTGGCGGGTCTCGCTATTCAAGCGGCGGGGTCGGTGCGGGCATGGTGGCGAGAGAAAGTATTTGTGCCACCGCGCGTTGCCATCAAAACGTTCGCGGACGCGACGGGTCGCGAAGGCGAGAACACTATGGTGTTCATCTCCGAGGTGGGCATCCTGGTCTGGCGGCTGTTGCTTTGGCTCGCGATAGCAGCTGTCGCGAGCGTTTTCCGCCAGCTCCTCGCTGAGCGGGCAGAGACAAAACGGGTTTTCGCCACATTTGCCGACTCCATAGAGGCGGACGACCACTTCTGTGCGACGACCCTAACCAATCGGCAGGATGCCGCTTGCGAAGCCGTGAGGTCAGTCAAGTAGACCAGTCTGGGGCTCCGCGTATGTCGGAGCCCCTTACGCTTTTCACTCATCTTTATAGAATCAATAGGGGTATCTCACGAGATGGGACTAAACAGTAACTCCTATTATTTTTAGAACTAAAACATAGCGTCATGGTGGGTCCCGCCCGGCCTCACAAAGACTTCTCCTTGTATTCTTTCTCTATTTCCTCTGCCAATTTTTCTATTTTCATTTCTCCTACCTGTCCCTTCTTGTAATGCCTGATGCTTACCGTGTTCGTACCTTCTTCTTTTTCGCCAACAACTAAAACGTAGGGTATCTTTTCCATATCCGCGGTGCGGATTCTCTTGCCCAGAGTCTCGTTCGCGTCGCGCAATTCCACCCGGATATTTTTTTCGCGCATGGCCTCCGCCACTTTTTCGGCATACGCCGCGAACTTTTCTCCGACTGGCAGAATTGCGACTTGCACCGGCGCGAGCCAGAGAGGGAATGCGCCCGCGTAGCGCTCTATCAGGAATGCCATGGTGCGCTCAAAGCAGCCGATAGAGGAGCGGTGAATCACGATAGGCTGTTGTTCTTTGCCCTGCTCGTCGGTATAAACCAATTCAAAACGTTTTGGCATTACGAAGTCATACTGCACTGTAAAGGCGGTCTCTTCCTGGCCGCTGACCTTCTTCATCTGCACGTCAATCTTAGGACCATAGAACGCCGCCTCACCTTCCGCTTCAAAGAAGGGCGCTTTCATTTCTTTGAGCACGCTACGCAAAACACCCTCCGCTTTTTCCCAGGCCTTGTCGTCCTTGTAGTATTTCTTGGAATCCTTGCGGTCGCCGAGCGATAGACGGTAGCGATAATCAACTCCCTTCTCCAAACCAAATACTTTATTAGCGTAATCTATCAGATCTAAAACCCGTTTTATTTCATCCTTAGCCTTTTCTGCGGGAACGACAATATGCGCGTCCGCCAAGCAGAACATTCTTACCCTCATTAAGCCGGTCAGCTCACCGCTTTTTTCGTAGCGGAATTGGCTGGCTATCTCCGCGATGCGCATAGGTAATTCGCGGTAACTACGCGGCTTGCTCTTATAAAGCATAAAGTGGTGTGGACAGGTCATGGGACGCAGTATTAATTGGTCGTTGTCCACCTGCATGACCGGATACATTGTATTTTTATAATAGGGGTAGTGTCCGGACTTCTGATAGAGTTCCACTTTCGCGAGCGGGGGAGTGATAACGTGCTGATAACCCCACTTGGTTTCGGTTTCGTACACGAATTTTTCCAGCTCTTTTCTGATGACGGTGCCCTTGGGGGTGAGGAGCGGCAAGCCCTTGCCGACTATGTCGGAAAAAACAAACAGATCTAAATCCGCGCCCAGTTTGCGATGGTCTCGCTTCCTGGCTTCTTCCAGTCGCGCTACGCATTCCTCCAGCTCTTTCTTGCTGTTAAATGCCAAGCCGTAGATACGGGTCAGCATTTTTTTCTTTTCGTCGCCTCGCCAGTAAGCGCCGGCAATCTTCTCCAGCTTAAAACCGTGCGGGTCTATCTCGGCCGGGGGCAGGTCGTGTCCGCCTTTGCACAAATCTATAAATCCTCCGCAAGTGAAAAAAGTTAGAGTTTTTTTCTCGCGCGCGAATTCTTCCGCGAGCTCAATCTTATATTTATTCCAACCAAACTCTTTTTTGACCTCGCGCAGGGTTACGATTTTTTTAGTCCACTTGGTCCAACGGGGAAGCAGTTCCCGCATTTTAGCCTCAATCTTGGGTAGGTCCGCATCGGAAATAGTTTTTGACATCTCAAAGTCCTGGTAGAAGCCGTTTTCTACGGCTGGTCCGATCGCGTTCATAGAGCCGGGGTAGAGCTCGCGCACGGCGGCGGCCAAAAGGTGCGCCAAGGAATGGCGCACGCCTTCCAGTTGCAGTTCGCTGGAACTCTCCCTTGCCGGCTTGCTTGCTGATTTCTTTACGGATTGTTTTTTCATATTTGTAGTTTAGATTGTTTTATTATGCCCTATAAGCGCCCAAACAAAAAGTCCTCCGCAGGAGGCTTCTCGTGGCATCGATTCACTTCTCCACAAAAAGCCCGCCTAGGGAGGCGTAGTAGTTGCGGTAGTAGTTTTGCGAATTTCGACCGTCATAACCCCAATTTACCGCCTCGGGGCTACCTGTCAATCTATTTCTGGGGATTTGACAAAGAGCACTTTAATATGTTTATTATAGTGTCAGGAGGACGCGAGCATGCAACACAAGTCGTCATGTGAGATTCTGGGCCACCACGCCGATCCCAAGCTCGGAGAGGCTTGGAGGAGGGCGTCAAGCTTGAGCCAAGAGGCGATACTTCTCGCCCAAGCACAGGACGAAGCTGGACTGGCGGAGAACCTTGAGGCTCAGGACGCAAACCGAGCCGAGGTAAACCGCCTCGAGGCCGAGGGTTGCACCTGTGGCGCAGCCAACCGCTAGGGCGGGAAGCAGGAAAAGGGGCGCACGCGTCGTGCGCCTCGAACTTTTATAAGAGGACTCCGAATCCCCAAAAACGTCTTCACGTGGCGGGGATAGTGAGTTATGATAGTTCCATGCTTGACGTAGAGCTTTTGCGCAACGAATCCGAACGGGTTAAAAGCCTGATAAAGACCAAAAACGCCGACCCCAAAATGGTGGACGAGTTTTTGAGGTTGGACACGGAATGGCGCAACCTAACCAAAGAAGCGGATGATCTGCGCGCCTTACAGAACCAGCTTTCTAAAGAACGTAAAATTGAAGAAGCTAAGGCTAATAAGGAAAAAATAAAAGCGACCGAAGAGAAGATTGCCGCGCTGGAGAACGAGCGCGCGGTAGTATGGAAAAAAATACCCAACCTGCCCAGCGAAGACTCGCCCATTGGAAAGGATGACTCCTCAAACGGAGTGGTAAGGGTAACGGGCCAGCCCAGAGAGTTTGATTTTGAACCCAAGGACCACCTTACTCTAGGGGAGAGGTTGGGAGTAATAGATATAGACACCGCTGCCAAGGTAACGGGCACGCGTTTCGGATATATTAAGGGTGACTTGGCTATTTTGGAATTAGCTTTAGTGCAATATGCGACCGAGATACTGCATAATCCCGCCATAGTGCGCTCCATCGCGGAGAGCGCGAAAGCCGGTTATAACTCCAAGCCATTTCTATCTGTTATCCCACCGGTAATGATTCGGCCGGAAGTGATGGATAGAATGGCGCGCTTGGAGCCAAAGGAGGAACGTTACTATATCCCGAGCGACGACCTTTATTTGGTTGGTAGCGCCGAGCATACCTTGGGACCAATGCACATGGATCAGGTCATTCCCGAGAGCGAATTTCCCCTGCGCTACCTAGGATTTTCTACCGCCTTTCGGCGGGAGGCCGGTAGCTATGGCAAAGATACTCGCGGCATTTTGCGCGTGCATCAATTTGATAAGTTAGAAATGGAGTCATTTACTTTGCCGGAAGATGGAATGAATGAGCAGAATTTCTTTATAGCGATTCAGGAGTACTTGATGTGGTCGTTGGAGCTGCCACATCGCATAGTTATCTGCTCCACCGGCGACCAGGGCGATCCGGACACGCGTCATTTAGACCTAGAGACCTGGTTGCCTAGCGAGAAAAAATATCGCGAGACCCACTCTGCGGATTATATGGGCGATTATCAGGCCCGGCGCCTGGGCACGAAGGTTAAGCGTGCGGATGGTCGGACGGAATTCGTGCACATGAACGACGCTACAGTTTTCGCAATTGGGCGGACGCTTATCGCTATCATGGAGAACTATCAGACCAAGGAGGGCAAAATAATGATTCCTAAAATTTTGCAGCGCTATGTCGGCAAGGAAATCATTGGTTAAGAATTTTTTGGAGAGAGATGCTCTGCTTGGCAGGAGGACTTGGATAGAAATAAGCAGATCTGCGGCAAAAAATAATTATCGTTCCTTCCGTAAACTGGTTGGTCCCAAGGTGGAGCTTTGGCCGGTCGTGAAGTCTAATGCCTATGGGCATGGTCTTTTTGTTTTTTCTAAACTAATGCAGGAATTCGGCGCGGATGGTCTCTGCGTGGATTCCGTACTAGAGGCGTTCGCGTTGCGGCGGGAGGGCATAAAAATACCAATTTTGGTTCTGGGTCCGACCTTGCCGGTCCTTTTTAAGAAAGCATCCCAGAAAAGTATTACGATAACGATTTCTAATTTTAATAACTTATCAGAGCTAGCCAAGACCAAAAATGCGCCATATTTTCACATCAAGATAGACACGGGCATGCATCGCCAAGGTTTTTTCTCGGCGCAAATTCCTAGGGTTATAAGGACAATCAGTTCCAGCCCCACTTTAAAGAGAAAGCTACGGGGGATTTATACCCATTTTGCTATGGCTACTGATAAGAACAACGTGGCATACACGCAAAAACAATTCAGCGACTTTGAGCTGGCCCGAAGCAAGTTCAGAAAAGCCGGCTTTAATAATTTAAGCGCGCATTGTTCCGCCTCGGGAGGTGCCTTGCTTCACGCAAGGTATCATTTGGATATGGCACGGGTCGGTAAGGGCCTATATGGATTTTTCCCCTCTAAGGAGCTGGAGAGACAATCCGCGCGAGTAAAACTTCAGCCAATCTTGGCATGGCGGACCGTCATAACGGAGATTAAAAACCTTAAACCCGGAGATATGGTCGGTTATGACCTAACCGAAAAAATAAAAAGACGCACCCAGGCCGCCATTTTACCGGTCGGATACTGGCACGGTTTTCCAAGAGCTCTGTCTGGCGTAGGCGAAGTTCTGATAAGGGGTAAGCGCGCGCGGGTCTTAGGCAGAGTTTCTATGGATCTGTTGGTGGTGGATGTTACCGGAATAAAATGCGCGATCGGAGACTTTGCGACTCTGATAGGCAAGAGCGGCAAGGAAGAGATCGGCGCGAAAGAGGTTGCTCAGAAAGCGGGCACCATAAGCTACGAAATCTTAACGCGCCTTAATCCTTTAATAGAAAGGGTTATAATTAGATAAAATATATTTATGAATTGGAGTATCAGAAAAACTCGCTCTCGGGGAGGGGGAGAATCCTTGTCGGAGCGCAAGAATCAATCTTTGTCTGACCTGCAGAAAAAGAAATCTCGGCGCAAAAAAATTTTCTGGGCGGTGCTTTGGTTTCTATTTATCTTCACGGGGGCATGTCTGCTCGTGCACGGACTCATTTGGTCGTCTTGGTTTCAGATTAAGGAAGTAAACTACTTTGGGGTGGATCGCTCAAACGAGGAAGAAATTATGAATTACTTGGTCTCCGACATAGCCGGAGGGAGTTGGTTGCAAAGGGTATTAAGTTTTAAACATATCTTGGCCTGGCCCGCTCATGAGTCTTGGCAGAGACCCGTTTTTTTGCCAATCATTTCTAAAATAGAACTGGAACGCAACTTCTGGGATAGATCTTTAAACGTGACAGTTTCGGAATGGCAACCGCTTGGGATCTGGTGCTCCACGGGAGGGGACAAAGAAAAGTGCGGCTGGTTTAATAGCGACGGCTTGGTGATACAGAAGGCTCCGCTCGCGGAAGGCAGTTTAATTCCGGTAGTGCGAGATGTCTCCGGGAAGGAGCTCAAGCTGGGTAAAAAAATCTTAGAGTCGGAAGAAAAAACAGCAAACCTACTTTCCGTTTTTAAGGTTCTGTTTGCGGAGCATATTCCAATCACGGAAGTACGTCTGGAGCGTAGCGCTACGGACGAGATAAAAGTTTTTCAGACGAACGGTCCGGAAATGTATTTTAGCTTGCGTTTTCCGGCCAACTTAACGCAGGGTCCAATTCACGCTTTGCGCGCGGAAGGCTGGGAAAATTTAACTTATTTGGATTTCAGGATAGAGAACAGAGTCTACTACAAATAGAAGTTAGTAGTTAGAAGTTAGAATCTAGAAAATAAGAGTCGCCGGCGAAGTGATAGAGAATGAAGT
Organism: Candidatus Liptonbacteria bacterium; assembly: GCA_023244895.1. Taxonomy (GTDB): domain Bacteria; phylum Patescibacteriota; class Minisyncoccia; order UBA6257; family 2-01-FULL-56-20; genus JAHFLL01. Next base: position 104,012 of record JAHFLL010000001.1, read on the forward strand.
CGGTGGAGCGAAAACCACGCCCCGCCTATTCTAATAACTTCTACTTTCTAAATTCCAGCTTCTGCTCTAGGGTAGGTGGTAAATAAACAAAGAAGTTCCCGCGCGTAGATCCCATTTGGGAATTGCGCCCATTCCAGAATCGGTGAGGGGGCGCTCGCTGGTTAGCCAGCGGTACTCATCTTCCGGTTTGCGCTCAAAATTATTTATGGTTGGCTGGATAGAGCCTTGGATAGAGTTTGCCGCGAGCACCAGCCAATGTATGCCCTCCGCGCGCGGGTCACCCTTACTACTCCACCAACTTACCGCCTTATCTCCGAAGTAATATGGGATGTGGGATCCACCGAAATAATCAATCGCGAATTTATCAATTTGCTCGCCATGCTTTATGCCGGAACCGATAAATTGCTTACAGGAGCTAGGGCAACCCACACCCAAATTTGCATCACATTTAGTTTGCGCGCAGTGATTATATTCCACAATGACGTTCTTTAGCCGCAATAAATCTTGTCCCCAATCGTAGTTGGAATCGGTTACGTAGCGATAGCCGTTACTCGTCCCTCCCGCGACTGGGTTAAAATAGGAAAGGTAGCTGGGATAGGCGTAGGCAGTTTCAAGGCCGAACCAGACTATTAATATGGCAAGCACGTAGCGGGAGGTTTTGGCCGCGGGATGCGTTAGATGATGGCGTTGCCAACTGCTTGCAATCAGTAGGTATATGAAGGGTAGGGTTGGGAAAAGATGGCGGAAGCCTATATTGAGCGGGCTTCTTATGCTGTATAGCCAATATAGGACCACGAATAACAGAAGCGCGTTCTCCGTAAAGTTATTATCAATCCAAGCGAATATCTTGCGCCAGAAACCGGTATTTTGAGGCACTTCCTTACGAATATTTTTCATTCGCCAAATACCGAAAACCACAGCGCCCAAAATCAGAAGTAAGACAGGCAAGGACTCTTTCATGAGATATACCAGCGGGAAGTAAGCATGCGAGCCAGAAGCGGAAACATGCCCCATAAAATAATTATTATTCCCACCAGCGGAACGTTGCATGACCATTAACACTCCCAAAGAGTATTCCGCTAGCGGTCGGGTAATGCGATTACCGGACATCCAGATGGTCATATCCGCCAAGCAGCGCGTGGGTTGGCAAATTTTACCCGGGGGAGTAGGACCGTTCGCGAAGGAGCGCAAGGTGGAGGTCGTGTCCGTCACCTGTTCCTCAATTGGATAATTATAGGTAAATAGTCCATAGACAGGGTAGACCAGAAGAACAAATCCCGTGACGAACAAGATGACCGTCCGACCAAAATAAGAATAGGAAATGGAGAAAAATCTTTTCCAGGAGAATCCTTCCCCCTGCGCGATAGACAGATTTAGCACCTTCAAGATTATAAGTATGACGAAGTAGGGTAGGAGCAGTACCGCGGAGAACTTAGAGAGTTGCGCTAGGCCAAAGGCCAGTCCCGCGAAGAACACATTCTTGCCGGATGGATTGGCGAGAAAGTGCAAAAAAAAGTAGGTCGCGACCGCTATCCCAAGCGCCGCGGCGATGTCGGTTGTGACATAGTGCCCATGGCTCAGAAAATTCGGTGATAGGCCTATCAGAAATGTCGGCAGAAGGGCCCATTTACCGCCTACCATTTCTTTGCTCCAACGATAGATAAACCAGATGAGTAGTAGTGTCAGAAATATCGGACCCAAGCGTGCCAGAAAAATCAGGAGCGGGGAATTGTTGCCGGATTCAAAAATAAACATTCTGCCTAGATCCCACTGAGCATTTATCTCACTCGTCCACTTGGAGCTCTCGGTGGGAAACCGTGCGTCCATGAATAAGAGAGGTATTCCCGAAAGCGCTTTTAAGAGGGGCGGATGCTCCGGGTTCAGACGATAGTCCAAGTAGCGCACGTAACTATAGCCGGAAGGAATATGGGCCAGCTCGTCCATAGTAAGAGAGTCGGCACGGGCCAAGACGAGCATCACGCTCGCGGAGATTAATAAAATAGCTAAGAGCCCCCAGGCACTCCACTTTTCCAATATTTTATTCATATACACATTATACTACTTTGATATTTTTGATTCCCTTTAGATTTCGCCTCTAAAAAGAAGTCCTCCGAAGCGCGTTTTATTTTGAGATAGGTATTTTTGCTCGCTTTTGATTGCGAAGGAGGGTAAAATTGGTAGCGTAATGCCTAAAGTTCCACGCAAAAACATATCAAGGAGGATTTCCGATATTAGGATTGAAGGGGAAAATATTCCGGAACCGAGAATCCCCACCGTCCTTAAGAAGGAAAAACCAAGCGAGCCGGAAATTGTTGACACCCAGCCTCCTAAATCAGAGGCTACGGAAAAGCACCTCTTGCCCGCGCCCCGCTTCAATCCCGTTTGGGCCTGGTTGGGAGCGGTTGTGATATTGTTGTCCGGTCTGTACGTTCTGTGGCCTAAAGAAAAAATTGTTCCCGCTACTATTCCGGAGGGCGACCCCTCCTATCTCGGCAATGAATCCAGCGATTGGCAGAAGTTCGCGTCTCTGACCAGCCAGCTGGGCGGCGCCTTTGGAAGCCTAACCGGCATGGCGGGCGGTACGATGGGTATATTAGAAGAGGTATCCTTGCTTCAGAAACAGGGCATATCCATGTTTCTATCCGGCAGAGGAGAGGAGCTGTTGTCTCGTTTGGATAAAATACGCGGTTATCTGGGCGGTATTTATGAAAAAGGCGAGTTTTGGGAAAAGGCGTCTAATCCTGTAGAGGGAGAAAATTTATCGGTTCGGCCCGGAGATATTCTCTCTTTGCATGTTGCCATAGGGCACGCGTATGATTTTTTGAATAAATTAGTTCCCTGGTTGCGTGAGCCCAGCGAAAAGAGAGTCATAATTTTTTTGGAAAATCCGTCCGAACTGCGTCCGGGCGGGGGTTTCCTGGGCAGTTACGCGGAAATGACGGTGGTAAATGGCGCTCTTAAAAATCTTTCCGTGCACGACATAAATGAGCCGGATCGTAAGCTGGAACAAAAGACGGTTCCGCCCAAGCCCCTACAAATCATTATGACCAATTGGCGTGCCGCAGACACGAACTGGTTTTTTGACTTTTCAGATTCCGCGCGAAAAACACTTCAATTTTTAAGTTCGTCCGAAATGTATCGGGGTGTAAATTTAGATGGGGCAGTAGGCATTTCCGCCAAGGTAATAGAAGACTTATTAGAACTTACCGAACCGATAGGGCTGGCATCTAGCAGTATTGAGATAAGGCCGGATAATTTCCTTTATAAAATTCAGGGCGAGGTCCAAAAGGGCCAATCCGAGAGAGCGGAAGAGCCCAAAAAGATATTAGAAGATCTGACCCCGATCTTGCTCCAGAGGATATCCGACCTACCGGAAGAAGAAAAATCCCGATTAACCGGATTGGTCTTACGATGGATAGAAGATGGAGACATGCGCTTGTATTTCGCGAATCAGGACTTTGAGAGATTTGTAGAGGGGTTGGGCGCGGGTGGTCGGATGTATGAGGCGCCTCGGAATTGGAACGGGATTTATCTGGCTTTTGCTTCTGCTAACATAGGAGGGGGGAAGACGGATATTTTTATGGATCAGGAGGTCAAGATAGAAACCCAGATTAGTTCCGAAGGCTGGCTGAATGATCACATAGTCGTGACTCGCAAGCATACCGCGCAGGCGAGCGACCCTTGGTGGTACCGGGAGCCAAACCGCAGCTACTTCCAAATATTTACTAATCCCACTACTAACTTGAGCTACGCGGACGGTGGGGCAGAACGAAAAATTACGCCCCGTATAAACTACCTGAAAGAGAAATACCAAACAGACCCGGACGTGGACGCGCTCGACAAAACAGAAAAACAGTTGGACGACTATCCTTCCGTAAAAACATACTCTTATCGGGATAAAAAAATATTTTCCACCTGGCTTAGCGCGGAAGCAGGTAAGTCGGTTCAATTCACGGCGGATTTAAACCGGCGTGCGATAGCTTTACCGGAGGCGGGTATGGTCTATGAGTTTGTGCTGGAGAAACAATCCGGCAGTGAGGGCAGTTATTATTGGCAAATCTTAGCCCCGGTCGGATTCAAGTTCCGGGAAAATAACTTACCCATCTATGAATACAAAACGGCGGATATGCCCGCGCGCTGGACAATTCGCCTGACTTTAGAGAAAATCTAAACCCAAGCCAGCCTTAGCCGGGGTTAGTATAAATAGATATGAGCCAAAACAATATTCGCAACTTTGTAATTATTGCCCACGTAGATCATGGGAAGTCTACGCTGGCGGACCGGATGCTGGAAATCACCGGCACGGTGGAGGCGCGCAAAATGCGACCCCAATATTTGGACCAGCTGGAACTGGAGCGAGAGCGCGGTATTACCATTAAAATGGCTCCGGTTCGCATGAAGCATATTCTAGATGGCGAACCATACACCTTGAATCTGATTGATACTCCTGGACACTCCGATTTTCAATACGAAGTTTCCCGCGCGCTTGCGGCAGTGGAAGGCGCAGTTTTATTGGTGGACGTGACTAAGGGCATCCAGGCGCAGACTCTTTCTAATTTGCGCCAGGCCCGAAAAAATAATTTGAAGATTATCGGAGCGGTTAACAAGGTTGATTTACAGCCGGAGCGCGCGCCAAGGGTCTGCGCGGAACTGGCGGAGCTTCTAGATATTCCCAAAGAGGAGATACATATGATTTCCGGCAAGACCGGGGTGGGCGTGGAAGGTCTTTTGCGGGACGTGGTGCTGAGGGTTCCCGCGCCTCAATCTCCGCAGCCGGGAACTCCTGGGCGTAGCTTAACCTTTGATTCCTTCTATGACGACCACAAGGGAATCTTGGCTTATGTGCGTATTATGGACGGCGAGATTAGGGCTGGCACGGAAGTGGAACTTATGGCGGGTGAGGCAAGGTGCAAAATAAAAGAAGTGGGTTGCTTCGCGCCGGAACTCAAAACCGTGCCGTCTCTTAGAGCGGGGGAGATCGGTTATCTGGCAACCGGGCTTAAAGAGCCATCTCTGGTTAAAATCGGAGACACGATTCTGGCTGACCCCGCCAAGCTTTCCAATAAAGAGAGTTTGCGTCTGCCGGGTTATCGGGAAGCCTCGCCGGTGGTGTTTATTTCTTTCTACCCGGACGGCGCGACGGAATTTGATGATTTGAAGCGCGGATTTGAGCGCCTGCATTTAACCGATTCCGCCTTGAACTTTGAGCCGGATGCGAACGAGGCTCTGGGCCGGGGGCTTAAAGCTGGTTTTTTGGGCCAGCTTCATTTTGAAATTACGGCCAGTCGTCTGGAACGGGAATTCGGGTTGAAGTTTCTAACCAGTTTCCCGTCTATCGCTTATCGTGTGAAAGAAAAAGGGGAGTGGCGGGTGGTAAAAGACGCGCACCAGTTTCCGGATAACCCCGAAGAAGTTATGCAGCCAATGATTAAGGTGGAGATCGTGTCTCCCGCCATATATCTAAACGTAGTGGTCAGTTTACAGCAGGCTTACCAATTGGAGGTCGCGGAGATACATACCGTGGGAGAAAGCGTTTTAATACACGGGCGAATGCCGCTTGCGGAACTGATTCGTGATTTTGATGACAAATTAAAATCTGTTTCCGCTGGCTACGCCTCTTTCAGTTACGAATTGGATACGGATGAACGGGCGGATGTGGAAAAGTTGGAAATATTAATCGCGGGCGAAGTCGCTTCCGCTTTAACGCGGGTGGTTTTTCGCAAAGACCTGGAGCGAGAGGGTCGTGCCACGGTTGAAAAGCTAAAGGACCTTTTGCCCCGCCAGCAATTCTCCCAGCCATTGCAGGCCAGTTCCGGAGGCAGAATTATAGCGCGCGAGACAATCCCGGCATTAAAGAAAAAGCTGGGAGATTTTGGTAAAAATGGCGGGGACCGCACTCGCAAGATGAAGCTTTGGAAAAAGCAGGAACGGGGCAAGGAACGCCTGCAAGAATCCGCCCACGTGGAGCTTTCCGTGGAGGTGTTTAGGGAGATATTAAAAAAATAGTAAGTAGATGGTGGCGAGTAAGTGATAGGGGAAGACAGAAAGGGGCTCTGTGCTAACCCTACTCTGGGCTTGTGTTTTCAATAATTCATTGTATTATTCGGCCAGACTAAAAGCCTCGCTAGGGGCTTATGGCGTGAGCCATTTCATTGGGGGAGGTCGCCGTGGACGCTTTGAGTTATGTCTTGGTCGTCGTACTCGCTGGAGTGGTCATCTGGCTTGCGAATCGTCTGAGGGTACTGAAGAAGGAAAACGCGCAACTGAGCGCGAGTCTCGCGACGGCGCAGGCTGCTCTGCCGCCCGAAGGAACGGAGCAGTCTCTGCAGGGCATCACGTTTGACCTGCTGTGGGTTTGCCGAACATGCGGCTGGTTCGGTAGAAACAACGTGCTTTACAAGCACGTTCGGCGCGCGCACGGAGTAGCAGGTCCACCCGAAGCTGCGTGAGTACAAGTAGGCCCCCATGGCGAATCGCCCATCGGGGGCCTTTCGCTTTATGTTCTATGTTGCGTATTCTATACTCCATGTTGCGTATTTCCTGTTCCATATTTCTATTGTATTATTAGGTGAATGCTATGCGTGTTTTTGTGATAATAATCCTCTCTCTTTTCTTGGTGTTTTTGGTCGGGCAGATATGGAATCACAACGCGCGCATAAAGTCTGTTCAAGCGGATTTAAACAAGCTAGAGAAAGATGTGTCGCAAGCCAAGAGCGAGTACAAAAAAATGGAAGATGACCTGGAGTATTACTCCGACCCGGTTAATTTAGAAAAAGAATTACGCGCGCGCTTCAACTATCGCGCCAAGGACGAGAAGATGATAATCATAGTTCCAACTTCCAGCATAAAAATACAAAGCTCCACGCCTTAACATGAAAGAAAAGATAAAACACATAGCCAAAGAGTATAAGCTCAAGTTAATCCTCGGCGCTTTGGTTCTGGCGGTGATTCTGGGGATAGGGCTAGTCTCCTTAAATCGCTATCCGATTGTAACCGTAAACGGCAGCCCCATCAGCGCCAACCGTTTCTGGAGAAACTACAAGGGCGCGGTCAAGTATTACGAAGGCGCCAAGAAATCCATGTCGCCGGACCAGCTGCCGACAAGCACGCCTAGCTCTATGGAGATGCAGGCGGAAGTTATGACTCAGCTTATAGAGGCAGAGCTGATTTCCCAGGGGGCGGAAAAAGAGATAGGCAAGGATTTGGATTTTCTGGTTCAAAATAAAATTTCTCGCTATGAGAATAATCAGTCTCTGGCGCAGGCAGCGGGTTCCCTGTACGGAATGACCTACCAGGAGTTTCAAGATGAGGTAATGATCCCCCAGGCGGAAAAAGAGATTTTGGTTGGCCGTTTTTATATGAGCGGAGATAATTTTGAGGAATGGTTTAGGGAACTCAAAAAATCAGCCTCCGTTAATATTTTTTCCAAAGGCTTTCGCTGGGACGGGGAGAGGGTCCGCCCCAATTAGAAGTCAGAATATAGAAGTTGGAATTTAGAATGTGGAGCGGGTGATGGGAATCGGACCCACGCTTTAACCTTGGGAAGGTCACGTACTGCCACTATACTACACCCGCCTATTTGCTTACTTAAAATAACTTTTTGGCGGAAAATGGGCAAGTTCGGCGCGGCCTGAATTAAAAACAAAATGCTGCTCCGACTGGGAAAATGCCCATATTTTTGGTACATTTTGAGCATGGAATTTCTACTGGGCAGGCAACCGATAGAATTCAAGCCGGAGCATCTGCCGTTGCTCGTAAGCGGCCGAGATAAGTCTGGCGCATCATTCTTCTCGGTGAGTCTTGTCTCCACGCTGTTTCGGGCGGGGGAGAAGGCGCTTTTCTTCTCGCTCAAGCAGCCGGCCGTAGATGAGTTCCAAAAGCAATGCGCCGGGCCAGAGGAGCAGATATTCTGCGTTCAGGATATGGAAAAAATTTCTGAGCTATCGCAGTATCGGGCGGTTGTTGTAAAAAGCGGAGACAGCGAGATGTGCTCCGATTTGATTACAAGCTTGCCGGACATAAGCGAGCGGGTAATTTTTATAAAAAATTTCGAAGCAACCTTAAATCCGGTACTTTGGGATTTACTGGCAGATAATAACAAAGTGATTCTCTCCGGAGACATAGACTTATCCCGATTAATGCCGGAGATTATCCGGAAAAAATACTCCACTAAAATATTGTTTTCCCAGCCGGATGCGGACTTGGGTATAAGTCTTCCAGAGCTGCCCAGATATAGTGGATACATGATCGGCAAGGCGGGGAAGGGAATTATTAGTATTGAGATGTAGCGCTCTGCGGAATTTTGGAATAGAGGTTTAAAAACTAAAATGCAAACGGCTCACCGGGACTAATTCCGGCGAGCCGTGCAGTTCGGGTCCGAGGCTGGCTTGTCGCTAGCCTAGGACATGATGGCGTGAAGCAGGGCGAGGCAGGGCCCGCCCACGCTTCCGAGGAAGAAGCCGATCGCGATGACTATCGCGTAGACCTCCAGCGCGGAAGTGCGTGGCTTGCGCCGCTTGAGCTTCCCGGCCAGATTGGCGAGGAGGCAGAGCAATGGCATCACCAAGATCCAGGTCAATGCGCGCCCCGTGGCCTGGTCTTGCGGACTGGCGCTTGGCCAGCCTGAGGACATGAGCCACCAGCCGCCCCAGATCGCCGCCAGCAGGGCGAGGATCGTCGTGAGGACGACGGCCCACTCCCATTTGCCGCAATCGATTCCGTTCGCCGCCGTGACGCTTGTCATGCGCTCCTCCAGTCTGTTGGGACCTAGCGCTAAAATATCACAACCAGAAAAGTTGGCAAATATGGAAACCCCTATTCTCCCAAAACTAAAACTTGCACTTTGCGGGGCCGGGCTTGGTCCAGCTCTATGAATAAAATTCTCTGCCAGGTGCCGAGTTGAAGCTTCCCGTCAATTAAATTAAGAGTGACATTTCCGGAAAAGTGGACTGCTTTGCAATGGGCGTGGCCGTTGGCGCACTCCCCGTCGCAGACATTCACGGTGCGGATATCAAAATTATCGTGACCGTACTCCTTCTCCCGGGAAGCAACTTCTTCAATATGCTTTTTTAAATCTTGCCAGAAGAGAGGCTCGTTTTCATTCAGAAAAAGACCGGTGGTGGTGTGAAGCGTTTGGACATTCACTAATCCGTTTTTTATTCCGCTCTTGCCGATAAATTCTAGAACCTGGTCGGTCAAGTCTATTATCTCTAAAGATTCTTTGGTCTGGTAGCTGAAAGTTGTATGCGCGGTTTTCATTTTGTAGTGTAATTTATCCCTGTTAACTTCTAACTTCTATCTATGAGGTTTAAGCAGGCTCAGAATAAATAAGCCGGTTGCTACTACCACTACTGTAGCGCCCAATTCCAAGGAGTATGTGCTTGCTATCAAATATCCCAGAACCATAGCTACTATTCCGAGCAGCGAAGACAGAACCAAGAATCTATTAAGAGAGTGGGTGAGTTGGCGAGCGGTAGCAGCCGGAATGATTATGAGCGATCCCACTAGGAGCGCGCCCAAGAACCTAAGACTTACTAATATGGCGAGCCCGAAGAGAAGCAGGAACCAAAGATTTACCCGGTCTACATTGACTTTAGCGGATGCGGCCAAGTCCGGAGAAAAAAGCGTGAGGATAAGCTTGTGCCGCAGCTGCCAGAGCGCGAAGATGATAAAGAGGCTGACCAAGCTGCCGAACCAGAATTCCGCCGACGATAATTTTCCGAATCCGCCGAAGAGAGCATCGATTAGTTCTTCGGTGGAGTTTATGAGGAGCGCGCCCAGGGCTACGGAGCTCGCGAATATCACGCCGATAACCGCTTCCGTGGTCAGGCTAGTTTTCTTCTGCAGCTGCCAGATTATCAGTATTCCCAAAAGAAGTGTCAGTCCCGCTCCAAACAGGGGATTTATTTTCCAAAGCAGGGCCAGTCCCAATCCGGGAATGGCGATATGAGACATAACGTCACCCGCTAGAATGGTTCGCTTCATAAGCGCGAACGCGCCGACTAGTCCCGCGGCCGCGGCAGCGATAAGCGCTAAGATAAGGGGTAAGGCTTGATCGTATAGCATCATTTTATTTTTTATTCGTGTTGACCGTGATGATGCAGAGCGTGGTCCGGGCTGTATAGTTTACTGATCATCTCGGACGTGAGAGCCTGTTCCGGCGGGCCGAAGCAGATGCCTTCTCTATTCAGGCACAGCACTTGGTCGGCGTAGCGGTAAACGATGCTCAGTTCATGGGATACCAATATTATGGATATGCCGTCTTTGGTCTTAAGCTCGTGCATCAAATCGTAAACGTGCTCTTCCGCGAGCTGGTCCAGACTGGCAGTCGGTTCGTCGAACAGTATCACGTTCGGTTTGCCTACCATCGCAAAGGCAATCAAAGCTTTCTGAAATTGCCCTCCGGAGAGATGTCCGATGGGAGTGTTTAGTACTGCCGAAGATATTTTAAGTCGGGAAATAATATCGTTTACGTCGGAGTCTTTGATATTCTGAACATCTGCCTTGGCGCTGATGAGATTCTTTGCCGTCATCGGCAGGTGGATGTCGGCGTCTATCTTTTGTGGCACGTAGCTTACTCTTGCATCCGGAGCCCACGCCGTTTTTCCGGAGTGTGGCAAAATTCCTAAAAGGGACTTAAGTAAAACTGTTTTTCCGGAACCATTCGGTCCGATAATAGCCAGAGTGCTGCCACGTTCCAGGTCAAAAGACAGGTTTTTTAGAACCTGTTTACCGTCCAGAGTGACGCCGAGATTGGATACGTTAAGAATTTTGTCCACGGTCTTATAGCTTCGTGATTCTATAATAAAAGAAGGGTTTACTCCAGACCTAATGTGGAAGCTCTCTGGGGGTCGTTTTGTGGGTTCGGTATTAGATGTATAATCTTCGTATGCCTGAAAAAATAGATTTTCCGCCAACCCCAGTAGAGCAAGTATTTAATTCCAGCGAGCTAAGGGAAGCGCTTGGCTTTGTGTCCGCGGAATCAGTTGAGATAAAAAAATTTAACGAGTTTGATGGGAGGGAATACGTGACGAGCCTGGCGAATGGTGAGAATAATTTTGAAATAAAATCAGGCATGCCACTTCCGTTTATGCTTGATTTCTCAAAAGGACAGGGAGCGGGCCTCCAGTCTTTTCGGGATGGTTTGGGCAAGTTACTAAAGGAGGTAGAGGCGCACAATAACGGTAGCTAGCTGTTTTTCTCGCATATTTTGCGGGGTCTTGTCGGCTTAGTCTTTGTGGCATAAAATCCAAGCGACATGACGACCCTCTCTCCAGTTGAAGAAATAAAGCAAAAGCTGGACATTGTAGAATTTTTGCGCGGTTACCTGACGGTCCAGCCGGCTGGTAAGAATTTCAAGGCTAATTGTCCATTTCATAAAGAGAAGACTCCCTCCTTTATGATTTCTCCGGAACGCCAGTCCTGGCATTGTTTCGGCTGTGGCATCGGCGGGGATGTTTTCAGTTTCACGATGCGCTATGAGAACGTGGAGTTCGGAGAAGCGTTGCGCATTCTGGCGGACAAAGCCGGAATTGAACTGCGCAGGCTTAACCCCGCGGAATATAAATATACCGGACTCTTATATGAGCTAAATCAATTAGCCAAAGAATTTTTCCGCAAAGAGTTGGAGAATTCCCAAGAGGCGAAAAAATATCTCGCGGAGCGGGGCTTAAAACAAGAGACTATAAATGAGTTTGAAATAGGCTGGGCACCCAACAAGCCGGAAGCGTTGACCTTCCACCTCTTGAATATGAATTATCGGCCGGAAGATATGGTTCAGGCCGGTCTCTCTTTCAAGACCGACCGGGGAGCGCAGATTGATCGCTTTCGGGGCAGGATAATGTTTCCAATACATAATCATCTGGGCAAGGTGGTGGGATTTACGGGTAGGATATTGCCCCAGTTAGATAATGGCCAGACCGGGAAGTATGTGAACAGTCCCGAAACTCCAATTTTCAATAAGTCCAAATTACTATACGGGTTCTGGAAGAGTAAGGACGCGATTCGAGACGCGGGCGAGGCGTTTCTAGTAGAAGGACAGATGGACTTTCTGATGAGCTATCAAACCGGCGTCAGAAATGTTTTCGCCAGTTCTGGCACGGCGCTCACTCCGGACCATCTACGGGTTCTAAAAAGGATGTGTGAAAAGTTGGTGGTAAGTTTTGATAGCGACGCGGCCGGGCTCGCGGCAGGAGAACGGGCGATTGAGCTCGCGGAGGCAAACGATTTCCAGGTTAAAGTTCTTTCGCTGGGGAAATATAAGGATCCGGCGGAGGCCGCCCAGGCAGAACCAGAGTTTTTGAAGGAAACGGTCAAGAATGCCCGCCCCGCCCCGGAGTTTTATTTTTTGCGCTACGGTTTAACCGGTCCGGTAAATCTGGGAGACAGAGAGGTCTTGGGAAGAGTGCGGGGCGCGCTTCAAAAATTAGCTCACATTGCGAGCCCGGTAGAGCGCTCTTACTGGCTAAAGGAGTTGTCCAAGAAAATCGGAGCAGACGAGGAGGCGTTGCGCGCGGAGATGCAAGGAATCTCTGGTAAGCCCAGTCAAGAAGGTGTCGGCAAGGAGGCAATCAAAGAGAACCCGCCTGCCGAGCCGATTTTGCCGATTACGCGCTGGGAGCTATTGAGCCAAAGACTGCTATCTGCTATGCTGGCATTAAACAAGTTTGAATTCTTGGGCGAATCCGCCAAGTGCCTCGCGTCCGGCTACGAGCCGGTTTTAGACTTATTGCGGGCAGGGCAAAGACGCTCGGAAGATTTAAGGCTGGATGGAGTTTTGAATTTGATAGTATTGCGTTCAGAGGAGCTCTCGGAAAGCGAAATTTCCGAATTAAAAGAGCACCTGGTTCGCGAATATTCTAAGGAACGTCGCAAGGAACTGACTCAGGTTATCCGCCAGGCGGAAGCGAGAGGCGACGAAGCGGCGATGCAAAAAGCGATGGAGGAGGTAAGGGGGTTGCCGACATATTAATAATTAGTAAGTAGATAGTGGTGGGCAGTAGGAGACGGGAAACAAAAAGACACAAACAAAATGAAGAAGAAAAATAAAAAGAAGACCAAGCCGGTTAGAAAGATAAGAAAGGTATTAAAAAAGAAGAAATCTGCGAAAAAAGTTATTAAGAAAACGAAGAAGGCGGTTAAGAAAGTTGCCAAAAAAATAAAGAAGGCGAAGAAGGTCAAGAAGGTTGCTCACAAGAAGAAGCCGCTAAAAAAGTCCGGCAAGAAGGGGGAGAAAAAGGGTAAGGGTAAAATAGACACGGCGGCTCTAGAAGAGCTGATTGAGCGCGGCCGTCCGCGCGGATTTGTGACCGACAACGAAATCCTTTATTTCTTTCCCGATATAGAAAAGGACGTTTCATTTTTGGACGAGGTCTATGATCGCCTAGAGAAAGCAAATATAAAAGTAATTGAGACAGAGGGTTTAATAAAAGTGGAGGAGAAGGATGAGCCGACCGAATCCGAATTGGCGGATTTGGCGAGTCTGGAGCGTGGCACTCCGGACGCGGTGCAGGTGTATTTGAAGGAAATCGGCAAGACGCCTCTCTTAACCAAACAAGAAGAGAGAGACTTGGCCAAGCGCTCGGATGCCGGCGACGAGGAGGCGAGACAAAAGTTAATGAAAGCCAACCTGCGCCTAGTGGTTTCTATCGCCAAGCGCTACGCCAACCGCACCCCCAACCTTTCTATTTTAGACCTAATCCAGGAGGGTAATATTGGTTTATCCCGCGCGGTGGAAAAATTTGACTATCGCAAGGGATTTAAGTTCTCAACCTACGCAACCTGGTGGATTCGCCAGGCGATTACGCGCGCCCTAGCGGACCAGTCTCGCACTATTCGTATTCCGGTCCACATGGTAGAGACTATCTCTAAGTACGCGCAGGCCAGGCGTCAGATGATACAGGAGCTGGGCAGAGAGCCACTGCCGGAAGAAATTGCCGCGGAAATGGGTCTGGACGTAGACAAGGTTTTGCATATCCAAAAAATTTCCCAAGAAGTTTTATCAATTGAGGCGCCGGTAGGAGATGAGGAGGATTCCACTCTATCCGACTTCATTCCGGACGAGAAGACAACCACTCCTTCTCAGCTCGCGGCACACGCTCTTTTGCGCGACTTACTCAAAGAAATAATGATAGATCTGACCGAGCGCGAGCAGAACATTTTGAAAATGCGTTTCGGCTTAGAGGATGGCGTGAGCCACACCCTAGAAGAGGTGGGTAAGGTTTCCGGTGTTACTCGCGAGCGTATCAGACAGATAGAAGCTAAGGCACTAGAGAAGATCCGCGACCATCACAAAGCTAAGGCGTTGGAAGGTTTTGATAGCTTGACTTAATTATAATTTGATTATATAAAGTGGTCAGAAATCGGGGCCGTGTGGTCTCGAGTCTTTGAATCTGCCACCCCAATCTTAGGAGGAGCCGTGGAGCCGAAATTCCGCTACGCCGAAGTTGGTCTGTACGGCGGGAAAAACTGGCAAAGAGTCATATCTCTGTGCCGCCTCTTCGTGCAGCCGCTCTTCAGCTGCGCGATCGTTATCATCTTATGGCACATCATGATTTGGACGAAGCAGTACTACCCGCCCGCAATCGTGTCCATGGTGGAAAACACTCACCTGCAGTGGGTTGGCGCGATACACGGTGCGCTTGCAGTCTTCTTGTTGGTTTTCCAGAGTTCGGAAAATTGGAGCAAGATGATCGATGCCTTCGAGCTGGGCGAGGACGACGAGTTCGTGAGGCTCATCCACAAGCAGGCCAATCCTCCGCCGGTGAAGTACGTCCTGCGAGTTACCGGGGCAGCGACCAACCTGCTCTCAATCAGCTTTCCAGTCTCCAATTACAACTGGAACCTGATACTGGTCTTCATCGTGGCCTTCATCGTGGCCATCCTGTGGGAGATGCTGATGGAGATGGAAAACCCCACAGACGGAATCTGGGCCATCCTCAACATTCCTTTGAGGCTGGCGGAGAGAGTCAGGGATCTCAATCTCCCGAAGCGGCGGATGGATCGCTTCTGGGAGTGGCTGGCCAACCGCGTCGCGCCAGCCAAGAGCTAGAGCGTGGAGAGCAATGCAAGCATCGCGCCCGGGTGAAGTTCCCCGGGCGCAGCTGTTTATTTGAATATCTGGCGGTTTTTCCATAAGATAGAGAGCATGATGACGGTAAACGAGATTAGGCAGAAATATCTGGAATTTTTTAAGAGTAAGGGACACAGGGTAATCCCTTCCGCGTCCTTGGTGCCGGAGAATGACCCCACCACTCTTTTTACGAGCTCCGGAATGCAACCGCTAATCCCTTATCTTTTGGGCCAAGAGTATCCTTTAGGCAAACGTCTTGCGAACTCCCAAAAGAGTTTTAGGGCGGAAGACATAGAGGAAGTTGGAGATAATCGCCACACCACCTTCTTTGAAATGCTGGGCAACTGGTCCCTGGGTGATTATTGGAAGGAAGAGCAGCTGCCCTGGTTTTTTGAATTTGTAACAGATGTCCTAAAAATTGACCCGCAAAGATTATATGTATCAGTTTGGAGTGGTGCGGAGGGAGTTCCTAAAGATGAGGACTCTATCGCCATTTGGCAGAAGCTTTTTGGCGAGAAGGGAATAAAAGATGCCAAGTATGCCGAGATGGTAACCGAAGAAGCTGCCTCCGAGCGGGGCATGCAACCGGGCGAACGGATTTTTGGATATCAGAAAAAAAACTGGTGGAGCCGTTCTGGCGCCCCGGACAAGATGCCCGTGGGTGAACCGGGCGGACCGGATTCGGAGATGTTCTACGATTTTGATCCGAGTGGAGCGATGCATAAGCCGGAGTTCGGTAAGTATTGCCATCCCAACTGTGATTGCGGGCGGTTTATTGAGATTGGTAACTCCGTATTTATGGAGTATCGCAAAAAAGAAGATGGTAGTTTTGAAAAATTGCCCCAGCGCAACGTGGATTTCGGGGGAGGCTTAGAAAGAATGGCGATGGTTCTAACCGGAACGCCAGATATTTTTGGAATAGATGTGTTTGCTAATATTAGCCGCTCCCTAGTAAAGTCTGGCGTTATATCAGGGAGTGTAGATATCCGTAGGCTGAGGGTGGTGCTAGATCATGCGCGCGCGGCTATATTTTTAGCCAACGACGGAGTGGTGCAGTCTAATAAGGGTCAAGGGTACGTGTTGCGAAGACTCGTGCGTCGAGCC
Source organism: Candidatus Liptonbacteria bacterium (assembly GCA_023244895.1). Taxonomy (GTDB): domain Bacteria; phylum Patescibacteriota; class Minisyncoccia; order UBA6257; family 2-01-FULL-56-20; genus JAHFLL01. Next base: position 120,186 of record JAHFLL010000001.1, read on the forward strand.
GTAATGTTCGCGAAGCTACTTGATCTTAATGCTCCCTGGTTCGGCGTTGTTTTGGATTCTCTAACTGAAAGTTATCCCGAGCTTAAACAAAATAAAGTCTTTATAGAAACCACTCTAAGAGAAGAAATAGATAAATTTAGCGATCTCATTGGAAGCGGAGCAGAAGAAATCCAAAAGACTTTTTCTAAGGGAATAACCGCAATAGATGCATTCAATCTTCATCAGACATATGGTTTCCCTTGGGAGCTTACCAAGGAGCTAGCCAAGGAGAGAGGGGTGTATATAGACGAGGATGAGGTTCAAGAGGAGTTCAAAAAGCATCAGGAGCTTTCCCGAACCGCTTCCGCTGGGGTTTTTAAAGGAGGACTCGCGGATAGTTCCGAAAAAGTGGTCAGACTACACACGGCAACGCACTTAATGAACGCAGCTTTGCGCAAGGTGCTGGGTGAGAGCGTCTGGCAGAAGGGTTCCAATATTACAGAAGAGCGTACCCGTTTTGATTTTACTCATGGCGAGAAAATGACTGAGGAGCAAAAGAAAGAAGTGGAAAAGATTGTAAATGACGTCATTGCGCGTGACTACGAAGTCAAAAAAGAAATTATGCCATTAGAAGAGGCGCGTAAGTTAAACGCCATCGGAGTGTTCGGCGAGAAGTATCCGGATACGGTGAGCGTTTATACGGTTTGGGACCCGAAAACCCAAGAGGTTTTTAGCCGGGAATTTTGCGGCGGTCCGCATGTGACCCATACGGGAGAAATTGGTAAGTTTAGAATTATTAAAGAAGAGGCGGTGGCGGCTGGAATTCGCAGAATTAAGGCGGGGGTGGGGGATGTAAATAACTAATAATATATAACCAATAATAAATAACGGGGAGATTGAAAGATGAAAAATATAATACTCATATCTCTCGTAATCCTAATCTTCTTAGGCGGAGCTTGGGTTAGTTATCTGATATTCGGACCGTCGCAAGATAAGGTCCAGATAAATTCTCAGACTATTTTGCAGAGCCTGCAGAGCAGGGGATTTCTAGTTACCGAAACTTATACTGCCGACCAGAAGGTGACTATAGACAATCGCACCGGCTCATTTTGGAAAGATTTGGCCTGGGGTCAGCTTATTACCGCGAGCGCCCTTATGAAGGTTGGCTTGGGCATAGACTTAATGAAGCTAAAACCTGAGGACGTTATTGTGTCGGGTAGGAAAGCTAAAATTAACTTGCCGGAGATAGAGGTTCAGAGCGTGGAGCTGGCTGGAGCAATAAGCCTTAAAAACGACCAGGGTATATTGAAGATGGTTTTGGACAGTGACGATGGCTACAATCAAGCTTTGGGGCAATTAAAAGAAGGGGTAAAGACTGCGGCCACGTCTCAAGAAGTAAAAAGTCTGGCGCGAAAGAGCGCGGAAGGGGAGATCGGCAGGCTGGTTGGATTTTTGTCTCCCGATTTAGAGATAGAATTTATCTGGCCACTCTAAAACCTAGGGGGTAGTAATGCTAATAGACAAGGGGAATTGTTTATACATCGCACGATATGCCAGTCGCGAGGTTTCTGATATGAAACGGGTTTGTCGGGTCATATCATTGCCCCTAGTCATGACACACAAGAGATACGGATTTTCGGGATAATATACTATTCCACAGTCGTGTATCTGAACCGGGTTTGTAAGACTATTGTCTACTCTCTCCCCAAACTTGTGAGCTACTTTTATCTTAGGGTTGGCGACACCAGAAACCAGTCCATCATTAAATTTAGTTTCGCTAAGCATTTTGAGTGCAGATTCCGAAGTGGTTCGGTTTAAATAGGAAGAATTAAAGAGTACACGATATAGAGCGGCATAATTTTTCACGGAGATCGTTACGTTGTTGCCATTTCTTTCAAAATACGCCCCGACTTTATCCAGAGTGTCCAGAACATCTTGCACGGAAGAGTTTCTGGTTAGGGCGTTCGTGGATACGTTGTCGGACTTCAAAATCATATTCTCCAACAGCTCCTCAATAGAATAAGTTTTCCCTTCTTGGGCGCCTCCCGCCTCCGTTATGTTTTCGGCAAGGGAAGTTCTAACATCCTCGGGCGTGATTTTTATCTCCTTTTTCAACAAGGAGGCATCAAGCTCCGACTCTTTTAAATAGGACATTAATAATGGAACCTTGAACATGCTGGCCGGCATGAAGCGGACGCCTTCATTTATTCCTAGCCACGGTCCATTATTAAGGTCTCTGAAATAAACCGAAAACTCTGCGATATTCATATCGCGGGCCAAGTTGCTTATAGATTTAACAGAGAAGTCTTCTAAAAAAGGCTCGCGGGCCAAGTTCTCGCCCGTATCGCAATCTAAAATAGGATTCGTGAATTTATATTCCGAACTGTTTTGTCTGATGAGCCTATCTATTCCGCCCTTGTTTTTGCTCCCGATATTAATTCCGGCAAGGGCTCCCAAAGACAACCCCAGAACGAAAAACAGGGCCATCCATGGAACTTTGTGCATCTTGGGTCGGTCCATCTAACGTATATCAAGTTTCGCATTTTCAACTGTAAATAGCAAAAAATTTATCCGGGTACTTTATTGAGTATGGTCGTGATAGAATATATGCGTGAAGCCTCTGCGTTTCTGGAAACCAAAAGAAAGTTTTTTGATCTTGCAAGTCTCGCCGGAACGAATAAACGGCTTACTTTTGGGTTTAAGCGCGGATAAAAAAATATATGCGCGGAGATATTTTGAAGATACCAGCTGGACCAATCTTGCCGCTCGCACCGACTTAAAACACTTAGTGAAGAATGTGATTGTCGCCGCCGATTCCAGCCTGTCTTATACGGCGACCATACCAGTCGCGCTCAATAGGGAAAACCCAGAAGAACCTCTGGCCGCTCCGGAGCTGGAAAATCTTTTATCTCAAGCGGTGGGCAGGGTTTTTAATCAATGCCGCCAAGAGGCTGGTAGATATTTAGAGATGGACGACTTGGACGTAGTGTTGGTTGGCAGTAGGGTGATCAATTTCAAAATTGACGGTCACCACGTGCTAAACCCGCTGGAATTTTCCGCTCGCAAAGTGGAGGCCGTGCTAGAGCTGACGCTTACGGTTCGCTCCGTGTTGGATGGAGTCAAAAGCATACTTAAGAACAAGCCCAATTTCTATTTCACCGAAACCGCCCGGGCAGAACTAGCAGTTTTAGCGCGAGATCATAAATCTCCCCTTAGTCTCCTATACTTGGGTGAGCAGAGGTCTATTTGTCTCATTATGGAACCTTCTCCGGTCGGACAAATATTCACAAGGCATCCCTTAAAATGGAGCTCTCTTTCTATCGCGCAAGCCTTAACTAAGGAGTGGGGAGTAGACAGCGGAGTTGCGCATCGCATATACCATCTCTTCTTGAAATCAAAGATGTCCGAGCGCGGCTCAAAGACTGTGCGTAAGTCCATGGAGCCAGTCAGAATATCCTTAATGAAGGCGATAGACAGCGTCCACCCTCGCGGCCAAGTTTACGTAGATTCGCCCCTGCCTCTTTTTATGGAGATGCCCTTGCGTCGGGGCAAGCTTAGCATTGAGGAGGTGTCGGTGGGAGAGTTGGCCAAACACTTCGGTTTTTCAATAGACGAAGAAGGTTGGCCGATCTCTGTTTCGCAGACCATGAGATATCTCGCGCCATTTTGGGAATATTACTACGACCGCAGTGATTCTACCGTGAATCGTTGGCTAAAAAGACACCTGAACTGGCTAGGCGCGCAAATATAAGAGTGGTTAGAAACTAAAATCTAGAAGATAGAAGTTGGAATATGGAAAGCAGGGGAAAAAATTTGAAAATTGGTGTAAAATGTATTTATAACTGCGCAAAACAATGAATCCCGTCTGTTGCCTAAGGCTCGAGCGGTACGCGGATCAATTATGATCATGATATTAAAGTCGATTTCAAATAAATTAAGCGAGGTTTATTCCTAGCAACCTACGGGATGAAAAAGATCTCTATAAATAAAAACGATGATGTCGCGGCAGTGGTGGACAAGATGCTCTACGAGCCAGACCCAGAGATAGTTTTAGTTGTACCCAAACATTCCAAGCTTAAAGAAACTCCCCGCAATTTTAATTTATTAAAGAGAGAGGCGGAGGCGGCCGGACGGAAGGTATCGGTTGAGTCCGTGGACGATGAAGTTCTGGCCTTAGCGGAAGCAAGTGGTCTTTTTAATGAGCACCCGCTTTTTAACGGTCCTGCCCGCTCCATCTCGGACATTGTCCCCGGCGGGGCGCGGGACAGGAGCAACAGGTCTAGTGTTATTCCCAGACAAAGCGGACCCAAAGTCACTCTAAACGTCAGACGAGAAATAGGAGAAGAAGAAAAGATACAAGAAGCGGAAGACAGGTTCTTTACCGCAAAGTCACGAAGCAACACGACAGAAGAGACTTGGGAATACAAAGAAGAGCAAGCGGAAGAAACCTCCTCGGAAGACGATTGGGAGTTGCAAGAGAAAAAAGAACGCAAGACCAAGTCCAGAATAAAATGGCTGGTTATTCTCTCCATAGTTATAGTCTTGGTGGGGGGAGGGGTCTGGGCGACCGGGGCGTACTTCTCTAAGGCGAATATAGCGATTAGCTTTAAGCAAATTGAGTGGCAATATGCGAGCGCTATTACCGCAAGCAAAAACGTTCCCAGGGTGGATTTGATATCCAAGAGCATTCCCGCGGAAGTTTTTCATGATAAACGCAACCTAACTCAACTATTTCCGGCGACTGGACGGTCGGTGGTAAACCAGAAAGCCAGCGGTAAGATAAAAATAGTAAACGCCTACAGTTCCGAGAAGCAAACTCTGGTCGCGACCACAAGATTCTCCACGCCAGACGGTAAGATTTTCCGCTTGGACAGCCAGGTTCTGGTGCCTGGGGCCCAGATTAAAGATGGCAAGATAATCCCAGCGAGCACGGAGGCTGTCGTTACCGCGGACCGCGCGGGGGCAGAATATAATGTTGGTCCTACCTCCAAGTTGACCATTCCGGGATTTAAGGGCACGCCCAAATATGAGGGTTTTTACGGTCAAATTGAAACCGCTTTAAGTGGAGGTTTCGTGGGGGAAAAAGCCGTGCCGACCGAAGCGGATATAAAGAGCGCGGAAGAAAGAATGACGGAGATATTAAGGACCGGCCTGGAAAGCAATATTTTATCGGAGCAAATTAAAGATTATAAGGTTCTGGATGGATCTTCTTCTTTTAAGGTTAATAAGATGACGGTGAAGAAGGAAACCAATGACAGTGGAGCGTTCAGCGTCTTTGGGGAGGCGGAGGTGGAGCTCGTAGGATTTAAAGAAAGCGCCTTGGATGAGCTGCTCAAAGGATTGGCGGGAGCGGATTTATTGGCATCCGGTACGGAATACGAGTCGTCTTTCCGTAGCTTGGAGAAGAGCTATTCGGAGATAAAGCCGAACTACGAAAAAGGGGAGTTAAAATTCAATTTATCCGCGAAGGGAACGCTCGCTGCGGCTTTTGATAAAGATGCGTTTAAGAGCCAATTGGTAGGCAAGACCATTAAGGAAGCAGAGAGCTCCATTCAGGGCTTGCCTGGACTCGCGTCTGGGAGAGTGGGTGTTTGGCCAGTATGGCTCAGTAATCTGCCGAGTAATTTGGGTAGAATCAATATCTTAAGCGACTAGGGCCAAGGAGCGGAAGCCCAGAGATTGACAAATGGGCCATGTTTTGCTTATAATTTTCCCGCTAGTTGATATGAGAGGTTTACCTCCTGGCTTTTTATTTTATGTTAAATCTACGGTCATATCGATGGGCGGAAAGCTTTGTCTTAAGATATGAACGGTAATAACAAAGCTAGTTTAGCGCGCGCAGAGGGGATTGTAGAGGAAGCGTTGCCCGGGCTCATGTTTCGGGTCAAGCTTCAAGACGGACAGACCCTTTTGGCGCATCTTTCCGGTAAAATGCGATTGCATCGCATTCGGGTTTTGCCCGGAGATAGGGTGTCCTTAGAAATGAGTCCGGACGGTGGGCGAGGTAGGATTAACAGAAGGCTATAGTCGTTAGTAGTTAGAACTTAGCTGTTAAATACGTAGAAGCAAAGAATCTCCTAAGTCCTAAAGACTAATCACTAAATACTAATCAACAATGAAGGTAAGAAGCTCAATCAAAACAAGATGTCAGGCCTGTAAGGTGGTTAAGCGTCGCGGCCGCCTGTATGTTATTTGCAAGACCCCCAAGCACAAGCAGAGACAGGGATAGTTCAATTACCAATTTTAAATTAATCTAAACTGGCATGAGATTTTTAGGCGTTAACATCCCGGACAATAAAAGAGCAGAAATAGCTCTGACTTATTTTTACGGCATAGGATTGACCCTGAGCCGCAAGGCGCTCAAGGAGACCGGAGTTAGTCCGGATGTCCGCGCCAAAGATCTTTCCGCGGAGGACCTAAACAAACTTAAGGGTTGGATGGAAAAGAACTGTCAGATTGAAGGCGAGCTAAGACAGATTATCAAGCGCAATATTCAGCGCCTGAAGGAACTGCAGGCCTACCGTGGTACGCGCCACAGTCGCCGCCTGCCCGCCCGCGGACAGCGCACCCGCACCAATTCCAGAACTATCCGAGGCAATGTTAGAAAAACGGCCGGTAGCGGAAAGAGAAAGGTTGATTTGAAGTAATATTTCTATGGGAAAAAAGAAAGTAGCTACAATTTCAGGAGAGAAGGCGAGCGCCGCAGATCAAGCGGCGGCGAAGCCGGTTTCTTCCAAGAAGTCCAAACATATTGAAACCGGGCGGGTTTATGTTAACGCGACCTACAACAATACGGTCATAACGGTCACGGATACCAAGGGCAATGTTTTGACCTGGGCGTCCGCCGGGTCCTTGGGGTTCTCCGGACCCAAAAAGGCAACTCCGTTTGCCGCTTCCAAAATAATTTCGGTGGTGGGGGAAAAGATGAAAAGTTATGGAATTAGCAATGTAGAGGTTTGGGTAAAGGGCATCGGCGGAGGCAGAGATTCTTCCGTGCGCTCGCTTATTAACCAAGGTTTTAATGTCGCGGTCATAAGAGATGTTACTCCGATAGCACATAACGGTCCCAGGCCCAAAAAAGTTCGCAGAGTATAAAATTATTTAACTAATATGGTAAGAGGTCCTAAAGAAAGAAAAGAAAGAGCATTGGGCGTACGTCTCCAGCTAAAAGGGGAGCGTTGTTCTTCGCCTAAGTGCGCTATGGTTCGTAAGCCATACAAACCGGGAGTGCATGGTCAGAGCCGTCGCCGCAAGGCCCTTTCTGACTTCGGCCTTCAGCTGATGGAGAAGCAGAAGTGCAAGGTGAGTTACGGTATAACCGAGAAAACCTTGCGCCAGATTTTCAGAAAGGCGGAGCAACAGACCGGCTCTACTTCAGAACTGATTGTGCGCGCCTTGGAGTCTCGTCTGGACAACACCGTCTTTCGTTTAGGATTTGCGCCTTCTCGTTCTATGGCCCGCCAGCTGGTTCGCCATGGGCACATTCTAGTGAATGGTAAAAAGGTTTTTTCGCCTGGATTTGAGGTTAAAAATGGTCAGACCATCGGGGTTCGCAAGGAGTCTTTGGAGCACGTGCATTTCAAAAATATTAAAGAGTCGCTCAAGAAATATGAACCAGTTGGTTGGCTACAAGTCGATCCAGGCAAAATAGAGGGCAAGGTCATCGCGATCCCGTCCGATATGGAGCCCCCGTTCGAGATTGGCTTAGTGGTAGAATCTTTCAGCAAATAAAAAACAATGGAATACGCACTACTTAGTTCTAGTTTGAATATTAAGAAGGTCTCAGAAGAGGCGCAGAAAGGTGTTTTTGAAATAGAAGGTCTATATGCTGGCTACGGTCTTACCGTCGGCAACGCTTTGCGACGCGCGCTTTTATCGTCCCTTCCGGGCGCGGCCGTAACTTACGTAAAAATAAAGAATGCCGCCCACGAGTTTACTACTCTGCCGGGTGTTAAAGAGGATGTGGTGGAATTAACTTTAAATATGAAGAAGCTGCGTTTTCGCTGCTTCTCGGATGAGCCGCAAGTTCTTTTAGTAAAGGTTAAGGGCGCGCGCGAGGTTAAGGGTTCCGATATCGGACTTAACTCCAACGTGGAGCTGATAAATCCAGAGCAGGTTATCGCGACCCTAACCGAAAAGAACGCTGATTTTGAAGCGGAATTCACAGTGGAAAGAGGATTGGGTTATTCCGCGGTAGAGTCCCGTAAAGCGGAAAAGCTCGCGATTGGCATGATCGGCGTAGACGCATTTTTCTCACCGGTTACAAGAGTTAATTTTACGGTAGACAATATGCGCGTGGGAGATCGCACTGATTACAACCGTTTGCGGTTGGAAATAGAAACAGATGGCACAGTGAGCCCGTCGAGCGCACTTCACAAGACCGCGAGCATACTAAAGGATCACTTTGAGAAGATCTTCGGAGTGGAAGTGCAGGATTTTGAAGCAGCCCACAAGTCGGAGGAAGAGAAGCCCAAAAAGAAGGCAAAGAAGTCCAGTAAGTAGTGAGTAGATAGCAGCAAGTATTAATCAACAACATGAGACACGGCAAAGAAACCAGTAAGAAATTTCATAGGAAGACCGGACCGCGCAGAGCTTTTATGCGCGGACTTGTCGTGGCACTCTTAAGGGTGGGTAGAATGGAGACTACTGAGATTAGAGCCAAGGCTATTCGACCCCAGGCGGAAAGAATGATAACCATCGCCAAGAAACAGACCCTCTCGGCGCGTCGGCAGCTTCTGGCGGACCTACAGAACAAAAAGCTGGTGGGTAAGCTGATTGAAGAAATTGCTCCCAAATACGCGGAGCGCAAGGGCGGTTATCTGCGCATTGTTAAATCCGGTAAGGTTAGAAAAAGGGACGGCACCCGCTTAGCGATTATAGAACTTGTATAAAAACATGAGAGAACATCACATTAACGCGAAGGGAAAAGTTCTGGGCCGTTTGGCTACCGAGATAGCGCTTATTTTACAAGGCAAGAACAGTCCGGACTACAAGCCGAACGCGGTTTCGGACGATAAGGTTTATCTTAAAAATTACGCGGACGTTATTGTGACCGGACGCAAGGCGGATCAGAAGATTTATTATCGGCATACCGGCTACGTGGGTGGAATCAAGGAGGCAACCTACCGCGAGATGAAAGAAAAGGACCCCAGAAAGACAATCCAACGAGCGGTGCGCAAAATGTTGCCTCGCAACTTCCTAACCAGCCGTCGCATGAATAACCTGATTTTCGTTGATTAAAAATATGGAGAAAACAGCAGCTAAAACTCATTCCGGAAAATACTTTGAAGGCGTAGGCCGTCGCAAGACCGCGATCGCGCGAGTCAAGGTTCAAAAGGGCAAGGGCGGACTTACGGTAAACGGCAAGCCGGTTGCGGAATTTTTCACCGTCCCGCGTTTGCTTAAAACGGCTCTCGCCCCAATTGAATCTTTGAAGTTGGATGAAAGTATCAGCGCCAGCGCCAAAGTGAGCGGTGGGGGCATAATGGCTCAAGCAGAGGCTGTGCGCCACGGATTGGCTTTAGGGTTGTCTATGATGGACGAAGAGCTGAGGCCGCGTCTCAGAGCCTTTGGATACATGACTCGTGATTCTAGGATGGTAGAGCGCAAGAAGTACGGCTTGAAGAAAGCCCGCCGCGCTCCACAGTGGGCAAAACGTTAAAACTAAAAACCCCGCTTCTGGCGGGGTTTTTAGTTAGTTTAGACATTGAGGAGGGGAAAGGGGTCGGGGAGGGGCGGGAAATGAGCCTCTCCCTGGGGCGGAAGCACTGGAACCGAGGGGTTCCAGGGAGCGAGCTGGCGAGCGACTCCTCAATGGGCAAAGCGTTAGAAAACAAAAAGACCCCCGAGCGGGGGTCTTTTTGTTGTGCTGCCTAGAGTCTTCCGGGAAACTGAGTAGGAGTTATTTTTCTCCTAAATCCAGGCGATACACTTTACCGTCTTCGTTGTAGTAGAGGAATCCCGTCTCGCTCTCAAATGAGGCTCTGCCTGTGGTGGTAAGCGTCTCTAGATTTTGGAGGGCCTTATCTTCCAAATCCAAAAGGACAGTCTTATCCGGATAGGCGAGGATAAGATGCCAAAGGTCTCCGTGCCACCAGGCTTCTTTGATACCGGTGGGGTTCGGCAGATTAAACCTCCAATACTCATCTTTCTCGCGGAAAGTGAATATTTCTAAGCTTTTATTCTCAAATACTGCCACCCGGGTTCCATTCGGAGAGAAGCGAAAATAGCGTCCATCGCTTGCTATATGAGTTAGCTTGTCTTCGCCTGGGGAGTAGGTAAAAAACTCGCCCCGTCCATCCAAAACGCCCAGTAAGCCATCCGTGCCCCAATTTATTTGCTTTATTTTCCCTTCAATCTTTTCTCCCAGCACCCGCTTATTGTTAAGAAGCTTGTCGTAGATAATAAGCTGGGAATAATCTTTGGTTTTATCGTAAATGCTCCAGGCCAGCCAGTAGCGCGAAGAAACGACATTGTTAATTTCTATATTTTTGGTGGTGGTTGCTATATTTTGGATGCTTTGAGAGGGCACATCAAGGAGAGCCAGGGAATTTTCTTTCGTCACCACCACCTGCCCGCTTTCGCTGTCCAGGGAGACGGTTTTAGGTTTGGTCAGATTAGCCTTAAGTAAGAGCGGCTGGAGGGCGGTGCTGGTTCCGGTTCTGGTATCAAACCAGAAGTAGTTTGTATCTTTGGCGAAAATGATTATTCTACCATCTTCGCTCCAGCCCAAAATACTTTTTCCGGGCAGAGTGGTGCTCGCGAACTGAAGCCCGAGCTTAGCGTCTCGCACCGCCAAATCTTTACCTATCGGCCAAAATTCCGCTGCGTTTTCGGAATAAACCTCTTGGGCTGTTTCTGGAATTAGCAGGGCATATTTGATCTCGGTTACGAGTGATGGCTTAACCACAATATCCCTTCGCCAAGCACGATATAGTGGCGCGGAAAGGGAAAGGTGATAGGGTTGCGGATAAAGACCACTCACGAAAGTTCCCTCGCTAAATAGTCCGGACTTGTTTTTTATCTTTTTACCATTTAGTTCAATATTCACGTCTGTGGGATAGCTGCGCACATAAAGACCGCCCACCTTAGCGGGGGACGGCACGCCCTCCCAGCTCAGGCGGTAGCCCATGGCATACAGCGTGGCTAAACTGCCTATTAGGAGGAAGGCCAAGGCGAGGGCGTAAAATATAGCTCTGCGGGCGAAAGTGGACATATTTGACTCGTTTAATATTATGCTATACTAAATACGGTTCCGCCACAATTTCCAGATCAAATAATATTTTTCAGGGAGAGCTATTATTGTCCCTGCCCTTGGGCTACGGGATTGCGCTCACCCACTTGGCTTTTGGCTGAGGAAATATTGGTGGAACTAACAAAGGCCGTTTTCGCAAGAAGGCGGTTTTTGATTTGGGTAATCTATGGCAATAGAATATATCTACTTAATTAAATGGGGTGGAATTTTACACTTTGGCCTGCACCATTATCCCATCTTAAACCTGTGGAAATCTTCATGCCGAGAGGGTATGTCGCAGAAGCGAAGGCGACGAGACCTAGGTGATTTTATAGCAATAAAACACACCGACCCTTTCGGTATGAAGATTGGAACTAGTCGGGCTGCCGGGAATCGAACCCGGGCCTTACGCACCCCATGCGCAAATACTACCATTATACGACAGCCCGTCTTCGCTAAAGCTACGACGGGCCCGGGCCCGCTTTCGCTTAAGACGCATATTAGAATAAGGCTAAAAGGGTGTTTTGTAAACCAAAACCCCCGCCTAGGCGGGGGTTTTGGTGAAGTTGCTTATTTGCTTTTCTTAACTGGTTTTCCGGCTTTCGGCTTAGAAACTCTAGGCTTGCGGGCGGGCTTGCTAATGGTTTTTATGCATTGCACGCAGACCAGCTTACGGGAGCCGTTTATATCGGTATATTGCAGATTAGGATACTTGCGGGAGGTGCCGGTAGGATTATAGTGACCCCTAAGGAGCCTGCGGGAACCACGTATTACCGATCCTTTGCCACACTTGAAGCACTGGCGCATAATTTTATTTATAATAGTTAGTCTTTCGGAACGGGTGATACTTTATCATAAAATTCTAAACCCCGCAATGGCGGGGCTTAGGATGAGGGCAGGTCAATTTACTCAAATTTTATCTTCAGTTTCCGGGACTTTTGGCGGACAAGCTTGGGTAAACGTATGGTTAGCACCCCATTCTTAAAGGAAACAGAAGCGCTTTCCGGATCTATCTCTTGGGGCAAAATAATTGAGCGGGAAAAGCGCCCCCAGTAGCACTCCTGGTAGAAATAGTCTTCGTCTCTGATACGATGCTCTTTGTGTCGGGAGCCTCGGATGGTAACCGAGTCGGAAGTGACATCTATGTCTATGTCTTCCGGTTTCACGCCGGCTATGGCGGATTCCACCACCAGATCTTCTGGAGTCTGGTACACGTCTATGGTGAGCTGCCCTTCCGGCTCACTGGCCACAGGTTCTTCAACTTCCGTCTTCTTTGCGGCTCTCTCGCGAGTTATAGTTGGAGAGCTGGCCTTGGCGAGCTCTACTTCCGGAGCGTTGTCTTCCGGTGCTTCTTCTATCTCCACTTCCACCTTGCGTCCGCGCGCCAGATTTTCAAAAAATTTTTCTTCGTTTGGGTCCATGTTTTTCTATTTAAATTTATTTAGATGGCCTTTTGCTTAAGTCTTTCAAAATCATTCAAAGTTAAAAATCCAGCCAGAATTACGAAAGCTAAAGAGTAAAATACGTTCTCGTGCCTGATTATAAGATAGTTGAACCCGGCATGCAATAAGGTGGCGGCGAGTATCCCGAAGAGTAGGGGGGTAAGCATCTTAAAGCGGCGGATACTCATGGCCCAATAATAGCCCAAAAGACCGGAGCTCAAGGTGTGGAGCAGGGTGGCTCCAATAAAGCGCAAGGCCAGGGTTTCTATCAGTATCTGAAGCGCAGGCGAACTGCCTTGGCCCGGGAAGGCTACCCCGAAGTTTTCCACGGTGGCGAAACCCAGAGCGGCTATAACCAGGTAGACCATGGCGTCAATCGGTTGGTTGAATTCTTTACTCCGACGCAGAACCAAATATGCCGCTCCAAATTTACATAATTCTTCTATAGCCGAGAAAAGCGTAAGCGACAAAATGAAACTAAAAGACAAGCTATCGCTCCCGCCTAGCCGGATAGGGCTACCGGTTATGCCGGACTGATTAAGATAGTATTGCGCGAAGAGAGCTACGAAAGCAGAGGCGGCTCCGGCGATGAAAGTTAGCGCCACCAAGGTTTTTGGTTCCTGGTGAGAGTCCTCGGAGAGGTAAAAAATAAGCCAGATAAATCCGGGTAAGAGCGCTAAAACCAGGGGAATAACCAGGGTCATTTACTATATTTTAGCACAAAATAGCGGGTATAACCTGAGGACGGGGACTACCACTTTTTTATCATCAGCATTTCCGAATATTTAGCTGATCCCGGTAACTGTTGGTAGATGTGTTCGGTAACGAAAGGCATAAAGGGATGGAGCATCATTAAACTTTCCTCCAAAATTCCCAAGAGCATCAGATAGGCTGACTCCTGCTCTGTCCGCTTCTCGCTCATGAGTTTCGGTTTGGCGGATTCAATAATCTTGTCCGCGAAAGTGTGCCAGATGTAGTGATAGGCCTCTTCCGCTCCCAAGTGGAACTGGAAATTATCTATTTTTTTGCCGATACTCAACCGAACTTTGTGCGCCTGCTCAACTGCTTTCTTGTCGTGCGCGTTCATTTTGGGCGCAGTTACTCCGGCACCCTCAATTTTCTCTTTCTGCATCATCACGAAGCGGGCGATATTCCAAAGCTTAGTCGCAAAATTGCGATAGCCCCGGATTTTGTCTTCCGAGATGACAATGTCGTTGCCGGCGGTGTTGCCGACCGTAATTGCCATGCGCACTGCATCCGTGCCGTATTCTTCCGCCACGCCCAGCGGGTCCACCACGTTGCCTTTGGATTTAGACATCTTCTGCCTGTCCTTGTCGCGCACCATGCCGTGCAGATAAACGTTTTTAAAGGGAACCTTGCCGGTCCGGTAGAGTCCCAGCATTATCATGCGCGTAACCCAGAAGAAGAGAATATCGTAGCCCGTCTCCATTACGTCCGTGGGGTAGAAATTCTCAAAATCCTTACTGGTCCCCAGTTCTTGTTTGTTGTTTCGGGTTCCATGTTTTATGTTCTTGCCTTGCGCCAGCAAGGTGAGGTATGGCCACTGGCCGGAAGAAAACCAGGTATCAAATACGTCTGGATCCTGAACCAGATTATTACCGTTGCAGTTAGGGCATTTGGCCACAGCCTTATTCCCGACATAAATATAGTTGCAGCCTCCAGAAGGATTCTCTTTAGAGAAGGGGATAAACTGAAAATCATATATCAATGTTTCCGTGTCTCCGGTTATGACTCGGTCGGGCGGGTAGTGGCGTCGGAAGGCTGTGAGCAGCTCGTCTAGTGTCTTATATCCTCCGCCGTGAATCGGGTCGGGTAAGACTATATCTTTTATCTTTTTCTTCGCTACCGCCGTTATTTTTGCGTGGCCAAAAAAAGTCTTGGCCTGGCTATCCTCGCAAGCGATAACATCTCCGACTTTAAGGTGGTGGTCGTTTAAGCGGTAGGTCCGGGCCTTGCCCTTCAGAACCTGGGGAACGATTTTGTAGTAGAAACCCATCCGTTTAACCTCGTTCTTGGGATTGCAGAACCAGGCCGGGATGCGGATGCCCCAGATTATCTGGCGGGAGATGTTCCAATCGTGGATATTGCGCAGCCAGTGTAAACAGACCTTCTTAGAATTGTCGGGGTAGAACTTTATCTTTTTGGCTTCTACTGCTTTGATGGCCTCCTTCGCCAATGGCTCCATCTTTACGAACCATTGCGGCTTAGGCATCGGCTCCAGGGTGGAATTACATCTATAGCAGGTCGCGACTTGGTGCTTATATTCCGCATCCACCTTCTCTAGAATTCCGATTTCCTGCATCTTTTCCGCCACCTTGATGCGCGCCTCCGCCACCTTCAGTCCTTTGAACTCGCCGACCTCGCCAGTGAGCCGGCCGCTCTCATCGATGATTATTTTAGGTCCGGGAATTTCTTTTTCGTGCCGCTTCCAGATCTCAAAGTCGGTCGTGTCGTGCGCAGGCGTAACTTTAACCACGCCCGTGCCGAACTTGGGATCGATTGCGGCGTCGCCCACAACTCTGAATTTAAGTTTGCCCAAAATGCCCTCCGCTTCTATTTCCTGTCCGATATATTTTTTATAGCGCTTGTCTTTGGGGTTGACCGCGAGTGCGGTGTCGCCGAATTTAGTCTCCGGGCGCACAGTCGCGAGCGTTAAAGGTCCGTACTTGATGTAATAAAGCGGGTCAACGCGCTCAATATATTTTACTTCCAGGTCGGATAGCGCGGTGCGATGTTTCGGGCACCAATTTACCACCCGGTAGTCGCGATAGACGAGACCGTCCTTATACATTTTCTCAAATGTGCTATAGACGCCCTCTATTATCCTCGGGTCAAGTGTGAAAATCTCCCGTGACCAATCGCAAGAAGCGCCCAGCTTACGGAGCTGCCCCTCCATTACTTTTTTGTTCGTTTGAGTAAAGTCCCAGATTTCTTGCCAAAGAGCTTCGCGTTCCATCGCAAAGCGATTGCGCCCCTCCTTGTCCAATTTTTTATCAAACACAGTCTGAGTTTCAAATCCGGCGTGATCCGCTCCCGGCAGCCAGAGCGCCTGCTTGCCCTTCATCCGCCAATACCTGGTCATAATGTCTTGCAGCGTCGCGAAAACGGCGTGGCCCATATGGAGCGAGCCGTTCGCATTCGGGGGCGGCATTACAATCGAAAAAGGCTTAGCCTTTGCCTTGGAGCGGGGGAGTTTATCCGGGTTAAAATAGCCGGATTCTTCCCATTTCCGGTAAATATCCTCCTCTATTTCCTTGTGCTCATAACGAGGTCCCAGTTCAGGCATATTCGTGTTTATGGGCTTGATTATAGGCAATTCCGGGCATTTTTGCTAGGAAAACAGTGGATTCTTAAAGCGTTCCGCCCGAGCTTACATTAAGCGCGGGCGGGGCTACTTGAATACGATGGTCTGCGCCGAAGGCGGCTCGGGGAACGATTCTCGAACAATCCGGCATTGGTCTGCGCAGTAGTCACAGGCCGTGACGTGCGCGTGAATCAGGCCTCTTTGGATCCTGCCGTTTTGTTTTGTTTCCAACTGACCCAGGGCGTAAGCCGCCAGAACCTCTACGGGCGGGCAATCTCGGCTCATGCGCTCTATGGTTTTCTTGTCTTCGTCGGTCATGTCGAACAAATAGGCGCCCCCATATTTGCTGAGATAGCGTCCCTTGCTGACGAAAACAAGGAAACTCGAGGGAGCGTGGAATAGGTAGTAGAGCAGGACGATCCATCCGCTCCCGGAGTATCCGGAGCGGTGCAGGTCGGCCAAGCTTTGCGCCAAAGTAAGTGCTACCCAGAATATCGCTCTCCTGACTTTCGGCATGGCCAACCTCCTTTCGGTGTAGATAAGGGGCCAGTGTTTCTGCTTAGATTATGGGTAATTTATAGAATCAGTCAAACTAGATATTAAGCATCCCGTCCGCCTTCATTTTATATTTTTTCTTGCGCAGAATATTCAGATAACCCGCGGCCGCAATCATGACCGCGTTGTCGGTATTGTATTTGTGCTCCGCCACGAAAAATTCCAGACCATTTTCGTTTGCCCTTTGGGATAATCTCTCCCGCAACATCTTATTGGCCGCCACTCCGCCGGAAAGAAGAATGGACTGGGCGTTAAAATCGCTGGCGGCGCGCATCGTCTTTTTAGTAAGCACGTCTATTGCGGCACCGGAGAACGAACCGGCCACCTCTTGTTTAGAATACTTCTTATGATCCCGAACGTAATAAAGCACGGAAGTTTTAAGCCCGGAGAAGCTGAAATCATAATCCTTTGTGCCTATCATCGGGCGCGGGAAGTTTATTTTATCCTTCCAGCTCTTAGGGAGTTTTTCCACCAGCTTTTGTATCTCCGGTCCGCCGGGATAGGGGAGTTTTAATACGCGTGCCACCTTGTCAAATGCCTCGCCCACCGCATCATCCCTGGTTTCGCCTAAGCGTTTCCAGGATTTAAGATTTTTTAGGAGGAGCAGGACGGTATGTCCGCCGCTCACGATCAGCGCAACCGCGGGGAATATTTTTGATATCTGATTTTTGACATTTGAATTTACAGTTTTATTCGGGAGAAGAAAACTGTAGAGATGTCCCTCCAGATGATTTGCACCGATGACGGGCTTTTTATATTTCTTACCTAATTCTTCCGCGAAGGTGATGCCCGCCCAGAGTGCCGGTTCTAGGCCCGGGCCGACTGTCACGGCTATAGCATCTATAGAATCTAGAAGCTGGAAGTTAGAAGATAGTAGTTTCTTAAGTAGGATGGGAAGGTTTTTGATATGTTCTCTTTTGGCTAAATTTGGGACCACGCCTCCAAAAGGACGGTGAATAGCTATCTGAGACGAGACCACTTCGCGTAATACCTCAAACTTAGGCCCGGTTTTAAGGTTGCCAGAAGCTTGTACTAGCGCCAGAGCCGTTTCGTCGCAGGATGTTTCTATTCCTAAGATAAGCATAACGCTATGAAATTTAACCGAATCCAACTATTAAATCAATAATTGCAAAGTTAAAAATCTTTTGATATTATATAGCCCGCACAACATAAACCAATCACCACTCACAATAATATGCATCCAGGAGAACACGGCGTGGAGAACAAAGACAGCAAACGCAGGATGACCCAGGAAGAGGCAGAACTTTTCGCGCGGGACGCGCGATACACGACTCCGGAATCGTTCCGTTACAGCTGTTGCGTGGATGGACGGGAAGAAGGCGCAGATGCTTCGCGGGCAGTGCCTGGCGCAGACGCGGGCTACTTCATGTCTGCTCTTGCCGCTCTCCGGGAATCCGGAGTAGAGGTCACCCCTGAGGTGCGTCGCGCGGTTTTCGGTGCAGTGATTGACTCGGTCGGCGGCCCAAAGAACATCCGTTTCCACACCGACCTTCACGCCTTGGAAAAGGCGAAGGAAAAGGGAGTTGTTGCGGGAGTGGCTGCTGGCTGTGGTCATCTCAATTTGGCTCGGCAGAACCCCGGAGTTTACGGCGTCACCGCGGAAGATATGTCCGCGATCGACGAGGAGCTCCTAAGGCTGCTCGGCGAGGACGCTGATCAGAAGACCCTCCCCGGCAATCACGGCGAGGAAGCAGTGATGGTGGTGGACGATGTTTCTGTCGGGTTACGCCACCAGGCCGCCGGCAGTCAGGCCTTCGTGTACCACAAGGGTTCGAGCGATGCCTTTTTAGACCAGCTGGCGGGAGCGGTCTTGGCGAAGCTACCGAACCATCAGCCCGGTCTCACCGAAGAAGCTCTGCGCGTTAAACTGGGAGCATCTTTCGATAGGCAGCTTACCGCCACGGTGAATAGCCTGGCGCCCGGCCTGCCTCAGTACCGGGTGAGCGGGGAAGAGGTTTCCTACTTGGGCGACGTTCCCAAGAAAGAGTAGTAGGCGGTACCTACTAAGAGTTATGAAAACAAGAACGCCCTGCGGTCAACGCGACCCCGGGGCATTCAAGTTTTTATAGGCTAAATATTATTTTTTTACTCCTCCACTATCATACGCACCTGGCTGTCTTTATTCACTTCTAAAAACCCGGACTTAACGGGCAGGAAGTGTTCCTGCTTTTTCCCGTCTAAAATTCTAAGCACGCCCTCCTTCAACATAGATAGGAGTGGGCGATGATGTTCTAAAATAGTAATCTCACCCGAGACGGTCTGGCAGTTTATAGAGCTTGCCTCGCCTTGGTAGAGAATCTTTTTAAGGGAATAAACAGACAATTTCATTGTAATTTCAAATGTTAAATTTCAAATGTCAAAAAACTTTTAATTGTCGTTTGTCATTTGGATTTTGAACACTACGAAGTTTTAATTTCGTCAATTCCGCCCTTCATGTAGAAGTTATCTTCTGGCACATCGTCGTGCTTGCCTTCCAGGATTTCCTTAAAGCCACGGACGGTATCTTCCAGTTTGACGTACTTGCCGGAGCGGCCGGTGAATCCTTCCGCCACGAAGAAAGGCTGAGAGAGGAAGCGCTGGATCTTACGGGCGCGGTTAACAGTCAGTCTGTCCGACTCGGACAATTCCTCAATGCCTAAAATAGCTATGATGTCTTGTAGCTCTTTGTAGTGCTGTAGAGTCTTCTGGACTTCGCGCGCTACGTCGTAGTGCTCCTGCCCTACGATTTTAGGAGTGAGCGCGTTAGAGCTGGAGGCTAGGGGATCCACGGCCGGGTAGATACCTATTTCGGTTAAAGCACGAGAAAGCACGATAGTGGAATCAAGGTGGGCAAAGGCGGTCGCCGGAGCAGGGTCGGTGATGTCGTCCGCTGGCACGTAAACGGCTTGCACGGAAGTGATGGAGCCCTTCTGGGTGGAGGTAATGCGTTCTTGCAACTCTGCCATTTCGGTTGCGAGAGTCGGTTGATAGCCCACCGCGGAAGGCATACGTCCCAAGAGGGTAGAAACTTCCGAACCTGCCTGAGAGAAGCGGAAAATATTATCTATAAAAAGCAGTACGTTACGGCGCTCCTCGTCGCGGAAATATTCCGCCATAGTTAGCGCGGTTAAGGCCACGCGCGCACGCGCGCCAGGCACTTCGTTCATCTGCCCGAAAACCATCGCGGTTTTACTAATAACTCCGGATTCGGTCATTTCTCGGAACAAGTCGTTTCCTTCACGGGTTCTCTCTCCGACCCCCGCGAACACGGAGGCGCCACCGCCTTCTTCGGCAACGTTTCTGATAAGCTCTTGGAGCAACACGGTTTTGCCTACGCCTGCGCCTCCAAAAAGACCAACCTTACCTCCTTTAATAAAGGGACAGATTAAATCAATAACTTTAAGTCCGGTTTCAAAAACTTCGGTCTTGGTGGATTGCTCCGTGAGTGGCGGGGCAGGGCGATGGATGGGCGAGAACTTGGTGAATTTCTTGTCGGTCTTAGTGAGTGGGCGACCCAATACGTCAAACAAGTTGCCCATAACTTCCTGGCCGACCGGAACTTCTATCATTTTGCCGGTGTCCTTTACCTCTTCTCCGCGCTTCAGACCGTCGGTAGATTCGAGCGCTATGGCGCGCAGCTTGCCGGGTTCCACGTGCTTTACCACCTCCAGAACCAGGGGTTCTTGTCCTTTGCGCTCTATCTCAAGCGCGTTGTAGATTGCCGGCAAAGACACCTCCGCCGCATATTCCACGTCTACGACCGGACCGATGATTTGTACTATTTTTCCTATTCGGCTTGTTGCGTGTGTTTTCATGTTTGTTTTAATTATTTTTTAATTTTGATTTTTGAATTTTGCGTTATTTTAGTTCATCACTTCCGCCCCCGCCACAATTTCTATAATTTCTTTAGTGATGGAAGCCTGTCTGGACTTGTTGTATATCAAGGTCAGATCGGCGGCCAAACCCTCCGCGTTGTCGGAGGCGTTCTTCATGGCTACTCGGCGGGCGGCATGTTCGGAAGCGTTTGCTTCTAATATCATATGATAAATTTCCATCAGAACCAGATGCGCGCCCAGTTCGTTTAGGATAACTTCCGGAGACGGTTCAATTATGTATTCTTTGGCCTCTTTCTTGTCCGTATGAATAAGGGTTCCGCCTTCCCGCGCGATTTCCGCGAACTTGCCTGTTTCGGGGACTATGTCCTGCGCGCTCTTCTTAAGGTTTTCAAAACTGACCGGCAATATTTTTCTTGTTAAAACATCTTGCTTCAAGGCGCTCCTGAACTGGGTAGAGAAGACCATAACCTCATCCCATTCTTTATTCAAAAATCCCGCCACAACTTTATCCGCGACCGGCTTAATCTGCTCTAGTGTGGTGTAGTCGCCTACGCGCGTAAACTTACCCGCGAGGTTCTTGGTTCTACGCTCCAGATATTGCCCCGCCTTCTGTCCGATAGCTAAGAAGGCGTAAGCCGGATCCTTGAAAGAGATGCTATTTTTTTTGAGGAAACGTTCAAATTCCCTGATAATGGCGCTGTTAAAAGAACCGCACAAACCCTTGTCGGAAGTAACCAGAACCACCAGCTTTTTTTCAATCGGACGTTGTTCCAAGATGGCGGGCAACACAACTCCGTCCAACTGGGAAAGGGTTGCGAGAAAATCAAGCGCGGCGAAGGCATAGGGACGGGAGGTGAGCGCGAGCTCTTGGCTACGCCTCATCTTGGTAGCGGCCACCAGCTCCATCGCTTTGGTTATCTGGTTGATGTTGCCGATACCCTTTATGCGCCGTTTTATGTTTTGTAAGGAATCCATCTTAGTTATTATCGCGACCCGAATCTACGAACGCATCCGAATGATGCGAATGGGTTGTTGGTTTTTATAGATTATTTATTCGGGTTATTTGAATGTGATTTGTAGTATTAGTGTCGCCTTACTGTTTTATCGTTTCCAGAAACCTTGTGATAGCTGCCTTTAGCGCTGTTTCCGCCTCTTCGCTTACCTGACCACTTTCGCGGATGGGGGAGAGTATATCTTTCTCGTGGAATTTATTGAGATATTCCACGTAAAGCTTCTCGGTTTTCTTAACGTCCTCCAGCGGGATTTGGTCAAAGTGACCGTTTAAAGCCGCATAGAAGGTGGCCACCTGATACTCAAAAGAAATCGGAGCCAAGTCGTCCTGCTTCAAGATTTCGGTCATAAGCTGTCCCTGGTGAATGCGCTTCTTGGTTGCCTCGTCCACGTCGGAAGCGAACTGCACGAAAGCTTGTAACTCTCGGAATTGAGCAAGCGTAAGGCGCAACTTGCCAGCCACTTTTTTCATGGCTTTGGTTTGCGCGGCGGAGCCTACGCGCGAAACAGAAAGACCTACGTTTACCGCCGGGCGAATACCTTGGTAGAACAAGTCGCTCTCCAAGAATATCTGACCGTCCGTGATAGAGATGACGTTAGTCGGAATGTAGGCGGAAATATCTCCCAATTGGGTTTCAATAATGGGCAGTGCCGTAAGCGACCCGCCACCTTTCTCCTTAGACATCTTGGCGGCGCGTTCCAGTAGGCGAGAGTGCAAATAAAATACGTCACCCGGGTATGCTTCCCGACCAGGCGGACGGCGAAGCAGGAGGGAAATTTGACGGTAGGCCCAAGCGTGCTTGGACAAGTCGTCATAAACTACCAGCGAATCTTCGCCCTTGTCGCGGAAATATTCGCCGATGGCGCAACCCGCGAAAGGGGCCAGATACCACATGGACGCGGGCGAGGAAGCAGGCGCGGAAACGACGATGGTGTATTTTAAAGCACCGCTCGCGCGCAACGTCTCCACAATCTTCGCAATTTTAGACTCTTTTTGACCAACCGCTACATATATACATATTGGGGTGCGCCGACCCGTGTCTTGTCCCTGATTGATAATCGTGTCCAGTGCCAACGCGGTTTTACCCGTTTGACGATCTCCAATGATAAGTTCGCGCTGTCCGCGCCCGATCGGAATCATGGAATCAATACTCTTCGTACCAGTGTGGAGGGGAGTGTTAACCCCCTCGCGCTCCAAAACGGAAGGCGCTTTATTCTCCAAATTATAACGTCCGGCAGACTTGCCTTTAGAAAAGATAGGGCCCTTGCCATCCAACGGTTGACCCAGCGGATCCACTACCCGACCCACCAGTTCATCGCCTACTTCAATAGAAAGAACCGTTCCGGTTCCGCGTACGAGATCGCCGCTTTTGATCGCGAGATAATCGTCCAAAATCAGCGCGCCGATAGTTTCCTCTTCCAGGTTTAGAGCCAGTGCTCGCCTTGGTCCCTCGTGAGTTTCAATAGAGAGAAGCTCTTGGCTCATGGTTTGGCGGAGGCCGACAATCTTTACGATGCCGTCTCCAACCTCAATAACCTTACCGACCGTTTCCCATTCCGGTTTGTCTTCAAAGCTATCTATCTCGCGCTTTATTTTTTCTATGATTTCGTACGACATGTTTAGTAGTGGAATAATCTGTCTAATTTACGACGCAGTGAGAAATCCAGTTGGGACTCCTCATCTAAGGTGATTTTAACTCCCGCAATCAATTCCGGATTTATCTTTTCTTCTACCGTATCTTTGGCGTGTACAAAGTGCAACAAAGACTTTTTTTGCGCTGGCGTAAGCGCGCGAGCGCTTTCAATCTCCACCTTGCGCTCGCCGGTCTTCACCCGGATTAGTTTTTCCGCCTGAGATATTATTTTTCTGAGAGAGTTGCCGTCACCGTTCTTCGCGACCAGCTCCAAGAACTTCTTGGCCACAGCCTTGTGATGTTCCGCGCTCGTTTTGTTAGCGAGCGTCTCTACTAGCGCCGTAGCGTAATATTTGGGCTGGTATTTCATTGCTCTAGCTCAGTTTCTTTTTGGCCGCCTCGGCAATTAATTTTTCATCAATCGCCTTGGGGTCCATTTCGACCGTCTTAACCAAAACCGACTTCACGAAGCTGACTGCGTTCTTGTGTATCTCCTCCCGGGCCTCCTCCGCCTTGCCCGCGATTATCATCTCCGCGTTTTTGAGGAGCTCGGCTTCCTTTTGCTTGGCTTGCAAGAGAAGTTCCGCCTCAAACTCCTTGGCTTTAATTTCCGTCTGGCGGAGCATGTCCAGTGCTTTCTGGTCAGCCTCTTTCATTTTGTGGACAGCAATAACATTCACCTCCGCTAGTTTTTGGTCCGCCTCTTCCGCCTTAGCCAGGCCCTCCTGTATTTTTTTTCTCCTTTCTTCCAGGATACGCAAAATCGGCTTGTACGCGAATATGCGCAAAACCACGAGAAGAAGTAGAAAATTAGCGGCCTGGCTTAGAAACAACCGCCAGTCTATGCCTAATTGATGAATTAAATCTGACATGAGTTAGCTGTTAGCTACCCGAATCTACGAATTCATACGAACGACCCAAGGTGATTCGGGTAATTCGCCTGCCTGCCGGTAGGCAGGGATGTTTTTCGGGCTATTGATTGCTTTTAGACGAACTTAATAATGAGGGCGGTGACTAAGGCGTAAATAGCGATAGCTTCCGCGAAAGCCGCGGAAAGAATCATGGCCGTTTGAACCTTGGAAGCCGCTTCCGGGTTGCGTCCAATTGCATCCGCGGCATGAGAACCAATCCAACCGATCGAGACCGCTGGGGCAATAGTACCAATAATAATGGTGCCCATAGTTGCCAGAAGTCGCACTGTTTCTGTTTCCATATTGTTTTTAGTTTATTTGATTAGTTTTCTCGACCTTTTTTGGCAATGTTTCAAAAGCGGGCATATTATATCAGGTTTAAACGCGTTTTTCAAATAATGATTTAATGAGCCTTCTCTGCATGTTCTTCGTGGCCCGTAAGTGCCGACATTCCATATTTATCAGGAGAAATAATCATGTGCGTGGAGTGGGGTTATTTGCTAGTGAGCAGGCTCATGCTTGGCATCTTCCGGGCCGTGGTGGTCGGTGATAGCTATGGCGACAAAAACCAGGGCGAGCATTGAGAAGATAAGGGCCTGGATGGCGCCCACAAATACTTCCAGGAATAAGAAGGGGAGTGGCACAAGATAGGGCGCCAAGAAACCTACGATAGCGAGCAGAACCTCTCCGGCAAAGATGTTGCCGAAAAGACGGAAGGAGAAAGAGATCATGCGTGCGCCCTCCGAAACTAATTCTATTATTCCCACAAAGAAATTGATGGGGTTGCTGAAGTTTAAGAACTTGCCCGCGTAGCGGAATGCGCCGATTGCGAATGCCCCCAGGAGATTCACGGTCAGAACCGTTACTACTGCGAGCGCTAGGGTAAAGTTCAGATCCGCGGAGGGCGCGCGCAAGAGGGGCGCGGTTTCTTCGCCGTAGAACATTATGGAGCCCACGCCCGGCAAGAGACCGAACCAGTTAGAGAACATAACAAAGATAAAAATAGTGGCGATAAGCGGCAGATATTTTTCGGATTTACGCCGGTCGCCCAGGACGCTATCCATCATATCCAAGATAAATTCCAGGAAGAACTCAAAAACATTCTGCAGTTTTCCGGGAATTATCTTTATCTTTTTGCGCGCGAAAATGGCTATACTGGAGAACAAAACCAGGATTAGGGTGGCTAATATAAGAGAATTGGTCACGGCAAAAGAGCCGATATGGAAAATGGGCTCCGCCTTAAGGGAGATGTGAGGTCCTCCGCCCTCATGCTCCACCTGAGTTGTTTGAGTTTCGGCTGAAAGTCCGGTTTCGGTAGGCATTTCTTTGATAGGTGTTTCTTGTCCCGCGGACATGTTAAAACTGGCATATTATATAGGAAAATCGGCCGATAATCAAATTTCTTGACACCTTGTTTTTAGAATGCAATATAAGAGGTAGTAACGGAGGCAGATATATGACCGTTTTTCAGGGAATCCTGGCAAACCTGTTTTGCCTCGTCGCGCTGGCGGGATTCATGTCCTGGCTCTTGTTCGGTCCGCCAAGCAGAAGCTAAGCCCAAGCCAGTTGGTCCAAAGCCCCCGGTCCGCCCCAAAAGCGGACCGGACCTACTTTAATAATATCTCACGGCGCGAGACTAGTTTTGCTTTTCAAACTGCAGGTGGTAAAGGCGCTGATAGGTCGGACTTTTCTCCAGCAATTCCGAGTGAGTTCCCATTGCCTCTATCTCGCCATCTTCAAAAACCAAAATGCGATCCGCGTTCAAAATAGTTGAGAGACGATGAGCGATTATGATGGTGGTACGGTCTTTAATGAGGGCTTTGGTGGCTTGTTGAATCAGCCGTTCGCTTTCGGTATCAAGATTGCTGGTGGCTTCATCCAATATCAAGATGGACGGGTCGCGCAAAACCGCGCGGGCAATACCAACTCTTTGACGTTCTCCGCCGGATAATTTTAATCCGCGCTCGCCCACGATGGTTTCGTAGCCGTGTTCCGCGCGCATGATAAAATCATGCGCTAGTGCTATGCGGGCGGCGCGTGCAATTTCTTCTTTAGGAGTGTTTGGTTTGCCGTAAGCGATATTTTCCGCGATGGTGCGCGAGAATAAATCCACCTCCTGAGGCACTACCGCGATTTGGGCGCGCAAGCTGTCTTGGGTAACATCTCTTAAATCAAATCCGTCTATGCGGATGGAGCCCCGGGTGGGGTCGAAAGAGCGCAGGAGTAAGTTTATGAAGGTGGTCTTCCCGCTACCGCTCCGACCCACCAGCGCTACGGTGGACTTGGCCGGTATAACCAGGTTGAGATTTTTTATGGCCCAGCTACGCTTTTCCGCGTAGCGGAACCAAATGTCCCGAAACTCTATCTTCTCGTGCATAGTGGGCATGGTTATCGCGCCCAACTTGTCGTTTATGTGAATAGGTTCGTCCAGCACCCCGTAGAGCCTTTCTACTCTGGTGATGTTGCGACGCAAGCGCGGGAAAACAATGGAAAGCTGCCAAAGCGGCGCATAGACCATGTTTTGCAAGGAGATGAAGAGTACGAAGTCTCCGACCGTGGCTTGAGATTTTATGACTAAGAATCCTGCCAGGAAGATGACCGCGATTCTGCCCAAGGTAGATATACCAGCTTGAATATTATCCATTACCGCCCAGAGCCGCTCGGCCTCGTATTGAGTCTCGCGTGCCTTCGCGAGCAATCTCTTCTGATTGGAAGCTTCTTGCGCTTCTTGTGAGAACTTTTTGACCGTGAGCACGTTGGAAGCGATGTCATATGCTTCCTTGGAGACTTCCTCCATGTCCTCGTTCACTCTTTTTTCTATCTCATATATCCGCTGGGACAACCCCCGAATGGATAAAAGATAAACAGGGAAGGGCAGCGCGACCGTGAGCGCGATCCAGGGATTTTGCAGGAAAAGAACTATAAAAGAAATGGTAAATAAAATAAGCGGAGGTACGAGATACTGTCCGAAAATATCGTTTATTATTATAAATACCGCCATCGCCCCGCGCTCAATACGTCCCACAATCTGTCCGCTGGAGGAGTTATGATGAAATAGGGCATGTAGTCTCAAATGTTTTTCGGTAGCCTCCACCCGCACTTTGTCTTCGGTAAAGATGGAAAGCTTGAAGAGATGATAGTCATAGGCAGACTTTGCCATTCGCCCAGCAACGGTCGCGAAGAAGATTCCGATTGAGGCATAGATCATTATCTCTATGGGGGTGCCGCCTCCGTTAAAGAATTTAATCATGCCATCCACAATATACTTGGACATAAAGGGCACGAAGATATCTAAGCCCGTGGCCCCAATGGCAAGCGCAATCAAAAACCAGACCCGGCGGGGATTTTCTAACGCCAGGCGCAAAGTCCTCTGGACCGCGCCTTCTTTTTTATTAATTTTATTAGTCATAAATTTTATGTTTAGCCCATCGACCCATGGGATTTTTGCCAAAACAAGTATTAACACCCCTCGCCTAGAAGGGGGTCAATATGCCGTTTGGCATGCCTTATGTAACGAAAAAGAATGCGGAAAGTAACGAGTCGGCCAAACCGGGCCAGTAGCTATTCCTCCAGCTTTCTTTTTGCCTCTTCGAACATGGGCCTTGCAAGCGTTCGTGCTTTTTCTGATGTGATTCGGTCGAACATCCATTGGAATTTTGAGCCAACCTTGTCTTTGCCGACTTCGGCGACCTTGCTGGATAAAAAGTGTTCAATTTGGTTCTCGAAATAGCTCACGCTGTCGGCGTCCTTGATAAGGTTCTGATCTTCATTGCCGCCCACTTCGTGTTTTGAAATAAGCATCTGTACGCGGTCTATTAGCGATTGAGGAGCATCGTGCTCCCTGAGAAAGTCAGCAACTATTTCCGCTCCCTTGTTTTGGTGGTAGATCAGAAATTCCTTGTCTTGAAATCCATTGGGCGAGATTCCGGCCTTCGGGTGGGTAGCCGTTTTTCTAGAAGCCCTTTCTGTGTCGTGGGCAAACGCGGCAATGCACAAAGCCTCATCCGCATCGGGTTTTAATTGTTCCAGCCAATAGACCGTTCGCTCAAAATGCTTAACATCGCCTGGGTTATGAGCCTTAGCGAAAGTATCTATGACGAATTGCTTGACTTTGGGATAGTACTCCATGAAGTGTAGCGCCGACGGGATTCGAACCCGTGATTTCTTGGATGAAAACCAAGCGTCCTGGACCAGACTAGACGACGGCGCCGTAAGTAAAATTTGCCCACTAAATATATCAGAATTGTGAAAATCGTCAAAAGACTAGCTTGTCAGCTGATGGAATGCTAAATAACCATCGTGATAGTAAGTAGATCTAATCTTTATATTCTAAAACTAGAGGGTGGCTAAGTTTACAAAGACATATGCTAGACGTGTTTGTCAATTCAAGTTCTTTATGCCATCCTTAAAACCAACACAGATAAGAAGAGGTTCTCGGTTTGGTTTTGGGTAGATGCTCATGGTAGATGATACATTTCCAGTCTAATTTTATAGCTTGTCTAAGGTCTATTGAGGATTTATTATATTTTAATTATATAGAACGTTATGGAATTCATACCGAAAGATCAAGGTGATAATCCAGTATTTGCGGGGGAGATTCGAGCTATAGCTCCAGAATATGAATTAGAGAGAGGGCTAACCGTTGTTCTAGAGGCTATCAATAAGAAAATATCCGAAGGGGTCAAGCCCGTCGTTGTTGGTATAG
Organism: Candidatus Liptonbacteria bacterium; assembly: GCA_023244895.1. Classification (GTDB taxonomy): domain Bacteria; phylum Patescibacteriota; class Minisyncoccia; order UBA6257; family 2-01-FULL-56-20; genus JAHFLL01. Next base: position 148,817 of record JAHFLL010000001.1, read on the forward strand.
CAGGTGGATCTGCTTCTGGTAAATCACTCATAGCTTCCAGGATTAGGGATATGTTAGAACCCGGAAAGTGCACAATCATCTCGATGGATGATTATTGTCGCGGTTCGGACTTTATAACCGAGGAAAGAGAGCAGGGTAACGCAGTGGTTTGGGACCAACCCGAAGCAATAGACTTGAGCTCTTTATCTTCTGACTTAGACAAACTTAAACAGGGAGAGTTGATTCAGAAGCCTATTTACAGTATGAGATTAGCAAAAACAGTTGGGCGAGAAGATCTAAGCCCGAGCGAGGTTATAATAGTGGAAGGGCTTTTTGCTTTACAGGCTCAAATTGTTTCCCGGAGCGATATAAAAATATTCATAAAATCAGATTCAGAAAATCGGCTTAACAGAAGGATAAAGAGGGACGTGGAACGAACCGGCGATAAGCCGGAAGAAATAGCAGAATACTGTAAAACGGTGGTCGAGCCTATGTACGTGAAAAATGTTCTACCTAGTATATCTAGCGCGGATTTTGTGTTAAATAACTAGTAGCGTATAAACTTGAATTCTACAGCGGGAAATGGTCTCATTTATAGATATAGTAAATGATAAAAATGACCGAAAACCATAGGTCAGAACATGCTAGGACTAATAAGCAAAAACTACTTGGTCGTCTAATAAATACCCCTCGTTTTTTATCCTACGATGTCGATGGACGGGGTATTGAGGTAAAGCCAGGCAGATATTCACCCATTTACATCAACATGAAATCTTTATGGTGCTACCCACTCGTTTTGCGGTCGGTCACTAGCCAAATTAAGGAGATGTGTTTGGGCTGTGATCATATTATTGGTGTTGAGACGGGGGGTAGTCCGTATGCCAGCCTGATTGCCCGAGACCTCAATATTCCCCTAATCTTACTGCGAAAAGAGGCAAAGGGGTCTCTGGGGTATTTGGCGGGATACGCTCGCAAGCAAAGCGGTAAATTCGCGATAGTAGACGACGTCTTAGCGACAGGCAATTCCATAAAAGAAGCCGTAGATTCTATTCGGAACGATTATCGTAAAATAAAATTAGTTTCGGTATTGAGTTACGGCATGGACCAGATGATAGCAGAAAAATATAATATCGAAGTAGTCTCTCTTTATCAGATAGAAGATGTTCTAAGTGCACTTAATCCGGATCTATCTGAATTATTAACTCCCCACATAAGAACGTTTCAAGATAATTTAGCATCAATTTTAAGAGGCTCATGATCAGGGAATCGATAGTAATCCTAGATTTCGGAAGTCAATTTACTCACTTAATAAAATCATCCCTGGGAGAGCTGGGTTATTTCTCTGTAATAGAACCTGCAGATACAAAAAAGTCCGAATTTCTGACGGCCAATCCGATCTGTGAAATTCGGGGCATTATCCTATCCGGTGGCTCTCGGTCTGTATATAACAGTGATATTAAATTTGACGAAAATTGGCTGGACTCTAATGTCCCAGTTTTGGGAATATGTTATGGGCATCAATTACTAGCTAATTTACTGGGTGGTAAGGTAAAAAATACGACGCCCGAATACGGTGAGCATGTAATACGGATTACCGGGAATTCAGTCTTATTGTCAGGAGTCGAGAATGCTTCGTCTGTCTGGATGAGCCATGGGGATTCGGTAACCTCTTTGCCGAAGGGATTTAAGTCCCTTGCGAAAACAGTGTTTGCGGGAAATTCCGTGATTGAAGATAGGAGTAGGAATCTATACGGGGTACAATTCCATCCCGAAGTTTCCCATACTTCAGGTGGGCTCACGATTTTAGATAATTTCGCGGGCAAGATATGTGGAATGGGTAAATCAGAGCCATGGAGCCCTATCAATTTTATTAAATCATGTAAGGAGAAATACAAACCATTTAAGAGAAAAAAAATATTATGTGGCGTGTCTGGCGGAGTAGATTCTATGACCACCTTGGCGTTATTGGCACGCATCCTGTCCCCCAAAACGATAACTGCTGCTTACATTAATAGCGGTTTAATGCCAGACGAAACCGAAGGAGAAGTTAGAGAATTTTGCAAAAAACTAGCCATTCGACTTGTCGTCCAGGATTCTTCCAAGGAATTCTTCTTTGGGTTGAGAGGGGTAACTGATCCGAGGGCCAAGGGTATGGCAATAGGCAAGACATTTATTAGGGAATTTGAAAAAATTGCTAGGAAGGAAAAAGCTAAGGTTTTTGCCCAAGGCACCATCTGGTCGGATGTAGTAGAAAGTGGGATTACTAAATATTCTTCCCAGATAAAACCGCATCATAATGTTGGTGGTCTGCCATCGCGGATGGAATTTAGTCTGCTGGAACCAATCCGGGAGCTGTTTAAAGATCAAGTGAGAGCGGTTGCTAAATATCTAAGATTACCGGCAAGGGTGGTGCAGAAAAAGGTTTTTCCTGGTCCCGGTTTTGCGATAAGAGTTGAAGGCGTCGTAACGCCCAGCAAGGTAGCTCTAGTCAAAAAATGCACACGGATAATAGAAGAGATAGTTTACTCCTCTAAGAGCGCAGACAAAATATGGATGGCCTTCGCTATCCTAATAGAGGTTCCAAGTTTGGGTATCAAGGGTGATCAGCGCGTAGAGAACAAATATGCCATCGTGGTCAGGATCGTGGAATCACAAAATTCTATGACAGTTAATTTCTCAGAAAGTGTTCTGCCCTTGCTTAAGACGATTTCGATAAGGATAGTGAACGAAACTGAAATAGGGAGGGTGGTTTATGATATAACCAATAAACCGCCAGCCACAATTGAATGGCAATGAAGCGAGAATCTAGCATAGGAGATTTTTGGAAAAACATCCCTCCCGGAAAAGTACCTGGAACGACTCCCATAGATAAGATCTTCTGGGATTATCTGCAGGAGAAGGATAAATTGTGTGAAGTTGGATGTGGAGATGGTCGTCTGATCCCAGAATTGGTTAAAAGAGGGTTCATGGTTGTGTGCTCCGATATTAATAAAGCTGCCGTGTCGAGTCTTCGCGGGAAAATAGAGATTGCCGGTCTGAAAAATCGTGTAAGCGTATTAAAAGATGATATTTGCCAGACAAAACTACCTCGAAATTGGTTTGCCGGTGTCCTTATGCAGGGGGTTTTGGGATCTATGGCTAAAAAAAATAGGCTTTCCGCCTTAAAGGGGGTCGGGAAAATATTAAACGCGGAGGGGGTCGTGCATATTGCAGAGTTTGAAGTTATGAGAAAACCGTCTATGCTGATTCGATATGACCTTGATGAGAAGATAACAGGAGAATATGGTACTCTTTCTATAAAGGATGTGTCAGGTCAGGAAATTTATAGGACACATAACTTTACGGAGGAGGAGTTGAGGATGTTGATTCGAAGTGCTAAGCTTAAATTAATCTCAATTAAGCGTAAGGTTTTCGTTTCCTATCATGGTCGAAGGAAGCCAGGCCTAGTTATTGTGGCGCAGAAATATTATGTACGATCACGCAAAAAATAAAACACATTTACTTTTAGTAAACGCAGTTGTTTTTAATAAGAATAAGGTTCTGGTGTCGCAAAGAAGTTGGCAAGAACCCCACGAGCCTGGCAAGTGGACCATCCCAGGAGGCAAAGTGGAGAGATCTCAAAAGGTAGTTTTTAACGTTTTAGAAAAAACTGTTAAAGATGAGGTGTTAGAGGAGACAGGGGTTAAGATTAAAGATAAAATACAATTAGTGACCAACAACACTTTCTTGCGATCCACGGGGCAACATGTCGTTGCAATGATCTTTGCGTGTGAACACAAGAGCGGGAAGCCCGTGCCCTTAGAAGACACCATAGACTGTAGGTGGGCGAGTATAGCTGAAGTAAAAAAGATGAAATTCGCTCCCAATGTTAAAGGATACATATTATCGGCTTATCGTGAAAAACTGGGCAAGAAATGAGAGCAGCCCGCTACGGGCAGGCTGCTAGAATGTGCTGAAGGATTTGGTTGGTGATGACGCCTTGCTCCTGCCTTGCGTCAATCCGCACCATCCTCTCGGGATAGCGGGTCAGGAGCGCCTGGTAGCGCGTCGCTTTCATCGCCATCCATTTTGGGTCGCAGTGATGATCGACGACTTGAGCTCTCTCCGAAAAGACATATCGAGGCTCAATGTCCAAGAAAAACGTCTTGGTCGGCTTAGGCAGATTCGCGGTGATTAGTTCGGCTTCTTCCTCGGTCATCTCTGGGTTGGATGCATAGAACGAGTCAACGTATCGGTCCCAAAGCAGAATGTCCGCTCCATTCCCGCTGGCTTGCTGAATACTGCATCGAATGTCGAGCAGAAACAGCTCCGTTCTGACCCACGGTTCCAGCTGACGGACGTTCTCCCGAATAAATTCGCCGAGAGGCGAAGTGCTCGGGCTGCATAACGCGGCAACCCTAAACTTGCACTTCTCGATCTCCTCGCGCAGGAGTCGAAGCTGTGTGCTCTTTCCGCACCCGTCGATACCTTCCAAGCTGAAATGCTTGATGTTCATAAATCTCCTCTGGCGACCCTAAGATCGCCCTACTGACTTATATATAGCCTCATTTTCCTTTTCTGACAACCATAAAACAGAAGCGGAGCCAGCGATTGGCTCCGCGAAATCACTCGATCCGTTCAACCTGTAGTTGCCTCATGGTCTCGCCCACCTTTCCCTGTCGTACATCTCCGACTCTGGCTCCCATGATCAATTTGGCCATAGGGGAGCTGTAGGAGACTGTTAGGACCGGGTCCATTCCTCGCTCGGTGAGAACCATGTAGCTACCGATACGGATCTGCCTCAATTCCCTAGTCTCCTTGTCTTCTACGGTGACCAGAGAGCCGATGCTCACCCGATCTGTTCTGGCGACAGAGCCGTCGACCAGTCTGGCGCAGCTCTTGATTGCCATCAGATCGTGGATGCGTACGGATAGCATCTCGAACTGACGGTTAGCATCTTCGAAGGGGAAGTTGTCGTGGAAGGTCTCGGCGGACTGCCGAGTAGCTTCTCCCATGACCTTGCCCCACTCCCTCCTTTGGGTGTCCAGCTTCTTGATCTGCTCTTCTAGGGCGGTAAGGTCTTCTCGGAAGAAGTAAAAAGTCATACGTTACCTCACAGAAGTCTATAGTTGTTTTAATACCTTTGAATTGCGCTGTCAATTAATGGATGGCATCAGCCGTTAGTCTTTAATGTAAGATCGCAGAAACAGAGTGGGCCGGCGAGACAGGTGCCCCGGGTCCATCTATCCGGCATTCTCCATCTCTGCCGTCATTGCTAGATAGAACAGCAACATTGTCAAAACCCTGAATAATATAAGGGGTCTAGAATTAGCCCTTGATTTTACCTCAAGGCAAGCCTATTCTTGCGGTTAGGTGGGAGTCAGCAACCAAGGGGGTTTCAGATGCCGAACGGGACAACCGTCGTACTTGAGGGCAATCTGTCCAGGTCTGACTGGCGTGTCTGGTTCTCCGGTCGGGACGAGGGGGACCGGGTCGTCACGGATCGCCTGGAAGAGGTCGTCCAAAAAGCCCTCGCAGCCGACCAGGCTCAAATTCTGAGGACCGGTTTGCCGGTTCAAGCGCGCATTACGATCGAGGTGGTCCCACTAGATCGTGTTGCCGACAAGTAGGATGCTGGCTCCGTGCTCGAGCGTACGGAGCCGCTCCCTTTAATTACAGATGCGGGAGAGAGGGTTTGTTGTCGATAAACTAAATTTGTCGCTAAACCCGGCCAACAAGCAGACTTTTTAAATTTATTATCCAGATTTTATTATTGTTTCGATTTAATAGTCGCGGAACATATTTTTTATCTCCACTCAAACCCGCGTTGTCTATAAAGACTACTGCCGGATTATTAAAATTCTCAAGGGTTAAATCTGTTATCGTGGTACTTGAGTCTTGTCCTAGAATATGTCGTCCAGGTATTAGGATGGAAAGTGGAGATTTTTAAGTCCTGGGCCGTTGGTTAAATTCGCGGATTTTGTCAAGATGTGGGCGGGAGGGCTTATAAAATAAGGGCTAATCGGGGGATGGGGGTTGATTTTTCTAATTAGATATGTTATAATACAAGTAGACAGAGAGGTGCTATGTGACCTCTCGCTTGGTGGCACGGATAAGGAAACCGCGTCACTACAATCTAAAACGGAAAGGCCGCCTAAGAAACGGCCATCGCCCGAGAGGAGGCGACCATGCTTCGCTTCGTTCGTACGTGCATGCACGTCGCGGTCCTGGCGATGGCTTTGATGGCCATCGCCTGTGGGGACTCTCCGAAGAGCCCCTCGGCTCCGACGAATCAGGACCCGATTCCGGCGACCCCGACCGTGGCCATCACGGGCGGTGCCTCGACCATGAGGGCCGGGGAGGAGACCACGTTCACGGCGGTTGCAAACGGGCAACCGGTGGCCGCGAACTGGTCTACCAATCCAGGGTCGGCGCAACTGATCCCGACCGCCGGCTCGGCGACCACGAAGTTCGCGCCGACGGCAGAAGGGAAGTACACGGTGACAGCGACGGCTCCGGGCGCAAACCCGGGGACGACGGTCGTCACGGTGACTGCTCCGCTTCCAATCCCGCCATTCGGTGAGTTGGGGATGGAGCTGGCCTACGGCGGCAGGACTGCGATCCGCCCGCCAGTGACTGGTCCAATCACCGTGGTGGTTCCTGCCGGAACTGGGTACGCCCTGGCTTCCGGCGTGACCAGCAAGCTGGCGACTGCGCTCAAGGTCGCCGTGTCTGCGTCCAGCGTCTCAGTGCCTGGCACCAGGAGCATCCTGATCCAGGTTCCCGCGAACATGGATGCGGTCTGCGGGCCCGGTGCAGCAGCCTGCTTTGCTGGAAGCACCTTGTATCTGGCTCGGTGGGGCCTGCTCGAGGATCCGAGTGGCATGCTCCATGAGCTGCTCCACCTGGTTCTGTATGACTGCACCATCGGTCGGGCTGGGTGCAATATCATGGGATCAGGCGACGAGATCTCTGCTGAGGAGCAGGGGATCGTCGATTGGGTCCAGCGAGGTGGCAAGTAGCGCGACGCGCGTCGCGCAGAGTAACACGGTGGGTCTGGTTGCAAAGCCGGACCCACCCACACAAGAAGAGGTTTTATAAAAGACGCATCCCAAGTGCTGTTTTTTATTTGCCTCCATTAGGACGGAGGCAAATAACCCTTCCGAAGCTCGGAGAGCGAAGGAGGGTGATGTGGAGTTATTGTTCCCACCCAGATGGGAATATAGGTTTCTTTTCCTTACTCGGAATGGCCGAGAAAGGGCATCTGGATTAGCGACCCGAATTATGTCCTCTATTTGGCATTTGACATCTAGATTTTGACATTCGCTTCGCTATTCGCTTCGCCCACTGTGTTATAATTTATCTACTATGAAAAAATCTAAACTGGCGGTAATTTTTTCAATAATATTCATTCTGTTTGCGGTCCTGGGAATTGCTAAATTTTCAAAAAATTCGGAAGCCGCCGACCCGACTCTCGTTATAGAGGGCGGCCCGCAGGAAATAGTAGTCGGGGACGCGTCCGTATTTATTGCTTATTACGACCCGGATGGCGACGGTCCGGAGCCAAGACAAGACATATCCAACGACGCGCACTGGAGGTCGTCTGCCCCTGGCGTGGCGCGTTCCTTGGGCGCGGGCTGGTTTAGGGGAAGAAGTCCGGGAGATATCAGCGTATCTGTCACCACGGATGACCAGACCCTAAGCGCGCCTCCGGTAAATTTAAGAGTGGTTGAACCGCCTCCGCAGTTTCTGTGCAGTAGCGCGGCATCTCCCGTTGTTAAAATAGAAACCAACGGATATGGCACCTACCAAGTCGGTGGCAATATGGCTCGGAATGACTCCCGGACCGAGGAGATAAGCGTGCCGGTTGGCACGCGTCTTAACTTTACCAGCTCGGAGTCCGCTGAGCCTCTCTCGCGGGTGGAGATAACTTATCCGAATGGTTTTACCAGATACTTCAACGAACCGGATTGGAATGGCAGAAGTTTTACCACCGACCCCTTGAATGCCGGTTCGGAGATTAGAACCTACGCCGTGCAGAGATGTTCCGAGACGGATTGCGCCTACAGTGACGGACAAAGATGTGAGAGGCGCGCGCCGCCCCGGAGCGGCGAAGAAGAGTGCTCCTGCCGGAGGGTGGGCGAGAGATGGACGACTACTTTATCTCTGGTAAATAATCCTCCTCCGCAGCAAGAATTTGGAACCGTTGCGGTCTCTTCTAATATTCCCACTACCTGGGATATAACTAAAGCCGGGGTTAGACAAACAGAGTTGTCCAGATCATCTCCATCCGCTGGAATAAGCGAAGGGCGCCGATTTATTGGTTCGTACACCATTACCAACATCCCCTTAGAAGTCAGAAACTATAACGGCAAGGATTGGGAGAATCCAAGAATAACTCCCAGTCAAACCCAGACATTAACTGATGGCGATACCATAACTTTTAGTATCACTTATACCGAAAAACCGGGAACTCCTCCCTCGGGTTGCGATATTTCCGTTACCTCCAATCTACCCACTTCCTGGGGGATGGATGGTCCGGAAGATAGATATGATCGGAATGGGCAGGGTACATACGCTCTATATGAAGATTTGGGGGCGGGCAGGTATCGTATGAGCGCGGAAGATATTTCTGGTTACAATAAGGAAATAACTCCGACCAGTATGAACTGCGCGGAAGGGGGCTCAATTGACTTTGTAATCAATTATCAGAGAACCGGCGGAGGAGAGACAAGAAAGAAGTGCGTAGACGGTAATCGTTGCGCGGTAGTAAATGAGGTTGGTTCCGACCAATGCGCCCAAGACTCCGATTGTAACAGGCCAGCTCTGGACTGTTCTCCGGCTACTCATCCTGCCGTGGACATAAATGAGTCCGCGAGATTTTCCGCTTCGGGCGGAACTGCTCCGTATAGCTGGAATGCTCCCGGTGGTAGTCCCCGCACGGGTCGGGGCGCGAGCTTCTCTACCGATTACGATGCCTCGGGCAACAAGACCATCACCCTGACTGACTCCGCGAGCGACACCAGCACCTGCCACGTAAGAGTCTGCCCCGCGGGAGGATGCGGGGCGAATGAGTTTCCGAGCGGTATGCACCAGTACGCGGATTTGGACGGTACGGACGGTCGGGCTTCCGACAACGATGCTCCCGGCAAACACGTGACCGTAAATATTTATGATGGCACAGAGCTGGTGGGTTCCACTGTCACGACCGGCGCGAATAATACCTGGAGCGTGAGCCTGCCCGTTTCCGTGAGAGATGGTAACGCTCATTGGATTCACGCGCGCGCGGTGGATTATTTGCCTGGAGGCGGGAGTGGTCTGGAGGTGGCGCTGAGCAACACTCCTCTTAAAGTTCAGAATGTTGGTGGAACTCATTTTGAATGTGTGAGCAATTCTTGCGTGGAGCGCCCCGGTGGAGGTGGTAATGGCTGCAATCCTTCCATTTCCACTTGTACCGGCAATCACTATAGCTGCAGCGGGGCATCTTGCGCGATGGATTATAACGGAAGCTATACCAGCGCTAATTGTGACAATGCCTGTGGTGGCGGAGGAACTCACTTAGAATGCGGAGCGGGCGGGAAGTGCAAGAAAGTTTCCGGCGGCGGACCGAATATAGATAATTGCAATGACGTTACCCAAAGCTGTGTTGCTGGCAAACATTTGGAATGCAAATTTACCTTTTGCAGTTTGGTAGATGGCACGGGTCCCAACTTGGATGGTTGCGGTAACAAAGGGAGTGGTTGCTCCGGAGGCATAGATTACGGATGCAATGCTATTGGTTTCTGTGAAGCCAAACGCGGTGGGGCCGGCAACTGTCAGCCTGCGAACGAGGAGTGGGATTGCCCCCAGCCTCCTCCCGAATGCACCCTTGTGGCCAATAAGCCGAAACTGGTTATTCCTCCGCCTGGCACAGTTACCGTGAGTTGGAATTGTCGTTATGCCAAAACCTGCACCCTAAACGGAGTTTCTGTCAGTCCTGATAACGGTAGTAAAGACTATAGTCCAAACCAGACTACCTACTACACCCTAAGGTGTACCGGCAAGGGCAACACGGTCGGAGAGTGGACGCAGGAGGTAGGCGTAAAGGTTTATCGCTTTATAGAAGGAATATTGAGGGAGGTGCGGCCCAATTAAGAGAGAGATAGACAATTCGGGGTAGTTATAGTAGAAGAATATAGCTTGGACTAGGCTGGATTTGTCGCGTCATTCGTTTTTTTACCCCCACTCGCTCCTCGTTTTCTACCCACTACATTCCATCTTCTACCTACCAACCTCTATCCAATGTCTTTCCACCGTTTCTTTGAACTGACTCCTGGATTTTTAGCCTGGTTGACCATATTTCTTATGGTCTTTTTGTCGTGGCAAACTCCGGTTTTTGTTTCCATATTTATCATCGCATTTGACGTTTATTGGTTGCTCAAGTCAATTTATCTTTCTCTGCACTTGCGCCACACCTACAAGGTAATGCGGGCGATAATGGCGGAGAATTGGCTGAAGCGATTGGAAATTGAATACGCCCTACCGTCCGTTTGTAATCATTCGGGTCATTCGGATGAATTCGTGTATTCGGATTGCGCCACGCCTTCCTGGCGGGAGATGCACCACCTAATTATCTTTCCTATGTATAAGGAGCCTCTTTCCTTGGTGCGGGACAGCTTTCTTAGCTTGTGCAAGGCGAACTATCCGCTGGATAGATTTATGGTTGTGCTCGCGATAGAGGAATCCGCGGGGGAGGAGGCGCGCGCGACCGCGCGGGAGATAGAGCGCGAGTTTGCGGACAAGTTTTATAAGTTTATGGTAACCATCCATCCAGCCGGTCTGCCCGGGGAAATACCCGGCAAAGGCTCCAATGAGTCTTGGTCCGCCAGAGAGGCGAAGAGGCTAATTATTGACCCTCTAACGAAAGAGTTGGGATTATCTTTAAAGAACAATTCAGGTCATTCGGATGAATCCGTGGATTCGGGTCGCTTTTTGTCTTACGACAAGATATTGGTCTCGGTTTTTGACGTGGACACTCAAATATTCCCGGACTATTTTGGTCGGCTGACCTACGTCTTTCTAAACGCGCCCGACCGCCTGCGTGCCATTTATCAGCCCATTCCACTTTTTACCAACAATATATATGAAAGTCCCGCGCTCGCCCGGGTAATCGCTTTTACTACTTCCTTTTGGCAGATGATGCAACAGTCCCGTCCCGCCCGGCTTACCACTTTTTCTTCCCAGTCCGTGCCCTTGCCGGTTCTACTTAACATCGGTTTTTGGCATAAAGATATTGTTTCCGAAGACTCCCGTATTTTTTGGCAATGCTATTTGCACTATCACGGAGATTTCAGAGTGGAGCCAATGTTCTACCCGGTCGCGATGGACGCCAACTGCGCACCTACTTTCTGGGGCACAATGAAGAATATCTACAAACAACAGCGCCGTTGGGCCTGGGGCGTGGAAAATACGCCTTATCTTTTAGAGGGTTTTCGCAAGGATCCGCTTATTCCCGCCCGCAAGAAGTGGTATTGGTCTTTTGTGGATCTGGAGGGACGGCACTCCTGGGCCACCAACGCTCTTATGATTTTCGCTTTGGGCTGGTTGCCGGTTGCGCTCGGTGGGAAGATTTTTAATGCCACCCTGCTTTCCTATAATTTAACCGACATAACTCGCACCATTATTAATATTTCTATGGCAGGCGTAGGCGGTTCCGCAATCTTCGGCATCTTACTATTACCGGAAAAGCCAACCTGGTTTAAATTGCGGCACTACCTTCTATATATATTGCAGTGGGCGCTTATACCCATAACCCTGATTTTCTTCGGCGCTTTTCCGGGTCTGGACGCGCAAACCCGCCTAATGCTGGGCGGCAAGTTTAGATTGGGTTTTTGGGTAACGCCCAAGGGGCGTTATTCAAAAACATAAAAGGGGGTCGGGGAATAATTAGAATGTAGAAAGTAGAACATAATAGACGGACAACGAGGCTAATTAAAAGTTTTGCGTGTTTTTAGCCTGTTGATAATTGGGCGTATGCATACTTGTTGAATAAAGTTAAAATTTCAGTGTCCAAATAAACAAAAATAAAACATGAAAAAATCAGCCCTTATTCTGGTCGGAGCATTTATGTTGGTGGTGTTAAGTTCGGGCGTGGCTTCGGCCATAGATATCCAAGGCTTAACCGGTCAGGTGAAGTCGCTTCAGGTTAATACCCCGGCCGGAACGATTGACGTCAGCAAAGATTTAAATACGGGCTCTAGAGCGGTCAATGTTGGAGGAGTGTTGAACGTCCAGAACCAGATTGACCCGAGTGGCACAACGGGAGGCACGGTTAATACTCCTGCCGGAACAGTAAACATCCAAAAGAATCCGACGACTGGTCAGAGCAACGTGAATGTGAACGGTCTCAATGTCCAAACCCAGATTGGCTCAGATGGCGCAAAGACGGTTGATATGAATAGTTATGGTGCCAAATTAAGAATTGAAAGCGGCAGTACCGGGGCTACGGTTGTAACTCCGGGCACAAATGTGGGCGTGGAGAGAAATCCGGACGGTAGCGCGAGCGCGGTCAACGTGAACGGTCTCAATATAAGGACGAGCGGCGGCGCGGGCACGGTCACTATTATCAGAGATGACTCCGGCAAGACCATAAATATAAGTCCCAGCTCCGGCAAGCTGGAGCGTCAAGTCACCGTCGTTTCCTCCGATCCGGAAGCGAAGCAAGCGGTAGTAAACTTAAGCGGAAATTCCCAGATACTTATTCAGGATGGCAACGATTTGGGGGAGTATGCCAAGCTAGTCGTACAGGCTCGTCCCAACGTCACCAATGTTGACTTGGATGGCGCGCGGCTGACGGTGGAATATAAGCAACCCGCGAAATTCCTGGGACTGTTCTCAACCAACATCGGCGCGCAAGCGATAGTTGACCAAGAAAAGGGTGTTACGGTTTCTCTGCCCTGGTACAGTTTCTTATTTAAGAAAAATACCAAGCGTGTCAGAGCGGCTATAGTCTCCGGTATAGCTTCCGACCAGAAAGCGGCCGCTACCATTTCAGCGGAAGCGGACCAGGGTAGTCAGGCTCTGACGGTTCAACAGCAGGCGCGCACCATAAACGTAGTCACTTCCGCGGTTAATTCGGACGGCCTAAGCGTGAGTGTCGGTTCCGGAGTTAGGGTAAATTCCGGCGGTTCCAGCGTGGAGGTGTCTCAATAAAATAAATCAAACAAAAAATGGAAAACTATCAACCTCAAGGGCAACAACCAAGCGAAATGCCGAGTCAGCCGAGTTCCCAGCCGGGACCGAGCCAGCCAATGCAGGGGGGATATGTGGGGCAACCTCAGAATCCTTCTCCTAAAAGCGGAATGAAGTGGATGATAATTCTCCTGATTGTAATTATCCTTATTTTAGGCGGAGCCTTCGTCTATTCTATGATGAATAGTAACGAGGAAGAATGGACTGCCCTGCCGGAGCCACTTGCGCAAGAACCTGTAGCGCCAACTCCTACTCCTACTCCCGCTCCAACTCCGACGCCAGCCCCGACTCCGACTCCCACCACTCCCAAGCCCAAAGTAACAACTCCTCCCAAAACTAATACCGCTCCCGCGTCTACGCCAGCACCCTCGCTAGACGTGGCTCGTTTTCAAGGCAATTGGAAGGGTTCTTTTACTAGGAACGCTTTGGCGGACAATTCTTGTTCTAATGGAAATTCTTCTCTGGACATCTCCGCAACCGGAGCGGTTACTGGAACTATAACTACGCCACAGGGAGAGACATATTATGGCGACGGCTCGGTTGATGTAAACGGCAACTTGAAGGGTACTTGGAGATATGGCGTAACCACCGTTTCTTTCACGGGTAAATTATCAGGTACTTCTGGTTCCGGCACATATCTTGAGGCAAAGTTCGGTTGTTTCGGCGGATTTAACCTTCAGAAAGGAAGCTAGGCATAGAAGTTATAATTTAGTAGGTAGAAGTTAGGGCAGAGAGTGGTAAAATATCAGAGTGAGCGACTTGTTATTGAAGTCTTTTAAGGACTTGCAAATGTGGCAAAAATCCAAGGATTTTGCCGTTAAGGTGTATTCGGTTACGAAAGATTTCCCCAAGGAGGAAGCTTATGGGCTTGTGAGTCAATTGAGAAGAGCTTCTGTGTCTATTGCTTCTAATATTGCGGAAGGATTCCAGCGCCGATCTCCGGCTGAGAAGAAACAGTTTCTGAGAATAGCCTTAGGCTCTGGAGCGGAAGCTCAAACACAGATAATAATATCAGAAGAGTTGGGATATTTAAGTGGTCCTGTGGCAGGAGACCTACAGCGAGAGCTTGAGGAAATAATGAAGATTATTAATGCCGTGTTAAATAAGCTACAATAGTAATTGTATGCGCAAGCCACTATCTTCTAACTTCCATCTTCTAACTTCTAACAAGGGGTTTACTTTGGTTGAGCTTGCTTTGTATGCGGCCATGTTCGCGGTCGCGTCGGTAGCGTTTATCGCTATTCTGGTGTCTGTCACTAAGGTGCAGGTACGCCAGAGCGCGGTGGCGGAGGTAAATCAACAGAGCCAATTTTTATTGCAAAACATTCAGCGTTATGTTGAGTCTTCCAGCTTGGTGGAAATGGCGCAAGATGCCGTGACCAGCACGCTGAGGCTCCGAATGTCTTCTTCTACCTTTGATCCGACTCTGATTTATCTGAGCGGAGGAACAATCTATCTTCAAGAAGCCGGTGGAGCTCCTCAAGCGCTTACCTCCGGCAAGGTTAATGTTACGAATATGTCTTTTATCAAGAGGGCGAATTCTTCAGGCAAGGACTCCGTGAATGTTTCCTTTACTATGGAATACAATGCTCCTAATACACAGCAAAGATTTTCCCAGGCCCTCAATATTTCTGTCGCGCGGGTGAGCGCCGCTACTTTTGACTCCAGCATCATTCCTTCAACCAGCAATACCTATAAGCTGGGAGTCGCGTCCGGGGATTGGCAGTCTATTAACGACACCATCTATTTTAACGGCAGTAACGTGGGCATAGGCATTAATCCTCCGTCCGCGAAGCTCCAAGTAAACGGGGGAGATATTTACGTGGACACCACCGCCAAGGGTTTGATTTTGCGAGACAGCGTAGGAGGGTGCTGGCGCATAACGGTCAACTCTTCCGGCACAATAAGCAGCGCGTCTCTAGCTTGCCCCTAAGAGCGACACGAATACTACGAATTACATCCGAATTACCCGAAAAAAGACATTTGGAGCATTTGGATGAATTCGTGGATTCGGATTGCTGTTGTATAATACTCCCATGAGCACTAAGTCTATCATCACATTAATAATAATCGGCTTAATCTTGGCAGTCGTGGTTGGTCTGGGTGTTTGGTACTTTAAAAACGGAGAGAACGTTCCCGGGGAGGATGTTGTGGCTCCGGAAGACCAGGCCTCGGTTCCGAGTAAGGTTGAGGCTCCGCCGAACGTTGTGGTCCCGGAAGTTTCTTCCACTGTTCCTGTTCCGGCTAATTTTGCTAAACCGAGTGTAGTGGCTGACTCCGCTCCGAACGTAGAGACCAAGTTCCGAATTTTTAACCTAAGCATTGAGAAGAGTAGAGTCACTCCGGATACTTTAGCGGTTTATTTGGGAGACACGGTCCACGTGGAGATAGTTGCTACGGATAAAAACTACAACTTAGTTCAGCCGGACTATAGTTTCAAGTGGAATTTGCAGAAAGGTGTGAGTAAGACGTTTGAGTTTGGAGCAACCAATGAAGGCAAGTTCAGTTTTTTCTGTGAGTCTTGCGCGAATTTTGAAAATATCCCGGTGGCATATTTAATAGTTGTTAAAAAATAGTTTTTTGTAATAAAATAAAGTCTATGCCAAGAGC
The DNA here is from genome assembly GCA_023244895.1 of Candidatus Liptonbacteria bacterium. Lineage (GTDB taxonomy): Bacteria > Patescibacteriota > Minisyncoccia > UBA6257 > 2-01-FULL-56-20 > JAHFLL01. Next base: position 164,615 of record JAHFLL010000001.1, read on the forward strand.
AAAAAGGGTCGTCCCCCAGTGGGAGGAAGAAAATAAATCAGTTATAATAGAGGAACAAGAAGTCGTCGTAATAAAAAAAGAAAAAATGTCCAAAAAATTAATTGTCGGTTTAGTGGTATTGGTGGTTATCCTGATCGCAATCGGTGTTTGGTTGGGAGTGATGGCGCTCGGCAAAAAAGACGGCGCCGCCGCCTCCGCTTACTCGGTAGTAGAGATGGCGAATGGTTCGGTTTATTTCGGCAAGCTGAGCTGGTGGCCTTCTCCTCGCTTGAGCAACGCTTGGATACTGCAGAGAACCGTAGATGAAAGGAATCAGCAGCAGTTGGGCGTGGTCCCGGCAGACAGAGCTTTCTGGAAGCCGGTCAGTGAGATTTATTTGAACAGGGATTTAATGGTTAACTGGACCTATCTGCGTGAGGACAGCGACATGGTCAAAGCCTTGGAAGATCCAACCGCGTTCCAGCAGCAGGGAGCTCAGCAACAGCAGGCTCCAGCTCCAGCTCCCGCCCCGGCGGAACCCAAGAAAGGGGAATAGTTGAGGATAGATTTATTCTAAGGGAGAAACAGAGCTCCGCCTTCGGGCGGAGTTTTGTTTTCGCGTCTCTTCCAGAAGATCTATGCTCCACTTTCTACCTTCTACCTACTACCTTCTACCTACTCATCCTCTGCCTACCATCTTCTAACTTCTATATTCTAGCTTCTACCCATTTATACACAGATGTCCACGAGCGCATTATGGTAAAATTAACGCAGGGAAACGAATGAAATTCCCGAAAAGTAATCCTGGAGAAAGTGGGACGCGTTTTTTGGTGTTGCGCGCCGTTTTTCAGTTTAATCGCGATCCGAATACTACGAATCACATTCGAATGACACGAATAGTCCGGATAAAATTATGTAGACTAGCTACCATAGCTCTTGTTTTGACGTTTCTGATTCTGGGTATCGGTAGCTCATTCGTAGATTCGGATGCCATTCGGGGATTAGGGTCGCTACTCGCGCCTGTAGCGCGAGCCCAAACCACTTTCCAAGGTCCGACCACGGTTCCGGGCGTGGGCGCGGGATTTATCGGTTACGACTCCTCCCGTAACTTGAGTATTGGTACGCAATATACCAACCCCTTTACTAAATTATTTATTCTCGCCTCCAGTACTGACTTCGGTGGGTTCGTGATGCGGGTGGAGCAGCCCGGCAATGGTCCACTTTTTATTATCCGTAACGACGGCACGGTAGGTATCGGTACGCCGATTTACGGCAGTACGAATTACGGTAACAAACTGCAAGTTAACGGTAGTTCCAGTTTCTCCGGAAACCTAACAGTAAGCTCCGGCACGATTAGCGGAGCGTTAACCGGAACTTTATCTGCGGGCAATATTTCTTCCGGTGCGATGGGTCAGAATACTGGTGGTGGCAACTATAGCTTTCCGGGCAAGTTGTCGGTTGGGACGTCTACGCCTTCTACCGTAGCGGACTCGCTCTATGTGACGGGTAGTGTCGGTATCGGAACGGTTACTCCGAACTACAAGCTAGATGTGAATGGTTCTATCAATATAAGCGGAGCGGATGGTAATTATTTAAGATGGCAGGCGGGTGATGCGGAGATAGGGGAAACAGGCTACAACCTGACTTTCAAAACTTGGACAGGTTCGGCGCTCACCGAAAAAATGAGGATACAGGGGGACGGCAAGGTGGGTATAGCGACCAGCAGTCCTTACAGCACTCTAGACGTCAACGGCACCTTGGGAGTCAGGGGCATAGCCTATTTTGTGGGAGGGCAGATACAGGGCATGGCAGCTCTGCCGGGCAGCGCAGCTCCTTTAAATTTAAATCCCCTGGGAGGCAAGGTTGGGATTGGTATGGCCTCCCCCAGTTCCACTCTAGATGTTAACGGCTCAATTAACGCTTCAACTACCGGAGGTATCTGTTTGGGTTACAGCTGTATTACTGCTTGGTCGCAGGTGGGCGGAGCGTGGACCACGACTTCAACTGGGGTTTTCTATAACGGTGGAAATGTGGGTATAGGGACGACAGTTCCTAGTGCTAAATTGGAAGTTTCCGGAGCGAGCAGCGACCAATTGTTTGTTACGGAAACATCCAGCGGTAGGCAAATAAGATTAAGTGCTACGGCGGGCAATCAGGAAATAAAAACGACTGCAGGTAATTTAAATCTAAAACCTGTCACCGGACTCGTGACCGTATATGGTCCTAGCGTCAATGGTGTTGTGCAAATACTAAATTCCTCCACGGTAGCAACTGTCACCTTAAACAGTAATGGCGACTCATCTTTTACTGGCGGTAATTTAGCGATTGGCACAAACGCACCTACTCGCCGGCTGACCGTGGCGTCTTCCAGCGGTGTATCGGTGGATGTAACGGGCGGGCGCATAGAGAATGTGGATGTCCCGATAAACATTAAAGACGCCGCGAATAAATCCTATGTTGACTCTGCTATTGCGAGTGTAACGTCTACATACGCGGGCGGGCAGTATTGGGCTGCATCCAGTACCAGTATATACAACACCAACACCGGCAACGTCGGTATCGGCGTAACGAGCCCGAGCACTAAATTGGAAATTGGCGGAATAGCAAGTCCTTCAATTAAGCTTACCAGTCTTTCCGATGCTAACTTTTATACTAGCCTGGAAAATAACTATGATGCCACGCAGTGCACAGTTTTAAAGGGTAGGAGCGGGGATAAGATTATCAACTATGCTTGTGGGACGGCCGCCCAATCACTTGGTCTTTATACGGTGGGCTCCGTCCGTCTTACTATAGACAAAACTGGTCAGGTGGGCATCGGTAACGTCGCCCCCTCCAGTACCTTGCACGTGACAGGTGGTATCCGTGCCACTACTGCTAGCCAGTTTGATAACACGGTAGTGGTCGGCACCCCTACCGACCCATCTCATGCCACCACTAAATCTTATGTAGATTCTGCTATAGCTAGCGTAACCTCCACCATAAGCGGATCTGCTAATTACATCCCTAAATTTGCCACAGCAAATTCTTTGGGTAACAGTGTAATTTCTCAGCAGACTACGGGTGGCACAGGAGTAACCGTAGGTAGTTATTTCTCTATGGGTTACTCTGGCTCCAACTATGGCTCTATCGGTTATGGTATCTCATATACCGCAACCAGTAGCGTGTTTAAGTATCTGAACACTGACTATGCCTCTAAGCTGGAGTTTTCTAGTGGCGGTTTCCAATTTGATACTGCGCCGACCGGGACTGCGGGCAACCCCATAACCTTCACTCGCGCGATGACTATTACGCAGGGCGGAAACGTGGGTGTTGGAGTAACGCCGTCTTATAAGTTGGATGTGAGTGGTACGGTTAATGCATCCGCCCTTAGAATTCGTGCAACCGGTGGCGCCTATATCGGCGACACGGCTAGTAAGATATGGGTGGGTGGGAGTAGTGGAACGAATTACATAGAAAGCGGGAACGATGCTTTTGATACCAGCGCCTTGCTATATTTTACGGGCTACAATGGAACCGCGGGCACATTCGCCTTTAATGGCAACGTTGGTATCGGCACCACTAACCCCGGCTACAAATTAACTATAGTAACTTCCACGGTAGCCATAGATGCGCAGACGGGTCGTATCCAGAACCTGGGCGCTCCAGTCAACGCCACAGATGCTTCTACTAAATCTTACGTAGATTCTGCCATAGCTACCGTTACGTCTACTCTAGGCCTAATAACCAATGCCTTCGTCCAAAACGGCAACTCCTTTGGAGGATTGGCAACGCTAGGCACGAATGATGCGTATCCATTGGGATTAGAAGTGGGAGGAAGTACCAGGATAACAATTGCTACTAGTGGTTACGTCGGCGTTGGTACGGCGCCAAGCTATCCCTTGCAGGTCAACGGCAAGATATATAGCAATACAGAAATACAGGGAGGGTCGGCGGTTATTAAATCGGGTACGACAAAGGCAATCTTTGGTAGTAACTCTGTCTCGGTCCCGATTAACTTAAGCTTAAACGCGGATGATGCCCGGAATGATCTAGTCGTGGCCACGAGCGGATATATAGGTGTCGGGACCGCTAGTCCCGGAGCAAAATTGGATGTTTATTCTACGGGCGATACAACATTAGCCATTTCAGCAGATATACAATCTGGCGGTTCAAATTATGGCAATTTGGCATTTAAGAGGTCAGACACTGGCGTCACGAGCGCAAAAATTTCCAGCATTTCTGAAATCTCTGCCGCATATAGTAGGCTAGGTTTTTATACCACAGGTGCTACGGGTCTTCAGGAGAGAGTCAGGATAGATAGCGGTGGTAACGTCAGTATCGGCAACGCCTCTCCCTCCTCAACCCTCCATGTCTCCGGCACGGGTCAGTTTACGAATACGGTTGTGGTTGGAACTCCTACAACCGCCACACACGCAACAACTAAATCGTATGTGGATACAGCTATATCGGGCATTGCCACGTCCACTTTCGTTAAATACTCGGATGCGATAATGAACACCAATCCATTCGGTGGTAAGCAGTTGTTTGTAAACAGCATTAACGACGCCATGTTCCGGGCAGAGAGTAGGTGGGTCGTGACAGGTAATTATTACAATGCTTCCGACGACAGCTTGGTGGGAGCGATATCTGCCGCCAGCATCTCCTATCTATTTGATGGAAGCTATGAAAGCTTCTTAGTTATTCCCGCTGGGCAGTACGCGATAGTAAATGTTAATTTCTCTACCGAATCGGGTGGAACATATCCTGGCTATCCTTACGGTTATTTCTATCTATCTCATTATCACGTGTACTACTCCTCATCCTCTACCATATCTACGGTAAGCACTTATTCCAACTATGCTCCCCACGGAATCGGCTGGCACACCTACAACTTTTCCACATTTTACGATAATGGCTCAAGTGCCTTGATAAAGAGAGCGCGCAACGACGTTTATCAAATCTCTCAAGCAGAATTCAAGGTATACGCCCCATCCGGTGGCGCGGCCTACATCAGTGAAGTAGATTGGCAATTAGACCGACCAGGTACAAACGATATGCCGCTAGTGGATAAATACAAGACCAACTACCTTTATTCCCCTCTAGGTCTTAAAAACGGCTCCGCGGTTACAAATATCTATTTCAATCCAACCGGAGTTAGCTATTTTAACGGTGGCAATCTTGGCGTTGGCACCACCACTCCCAACGCCGCCAAGCTTGTTTTCGGCGGCTCTCCGACTATAGCTATAGATGCAAATTCCGGCAGGATCCAGAACCTAGGCTCCCCGGTTAATCCTTTGGATGCCACCACTAAATCCTACGTAGATTCCGCCATAGCCACCGTTACGTCTACCTACGCAGGTGGTCAATATTGGGCGGCTTCTAGCACCCATGTTTACAATACCAACTCGGGTAATGTCGGTATTGGAAATAGCGATCCTAAAGACAAGCTGCAGGTGCTCAGCGGCTGGAAAACAATAAGTATTGGTGGAGACGGGGGTCAATCATACGTATGCACCAACTGTTACGGAACTGGAAGCAATACTTTTCTTGTGAGTGATGGGGCGTATCACGGAGTCAAGTGGGAGACTCAAATTTCTGCTTCAGACGGTAGCACCTATCATAAATTTGATTTTGTGGACAGAACATCTGGCGCGGAAACAACAGCTATGGTTATAAGGAAAGATGGCAACGTCGGTATCGGGACAACGGGACCAGCTAATACGTTGCAGATAGGTTCGGTTGGCTCAACTGGATATTCTGGAAATCAACTTGCGGTTGGAGATGGAACGAGGGCTATGGCTTTGTATGTAAACTCCACTGCCGGATATATTTATTCAAGCGGAGACATGGCGTTAGCCCCTGGCACGGGCGAGAGGGTCAGAATTACTGCCGGTGGTAATGTTGGTATAGGCAACTCTAGCCCTACCGCCGCTAGGCTAGTTTTGACCACCTCTACTATAGCCATAGATGTCCAAACGGGTCGTATTCAGAATTTAGGCACCCCGGTTAACTCTGCAGATGCGGTAACTAAATCCTATGCGGATGGATTAGTAACAGGCACGCAGTATTATCTTCCTAAATACACCACCCCCACTGGCATTATCAATTCCCAGATATATGACAATGGTACGAATGTTGGAATCGGAATGACGCCAAGCTATAAATTAGATGTAAGTGGATCATTTAGAGCGACCTCTGGCTACATAAATAGTAGGTCAATAGATACGATCAGCACGGGTTCGCTGACAGTGATTGCGAGTACCGCTTATTCCGGCTGGTATCGTATCGCTCGAAGCTCTATAGCTGCTGGTAGTAGTGGTTTGCGTGGAGGCGTAAAGGCGACTGTTTCTGGGACGGGGAATTATCTAGCTCCTACTCAGGACGTGATCTATGCGTTTAAAAACTGGAGCACCGGTTCTCTAATCTCAAAAATAGAGAACCATATCGGTAGCACATTCTTCACAAAATACAGGATAGCTATGGACAGTGACTATGCGTATCTAGAAGGGTATCTTCCGTCTTTAAATATCGGAGGCAATAGCACTTTCTTTGTGACAATTGAAAACCAAGGATTCAATTTAGATAACTGGACAGCATACAACGAGAACTTGACTGCCGGAGTGGCCGCTCCTTTATCGTCAGATGAACTTGCGGTCATAGCCAATGGGGTGAGTGTATCCGGCTTGCATTCCGAGGGCAACGTCGGCATCGCCACCACCACCCCTGCCTTCAAACTATCCATCGCCGGAGGCGACATCTATCTACAAGATGCCACCCAGGCAAACGACAAGTTTGTCGCCACCGTAGGATATGTAAAAACAGCAGTTTCTAGCACTATAACTGGTAGCGGTCTTTGGACTGCATCCAGCACCAGTATATATAACTCTAATGCTGGCAATGTTGGTATTGGAACTACGGCGCCAACGGCGAAGTTATCTGTTAATGGTACTATGAGCGATACTCCCGGTGTCCAAATGTTTTCCATTGGGCCTTTATCTGGCTCAGTCCCATACTTTGGTTTTCGTATAGACAATAGCGGTCAGAATGATTTGTATTTAGAAAAAACCAATGGCGGCGTAACAGCTAATGCTATGACTATTCAAAGAGTCAGCGGCAACGTCGGTATCGGCACCACAACTCCCACCGCAGCCAGGCTGACTGTTGCTGGGACGATGCAAGTTGATTCCGGCGGAGGGCAGATGCAGATAGACTCCGGAGGAAATGTGATAATAGGGCTGTAGCCCAATAATAATGTCAAAGCTCAAATGACAAATGACAAGTGAAATCCAAAACTCAAATATCCAATGTCAAATAAAATCCAGATTATAAGTAAAATCCAAATGACAAATGACAAGTGAAATCCAAAGTCTAAATATCAAATGACAAACCAAGAGTAAATCCAAATTATCAATGTCCAATGTTAAATGAAGAAGCGGAGGCGAGGAACAAATACGACTTAGCGGAAAGGACAGCGATATTTGGAGAAAACGTGATAAAATTTATGAAAGAAATAAAAGAGACAACCATAACCCGACCGCTTATCAGCCAACTGATTCGTTCTGCCACTTCTATTGGAGCTAATTATATGGAAGCGGATTGTGCCGAGTCGCGTAAGGATTTTGTGCACAAAATAGGAATAGCCAGAAAAGAGTCAAAAGAGACTGCGTATTGGTTGAGAATACTAGCGACTACCGTGCCGGGACATCAAGGAAAATGCGAACAATTAAGTGGGGAAGCTACGGAATTTACCAGGATTTTTTCTGCTATTGCCCGCACCGGAAAATTGAATTTATCAAAAAACATCTGACGAGCAAAGCAAATTATAAAATCCAAATGTCAAATGACAAGCGCAAGGCATCGATTAGAAAAGATTTTTAAACTCACTAAATTTAAGATTTGTTATTTATAATTTGACATTACCGAAAGCATGAATTTGAGAAAGCGAACAATATCAATATCGGTCATAAGCCTAGTGGCTTGTTTCGCTTTCAGCTCGGTGGCTTTCGGTCGTGATTTCATAATCAGAAACGCCACCACCTCGGCTCCTTATCTTACAGTGCAGGGCGCAACCGGTTTTGTTGGTATCGGCACCACTGCTCCTTCTTCTACCTTACACGTGAGCGCAGGCACCGGCATTGTGACGAACGTTTCTGGCGGAAGGATAACCGGAGTAGGTAATGCAGTTACCTCTACGGATGCTCTTTCTATGGGTTATGCGAATGGACTCTATGCTCCGCTTATTGGTTCCTGGACGGCAACTTCTACCGGAATTTTCTATAACTCTGGCAACGTCGGAATTGGGACGACGGGACCAATCTATCCCCTTCAGATTAGAAGAGCTGGCGGGGCTGGCTCTGTTGGCGTCAATATAGATAATTACCTTAGCGCTGGGACCCGGGATGTAAAGTTTTCAGTATACCCGGATACTTTGACAGATAACGGTGGATTTATATTTGAAACTAGATATGGAAATGCCTTTGTTAATGCAATGGCAATATTAGCCACCGGCTCCGTCGGCGTTGGGACAACTGCGCCATGGACTAATCCATCGGCTAAATTTCAAGTTGCCAGCGGGTTTACTGGATCAACCAGTGGATTTGATGCTGGTCAGACAACTTTTGCCGTGGTCGGAAATAACATTGGAACTAACGATTTTACTCTTGATACCACCTATGCTACCGGATACACACGCTTTGGGGTGGTTGGAGTTGCACACGAGACAACCTCTGACGGTCGTTCGGCCATCGGAGTTCTCGGTATTGGAGATGGAGGCTATTCAACCGTAGTGGGAGGTAGATTTGTTGGAAGAGCATACGGTGCCACCAGCGCTACCTCTCATGGTATAAAAGTTGCTGCAATAAGTATCGCTGGTAATAATGGTTATGGTGCATATATTGATGCTGGCTCTGGGCCAGGAACAAATTGGGGTCTGTATCAGGCGGGAGCGAGTGACAAAAATTATTTTGCCGGCAATGTCGGCATCGCCACCACCACCCCCAATGCCGCCAAGCTTGTTTTCGGCGGCTCTCCGACTATAGCTATAGATGCAAATTCCGGCAAAATTCAGAACCTAGGTTCCCCAGTTAATCCCCTAGATGCGACTACTAAATCCTACGTGGATTCCGCCATAGCCAGCGTCACCTCCACTCTGGGCACAATAACCAATGCCTTCATCCAAAACGGCAACTCTTTTGGTACAACGGCCACTCTAGGAACCAACGATACTAATAGACTCGGATTTGAAGTAGGAGGTACCACCTACATGACCGTGGCCACGAGCGGATATGTGGGTATTGGAACAACGGCGCCAGCCTCAAAGTTAAATGTGTCCGGAGGTGATTTGCAGGTGGAGACCGGTCAGGGCAGATTTAAAGGTTGGTACACCGCTGGCTCTGGAAGGGCGGTAGAGGTCGGAATTTCTGCTGGTACCGGCTATGTTTACAATTATGATCGCACCGCGTCAACATATGGGCCGTTGGATTTCAATAATACAATATACATAACAGGATCTGCTGGTGCCGTTGGCATCGCCACCACCTCTCCCTCCGGCAAGCTACACGTTGCCGGTGGCGGTGCGTATATGAGCAACCTGGATGGTTCATATCGGGTCCCGGTCGCGAATACCGAGTTGGTCCCGAAGCAGTATGTAGACGGAGTTTTTGCTCCGATAGCTGGCGCATCTACTCTTTTGTCTGGCAAGTTATTCAGTTTTGACAATAGGGTTATTAGCCCCAGCGAAGGAGCTACTTCTACGGCTCAATTTGGTTTTACCTCTTTTACAAATAACAACTCTAGTCCTTGGGCCGATTATTTGCATCTGCGTTCTTACGCGGACTCCAGTGGGGGTTACGATAATCTGCTGATGTTCAGTAAATCTGCTATCCACGGCAAGGTTTGGCAACAATCCTATGGTAGTGCTACGGCGTATTCTTCTTATAGAGATATGTTTTTTGGGAATGGTACCGCAGCCAGCGCAACTGCCGGGTATATTTCCAAATTCGCGGATTACGATTACGTAAATAATTCAGCTATTTATGATAACAATGGTCAAATTGGTATTGGGACGACGGCGCCGCTTACAACCCTAGAAGTACGTGGAGCAAATCAGGCAATAGGCGGAAATTACAACACTTATGGGAATCTGTTTATAAGCGCTAGTGATGCTTTGGCTGCAAATATTGGAGGGTCATTATCTTTAGGTGGAATCGGCTCTACGGGAGGAGCCGTCTATACGTATGCACGAATCCACGGCAAGAAGGTAACTGCTAACAGCACTGACACGGCAGGCTATTTGGCATTTGAAACTAATAAGCAAGCAACTGGCTATCTAGTAGAGGCGATGCGAATAGACACAAATGGCAATGTCGGCATTGGGACTAGCACCCCAGCATACAAGTTAGATGTAAATGGAACTGGCAGATTCGTAAATGCGGTTTCGGTTGGTACTCCAGTAGCCACCTCCGATGCCACCACTAAATCCTATGTAGACTCCGCCATTGCAAGCGTTACGTCTACTTATGCCGGTGGCCAGTATTGGGCTGGCAGTGGAAATAATATAAATAACACCAATTCCGGCAACGTAGGAATTGGAACGAGTAGCCCAACGGCCAAATTCCAGGTTCATGGTGGTGACATGAAATTCAGTTCGGTATCTAACGGCTATCTGTATTTTGGTCAGGACTCAAATGGTACTTACATGGAACAAGTCGGAAATAATACTTCAAACGAGAACTATCGTTTGCAGTCCTCTAAGAGCGGCGACGTTGCAAACTATTCCCAATTTGTTATTGATCCTACTAGTGGATTTTCATTTACCACCCTAGGAACTGGTAATGGCAACGTCGGGATTGGGATAGCGGCGCCCAGCGAAAAACTTGAAGTTAGCGGCAGAAGCAGATTTAACTCGGGAGCAAGCTTTTCTGCTATTGATACTGGCTGGGTCTCTGCGCACGGATATTCTACGGGGAACTGGGGAGTAAGATTGGGTGCGACCGGTGGAGCCGGGGTGATTCAAGTTGCCCAAACCACTACGGCGTATCCTCTGTCTTTACAGCTCTATGGTGGTTCTGTCGGCATTGGCAACGCCTCTCCCTCTTCCACTCTCCACGTAACTGGTGGCATCCGTGCCACTACTGCTAGCCAGTTTGATAGTACGGTTGTAGTTGGTACTCCCACCGCGGGCACTCACGCTATTCCTAGGGACTGGTACTACAGCGTTGCCTCTGGTACTCAAAACTATGTCGCCAAGTTTACGGACACGCACTCCTTTGGTAATTCCCAAATCTTCGACAACGGCACGAATGTCGGCATTGGAACAGCTATCCCGACTGCTAAGTTGGACGTAGTTGGCAATACTAGACTTGGTGCGGATGGCACATATAAATACTATCCCAACATAGCTGCCTATAGGGGAGACGGAACTGTGGCGGGCGCGATTGTTATCCATACTCCGATTGCCAGAGCCTCAAATGAAATGTTTAGAATCAGGGTCCACGGTTTTGCGTATGGCGCGGGTAAGGATATTGATTTTGTGGTAGTTGGATATGCCTACTCAGGATGCAATGGCAACGTGGACGGCTTGGGTGGTTGTATTACTAGCTACGATATTCAAGACGCCGGAACAGATGGTATGAATAAATATGTGGGAGTTGACGCGAGCGGCAAGTTGTCTATAGCGCTTGGAGATGATACGAGCAGTTTCTATTACTATCGCTTAGCCGTAGATGCTTGGCCCACTCGCATGGGTACAGATTTAAATAGTGGTTGGACTATAAATAATAGTACCGTTGCCGGATTTGGCTGGTTAGATAAAAAAACCTTAGCGCCCGGCCGCAAGTACGCATCCGCTTATTACGACGGAGATAACCAGTCTTATTATCTAGACCCTTCTGCCAGCGGTCTTTCCGGCTCCTTGGCTGGTCCATTGTCTTTGGGCACGCCCACTGCCGGTACTCACGCAGTAACAGTAGACTATCTATCAAGTGCCCTGGCCGGCTATGTCACGACCAGCACTTATGGCGTGGGCGGAGGTTTTTGGGCACTCTCGGGTAGTAATCTCTACCCAACCAGTACCGCATATAACGTCGCGATAGGCACCGCCACCGCCAACCAGAAATTAGAGGTAAGCGGAAACGTAAGGCTGACCAATATGAATAATGAAGTGCAAATAGGTGGCGCTAAATCCTCATTGTCTTATGGCTGGTCTTCTTATTCGGGCAGTTCTTATCCCGCTGTTCAGATAAGCACATCTTCCGGCAGGGGAGACACGGACGCGGAGCGCATATTTATCGGTGTGGCGAGATACAACGGCAACACCTCAGGCTCTTTCAATGGCAATGAAATAATCTCGCGCGCTTACACTCCCTGGATGGTACCGACTTACGCGAACACTAATTATGTAGGCGTTTGGGCGACAGACGCGCAAGACGGAATCCAAATTGGTAGGTGGGGAGGGGCGGGATATGCGATAGAGTCTAATGGCGGAGCTCTTACTATCGCTTCCAGCTCTTACGTTGGAGTCGGTACTTATCTGACGAATCCCGCCTACAAGTTGGATGTCCAGGGCACGGGTGGTTTCACTAGCACCGTGGTAGTAGGCACGCCCACAATTGGCACTCACGCTGTAAATAAGGACTATTTAGACAGTGCCTATTTTAAAAATGCAGGAAATTCTTTTAACGGGACTGCGGTCTTGGGTACGAATGACGCCTACCCGCTAGGGCTAGAGGTTGGAGGTACGACCAGATTAACCGTGGCCACAAGCGGATATGTAGGCATTGGGGTAGCTACTCCTGCCTGGCCGTTGCAAGTAGTGGGTGCGGGATCTGGCAATACGGTCGGAGGTATTATTGGAAGCACGTATCAAGTAGGTGGTGTAAATAATGCTGCATTTGGTGCCACCAGCAAGGCTGGCTTGGTTGGATCCGCAAGTTACACTGGCACCGTGAATTTACCGGCTAATCCATTGGGGACGCAATACGCGGCGGCGGGAGTAGTGGGAATTGGCGGTGGTCAAAGTGGTCAAGCTTATGGAATAGGCGTGGCTGGATTTGGACAAACAATTGTTGGCGCAACAGGACTTACCGCCGGTGGAAAATTCCTTGCCAACACAAATGGAGCCTTGGCTAACGCAGAATCTTTATATGGTGTATATAGCAGCGCTGATGGCACTACTAATACAATTTCCAGTGCCGATAGCGCCTACGGTATTTATGCCGCTGGACTGGGCGCAGGCAACGATGTGACTTATGGTGGATATTTTTCGGGTAGCGGCGGAACTACTAACTATGGCGTTTATTCTGCGGCAGGCACAAATTATTTCAACGGCAACGTCGGCATCGCCACCACCACTCCTGCCTTCAAACTAGCCATCGCCGGAGGCGACATCTATATACAAGATGCCACCCAGGCAAACGACAAGTTTGCCGCAACTGTAGGATATGTAAAAGCTTCTATTGCTAGCGCAACCTCTACTGCCTTCATCCAAAACGGCAACTCTTTTGGTACGACTGCCACCTTGGGAACCAACGATACTAACAGGCTAGGGTTTGAAGTAGGAGGTACCACCTACATGACCGTGGCTACGAGCGGTTTTGTTGGAATCGGAACACAGACTCCAGCATACAGGCTTACGGTTGATGGGGGCTCAGCTCTCGCGGCAACTTTTACATCTACCAATGACGCTCAAATATATCTAAACAGTAGCGATGCTTGGAACGGTATTTCTTTTAACGACTCTGGTGCTGTGAATGACAATATATTTTACAACGGTGGCTATGGAACTTTTGCTATAGGCGGGGGAGGGGCAAATGTTTCCGGCAAAAAATTGCACGTTGACGGTGGTATGAGTGTAGGAGCGAATTCTGATGCAAGTGCCGTTCCTGCGGAAGGCATATATGTTGAGGGGAACGTGGGTATTTCCACCACCACCCCCTCCGGCAAGCTACATGTTGCCGGTGGCGGTGCGTATATGAGCAACCTGGATGGTTCATATCGTGTCCCGGTCGCGAATACCGAGCTAGTGCCGAAGCAGTATGTAGACAGTGTTTTCCAGCCCATAGCCACGGATGCGCTCTGGACATTAACAGGGTCTGTTATTTATGCATCTTCCACATCCCGCCAGGTGGCAATAGGCAGTGCGAGCGCAAGTGCTTGGGCCAAGCTTGACGTCAGAGGCGGACAGATAGTTGCAGAACAGTCTGGCGGGACTGGTTATGATAGTTTTGATGGTACGGGCGGCTCGGATGGTTCCAGGGGTTTGCGCGCATCCTGGACCTCTGGTTATGGCGCGAGTCTAGAGGCATGGGATGGAGGTGCTCCTAAATGGGGTATTTTCCGCTGGAACGCCACCACCTCTTATCCTGTTATGCAGGGACTTTACACTAGCAACAATGTTTACTTTAGCGGGAATATGGGCATAGCTACAACCTCTGCCTCCAATACTCTAGATGTTCAGGGCACGGGCGGATTCACTGGTCAGCTCTACATCCCAGTCACTCCTTTATCTAGTTCCTCTGCGGCTAGTAAGCAGTATGTAGATACTACTTTTGCCCCTATCGGCACGGTTGGCTTACCGGCTGGCACTACTGGTCAAACTTTGCGCCACAATGGTTCTACTTGGGTAGCCAATAGCGTGATTTATAACAACGGTTCAACCATAGGGATAGGGACAACAAGTGGTTCTTCTATGTTGACGGTAGCGGGTAGCTTGTCCGCAGTGGCGACCACTACTAGTGTATCTATCTATATGAGCGGAGCAGTAGGCGGTGTGGCGACCATCAGTCAGAATATGAATGGTAGCCCCAACATAATGGGCATCACTACTTCTAATAATGGAGAGTTAATATTGAATGGTTCTGGCTCAACCGGCGTGGTCGCGATAGGCACCATGGCTACCACCTCCGCAAAACTTACTATTGGCGGCTCCCCAACTATTGCGATTGATGCGGGTGGAGGCAGAATACAAAACTTAGCGACTACTCCAGTTAACGGGAACGACGCCGCGACCAGGACCTATGTAGATGGCGTGGCTAGCAAGTGGAACTTGTCCAGCACGAACATATATAACAATAATGCGGGAAATATTGGCATAGGTAGCTCAACAGCGCCGTCGTATAAGTTGCATGTGTTCGGTAGTTTGGGTGCGTCTGGCTCCATAGTCGCCAACGGGGGAATAACTTTAGGCGCAGGTACGAATATCACCGGTGTCAATAAGATAACCGTGACTACCATTGACCCGGTCTATCGCATTGGAGGAGTAAACTACGCGACCTACGCCGGTTCTTTCGCGGGTGGAGTAAAGGAAGAGTACTCCGGCAAGGCTAAGCTCAAAGCTCAAATGTCAAAGAACAAAAAAATTGACATTGGAAATTCGGATTTGGACATTACCGGAACCGGTTATGAATACGTCATTGACTTCAGTTCGGTTCCGGTCGGCTCCGACTTGTGGGTCTGGTACAAAGCAATTGACTTCTCTAGAGATAATATAGAAGCGGTAGCCACTCCCTACGGCCAGTCCGCAAGCATCTACTACGTGATAGAGGGCAAGAAGATAATATTCCGGGGAGACAAAGGTGCAGAATTCAGTTTCCGCTTAACCGGTAAGCGTCATGATTGGCGAGAGTGGCCCACCATGTCTAAGGACCAGGAAGAAAAGCCGAGCTTCATATTGGACTAAGCGACCCGAATGACCCCAATTGCATCCGAATGACACTAATGGCGGAGAAGAGAATCGTAGAAAAGGAGTTGTCGTACGTGCTGACGGGTTTGATGTTTAGGGTACATAAAGAACTGGGCAGATATGCGAGAGAAAGGCAGTATGGGGATGCGCTGGAGAGAGAGTTTAGAACAGCTAAAATGAATTACGAGAGGGAAAAGGCAATTGAAGTCGCGGAGCGCAAGTCTAATCTTATAGATTTTGTCATAGAAGAAAGGGTCGCAATAGAATTAAAAGCTAAACCGTTTATAACCAAGGAAGATTATTATCAGATTCAGCGTTACCTGCAGTCAGCTAATCTGGAATTGGGTATGCTGGTCAACTTCTCTCAGGAATATTTAAAGCCTAAAAGAGTGTTGAATGCTAATCTCTATTCGGGTAATTCGGATGAATTCGTGGATTAGGGTCGCTATAAATCTATGTAATTTGCTATAATATACAGGTAATATCAAAGAGTCGAAACAAAAAAATAAAAGTCAAAAACAAAAGTCAAAAACTAATATGGAAAATAAAAATAAAATAATAATCGCGGTTGTGGTCGTAGTAGTAGTGGCTATCGTTGGCTACTGGATTGCTACCAAGTCGGGTACGAATACTGCCCAGAACGGTCCAGCGGGGGATGCTCCCGCCGCAGTAGAGACTCCGCAGGGCACCGCCGCCGCCCCAGGCGCGAGCGCGGTAACTGACGAGGGTAAGGTTGTGACTCAAAGCGGTCAGGTTGCGGACAACACCGCCATTCCTGGCTCTATGGCAGCTCCCCAGCAGTCCGCTCCAATAACTCAGTCTGAGGCCCCGGCTTCATCCGTAAAGCTCAGCGTGGGTAATTCGGTTTTCTCTCCCACGGACTTCTCGGTAAAGACTGGTTCGGCTACCACCCTGGTGTTAACCTCGGTGGATTCCATGACTCACGTCTTTAAGTTCCGCGATGCTTCCCTGCAGGCGGTAGCGGTAGGTATTGGCCCGGGCGAAACCCGCCTCATTACCTTCAACGCTCCGACCAAGTCAGGAGAGTATGAGTTTTTCTGCGATGTTCCAGGCCACACTGCTCGCGGTGAGACAGGGAAGATGATAGTCAAGTAATTTATCCTGATTGGATAAATTACTTGCAAGCACCAAATCCCAAGTATCAAGCACCAAGCAATGGAGGGACCGCTTGTGATCAAAAACAAAAAACGGGCGCAGCCCGTTTTTTGGTATATTGTTTTCTGTTTTGGATTCTAGATTCGTTCGGAATTTGCCTGCCCGCCGGGTTGGCAGGCGGGGTGCTTGTAATTTGCTATACCCATCTTTAGGTTCCTAATTTGTTTGGAATTTGGTATTTGATGCTTGTAATTTGCTATACTTATAGCCATGGAAGGCATGGGTCGGGCGATTGTGAGCGGTCTCTTTGTGGTTCTTGTTATGATGTCCATCGTGGTTTTGGGTTTAAGCTTTTTATCGCCCTTAGAAAATAAAAAAACAACACCTAAATATAGCGCCACTAAAGTGGGCACCTCAACCCCGGTCCAAGAGCCGGAGAAAATTTCTTTCAATCCCTTAAGCATCTTCGGTTTCGGCAACAACAAGCCGGAAGAAACTCCGCCGCCAGCTGTTGCTCCCGTAGAGACTCCGCTTCAGCAGAACATCCCTCCTTCTCCTCCCTCGCTCTCCCTAACCGCCATAGGGACGTCCCCGGTTGTGGATGGCAAGGTGGTGCAGTTGAGCTACGAGCCAGTGTCTCTTGCGGTTGATCCAGGCTCAAACCAAGCTCCTTTTTCTTCGCGCCCCATAACGCCGGGGGAGTATCTTCCCAATAGCCGCATTCTCAAATTCAGCGACCAGGGAGTAGATCCGATTAACTTTAGCGTGCAGACTGGATCCGTAATCAATCTGGTTATTCGTTCTGAGGGCGAGTCGTCTCACGTCTTTCGCTTTAAAGATAAGGGTCTTAAGGCCGTCGCGGTGGGAGTTGGTCCGGAGGAGTCCAGGGAGATAAGTTTTAACGCGCCTGGTTCTGGATCATATGAGTTCTTTTGCGACATACCCGGGCACAAGACTAGGGAGATAGGGACGATGATTGTCAATTGATTAATAATAGCGACACGAATGCTACGAATTGCACACGAATTATCCGAAAATGATTTGGGGCATTCGGATGCCATTCGGATCGTTCGGGTTGCTTCCTTTTATTCGGGTCATTCGGATGTAATTAGGGTCGTTCGGGTTGCTATATATTAGAATTTATTCCAAATGGATTTTTTTAGAAGATTAAAAACCAACTTGAAGATAAGTCGTCATGGCTGGCGCCACCTCTTGCCCCATCCGGTTTTTTTGATAGCTTTCCTCATTCTAGCCGTAGTCGTGATCTGGCAGGTAGGTGTTATAACCGAGTTCATATATACCGGGCTCCAGGTTAAGCCTGCGAGAACCACGCCCACTGAGCCATTAGGGGGCGGCAAGGGGCAATCCGCAACGGAACAACCTCCCGAAGAGCCGAAAACTTTTTGGCAAAAGATCGGTATTTTTTCTGCCCCAAAAGAAAGTAGCGTGCCAACCGTTTCGGAGGACAGTCCCGGTCCGAACAGATTGCAGTTTTCATTCACCGAACTTTTTTCCGGTAAGGGTTGGAAAAACGAGTCCCAGTCTAATGTTTATCAGGACTTTTTAACCACCTCCATTTCCGCTCCGCCTGCGTATAGTTGGCAGAAAATATCGGTTGATCCGCCCAGCGACGGTTCCGAAATAGTGGCCGCGAAAAGTAATGGCAAAAGAGCCGTGCTTCTAACTTCCGCGGGCAATATTTATTCTTTTGACTTTGCCGAGAAACTCTCCGCGCAATTAGGCCTTATTACTCCGCCCGCGGGAACAAATCGGGGATTCTTGGATTTTGACGCGGAAGCTGGTAAATGGGTGGCTGTTCTTTTGGGCAATAATGCCGAATATTTCGCTATTTTGGAAGAAGGGGGTGGGCAATTTAAAAAGTTGGCTGAATTCACTCGTCCGCTTCCGGGCGGAACGGGCGTAGCCGATCCGGGTATTGCTTGTCGGAACGGAAACTGCCTTTGGCTTTATGGATCCGAATTTTTGACTTTTTCTGATAACTCTCGCCCTAACCCCAAAAAGGAAGATGTTCTATCAAATTGGTTTAAAGACAAGAGCGTGAAGTCCGTGTCTGTGGCTAAAGCCTTGGGCGGTTGGCTTGTTTCCAAGACTCATCCGGGCGAGGAGGTTAAGTATGAAACAGATATATATTTATGGGATGGAGAGCTATCGCTTGCGGGCGAGAAGGTTTTCTCTTCCAACTATCCTGGTTTAGTCAGGTTCGGATATGATCCAAACACAAAGAAACTTCTTGGCATATATGTGGCTTATATCGGGCAAGCGTTTGAATTCAACCTACCCGACAAATTTACCTTAGTAAAACCCAAAAACTATTCCAGATTTTTCAACGCTCGCATCTTGGGCGGGGGAGCAGAGGGGAGTATTGAAAGCTTCCCGGATATATTTGGGCAAGATGGCGCTTGGTGGATAGGCTCAACGCCCGAATCTCCCTCTCCCCGTTTTGTGAAAATATCACCGAGCGGGGGAGCGATTAGTCTGACGCAAGAACTTGCCCTGGGCGCCCGCCAGTTATTTTTACTGCCTGGATTTGAGGCGCGAGTAATGTACGCCATCTTAGTTAAAAACGGCATAGTGGAAACGTATCGCCTAAACGATCGTGGCTACGAACAGAAAGATAAATATATCTGGGAGTCCTCTCGCATTAATAGCGGCGCGTTACCTATAAAGTTCGGACGCATAACCAATGCGGTTGGCGGGGGAGATATCAGATATTATTTATCTAATAACGGGGGAATCTCTTGGCTGGAGGCCAAGTCAAACGAGTTTGTAAAATTTTCATCGGACACCAGCGACTTCCGCTGGAAGGCGGAGCTCTCACCCTCTCCCGACCAATATTCCTCGCCCTGGCTCAACATGATTGGGGTAGAGTACTACCAGTAGTTGCGTAACAACTACTGGAAATCCCAATGTCCAATTCCAAATGAGGAATGTTGGCAAGAGTGGGCCATTTGGCACTGGATATTTGGACTTTGGATTTCGCCTGTTGTTCGTCATTTGATATTTGAGCTTTGACATTGCCCTAGCTGACTTGTGCACATCTTTCCAGCCATTGATTTGTTATAATTATACAACTGGATTACGTCAAACAAACGGGTCGGTTTTGGGTGAGGGCAATATGAATAATTTATTAAGATGACTAAAAAAATAATATTCTCGGTTTTCATCGTCGGGTCGGTTCTCGGTCTTGCTCTGATCGTTTCCGCCGCCACCCGAGATATTGTTTTTACGCCCCAAGCCGCGGATCCGTATACCTGCAATGCCTCTACGACCGGGGCAATCTATTTTAAAAATGACAACAAGATTTATTCTTGCAATGGTTCCGCCTGGGCGCAGGTAGGTGGTGCGGCAGGGGGCGGTTCCGTCTCTACCTCTTCTGCTCTCTCCGCTTATTATTTTCCGTATTGGTCTAACGCAACGGGCGGTCTTATGGGGACGTCTACTATTTTCTACTCGTCCTCCACGGGCAATATCGGTATTGGCGGGGTAGTCACTCCTCAGAATAAATTGGATGTAACTTTAGGTACCAACAGCTTCGTCACCTTTGGCAACACGGTTAATACTAATGGAAGTTTCAGCGGCATTCATTTTGGCTACAAAGAAGACGGCAATGCCAACTATCGCAAAGGGGCATTGGTTTTTGAAACTCTTGGAGACAGCTCTGCTAGGGGTAAAGTGCATATTCTAAACGATGGGGGTGCGGATGCTTCTTCGGCGACTCTCGCAGATGCTCGTCTCACGGTTGACTACAACGGTAACGTGGGTA
Organism: Candidatus Liptonbacteria bacterium; assembly: GCA_023244895.1. Taxonomy (GTDB): domain Bacteria; phylum Patescibacteriota; class Minisyncoccia; order UBA6257; family 2-01-FULL-56-20; genus JAHFLL01. The sequence goes on from JAHFLL010000001.1 coordinate 185,152, forward strand.
TCGGCACCGTCTATCCCTCCTCAACTTTACACGTGGTTGGTTCGGCTAAATTTTCCGGTACCGTAGGGGTGGCTACTCCAGTTTTGGCCGGTGACGCCGCAACTAGATCTTATGTGGACACGGTCTTAGGCGGAGGCACGCTTGTAATCGAAAATCCTACCGGTGGCGACCCGCGCACGGTGTGGTATGGAGACGCCGGTACTATTACCGCCGGTATAAGATTTAGTACTGGCCGAGCTGGCACTATAACTAAGCTACGCGTCTTGGGGGGCCCCGTAACTTATACTATGAAGCTTTGGGACTATAACACCCAGACAGTCTTGGCCAGTGGTACCGTTACTGGAATAAACAACACTACCTGGGCAGAAGTCGCAGTGAACGTGTCTACCACTGTAAGCGGGCAGTACGTTGTGACTTATACGGAATCAGGCTATGGCATGTATTATGGCGACGCCTCTTGTCCTAATAACACCTTAAGGGGAAGCATCACTGTTATTGCTTGTGGATTCGTAGCGGCCGCCGGCTTCCCGACTACATGGAATTACAGCCTCTCCGCGGCAGATGTTACGTTTTCCTATAGCGCCGTTACTGCCAGTCAGTGGAACACAACCTCCACCTCCATCTACTACAACGTCGGCAACGTTGGCATTGGAACGGCGAGTCCGGGCTCAACTCTGGATGTTTTAGGCACTGGCAATTTCTCCGGGACGGTTACGGTTGCTACTCCCACCGTATCTAGTCATGCCGCCACTATGGGGTATGTTAATACTGCGGTATCGTCCACGATTCCAACAGGTATGATAGCTTTCTTTGCTTCTGCCTGTCCGGCCAATTGGACGGAATACACCGCGCTAAGGGGCAGGGTGATAGTAGGTACACCAAGCGGAGGCACCAATGCCGGCACGGTGGGGACGGCGCTTACTAATCTTGCGACCAGAACCATAACTGACGTACCGGCTCATACTCACGCAGTGGATCCGCCCGCTACCGCATCCGGCAACCAGAGTGCAGACCATACCCACACCTTTACTACCGGTGGTGTGAGTGTTGGTCATACTCATTCTGTAAACCCCCCCAGTACTTCCGTCAGTATCACAGATCCAGGTCATACGCACACAGTTCCGAACAGCTACGGTTATGGAGGTAGTAGCGCTTCGGTTAATAATGCTGGTGGGCAATATGATTTAATAAAGTTTTATGGTAGCTCTGTTGCTTCTGCAACTACGGGCATAACTGCTTCTGTTGATATTGCAGCTGTTACCTCGGGCGCGCAGAGCGTGGACCACACCCACTCTGGTACTACCGCTGGGATGAGCGTTAGCCACACCCACACAACGGATATAGGATCATTTACTTCCGGTTCGGCAGGCTCCGCTTCGGTGGATGTGACTATGCCCTACATTCAGCTTACTGCCTGCCAGAAGAGCTAGTGCGCGTTTTGCTCTGACGGTTTTTATCACAAATCAATATGAGCGCAAATATATGCGAATAGGTTTTAGTGTAAAAAGATTAGGTACTAAGATTACCGCTCGCAAGCGCATCATTAAGATAGGGCTTGCGTTTTTGGTTGTCGCGCTTCTTATTTCCGGCGCGGTATACTCTTATATCTTCGCGCGGAAAATGATAAGTGATGTCTATTATCGTTTGGGACAGATATCTCAGGGACTTGGAAATAACCCAGACTCACTGTCTTTGATAGAAAAATCATACGAATATAATAGTTCTGATCCCAGAGTTGTGTCTGCTATGGTGATTGGTCATATGAACATAGGGGACTACTCTTCGGCGAAGGATTTATTAGAGAATAAACTGAAAAATTTAGACGAAGAAGGCTATCTGTATCTAACCGCGCTTCTTAAGCACAGGGAAAGAAACTATCAAGAAGCGGAGATTATCTTAAGAGGTTTAGTAGACAAGTATCCCGCTAAAGTTTTCTATTACGACGCACTGGGCTCCATGTATCTGGATATAAAAGATTATGAATCCGCGAAATCAATTTTTGAGAGAGGCATTGCCATCAATCCCAACGTTTCTATTTTACACGATGGCTTAGGTGTGGCGTATAACGCGCTTGGCAAGGCAGACCTTGCGCGGGATGAATACGCGAAAGCTTTGGAACTTGACCCTACTAATACCGGTGCCCGCCGCAATCTAGAATTATTAGACGCAAGAAGATAAGTGCTCTATGAAGAAAGCAGTAAAATCGATTAAGCGCAAAGACCTGAATTACCGCAGAATTTTCTTGGCGTCCTTGATTGCGCTCGCCGTAGTTATCATCTCGGTTGCGATACTCGCGAGTTACTACGCGAGGGCATTTATCGGTCCCGGCCAGCCCAGCGGGTCCGGAGCGGGGGCTATCGGAGTGGACTCCGCGGATAATATCAGTGTTGGTTCTTCTACCACGCGCGCCAATACTAAAATGCTCATTATCTCGTCTAGCACGGGCAGTTCCGCTTGGGCTTTGGGGGTGTATCAGCCGGATGGAACTACGCCCATCTTTCTCGTGAGAGATGACAAAAAAGTGGCGATTGGAACAAGTATCGGTTCCGCCGCGCTTACGGTGGCGGGAGACATCTCCGCTACAGGCAACATTTCCGGAACTTATACCGGAGCGGTCAGTTCTACTAATATCCGAGCGGGAAGTTTCGGGACGGGCGTAGGAGGAGGCAACTTCAGTTTCCCGGCCAGCTTGGCAGTCAGCACGTCTTCCCCAGCCTATAACTTGGACGTATGGGGTACGGGTCGCTTTATTAACAACCTTGCCGTGGGAACGCCGATTGGCAATGGAGACGCCACGCCGAAATCTTATGTGGATGGGCTGGTCTACTGGTATGCGGGCAATGGATATCTGTATCCAGCTTCCACGACCATGAATATCGCCATCGGAACATCAACAACCCCATCTTATAAATTAGACGTGTCCGGCTCGGGGCGTTTTACAGGCAGTTTGATCGCGAGCGGGGGCATAAATCTAAACAATCAAAATATTACCGGGGTAAACAAACTTACCGTGACCACTATTGATCCGATTTATTTGATTGATGGGCGCAAGTATGCCACTTATGTCTCGGACACAATTGGCTTAAAAATGGAGGTGTACGGAAAGGCTAAACTGCTGCGCAGTAGTGACAAAACTCAAATGTCAAAGAACAAAAAAATTGGGATTGGTAATTTAGATTTAGACATTACCGGAACCGACCACCAATATATAATCGATTTTAAATCAGTCCCGGTTGGCTCCGACTTGTGGTTGTTTTGGCAGACCATTAAAGAAGGGAGAGATATGCAGGACATTGTAGTTTCTCTTGCGCCCGAAGGTGCTCCGGCGCGGGTTTGGTACGAGTTTCTTCCCGCCGATAGGCAATTAGTATTTCACTCCGACCGAGAAGTGACTATTTCTTATCATCTTGTAGCCCCGCGCCACGACTCGGATAGCTGGCGGAATATTTACGAATCTGATGAACCGGGCGTACCGTTATTGATAAAAAGATAAGACTTAACTGTTGGGTGTCTAAAAATGCGAAGACCCCGATGCTTGTTTCGGAGTCTGGGCTATTTCGCCTGTTTAAAGAGCGTGGGGACGGGCTGGCGAAAGACCCGCCCCCACCAAACCCAGGAGGGACCCGGGATCACGTTTAGACGAAGGGCAAGGTGGTAATACGTACCTCCGGCAAGTTGCTGGTTGCTTGTCGGAAATATACCCCCGCGCCCCTCGTGCTGGATAGAGGATAGTACGAGAGTCCCAACGTGTCAAAAAGCAAAAACCGGACCATGGACGTTGTTCTATCCACAAGAAGAAGGCTCTTAGTGTAGATAGGTCGGCAAGTCCAAATCCGGTTTTGCTTGGCAAATATATGCTAGGAAGTTCTTCTGGTCAAGCGTCCCAGGGGGTAGGAGGAGGTTCTGCCTGGGCTTCTGGAGGGGGGTTAGTAAATGTATTAGTCCACTAAAAAGCATTGACCAAACGGAGATTAGAGCTATTATCACCTCCGGCACATTGTTTACGCGCGGATATGGTGTTCGCGCGTTTGTGGCGGAGGATGCGTTGAATAAAACCCGCTCTGATTCTGGGACCTCACGGTCCAAGAGATCTTACGGTAAGACTCGGTCCCCCAAAGCCAAGGGAATGGTTTCTTTTCTGATCCCTCTACGCTGTCCCGGCGGCTGCGGCTCTTTCGTTAGGTGGGATGGCCGGAAGCCATACTGCATGGACAGGACCTGCAAGGGTAACGAGATCCTGACGCGCATGTCGCGTAAAGGGGGGATGTTTGAGGACATCTGCGCCGCCGCACGAGCGTTAGAGGCGTATCGCAGAAAGAGATCTTAGTGGGTGGAGGAGAAAGTCGTACGGGTACCCCAAGGTGCCCGTTACGTTTTTATGATAATCTTCTATATATGAAGGAAGTCGTTGCGATTTTACATAATATCCGCAGTTTGCATAACGTTGGCTCTATCTTTCGCACCAGCGACGGGGCGGGAATAAAGAAGCTCTATCTATGCGGTTATACTCCCGCGCCGGAGGACAAGCTGGGACGGACCCCATCCGACTTGGCCAAAACCGCCCTTGGGGCTGAAAAAAATATTTTATGGCAAAAGGCTACGCGGACTACAAGCCTTATTTCTCGCCTTAAAAGGCAGGGTTATAAAATTTGGGCGATAGAGCAAGATAAGAGATCCATGTCTTACACCAATGTGCGTTTGGGTAGGACAGATAAAATAGCGCTGATTTTGGGTCCAGAGGTGGACGGGCTACCAAAATCTATTTTGAGCAAGTGCGATAAGATATTAGAAATACCCATGCGGGGCGTTAAAGAATCGCTTAATGTCAGCGTGGCGTATGGAGTAGTGGCCTATGATCTCATGGGTCAGAATCGTAAATAAGCTGAATGTTCTATAATTTACCCATATGCGCAAAAAGATGATACTTATACTTCTGATCGTAGTCGTTGTGATGGGAATCCTAATCGCGAGCTATCTATCTATGAGCACGGAGTCGTCCGGCCTCAAAACCTCCCGCTTTTTAGTCGGCGAAAAGAAGATAGAGGTTGAGATAGCGGACAGTACATCTACGCGTGCCACGGGCTTGTCCTATCGTAATTCTCTGGATGAGGATAGGGGAATGTATTTTATATTCAACTCTTTGAGCTCCCATTCTTTTTGGATGAAGGACATGAACTTCCCGATAGATATAATATGGATAAAGGACGATAAGATTGTGGGTGTAGCGGAGAATGTTCCTAATCAGCCCGGCGCGCAATTGTGGCAACTTAAAAGCTATTCTCCGCCCGAACCAGTCAATCGGGTGTTGGAAGTAAACGCGGGTTGGGCCGCAAAAAACGGCATAAAAATAGGGGATAGGGCCGAACTGACAGGGAGCTAAAGAAAAGATATAATATACCCAAATAAAAACTTATGAAAAAAGCGAGAATAGCCATCAATGGATTCGGCCGGATAGGGCGCCTTATATATCGTCAAGCTCTTGCTTCTAAAGACTTGGAAGTTGTGGCGATAAACGATTTGGGCGATGTTGAGAATCTGGCGTACCTGCTTAAATATGACACGGTTTATGGGCGCTTCCCGCACGCGATCTCCGCGGATAGGGCTAAAAACGAGCTTCTAGTTGATGGTAAAAGGGTCAAGGTTTTGCAGATTAAGGACCCGAACGAGTTGCCCTGGAAGGACATGAAAATAGATATTGCCATAGAAGTTACGGGGCTGTTTGAATCCTTTGAGGCTGCGAAGGCGCACCTTAAGGCGGGCGCCAAAAGAGTGGTTATCGGTGCGCCGGCCAAAGATGAAGATGGCGAGGGCAGAACAATTCTAATGGGCATAAATGATAAGTCGCTCAAGGAGGTGAAAATGTCTTCCAACGCGTCTTGCACTACCAACTCCGTAGCTCCGGTTATGGAAATATTATCCGAGAATCCAGGCATAGAAAAAGCGATCTTAGGAACGGTTCATGCCCAGACTTCTACCCAAAATCTGGCGGATGGCCCGGTGCGAGGTGGAAAAGATTATCGTAGGGGTCGGGCGGCGGGACACAACATCGCACCCTCCACGACCGGGGCGGCGATAGCGGTTTCCCGGGTTTTGCCTAATTTGAGAAATAAATTTGATGGGTTGGCTTATCGGGTACCGGTTATAACTGGTTCAATGTCGGACATAACTTTTATTGCCAAGCGCAACGTGAGCGTGGAAGAAATAAATAATATATTAAGCAAGGCGGCCAAGCTGGCTAAGTGGCAGGGGATTTTTAAGGTGACCAGCGACCAGGTAGTTTCTTCGGACATCGTGGGCGAGCCCTACGGCGCTATCGTGGACTTATCTCTCACCAAGGTGGTGGACGGTAATTTGGTAAAAATCATCTCTTGGTATGATAATGAATACGGTTATGTTTCCACGCTTATCCGTCACGTTCAAAAAGTTGCCCAACTAATATAAGACAAAATGTCCAGCCACTTGAGGCTGATCGCGGTGGGTCTCATAATGTTAAGCTGGTTTTTAGTGTTTCGTGTCAGCGCGCAGGAGAATCAGTCGCCGGTCTTGCCCCAAAGGGTAACTGGCTTTTTCTCGTCGTGGAACGAGAAAGTTAATAATTTTTTCTCCCCAAAGAAGTTTCTAAACGGAAAGAATGTGGATTGGGGCAATTGGCTTCGCGAGGCAGAGGACAGGGGTAAGACGATAAAAAATAGCACCACCACCGAGGAGGTAAAGCAATTGGGCCTTAAGGTCGCACGCGAGAACGAAGGAGTTTTCCGGGAGATTGGGCAAAAGAGTAAAGAATTCGGCGTCTGGCTTTGGAGTAAGGTTAAAATTGTGAGTAAGTCTGTTTTAAAAGAGGTGCTAGGGTTTCTGCTAGATAAAACGCTATAATGTAAGTCTCAGGGATGTGATTCGTCGTATATCCCATAGGAGGTCAAAAAACAACAAAAACACCAAAAAATGAAAAAAACATTGATTGGATTATTGGTAGGATTGGCCTTAGTTTCTGGGCTTATCCCGTCCGGCGCAGTTCTAGCAGTGGAAGGAACGGCTTCGGTAGATAATAATTCTGCAATCAGTAAGATCACGGAGTTGATGAAACAGATCAGCGAGCTGCAGGAAAAGGTTACGAAACTAAAATCGGAGCAGGGAGTCTCTTCTCCCGGTTTCGGAGTCGGAGTGGCGGTAAAAGAGCAGTGGTCGGAAGATTCCGATTATAAGTTTGAGAAAAACCTTTCTTTTGGTGTTAGAAACGATAAGGACGTAGAGAGACTCCAGAATTTCCTCTTGGAAAAGGGTTATTATAGTGGACCCGTAACAGGCAACTATCTTTCCCTAACTCTAAAAGCGGTAAAGAAATTTCAGAAGGACAATGGTGTGGAAGATACCGGATATCTTGGTCCTAAGACTAGAGCAGTCATAAAGGACAAGGTGGTTTCTTGTACGGTTGGTCAAGATTGCGGTACGACCATCATTAAACCGGCGGAACATGTGCTCAAAATAACCACAGATTCTAGTTTAACAGCTTCGGTTGGCAAAGACTTCTCCGCAATTTTCAAAGTTAATGGCTGGAATCCTTCCCATGGCGATTTAAACGTGGAAGGATCGGGGGTGATTCCGGGACTGTCTTGGTCTAAACCCACAATCCAATGCATAATGGCTCCCTGCGGCGACGCGCCGATGAAAAATAGCCAGACTATCTATTTGAACGGGACGCCCACCCAGGCGGGAGTGTATCAGGTGACAGTGACCGCATCTTCTTGGTCCAGTGGTTGCAACTCCACGAGCGGTATCTGTCCGGAAATGGCTAAGCAGACCGGTTATGGTAAGGCGGAATTCACCATAGTGGTAAATAACTCTTCTGGGACCAATTTACCCCCGGTAATAACCGGCCTAAAGGGTCCAACTTCCTTGAAGGTAGGCGAAGAGGGTCAGTGGGAAATTAAGGCTCACGATCCGGATAGCAGTATCTTAAGCTACAGTGTAGTTTGGGGAGATGAAGTTGAAAATTCAGCCCAGAGCGCCGCTAAAACTGCCACGGACTCTACTAGTCAAAAAGCCTCTTTTAGTCATGTCTATTCCCGTGCCGGGGAATATAAAGCTGTTTTTACGGTAACGGACGAGACGGGTCTTAAGGCTGCCGCTTCTCTCACTACGGTGGTTGGCGGCGGAGTAGTTCAGGCCGGAACTCTCATGATAGACCCATCTTCCGCTAATTTTAACGTAGGCGACGGCGGAAAATTTGTTGCCAGTTTCACACCCATGGGCAACTGCGATGGTATCCATTGCCCCAAGCCAGCCTCTAGACTGGTTGAGGCTTCTTGGTCTGTTTCCGTTCCCGGGATAGTTACCCTCCGTCCGAATCCTTGCCCCCTCAATCAGAACTGCGAACCTTATGTTTATGTTTCTGCCTCCGTTCCCGGGAAAGTTTATCTGATTGCCAGTTATACCGAATCAGGCAATACCTACCTAACCAAGGTGCCCATAGTAGTCCAAGCGATACCGCCTACCATAGAGGCTTCTCTCAAGATAGATCCTTCTTCTGCTAGTCTTAAGGTGGGGGAGGGCAAGCAATTTGTCGCCTGGTTTGACCCTGCCGCGAACTGCGATGGGAAAAAGTGCCCCAAGCTTCCTGTTCGGCAGGTAGAGGCCTCCTGGTCTGTGTCGGCTCCAGGCGTGGCGGTAATAAAGCCAAATGTCTGTCCCAATCTACCGAATACGGGCGCATGCCTCCCCCAGGTAACAGTTGAGGGCGTGGCTGCTGGTAGGGTGAATCTTATTGCTACCTACGAAAATGCTGGTAGGGTATATACTGCTAATGCGGTCATATCGGTCTCGTCTGTGCCAACCCCACGCGGGACGCTTCTGATTGAGCCATCTTCTCTCAGCTTGCAAAAGGGCCAATCAGGAACTTTAAGTTCGTTCTTTGTGCCCTATGTTCCACCTTGCTCTAGCAATACTGAATCACCTTGTCTTGCGGCAGTAAAATCTCCAGTAGATGTTCTTTGGTCTAATAGCACTCCCGGCAGGATAAGCCTATCTTGTTTCTATGCCACTACGAATATGAGCCAGGATAAGCTGTGGCAGCAATGCTCTGGTAGTCAGGTTAGCGTCGGTGCTTTAGCAGGTGGTGGATCGCAGGTGCTGGCCAGCTACAAGGATGCAAACGGACAAGCCTATACAGTTGCTACGCCTATAACAGTTACAGATCCAAATCCGGTTATGGGCAAGTTGGTGATAGTTCCAAGCTCTTTGTCTCTAGAAGTTGGGAGCTCTAAGATAATGTCGCTATTTATGCAAGATCCAATGCCACCCTGTCCGGCTCCTAGGGTTTGCACACAGTCTTTACCCGCCCCCCGCCCCGTAAATGGCACTTGGTCCAGCTCTAATAATTCAATTGTAAAATTATCTTGTCCTGCGATGCCACCCTGTCCCGCCGGAATGGCTTGCATTCAGGTTATGCCGCCTTGCACGGGTACCACTATGAATGCTACCGGAGCGAGTCAAGGCACGGCAAAGGTTAGCGCGAACTATGTGGATGGAACTGGCCAATATTACCTTGCGGAATCTTTAGTCACGGTGTCTGGGGTTGGAACGAGCTCGTCCACTGCGGCTAGCTTTAGCGCTAGTCAACAAACAGCCAATGTCTTGCAGTATCTTTACGAAACACTTTTAGGGATGCAGTCTGGTTTATCACGTTAACATTCTAGAGACATAGTGTTGCAGATTTGCCCTAGCCAAAAGCTGGGGCAAACTGTTTTAGAATCTGTTATAATTACCGGGTATGACAATACATATCGGCGCGGATCATCGCGGTTTTGAGTTGAAAGAAAGAATAAAAAAATCTCTAGAAGCCGAAGGCTATGAGGTTTCGGATGCGGGCAATGTTGTTAAAGACGAGAACGACGACTATACCGATTTTGCCGCGACTGTTGCGGAACGGGTAGGGCGCAACGAGCAGACTAGCCGGGGGATATTGATTTGCGGATCGGGAGCAGGCATGGTCGTGATGGCTAACAAGTTTCACAGAGTGCGTGCCGCCATCGGTTTTTCAAATGATCAGGTTTTTGACGCGCGCCATGACGACGATGTGAATATTTTAGTATTGGCCGCAAATTTTACGGAGTACGAGCCGGCTTTGGCGATGATTAAGATATTTTTGCAAACCCCTTTTTCCAATGAAGATAGATATCAACGTCGACTAGACAAGATAGCTCGCATGGAAGATGCCTGAGATAGCGGTAGCTATAAATTGTATGGATGCTGATTGCGCCGAAAACAAAATTCGGCACATTCTATCCTTCTTGCCTAAAGATGGTTGGCTTCATTTGGACGCCGCGGACGGTCGCTTTACCTTTAATAAGAGCTGGCAAGACCCGAGCTTAATGCAGCGTTTAATCGGCGACTCCAATCTGGAGGTGCATATTATGGCAGAGGAGCCAGAGCTCTCTATGGAAATGTGGCTGGCTGCCGGGGCGAAGAGGATAGTTTTACATCTAGAATCGTTCTTTAAAACCACCCGCCGAGAATGTCCCACAGATCCATTCCATGCTCTAAATCAACTAAGATTGCATTGCGAGGAGAGGAGGGCGAAATTGGTATTGGCGATCAATGCCGAAACTCCGGTACGTGACCTTGAGCCATATCTCGCTAAATTCTCCGACTTCCAAATTTTTTCTCAAGCGCATCCCGGTCCAGCGGGTCAGCCTTTTCTTGCAACGGTTTTGCCTAAGATAAAATGGTTGCGCGAGAAGTCGCCGCGAGCGATAATTGAGGTGGATGGCGGAATGGTACCGGAAACAGTGCGGCAAGTTTGCGAGGCCGGCGCGAATTGGATAATTTCCGGTTCTTATATTTTAAACAGCTCTGACCCGCTTCGCTCTTATCTTGAATTAAAGAATATAAAAGTATGAAAGATTTACACGAAAAACAATTGAAGTTTTTGGAAGAAACAGCTAATTTTGTCCGACAAGATGTAATTAAGATGTTGCTTGCGGCCGGCTCGGGTCACTCCGCCGGCTCGCTCGGCATGGCGGACGTCATGACCGCGCTTTACTTCCATATTTTAAATCACAAACCCAAGCAGCCTAATTTTAAAGATCGCGACCGGGTCGTCTTGTCCAACGGGCACATTTGCCCGGTGCTGTACGCGGTTTTGGCCCGCGCGGGATATTTCCCCCTGGAAGAGCTCAAGACCCTGCGCCAGCTCGGGTCTCGTCTACAAGGACACCCCCATCGTCTTGCTTTGCCTGGCATAGAAAATAGTTCCGGTCCGCTTGGTTCTGGACTTTCCCAGGCGATAGGCATGGCGCTTACTGCCAGAATGGATGGGAAAAAACATCGGATATATTGCCTAATGTCGGACGGAGAACACCAGGAGGGTAATACTTGGGAAGCTATTATGTCCGCGAGCAAGTACCGGCTTTCCAATATTACGGCCATTATAGATCGCAACCATATTCAGATAGACGGCTTTACCGAAAACATAATGCCGCTTGAACCCCTTAAGGAGAAGTATGAGTCTTTCGGCTGGCAGGTGCTGGAAGTAAGCGGCCACAGCTTTGAGTCTATAATTTCCGCCGTCGCGGAAGCGCAAGCTATCCACGAGAGGCCAACCGCAATTATAGCTCACACCATTCCCGGCATGGGAGTCAGTTTTATGGAAAATGACTATATCTGGCACAGCAAGGCGCCCAAATCGGAAGAAGCCAGGTTGGCGCTTAAAGAGCTGAGAAGTCTGGGCGGGAAGATAAGGTCGGAACACGAGTAATTTGATCCGAATGCCACGAATTTAAACCATATTATGTTGAACGAAAAATTAAAACTTAACCCCAGATTATTTGAAGCCGATGTGGAGATGCGCCCGACTCGGGATGGCTACGGAGAGGGACTGCTCTTAGCGGGAGAGAAAAACAAGAACGTAGTAGCTCTAACCGCGGATTTATCTGAGTCCACGCGGGCGGATGGATTTGCGAAAAAGTTTCCGGAAAGATTTGTGGAATTGGGCGTAGCGGAGCAAAATCTCGCGACGGTGGCAGCGGGCATGGGAGTTTCCGGCAAGATAGCGTTTATCTCTTCTTATGCCACATTCTCTCCCGGTCGTAACTGGGAGCAAATCCGAACCACTATCGCTTTTAATGATTCCAACGTTAAAATCGCCGGCCATCATACCGGGTTTTCGGTTGGTCCAGACGGAGCTACTCATCAGGCATTGGAGGATATAGCCCTAATGAGGGTGCTCCCTAATATGAAAGTTTTTGTGCCTTGCGACGCTATTGAGGCGCGCAAAGCAACTCTGGCTGCGGCTCAGATCTGGGGTCCAATTTATCTACGCTTCGGCCGAGAGAAGACCCCGATTTTTACTACGGAGGCCACACCTTTTCTTCCTGGCAAGCTGGAGGTATTTTGGGGTTCGCCCAAGCCCGCGGTTGCCATTATCGCCAGCGGTCCCATTATTGGTGAAGCGCTCAAAGCCGCAATGGAACTAAAAAAGCGCAAGATAGAAGTTATTGTAGCTAACTGCCACACGATCTCTCCTATAGATAAGGAGGGCATAGAGACCCTAGCCAAGAAGGCGGGCGCTATCGTTACCGTGGAAGAGCATCAGGTGAGAGGTGGGCTGGGCGGAGCGGTTGCGGAGATAGTCTCCGGCGCTCATCCCGTGCCGATGGAGTTTGTCGGCGTGAAAAACACCTTCGGAGAATCTGGGGCTCCTGCGGAACTGTGGCAGAAATATGGCATGACCGCGAAGGACATAGTTTCCGCCGCGCGCGCCGCGATCCGCCGTAAAAAATAAACTTATTTTGACGCCTGAATGTTTTCAGTTGTCAATCTGAAGGATAAGTTGGTTAGCTTACGGACCTTTCTGTTCTCGTCCAAGTTTTGGTTGCCAGGATTATTCCTGGTTTTAATCTTCTGCTACGCGTACCGGCCTCTCGCGGAGTCGGATAGCTTTTATCATCTAAAAGTAGGTGAGCTTATCTGGCAGACTGGAGAGATGCCGCATAGCGATGTTTTCTCTTATACCGCCTCTGGCTCTTTTTGGGTACCGCACGAATGGTTGGCAGAGCTTATTTTCTATGGGGTGTGGTCTGTTTCTGGATTCTGGGGCCTAATCGGTTTCTGCTCTCTGCTCGCCTCCATCGCTTTCTTCCTTATCTATCGCATGATGCTAGAGAGGGGAGTGAATCATTATTTGGGCTCTCTACTCCTATTTGCCTTAGGATATTTTGCCCTGGAGCTTTGGGTTCCGCGCCCGCAAACATTCGCGTATCTATCTTTTGTCTTCTTAATCTATTGCTTGGAGCGGTATCGCGCGAAACGGGAGCTTAAATATCTATGCTTGGTCGTGGGCACTATTTGGTTTTGGGCCAACACCAACGCCAGTTTTATTTTAGGCATAGTGGTTTTAGGCTGGTATTTTATTTCTTCTTTTGTCTCGCGTCGTTACTCTTTAGAAGATAATCTGGGTAGCACGCCCCGTTCGCGGAATATATTTCTGGCGCTTGTCGCCTCTGTGGCGTTAAGCCTTTTGAACCCAAGCGGATATCATATTTGGCTTTATAGCTGGTATATAGCGCCAACCGTGAAAGCGCTAGACGTTTTCGAATGGCGTCCAATCTGGCGATATTTTTATGAATTTGAAACAAAAGTTTTCTTGGTGGAACTCGCGGTCTCCGCGGTTTTGCTCTTGTGGTATATGGGTTGGCGGAGAGGGAGCCGGGATTGGACCTTGCTTGGCTTGGTCTTTGGTATTTCTATCTTGCCCTTTTTATCCATTCGTCACGTCGGATTTTGGCCACTCGCCGCTATCTTGCCGCTTTCTATATCTATCTCAGGTTTGTTGTCCGGGATCATGGAGAGTGCAAATCAAAAAAAGATTGTCTTGGTTGTGGGGATTGTCGGGCTAGCTATGCTTGCCGGGCGGATCTTGGCTTGGCCTAAGCTCTATTTTGATCCAAATTATGTGCCATCTTTCGCGGCCGATTTCATAGAGCAAAACAACGTTAAAGGACCATTCTTTAATTTGTATAATGAGGGCGGATATTTAATTTGGCGGTTTTGGCCCAAGGAAAAAGTTTTTATAGATGGTCGTTCCGAGGTTTACACTCTGCCGGTTCTGGAGGAGTTGTCCGCCATATATCATTCCAAGCCTGGTTCGGAAAAATTAATAGATGAGAAATATAAGATTAATTATTTCATCTTGTCTTATCGGGGAGCGTCGGAGCGTGTCGTGGGGCTGGTGCGTACGCTTATAAATAGGAACTGGCCGATGGTTTATTGGGATGATGCCGTTCTGGTTTTTATAAGACCCAGTGAGGAAAATATGCCGGTTATAAACAAGTATGCTATTCGCCACCTAAATCCCTTCCGTATGCCCGGCGACATACCCCAAGAGGAGTCAAAAGAGGCGGCCTTGGAGGCAAATCTCCTTTTAGAAAGAATTCCGCACTCCAGGGTGATAGAGGCGTACATCTGGGAGCTGCTTGGGTCTCGCAAGCCCCAAGAAGTTAAGCCGGGGCAGTAGCGGGAGCGTGTGGTATAATAAAAAGAAAATGGCGGAGAAGTACGACTTTATAGCTATCGGGGATATTGTGGTGGATGAGTTTATCCGGCTCAAGGAAGCGTCGGTTCATTGTAATATCAACCACGAATCTTGCGAGATATGCATGCGTTTTGCGGATAAGGTCCCTTTTGAAGAGGCATATTTTGTGCCGGCGGTAGGCAATAGTCCCAATGCCGCCGTTTCCGCCGCTCGCCTCGGGCTTAAAACCGCGCTCGTAACCAATCTAGGAGAAGATGATTATGGCCGCGACTGTCTAGCTGCTCTGCGGGCCGCGGGGGTGGCTCAGAAATTCGTTAAAATTCATCCCGGTTGTCGCACTAATCATCACTATGTGCTTTGGTACCACGACGAACGCACTATTCTAATTAAGCACGAGGTTTATGCTTATGCCTTGCCGGACATAGGTGAGCCAAGCTGGATATATCTTTCCTCCATGGGAGAAACCAGTTTGGAATTTCATTCTCAGATTGCCAAATATCTTAACGACCATCCCACAATAAAAATGGCCTTTCAGCCGGGCACTTATCAAATAAGATTTGGCGCGGACAAGCTAAAAGATATTTACGCGCGCACGGAAGTAGTTTTTTGCAACAAGGAGGAGTCTCAAAGAATCCTTAAGACAGAGGAGGAGGATGTAAAAAAATTGTTAGCGGGCATGCGCGGGCTTGGGCCTAAGATAGCGGTCATTACCGACGGCAAAGCAGGCGCATATGTCTCGGATGGGAAATGGACCTGGTTTATGCCCGGCTACCCGGATCCCAAGCCGCCCTTGGAGCGGACCGGCGCGGGCGACGCGTTTTCTTCCGCCTTTACTGCCGCGCTGTGCCTGGGGCTGGACATAGAAACCGCTT
Source organism: Candidatus Liptonbacteria bacterium (assembly GCA_023244895.1). Taxonomy (GTDB): domain Bacteria; phylum Patescibacteriota; class Minisyncoccia; order UBA6257; family 2-01-FULL-56-20; genus JAHFLL01. The sequence continues at coordinate 200,551 of JAHFLL010000001.1, forward strand.
TGCGTTGGGCACCGATCAACTCTATGTCGGTGGTACAAGGCGTAGGAGCGCAAGCGGGTCTTCTCACCAGGGAGCAACTATTGGATTATCTCAAAAATGCGCCGGCAGACTACGCTCCTAAAAATATTTAAAACAAAATGACCTCTTTACGCGACGCGATAAAAAATGCGACAGAGAAAAAGATTGCGATCGGTCATTTCAATATCTCCGATAGTGTTGCCCTGGAAGCCATCTTTGAATCGGCGCGAGAGCTAAATTTACCGGTCATAATCGGAGCGTCGGAAGGTGAGCGGAAGTTTTTGGGAGTAGAACAGATTGTGGCTATGGTGCGGGGTTTAAGAGAAGAATACGACTACCCTATATTTTTGAATGCTGACCATACCCATTCTTTTGATTCCGCCGTCAAAGCGGCGCAAGCTGGATTTGACGCGGTACTGTTAGACGGCGGCAAGCTGTCTTGGGAGGAAAACCTTGCTACGACCCAAAAGGCAGTAGAAGCTATTAGAAAAATAAACCCCGAAATAATAGTGGAAGGGGAGATTGGTTATATTGGCAGCTCGTCGGAGATGTTGGACAAGGTTCCGGCAGGAGCCGCGCTCACGGTGGAAGATTTGACCTCGCCCGAACAGGCTCATGAGTTTGTTCTTAAGACGGGCGTAGACCTGCTTGCGCCCGCGGTAGGGAACTTGCATGGCATGTTCAAAAACGCGCCTAATCCCAGATTGGACATAGCAAGAATAAGCGCAATCGCGGGAGCGGCGGGCGTGCCTTTAGTTTTACATGGGGGGTCGGGCATAGTGGACGAAGATTTCAAGAGCGCCATCCGAGCCGGCATAAGAATCGTTCATATCAATACAGAAATAAGATTGGCTTGGCGTAAGGGCATGGAAGCCGGCTTAGCTAAAGACGAAAACGAGGTTGCTCCATACAAAATAGAGGAAGTGGCCCTCTCTAACGTGAAAGAGGTGGTCTCTTATCGTTTGCGCCTTTTTAGCGGACTTTAGCATGTCTGATTTTAAGATTAATATTTGCCGCTTAGATTCTGTCTCCTGATCTTGCCAAGCCCCGTTTTATCTGCTATTCTAGGGAACCATGACTATACAGTTGAAGGCGGACAAGAGAGATAAGTTCGGAAAAGCTAACCGCGCCCTCCGCGAGCAAGGCCTGATTCCAGCCGAGCTTTACGGCCACGGCTTGGACAATCTACACATCTCCGTTTCAGTAAAGGATTTTGAGAAGGTTTTCCGCGAAGCGGGAGAGAACACTGTAGTGGAGCTTTCTTTGGATGGCAAAAAGCATCCCGCCATCATTCACGATGTTCAGAAAGATTTTTTGAGTGATTCCGTGGAGCACATTGATTTCTATGAAGTGCGCATGGATGAAGTCATCCGAGTGCATGTGCCGATTGAGTTGATAGGAGAGTCTCCGGCGGTTAAGGAGCAGGGCGGTATGCTTAACCAGTCCATGCAAGAAATTGAGGTAGAAGCTCTACCCGCCAAAGTACCCGCCAAATTTACCCTAGACGTCAGCGGACTTATTGAGCTTAACCAGAGCTTATACGTCAAAGATTTGGATATTCCCAAGGATGCCAAGATTATGGTAGAGCCGGAGGCAGTAATCGTTTCGGTCATGCCTCCTAGAAAAGAAGAAGAGGTAAAGCCGGTTGAAGCAGTGGATCTAAGCGCGGTTAAGGTTGAGTCTGAAGAGAAGAAGGCGGAGAGAGATAAGGATAAAGAGGCTACTCAGGACAAGTAATCCTGCCCATTTTATGGATAAATCAACCTCCGCCGAGCGGGGGTTGATTTGTTTTTCGCCGGCCTTGCTTACTAATGATTTAGGTTCTGAAACGTCAATTAATATAGTATGCGACATTATCCACGCTACAGTGAGGTAAAGAAGAATGGGAAATGGCTTATTTGTGTTACAATTTATGAGAATGGCCAAGCTGCTTAAACCGCGAATATTGCAGGACGTTCGTCATACGGATGCGACTGTTTTTAATTTTATTGCGACCAGGATTAATCTGGGTTCAAAGCGTTCTTTACGGATACCCGCCACCATGCTCACTAAAGTGGCAGTGGTGCTTTTAGCTATCTGGTATATGGTTTTGGGATCGGTTTTTGCTCCTACCACTCAAATATTCGCGGCCAACGCCGGGACTTCCGCCGAACAAAGACAAGAATTGGAGAAACAATTAAAAGAGTTGGAAGACCAGATAGAGCAATACGAAAATCAGATAGTTGGCTACCAAAAGCAGGGTAGTTCTCTCAAAAATGAGGTGGCCAAGCTCACCAGCAAAATATCCAAACTGAGATTGCAAATTAAGGCGGTTAATCTCACGCTTGTTCAGCTGAGCTCTAAAATTTCCGAAGCTCAAGAAAAAATAAATAGCGCGGAGGTTAGTATAGATGAAAAGCAAGATATTTTAGGGGAACTATTACGCCGCATATATCAGTACGATAGCTCTAACTTGATGGAGATATTTTTAGCCAACCCGCGCCTCTCGGAGTTCTACAGCGATGTTAATAACGTTACTCTTTTACAGGGAGATTTGCGTAAGACCATCAATGAGATCACCGACTTAAAGAACGAGCTGGAAGACCAGAAGGACCAATATGCTTTAGCTCAAGCGGACGCGAAAACCATTCAGGAATACCAGCTTTCCCAGCAGAAAGAGAGTGAACAACTAGCTCAGCAGAAAAACAGCTTGCTTTCCATAACCAAAAATCAAGAATCTCGCTATCAGCAATTATTGAAAGAAACCAAAAAAACCGCCGCCGAGATAAGAAGTCGTATCTTTGAACTCTTGGGCGGAGGGGAGATGACTTTTGAGCAGGCTTACAATATGGCTAAGATGGCGGAAGGAGCTACCGGTGTTCGGGCAGCTATGATTCTGGCGGTTTTGGACAGAGAGTCGGCTCTTGGTAAGAACGTGGGCCGTTGCGACTATACGACTTCTATGAGCCCAAAGAACCAGGTTATATTTTTAGATATTCTAAAAGAGTTGAATCTAGCTACGGATGCGGTTAAAGTTTCTTGCGCGAACGCGGACGGAGTCTATGGCGGGGCCATGGGCCCGGCCCAGTTTATTCCTTCCACCTGGGTTCTCTACAAAGCGCGGATTGAAGCGATTACCAATCGGGCTCCGGCATCGCCCTGGAATAATGGAGACGCATTTTTGGCGACCGCCTTGTATCTTAAGGATGCCGGTGCGGCAGGCGGCGGTCTGTCGCAGGAACGTATCGCGGCGGCTAAATATTACGCAGGCGGAAACTATAAAAGATTCTTGTGGACCTATGGGGAGGCAGTCGTAAGTCGCGCGCAGAGGTTTGAGCAGGATATCGCTGCCATTACGGGATCATAAAATGAGACCTCAAAAACATATTTTTAAAAACGGCTTGAGCCTGTTAATGATTCCGCAGGCTCAGAATTTAGCTGTCACGGTCCTCGTTATAGTTAAGGCCGGTTCAGAATACGAAGTTAAGGAAATAAGCGGCATCTCCCATTTCTTGGAGCATATGGTTTTTAAGGGTACTAAGCGCCGACCCAAACCAGGTGATATTTCCAGAGAGCTGGAGGCGATGGGAGCGGAGTACAATGCTTTTACCGGGCGGGAGTGGACCATGTATTACGCTAAATCGGAGAAGGGAAATACGCACCATATCTTAGACATGGTAATGGACATGTATCAAGACCCCTTATTAGATAGCGCAGAGATAGAAAAGGAAAAGGGAGTCATTATAGAAGAAATAAACCTTTATGAAGATACCCCCTCCCGCAAGGTGCACGACGTTTTCGCGCGACTACTTTATGGCGATCAGCCAGCTGGATGGGATATAGCGGGAAGTAAAAAAGTAGTTCACTCCCTCAAAAAAGAGGATTTCTTAGCTTATCGCAAGAAGCACTACGTACCAGCCGGAACAATAGTCGTTGTCGCGGGAGCGTTTTCTCCAATAAAGATTAAGCAGGAGGTAGGTAAAGCTATGGGGAGTTTACCGTCGGGCAAGTCTATTTCTAAACCCAAAACAGTTCAGGACCAGAAACAGCCTCGTTTATCGGTTGTGTTTAAGGATTCTCAGCAGAGTCATTTAGTTCTGGGCTTTCCGGCTTGCGATGTTTTTGATAGGCGTCGCCACGCCCTGCATGTTCTGGCAGAAGTTTTGGGTGGGGGCATGAGCTCTCGTTTGTTTTCCAGGATCAGGGAGGAAATGGGCGCTGCTTATTACGTGCGGGCGGAAGAAGAATTTCTGATGGATCATGGTTATTTCGCAATCTCGGCCGGGGTGGAGGTTAGCAAGATAGAGCTGGTCATTAAGGAAATAATTAAGGAGCTCCGTGTACTGAAAGAGGAGTTAGTCCCCAGGCATGAGCTCCAGAAGGCCAAGGGGCATCTTTTGGGGGGACTAATGCTAGGGCTTGAAACATCAGATGACCTAGCGAGTTTTTATGGAGGGCAGGAGACTTTGACCGGCAAGCTTCTGTCTCCACAGGAGATAACCCGCGCGATAAAGAAGGTGACTCCGGAAGAGATAAGAGAAGCGGCCAGGGACTTTTTCCTGTCTCCCAAATTGAATTTGGCTGTTATTGGACCATATCCAAAGGAAGCGCCCTTCCGTAAGCTGATTAAGTTGCCGCTCTGACGTAACTTATCCAAATCTGCCACGTTCTAGCCCAGGATAAGCCCAGGCCCCATTGCGTATCGTTTCCCCTTGGGGCGGGTTTGGGTTTATAATGAAGCAACCCCAGTTCTCTCATGGTTAAGAACCCCTATGATGTAAATTGGACGAGTTTGTGGCGAATACTTTTTTTCGTCGCTTTCGCGTTCTTGATGTATTCCTCCGTTAATATATTAATGGGCCTATTTCTGGCCCTAGTCATTTCCTCCGGCCTAGAATTCATAGTTAATTTTTTGGAGAGAAGAGGCTTGCCCAGAACCCTGGGCGTAGTTATGATTTTTCTAGTAAGTATTTTGGTCGTGATAATTTTAGTTTACACCGCAATACCTCTCTTGATAGTGGACATAAATACCGCCCTTCTTAATTTTGGCAAACTCGCCAAAACTAGCTGGTGGGGGGGCGTGCTTAATATAAAAACAAGCCAATCCATAAACATCTTGGTTAACCAACTTTCCTCCCGTCTCTTTTCGGGTGATGCCTCTCCCTTGGGCGCTATCACCGGCATATTCGGCAGCCTGGCCCTATCTTTCTCTGTGATTATTACATCCTTTTATCTAAGCCTAAGCCATGACGGAGTGGAGAGGTTTATCCGCGCCATTGTTCCGCATAGCCACGAGGATAGGGTCCTGCGCATATACGAAAACTCCAGAAAAAGGATAGGCTATTGGTTCAGATCCCAGATACTTTTAAGTTTAACTATGGGAGTTTTGGTTATGATAACCCTCTCTATCTTGGGTGTGCGCTATGCTATCCTGCTCGGGTTGGTGGCGGCGGTTTTTGAGTTGGTGCCGTTTATCGGTCCGATTCTGGCCGGTTCCGCCGCAACCATTTCCGCCCTCACTTCTTCGCCTGGTTTAGCCATCGCCACTCTAATCGCCTTTGTCGTTTTACATCAGATAGAAAGCCATCTATTGGTGCCCCTTTTAATAGGGCGGAGCGTGGGTCTTCATCCTGTTATTGTGATTATGGCCTTGCTTATTGGTGCCGAGGCGGGTGGTCTTTTGGGCATATTGATTTCTGTTCCAGCCGCGGTAGTATTGCAGGAAGTGGTTGAGAACTGGTCCGGAAAGAGTAATCGACCAGTCCAAGCCACTTTAATCTAAACAGGGAACACGTATCATATGCCACGCAACACAGAGCGCACAACGCGTCCCCATGTTGCCAATCCCTATCTCGTGTTCCATGCTATGTGTGCCATGATTTATGTCTAATAAGTTTTATATAACTACTACTTTGCCGTATGTGAATGCGGCGCCTCATATTGGATTTGCCTTGGAAATAGTCCAGGCGGATGTTTTGGCCCGTTATGCCAGTTTGCGTGGCAGGGAGGTGGTTTTTAACACCGGTACGGATGAGCATGGGCTAAAGATTTATCGCAAGGCCATAGAAGAAGGCAAAGACCCGCAGGCTTACGTGGATGAGTACGCCGCCAAATTTGAGCGTTTAAAAAATGCGCTAAACGTTAGCTATACTAATTTTGTCCGTACCACCGACCCGCACCACATAAAAGCAGCTCAAGATTTTTGGACCAGGTGTGAGAAGGCGGGGGATATATATAAGAAGTTCTATAGCGTTAAATATTGCGTCGGCTGCGAGTTGGAAAAGACCGATTCCGAACTAGTGGAAGGCAGGTGCCCAGTCCATCCTAATCTGGAGCTGGAGGCGATTGAAGAGGAAAACTATTTCTTCAGGTTCTCTAAGTATCAACAACCGCTTCTCCATTTATATTCCGAACATCCCGATTTTGTGGTGCCGGATTATCGTTTAACCGAAATAAAGAATTTTGTTTCCGGCGGACTGCAGGATTTCAGCATTTCCCGACTCAAAGAGAAAATGCCTTGGGGTATACCCGTGCCGGGAGACGATAAGCACGTTATGTACGTTTGGTTTGATGCGCTCATAAATTACATTTCCACTCTGGGTTGGCCGGAGAATCAGAAAAAATTTGAAGAATTCTGGGGAACCGCGGGGCATCCGAATGCGCTCCAGATAGCCGGTAAAGATAATCTGCGCCAGCAGTCCGCCATTTGGCAGGCGATGTTGCTTTCGGCCGGAGTTCCGACTTCCCGTCAAGTATTGATTCACGGATTTATCACAAGCGAGGGAGAGAAGATGTCAAAGAGCCTAGGCAACGTCGTGGATCCGTTTGTTATCGTTGACAAATACGGCACGGACGCGCTGCGTTATTGGCTGACCCGGGAGATGCCGACTTTTAATGATGGCGATTTTACGATTGAAAGATTTGAAGAAAGTTACAACGCCAGTTTAGCGAACGGCCTGGGTAATTTGGTCAGTAGGATAATGAAGATGGCGAGCGCGAATGGAGTTGGGTTGGATTGGGAAAAAGCGGACGAGGGATTAAATTGGGAGACGGAGGGCTATGCGGAGTATCTGGAAACGGCTCAGATTCAGCAGGCTGCGGAGATAATTTGGCGGGAGGCGCGCAAGGCAGATCAGTATATTCAGGAGAAGGAGCCATTTAAGGTCATAAAGACCGACCCAGAAAAGGCTAAAAAGGACATCCTTATCCTACTCGGAGAATTATGGACTATTGGCCGACTACTCGAACCATTTTTGCCCGAAACGAGTGCGCGCATTATAAACGCCATAAAGGATAATCATGAAATCAGCCAGCCGCTATTTCCCAGGATTAGTAGCTAGAAGTTAGAATGTAGAAAATAGAAGGTAAAAAATAAATGGGACCGGAGACTCGAAACTGTCAGAATTGCAAAAAAACTTTCACTATCGAGCCGGACGATTTTGGTTTCTACGAAAAAATGAAGGTTCCTCCGCCGACTTTCTGTCCGGGGTGTCGTCGACAGAGGCGTTTAGCTTGGCGCAATGAGATGACTCTCTATTCCAGGCCCTGCGATTTTTGCGGCAAGAGTACTGTTTCGATATATTCTCCTGATTCTGGGCTAACGGTGTATTGTATTAAATGTTGGTGGTCAGATAACTGGGATCCGATGCGATATGGCCAGGAGTACGATTTCTCAAGACCGTTTTTCGAACAATTTAGAGAGTTGCAACAAAAAGTTCCTATTATAGCTCTAGCAAATGATGACGGTATAGCCGGGGGAAGCGTAAACTGTGCGTACAATCAGGATTTCGCTCGCGCAAAAGATTGCTATATGGTTTTCTCCGCATGGAAACTGCAAGATTCTATGTATAGTAATTATGTTCTGGACGGTAGAGGTATGGTGGATTGCATGGGCGTATGGGACGAGTGCGATTCTGTCTACGATGCTGTATATGCAGAAAGGTGCTATAGCTGCAGAAATGTTTATTATTCTGTAGCATTAACTAATTGCTCTTTCTGCTTAGATTGCAGAGACTCTTCCGATTGTTTTATGTGCACCGGCTTGAGACACAAGCGTTATTGTTTTAAGAATAAACAATATTCTAAAGAAGAGTACGAGACAATACTGCAATCTTATAAATTAGATACCTATAGTGGAGCCGAGCGAGCGAGAGAAGAGTTTAAAGAATTACTGTACGTAAAACCTCGTCGCTTCGCGAACCATCGCAACTCCGTCAACTCCACGGGGGAGTATTTGTCTAACTGCAAAAATGTCCATAACTGTTTTGTAATCCAGCGCGGTGAAGATTGTCGCTACATCGAATCCAGCGATACCCCAAAGGATTCCTACGACCTAACTAATAGCGGAGAATTATCTCTAGGTTACGAAGGCGTAACCATAGACAACACCTATAACGGAGCCTTTGGTATTTTTGCCTGGAAGAACCATGATTTCTACTATCTGGATGGATGTCATTCCTGCGAAAATCTGTTTGGTTGCGCCGGGCTTAAAAAAGCACGTTATTGTATTTTAAACAAACAATACACCGAAGAAGAGTATGGAAAGCTAGCCCCAAGAATAATCGAGCATATGAACAAGATGCCTTATGTTGATAAAAATGGCGTGGAGTATCGCTTCGGTGAGTTTTTCCCATCGGAATTGTCTTATTTCGGCTACAACGAAAGCGTCGCCCAGGATCATTTTCAGCTATCCCGCGAGGATGCCAAAAATAGACATTTCAATTGGAGAGAAAATTTGCCATTTACCACCAATAGGGAAACTATGTCCCTGAGTGATATGCCGGATTCTATAAAGGACATAGATGATTCTGTACTGGAGCAGGTGTTTGCTTGTGGAGAGTGTAAGAGAAATTATCGTCTTACGCCTCAGGAATTACAGTTCTATAGAAAATTCAATATTCCATTGCCCCGCCGTTGTTTTTTCTGTCGCAGACTACTTCGTTTAGAGATAAGGAATCCTCTTAAGCTGTATCATCGTACTTGCCAATGCGCTGGCCATAAAAGTTCCAATGGAATCTATCAGAATACCGTAGAGCACCAGCATGGCGATAAACCGTGCCCGAACGAATTTGAGACCTCTTATGCTCCCGACCGGCCGGAGATTGTTTACTGTGAAAGTTGTTACAATAGTGAAATTGTATGATAGAGGCTCAAACTAAAGTTTGTCAGAATTGTAAGTCAGAGTTTGTTATTGAACCGGATGATTTTGGTTTTTACAAAAAGATAAAAGTGCCACCGCCGACCTGGTGTCCGGATTGCCGTCAGCAGAGGCGAATGACTTGGCGGAACGATTACAACTTTTTTATACGTAAATGCGATCTATGCGGACAGAGAATCCTTTCGGTTTACTCTTCCGACAAGCCGATGCCGGTATATTGTCCCAAGTGCTGGTGGTCGGATAAATGGGATGCAAAAGAATTTAAAAAAGACGTGGACGTCAACAAGCCTTTCTTCCCTCAGCTTAAAACCCTGCTCAATTCCGTGCCGGCTCTAGCTATTTTGAACGACGATGGCATAGCGAGCGTGAATTGCCAATACTCCAACTATTTCGCTCTGGGTAAGAATTGCTATATGGTAATAAACTCATGGAAAGTGGAAGAGTGCATGTATTCGGTTTGTCTGGTGGGCGCAAAAAACACAGTGGACAGCGCAGTCATATTGGCAGGCGGGGAGCATCTGTATCATGCTATAAACGTAGATGCTTCTTCGCGTTGCCGATACGCGTTCAACTCTGCGGGACTTTTGGATTGTCTCTACTGCTACGACTGCCGGAACTGTTCTGATTGTTTTATGTCTATCGGGCTGCGAGGCAGAAAATATTATTTTAAAAATAAACAGTATAGTAAAGAAGAGTACGAAAATATCGTTAAATCTTACTCTTTACAGACTTGGACCGGATCGGAACGTGCCCGCAAAGAGTTTGAAGAATTTATTCTTCAATATCCGCGCAAGTGCGCCAATATTATAAACAGCGTAAATTGCAGCGGGGACTACCTGGTTAATTCAAAAAATGCCAAACACTGCTATATAACCGTTCGAGTAGAGAACTCTAAATATTTTGAGAGGGGAGATACTATTCGTGATAGTTACGATTGTTTAAGCGGAGGAGAACAAGAATTGTGCTACGAATCAATTAATCCGGACAATTCCTACGGCGCGCTATTTACCAGCTATTGCCATAAAGATAATGAGGTTTTGTATAGCGATAGTTGCCAATCGTCAGAACACCTTTTGGGTTGCGTGGGACTGAAAAGCTCCAAATATTGCATTCTGAATAAACAATATACGAAAGAAGAATATGAAAAAATAACCGCGCAACTAATAGAAAAGATGAAAGAGCGGGGCGAGTATGGAGAATTCATGCCGGCAAGTCTTTCGCCTTTTTGCTATAACGAGTCAGTTGCGCAAGATGAATATCCGCTTACTAAAGAGATGGTTATGTTTCGGGGATTGAGCTGGCAGGAGAGTTTTACGAAAACCGAAGGCAGGGAAGACGTGTCCGAAATACCGGACGACATAAATGAAGTTTCCGCGGATATTATTGATAAAACTTTAGCTTGTTTTGTCTGTAAGCGTAATTATCGCATCATAGAGGGCGAATTGAGATTCTATAGGCAGAATCAGGTTCCGGTTCCCCGCGTTTGTTTTTTCTGTAGATTCGCCAAGCTATATAAAGAGCGCGGTCCGGTTCATTTATGGAACCGCGTCTGTCAATGCTCTGGCCAGACCAGCTCTAACGGCGCATACGAAAACACCACTTCCCATGCCCATGGCGAGAATCCCTGCCTCGCGGGATTCGAGACTTCCTACGCCCCCGACCGACCCGAAATCGTCTATTGTGAGGCTTGCTACAATTCCGAAATCGTATAGAATTTCCATTACTTACTACTTTCTACCTACTATTTACTAATCTATGCCCTTCATCGACTGCCATACTCACGTCCAATTTGCCGCCTTTAAGGATGACCGCAAAGAGGTTGTTGCCCGCGCCCTGAGAGACGATATTTTTATGGTCAATGTGGGCACCCAACAGGACACCTCTCAAAAGGCGGTAGAGCTGGCGCATGAATATGAAAGCGGACTTTATGCCGTAATCGGCTTACATCCCATACATACTGGTAAGTCCTATCACGACGATCAGGAGTTGGGAGGAGGCGAGGCCGCGGTTGGGTTTACCAGCCGAGGAGAGGTTTTTGATTACGGATATTATAAAAAGTTAGCTCTGGATCCTAAAACCGTGGGCATTGGCGAGTGCGGTTTGGATTATTATCATGGAACAGGGAACATGGAGCATGGAACATTGGGGGTGGAAGAGAAAAATAAGCAAGAAGAAGTTTTCAGGCGTCAGATTGAGCTGGCAAACGAAACCGGCAGGGCCTTGATGGTCCACTCCAGAGATGCCTTTTCGGACACCTTACGGATACTTAAATCTGCTGGAGCGCATGATGGAATTGCGCATTCTTTCGTGAGAACCATAGACGAAGCGAAAGAGCTTCTGGACTTGGGGTTCTATTTCACATTCGCGGGAAATATCACCTTTAAGCCCAAGGCAGATAAGATTTCCGCGGACGAAGTTATTAAGTATATTCCAGCAGACAGATTGCTTAGCGAAACAGATGCCCCCTACCTTGCGCCGGTTCCATTCAGGGGCAGGCGGAATGAGCCGCTATATGTAGTCGAAGTGGTCAAAAAGCTGGCAGACCTGAAGGGTCTATCGGTAGGGGAGATGAAGGAGCAAATCTGGCAAAACGCGCAGAGAGTGTTTAAAATAAGCTAACTATGAAAGCCGTCATTTTGGCCGCGGGGCTTGGAACTAGGATGGGTAAGCTTACGGAGGACACTCCCAAGCCGCTACTTAAGGTTGGCGGGAAAACTCTTCTGGAGCACAAATTTCATTATCTGCCGGACGAAGTAGATGAGGTAATTGTTGTGGTTGGATATTTGAAAGAAAAGATAAAGGAGCTTTTGGGTAATGAGCATGCCGGCCGCAAGATAACCTATGTAGAGCAAAAAGAACTACTTGGCACCGGACACGCATTGTCTTTATGTAAGGGTTTTTTGCAGGGAAAATTCTTAGTTCTAAACGGAGACGATTTATATGCTAAAGAAGATCTTTTAGAGATGTTGAAGCACGAATTGTCCCTGATGGTCTGGGAGATGCCCGCAGATGAGCCAGGACGCAAGGTGGCGGATGTAAAAATAGCGCCAAGCGGCGCGCTCTTAGATATTGTGGAAGGACAACCGGCTAAGAAGGGGACGCTTTTCAATACGGGCGCGTATGTGCTGGACGAAAGGTATTTCGATTACCCGCTCCAGCCGGCGGCCCCAGGCAGAAATGAATTCGGGCTCCCGCAGACCATGCTTCAAATGCTAAAAGACGGCCACGAGATAAGCATCGTGCGAGCCACCTGGTGGAAGCCGATTACCTGCCCAGAGGACCTCGCTTAACCTTGGACAATTTGTAGTGTTTTATAATTTTCTCCGCTGTTTTCTTGGGGCTTAGCTTGGTGTTGTCTATGACCAGGCTTTCTCCAAATGGAATGACGCTGACAAAGTCCTTTTCTCTCATAATAGATTTAAGCGTGTTTATTTTTTTAAGTTTACGATACGCCTGCCGAGAAGGATTCTTAACGCGTTTATATAGCTCCGCATCTTTACAGTGGAGTTTAATAAAAAGCACTTCTGCGCCGTGTTTTCTGGCCCCACTAAGAAGCTTGCGAACAATTGGGTCGTCTTCTTTTGCGTAATACACAAATGTAAATATGCAATTAACTTTTTCTCTAGCCGCGATAGTTAGGAGTTCTTGTCTATATTTTCTGACTAAATGGTGAAAAATTTCCTGATCTCTATTAAAAAGAGAGTGAATCAAGTCTACTGTCAGATGGTTGTGAAACAGCTTAAATCCGGTCAGCTTAGCCAGCTCCTTTGCGACCGTAAGCTTGCCGACGCCGGGCGGGCCATATATGAAAACTAATTTAGGATTTGCCTTGGATGTTCGCACGATATAATATGGTTATTATACTCTTTATAGCTTAGAGATGAAAAAATACGACTTTAAAAAAATTGAAGCCAAGTGGCAGAAGGTCTGGCAGGAGAAGGGTGTTTACGAACCTGCCTTAAAGTCCTCCAAGGGCAAAAATCCTCCCTTCTATAACTTGATGATGTTTCCGTATCCTTCCGCGGAGGGTCTGCATGTAGGCAATATGTATGCCTTCACGGGTACGGATATCTACGGACGTTATAAGCGTATGCAGGGCAACGATGTTTTTGAGCCGATTGGCCTAGACGGCTTCGGAATTCACTCCGAGAACTATGCCATGAAAATCGGGGCTCACCCCATGAAGCAGGCTAAAGTATCGGAGAAAAGGTTCTATAAGCAGCTGCAGGCAATAGGAAACGGGTTTGCCTGGAACGAGCGCCTGGAAACATATGATCCGGAATATTACCGCTGGACGCAGTGGATTTTCGCGCAGATGTTTAAGGCGGGGTTGGCTTATCGCAAGAAGCAGGCTGTGAACTGGTGTCCATCCTGCATGACGGTTTTGTCCGACGAGCAGGCCGAGGGCGGAAAGTGCGAACGTTGCAACTCGGTAGTTATTAAAAAAGATTTAGAGCAGTGGTTTTTTAAAATTACGGAATACGCGGAAAGACTTTTGCAGAATCTGGACAAGTTGGATTGGTCCGAAAAGGTAAAAATAGCGCAGAAGAATTGGATAGGGAAGTCGGAGGGGGCGGAGCTGGAATTTGGAATTAAGAATTATGAATTAGGAATCAAAAATGCCCTGGTTATTCATGGTGTGAGTGGGCATAAGAGGGAAAATTGGTTTCCGTGGCTGAAAGATATTTTAGAGAAAGACGGTTGGCATGTTAGCGTGCCCACTCTACCGACCCCCGATCATCCCAAAATAGAAGAATGGAATATGGTCCTAAAGAAAGAGTCTACATCCGCCTCTGTTTTAATCGGCCACAGTTTGGGAGCTCCAGCCGCTTTAAACCTTATTCAGACCAGCAATAAAAAGATAGACAGATTAATCTTGGTAGCTCCGGTCAATCCTAAACAGGATTGGAGATATTTAAAGTCGGTCTATCCTCAAGCTGATTGGGATGCGGTCAAAAACTTCGCGGATATTAAGTTCGATTGGGAAAAAATTACAAAATTAGTCAGACAGGTTGTGGTCTATTATTCCGACAATGACCCATATGTTTCTGCTAAATCGGTGGAGTTCTATAAGCAGCATCTACCGAACGCTATTTTTAGGTTCTTGCCCGGCAAGGGCCATTTTAATGAGCGTTATGGGATAACCGAATTTCCGGAAATCCTGGAAGCGGTTAACCCCAAGGTAAAAGTTTTTACAACCAGGCCGGATACGCTTTTTGGCGCGACTTATGTCGTCTTGGCGCCGGAACACCCATTGATACAGAATCTAGAAGGTGGAATTAAGAATGTAGTAGAAGTTAAGAACTATATTAAGAAATCTAAGGCTAAGACTGATGAGGAGAGAATAGAGAACAAAGAGAAAACTGGCGTAGAACTAAGGGGCGTTAAAGCTATAAATCCTGCGACCCAAGGAGAGATATCCATTTGGGTAGCAGATTATGTTTTGTCTTCCTACGGCACAGGTGCAATTATGGCCGTCCCGGCACACGATGAGCGCGACCACGAGTTTGCTAGCAAGTACAAACTTCCAATCGTAGAGGTGGTTGATTCTCAAGATAACTCCGACGGCACCCTTTGGCTTGGAGGAGGACGCTTAATAAATTCTGGAAGATTTAACGGAGTGGATTCAGAAGAGGCCAAGTGGAAAATAACGGCAGAGGTTGGTGGCAAGAAAAAGATACAATATCGTCTGCGAGACTGGCTGATTTCGCGTCAGCGCTATTGGGGTCCGCCCATCCCGATGATTCATTGCGAAGGTTGCGAAAAAGCCGGGAAGGGGGAGCGCAAAGAAATGCCGGGCTGGTACGCGGTGCCCGACAAAGACCTGCCGGTGAAGCTGCCGTTCGTAAAAGATTTTCGTCCGCAAGGCTCTGGCAGTTCGCCACTCGCGGCATCTAAGGCATTCCGCGATGTGCGCTGTCCGGTCTGTAAAAATAAAGCCAAGCGGGAGACAGACGTTTCGGACACTTTTTTGGACTCGGCCTGGTACTATTTGCGCTATCCATCCTTAAGCTCCAAGACTGCCAAGGCTAAAGCCTGGGACCCGGAGATAACCAAGAGCTGGTGTCCGGTTGATATGTATATCGGCGGGGCGGAGCACTCCGTGTTGCACCTGCTATACGTACGCTTTTTGGCCCTAGCCTTACACGACCTGAAACTAGTCAATTTTGGAGACTCTAAGGCCCCTAAAGGCGAGCCATTCCCCAAATTCCGCGCCCACGGCCTTCTTATTAAGGAGGGAGCTAAAATGTCCAAGTCTAAGGGGAATGTGGTCAATCCGGACGAATATATCAAGAATTTTGGAGCGGACACCCTGCGCATGTATTTGATGTTTTTAGCTCCCTTTGAACAGGGTGGAGACTTCCGGGACGCGGGCGTTATGGGTATCAGCCGCTTTTTGGAGAGGGTGTATAAATTTAGTCAAAGAATTAGCGACCCGAATACTACAAATTACATCCGAATTATCCGAAAAGAGAGAAAGAATTCGGAGCATTCGGATGTATTCGTGGATTTGGATCGCATACTGCATCAGACCATTAAGAAGGTTTCGGATGATCTGGAGAGTTTGAGCTACAACACGGCCATAAGCGCCATGATGATATTGCTAAATAAGTTCGAGGAAAAGGCAGAGTCAGTCTCGCTACCAAATTGGATAGACTTCTTGAAACTGCTTGCTCCATTTGCTCCACATCTTTCCGAGGAACTGTTCCAGTCAGCCAAAAAACATAATTCTCAATTCATAATTCGTAATTCAATCCATCTATCCGATTGGCCCCAATATAACCCAGAGCTTGCCCGGGAATCCAATTTTACTTTGATAGTTCAAATTAACGGCAAGGTGCGTGCGAGCATTGAGGCTCCGATTGGGATATCAGAGAAGAACGCTCTGGCGCTTGCCCTCCGAAATGAGCGCGTGAAAGAACTTGTGTCCGGCGATCCGAAGAGGGTGATATTTATTCCTAATCGTCTGATTAACCTGGTAATCTAATCTCTTTCCGCGGGCACTATTCTTGCACCAACCTTTTTACCTGCCCTTAGGATGATCAGATTAAATCCTTTCTTGTCGGAAGAATAGTTCAAATAATCTTCCAGAACATTTTCGGGAGTTATTTTTTTGCCGTCGCACTCCAGGATAATATCTTTTTCTTTTATACCCGCCTCCGCCGCGGGGCTCCCGGGCAAGACCGCCGGCACGCCCATATGCTCGCTAGTTACTAGCGCTCCATAGTCCACTGGAAGATCTAATTTATTTTTTAAGTATTCGTCCACAACCAAATAACGCACTCCCAAATAGGGCCTGCGGATATGTCCGAACTTTCTGATATCAGCCAAATCGCGCCTAGCTGCATTAATAGGAATGGCAAAGCCTATGCTCTGAGCGTTGGAAACAGTTGCCACATTTATGCCGATAGCTCTGCCCTTTAAATCCACCAGCGGCCCACCGGAGTTTCCGGTATTAATAGCCGCGTCAGTTTGTATTAGTCCTCGCATTTCATGTGACGGTCCTTTGGGATTTTCTTTGGCAGAAACAGAGCGGGAAAGGCCAGAAACTATTCCCAGAGAAACAGTGTTTTTAAAGGCTCCCAGAGCGTTGCCCACGGCAAGCACTATTTCGCCCAATTCTGCGCGGGCGGCGTCGCCCAATTCTATGACGGGTAATTTTCTGGCGTTAATTTTCAGAACGGCGACGTCGTTAAGCGGGTCGGTGCTTAGAATTCTAGCTTCAAATCTTCTGCCGTCGTTCAGTATCACGGTGTATTCTGTGTTCTTGTCCCCCAAAACATGCTTATTAGTAAGGACCAGGCCGTCTTTGTCTATAATAAAGCCGGAGCCGCTGCCGCCTACAACATTTTCTCCGCAATCCTTGCGGGTCTTTTGAGCGATTGCCTCGCTATGTCCCGGAACAAAGGAATAGAGAGTGTGTGGATTTTTTTCAAAGGCAGACAGATGTTTTTCGCTGACCACAGAGACTACTGCCGGTAAAACTTTGCGCACGGTGGACAACACTTTTCTTTGGTACATACGATAATTCTAACATATTAAAAAACCAAAAAGCCGGGGACTACGTTCGTCCGCGGCTTTGGCTACTTGATGCGCTCTGGCGTCGCGCACTGGGTCGAGAAGTACGCGATGGTGGCCTCGGAGTCGTACTCTAGGGCTCGTCGCCAAGACTTCCATGTGTCTTCTCCGGACAGGAAGGTGCGAAGCTGGTTGTGCTGTAGCCACGCGCCCAGGAACGGTTCTGCCGAGGGGCAGTCTAGGCTCGTGCGTCGACCCAGAAACCCGTATCCGCCATTCTGGCGGATGACTACCACCAGATTTCTGTTCAGACCCGGGCTCTTGAGCAGGTCCAACATTTCCAGCCGCCCGTCCGCAATCCGAATGCGCAACGTTTCCACCCGGGGGTTCGGTATCCCGTCGAGCGGTCCAGCCAGCAAGATCTTGGCGTCGCGCAGGTTTGAAAACGGTTCAAGACCGTTCTCAAAGAAGGGAGCGTAGAAGACCCCTGGTCCCTCTCCCTTGCCGAAGACGTCCGTCTTCGGATGCGCTCCATCTCTCACGACGGAGCAGATCACGAATCCCTTTACGATTCTCACGGTCTGCCTCCTTTCGTGAAGATTGGCTGGCTACAATATACTGTAAATTATCCTTTGGTCAAGCTAGCTACAGCAGACTTGTCCGCCGAGCTCCTAAAGAAGCGAATGCGGAGGGTGCAGGATTTGCCTTTCGCTCCAGCTGGAGCTCAAAACCTTCGGTGCCTCTTCGGCACCTGCGGCCCGCGGTTCAAATCCTATAAATTGGCGGAGGGTACAGGATTTGAACCTGTGAGGGGATCTCTCCCCAACCGCATTTCGAGTGCGGCGCACTAGACCACTATGCGAACCCTCCTTCTGATAGTTCAAATATTAGCCCATAGATTAGGAGCGGGCAAGGCGTTTACAGGCTTAGGCCAGCATGTATAATAATCCCGACGAAGCCCTGGCATTGGTCGGGGCGCAATAAAGCCCTCGTAGTTCAACGGATAGAACGGCTCACTCCTAACGAGTCGATCGAGGTTCAATTCCTCGCGAGGGCACAACGCAAAACTTTGATTTTTCTGCGGAATAGGGTAGAATCGTAATCGTTATTTTGAATTTCGGGGCCTATAGTAAAATGGTATTACGCCTCCATGGCATGGAGGAGGTCGGGGTCCGATTCCCCGTGGGTCCACAAAACTAAGCCGGGATTCAAGACATGTTTCAATTAAACGACAACTCTTTTAAAAAGATAATCCTAGCGCTTACGTTATATATAACGTCGCTTTTTGCTGCCAATACTCTGGGGCTTAAAATTATGCCCTTTCTGTTCGGTTCGCACCTATCGGTTGCAGTCTTTTCCTTCCCGATTGTTTTTCTGATGACGGATGTAATAGGAGAAGTTTATGGCAAAAGAATGGCCAGATTCTTCGTCCTGGCCGGGTTTGTAAGCACGGCCCTTTTTATGATCTACTCCGTTTTGTCTCTTGCTATGCCATGGTCTGCGGAAGGCCTATGGGTTAAGGATAGCTATAACCAAGTCTTCGGAGTTTCTTTGCGGGTGGCAGTAGCGTCTCTTGTGGCCTATCTAATAGCGGAATATCAAGATGTTTTCTCTTTCTTCTTTTTGAAGAAAAAATTCGGCACCCGCCACTTCTGGCTGCGTTCTAATCTTTCTAATCTGTGGTCTCAATTGCTCGACTCAACCATCTTTATGATTATTGGTTTTGCCGGCATATATTCCACCCACACCCTTATCAGCATTATTATTTCCTGGTGGCTTTATAAAGTAGCGATGGGCCTGCTCTACACCCCGCTCTCTTACGCGGGCATATGGCTCCTTAAAGACAAGCCGCAAGCATGAAGGTAATTCCGGTTAAGACCAGGATATTTAAAGAGGGCGAAAGCTTAGTCGATTTTGTGTTGGGCTACGTCCCGCGCCTCAAAGAAGGTTCCGTATTAGTGGTCACTTCTAAAATCGTGGCCCTAGCGGAAAAACGTACAGTAGAGATAAAAAGCGCTCGCGCTAAGGATGATATTATTCGGGCGGAAAGCGAGTTCGCGATTAAAACCAAGTATTGTTGGCTGACCATCAAGGACGGTATGGTTCTACCTTCCGCCGGCGTGGACGAGTCCAATGCCAACGGCAAATTAATACTCTTGCCCAGGGATAGCTTTAAAACGGCCCTTCTTCTGCGCAGGAAATTACAAAGAGAATATGGCGTGAAGAAACTGGGTATTATTATTACCGACAGTCGCACCATCCCATTGCGTGCAGGCATAACCGGGGTCGCTCTCGGATATGCTGGCTTTAGAGGAGTGAAAGACTATCGTGGCACGCCTGATATTTTTGGAAGGAAGTTTAAGTTTTCCCGCACGGATATGGCGGATAGCCTTGCCTCCGCTGCGGTTTTAGTCATGGGCGAGGGGAACGAGCGTAAGCCCTTGGCGATTATTGAAGACGCGCCAATTGAATTTCGTGATAAGATTAACCGCGAGGAATTGCATATTGATATAGAGGATGATATGTATCGGCCGCTTTTTTCCAGGTTGCCCAAATCCAAATCTTAAGAAATGTCTAAATATTCTCTGCGAGATTTCTGGGCGCCCCTTTTCCTCTTCGCGCTATTCTTTATTGTTCAAGTATTTTTGAAACCTAGCGAGATGGCGTTAACCCTAGTCGCTCTTTCTATTTGTGGACTGATATTCGCGCTACGGCTCCATAAAAATGAACCTAAGGTTTTTTTGCTGGGGTTGATTTTGGGATTATTTATTGAGGTATTCTTGGGCTTATTCGCGCGCCAGCAACACTGGGAGGGCGCGTCTTTGATGGGCGTGCCTGTCTGGCTGCCTATTGTTTGGGGAATTGGTTTTGTGGTTATCACCCGGATTGGCGCGAGGATAGAAGGATTAAAATGAGATGAAAAAATAACCACCAGGACCCTCCTTTGAATCCTGGGCCATAACTCTAACTACTAACTTCTAGCTACTAGTCGCTAATTAGATGCTTTCCGTGCTAACCAGTTGCGCTCTGACCACGTTGCGTTTGGATGCGCCGCCGATAGGGTAGCAGGTAATCAAAGTTACTTCCGGTGCCGCCGTGGGAGTAGCGAGCAGGGCATTAGTGTCGGTAGGCGTAAGAACCTGCTTGGAAAAAACTCGAAAGACCATTTTTTTGTTTTGGGCGGTAACGTAAACTTCATCGCCTTCGCTTAGCTTCGGCAGTAGCGAAAAAATATAAGCATAATCTCCGCGATACCATGTGGCTTTAGAACTGTGCCCCAGAATTACCGCCCTACCATTTTGCCCGGGTTCCACCGAGCCGGGATACAGCCCCACACCCTCTTCTAAACTAGCCAAGACGCTAACCTTAGAGCTGTCTTTGGGTGTCACGATGGGAGTGTTTATTTGTATTTTAGGTATGGACAGATAGACTCCCTCGCCCGAAGAAGTATTGGGCGTATTTCTGGGACTCGCGGAAGTCGTGCCGGCGGTAGTGGTGTTGGGCGCCGATGCCCCGTCGGAAGAAGAGTCAGAAACATGTTGCCCCTCAACCTCTAAAATATTTCCTTCCCTGAGGTCCGCGCTCGCGAGGTGGGTTCCCAAAAATAAATCGTATCTCAAAATGCGCATATAAGCTCCTCCGTTTAAAAGCAGGTAGACGAAAATACTGGCTCCAAAGAAAAAGATCAGGAAAATTGTTATTCTCTCTAACCAAACAGTGCTCATTTTAAAGTAGTTCTATAAGTGCCAGCGCGTCGCGGGTGGTGTGCGGGACTATGGCCGAGTCTATACCTAAGATGGAAACATATCCCAGTATAACGGCTAAGATCACGGAACGCACGCCCACTCCCAGCGGAATCTCCTTAACTTTAACAAACATCGCGACCAGAGAAAATAATAGAATAGCTATTATTATTCCAGCCACCGTACGCGTGCCAACACAGGACCACTCCATGCCAAATGCTGTCTGGAGACAAGCCTGTTCCGGCTTGGGATTATCCGCGATTTGCGCGCCCAAAACCGCTTGAGTAGTGGTAACTATTGGCGTAGCGGTGATTAGAGTTGAGGTTATCGGTTCTTCTACGGTAGCAACTGGGCTTGGCTTAGTGGTTGTCGGATTTGTCGCAACAATGCTCGGGGTTGCGGGCTTAGTGGTTTTAGGCGTTCCGCTAGCAGTTGGTTTTGAGCTGGTGGTCTTGGGCGGGGTGGTCGCTTGCGCCACCTTAACTTTCGGCCGACCAAAATATTCCACCACTAATATACTGGATTGACCGTTAAATGTTCCCTGTATAACCGCTACTCCTACTTCCGTGTAGAGAGGGTTTAAGATATTCGCACGGTGAGTGGGGGAGGCCATGAATCCGATGTGGGCCTCGTTCGCGGTGGGGTAGTCCATCGCCAAATTTTCTCCGGCCAAGGTGTATGTATAATTTTTGCCTCGCAGAAAGTCCCAAGGAGTTTTGTTCTCCGGGCTGACATGCGCGAAGTATTGTTTAGCGAATATATCCGAGCCCTTATCATTAGCCGCGTCAATAAGGGTGGGATTTATCTTAAGGGCGGGCAAGTTTAGGGCCGTACGAGAAGCGTTAACTAGACGCACCACTTCTTCTCCCGTGAAAGAGGGGGTGTTTTCAAGCGTGGCCAATTGTAATTGTCTTACGTAAGCGGGCGAGAGTATAAGCGCTATGGTCAGCACGAAATAGACCACGAACGTAGCCGGAGAAAGAGAGTGCGGCAAATACTGGTTACTTTCCGTGGGAACCAGGAAGTCCTTTATTATTTTGAACATGTTTGTGGTTGCTAGCGTACGAAGTTCCTACCCGGCTTAGCGCGGAGAGTGTCTGGTTCTTTCTCTTCCGAACGCAAGGCATAGATTATCTTCTCGTAGGGAGTAAGAATTGGTCCGGCCAGCTTAATCACATGGAACTTGAAGGCTGCGAAATAGAACGCTACCGAAACCAAAAGTCCCAAACTTAGGACCCACGGGACCGGATTATCCGGACCAGTTACGATATCGGCCGCGCCTAAGACCTGCCCGCGATTCTTTATTTGAATGGTCGCGTAAGCATTCTGTACGCCTGAGTTCATTGTAGCATTTACCTGATTGGTAATAAACTTCTGGGCGGAACCCGCGAATATTACCGCGCGGAAACGGATAATCTTTTCTTCGTTAACATTTAGCATGCCCAAAGAAAGTCCGCCGCCGGTTATGCCATCCGTCACATTAATGCCGTTCACGCTGGTGCTCTGGGGCACATAGTAGAGTTCTTGGGGCAGAATATCTTGCACGTTAACCGAGCCGGAAGTGTTGTCTATGTTGCGCACCCTAATTTCAAACTCCAGAACATCTAAGCCTTGTCCTTCGATGGAGTTGGAGTAGGTGGATTGATTTAGATTGCGATTTAAGACGGACTTAGTAACTTGTAAGTTGCGCGCCGTGCCTCCGCCGTAGTTATTAACCGTGATGGTCTCGGTATCGGTTGCCTGTCCATATTGATTAGTACAGGTGATGGTGTAAGTAGTAGTGAAGGTCGGATAAACTATTGAAGATCCATTCAAGTTTTGATTACCGCTCCAGTTATTTCCGCCAGCTGTGGCGTAACAGGTCGTCGCGTTCTGGGAGTTCCAATAGAGAGTGCTCTGTTGACCGCTGTTTACGTTAGTAGGGGAGGCGGTCAAGTTTACGGTTGGCAGATTGTAGTTATCATTTACGAAAACCGTGGTCTGCGCGCTAACATTCTGTCCGTTCTGCCCGGTGCAATTAATGTAGTAGGTTGTGGTCTGGTTGGGGTAGACGGTCTCGCCACCGGAAACATTTTTATTACCGGACCAATATCCGCCGCTCGCGTAACAAGAGGTGGTATTCTGGCTCGTCCAATTTAAAACGCTGGACTGTCCACGGCTGACTACGCTTGGGTTGGAAGTTAGTGTTACCGAAGGATAGTTACCGTTATTACCCACCGTAACCGTGGTCTGCGCGACTGCGCTCTGCCCGGTGCCGTTGTAGCAAGTTATGGAATAAGTGGTGGTGCTGCCCGGGTAAACGACTTCAGAGCCGGATAGATTTTTATTACCGGACCAGCCGCTAGAGGCGATACAGTAAGTCGCGTTTTGAGAGCTCCAGGTTAAAACCGAAGATTGCCCCTGGTTGATGTAGCTAGGGTTGGAATTTATGGTTACGGTAGGAGCTTGAACTTGCTGAACATTTATAACCACGCTGTCGCTCGCATAACCTGCCGCACCCGTACAGGAAACAAAATAGGTAGCATTGTAGCTCAGATTCGGCGTAGTCTGACTGCCGCTCGTGCCCGTCCAACCGCCCGGGGACACATTACAAGAAGTGGCGCCAGCAGAGGTCCAAGAAATAACAGCAGTGGAATTATTGGGAATTGTTATCGGTCCATCCGAACCATTCGCCTTAATGTCGGCTGTAATCTGGGGAGGATTACCAACCGTAACCGTGACGCTATCCTGAGCGCTACCTCCGCTTTGCCCAATACAATATACAGAATAAGTTTGCTGGTAAGTTAAGTTTCCGCTGGACTGCGAACCGCTTGTGCCCGTCCAGCCGCTCGGGGATACGCTACAAGAAGCAGCGTTAGTAGAAGTCCAAGAAATAGTAGCAGAGGTGTTGTAGGGTATGTTTAGAGTACTATCTTGTCCATTCGCCTTGATGTCTGCGGTAACAGTAGCTCCCGCTCCCACATTCACAGTTACCGAATCAGAAGCGGAACCACCCGCTCCGCTACAGTTAACAGTATAAGTTTGAGTAGCGGTTAAGTTTCCGCTGGACTGCGAACCGCTTGTGCCCGTCCAGCCGCCCGGAGTGACCGTGCAAGAGGTAGCATTAGAAGAAGTCCAAGAAATGGTAGCCGCAGTGTTATTGGGAATTGTGATCGGTCCATCCGAGCCATTCGCCTTAATGTCGGCGGAGATGGTCTGATTAATGCCGCAATTTTGCGCGTTGACTAATACGGTCACATCATTGGATGCGACTTGGGCATGATTCTTCTGACGATAAGTGTAGTAAGTGTCGCCCAAAGAAACATTAGTGTCGGTGTAGCTAAAAACATTAAAAGGTTCCGAATCCTGCATTATGACGCTAAAGTTACCCCCACCCACTTTTCTTAAGAGGGTGTTGGCTTGCTGGTTAGCTACCTGGTTCCAAGAGAGATTGACGCGGGGCGCTCCGTTTATGTTGGAGCAGTATCCGGTCAGGTTGCTGGGCGGGGGTAGCGTAACCGCCCCCACATTCACAGTTACCGAATCAGATGCGGAACCGCCTGCTCCGCTACAGTTAACAGTATAAGTTTGGGTAGCGGTTAAGTTTCCGCTGGACTGCGAACCACTTGTGCCCGTCCAGCCGCCCGGAGTGACCGTGCAAGAGGTAGCGTTAGAAGAAGTCCAAGAAATGGTAGCCGCAGTGTTATTGGGAATTGTGATCGGTCCATCCGAACCATTCGCCTTGATGTCAGCGGAGATGGTGGGAGGGGGGATGATTACGTTGTCGCCATATATTTTAAGAACAGCCAAGCCGTGGACCGGGCCGATTGGATTGCCAGTTTCATCCACCGCATTTTCGGCAGTTACCACCAAATAGAATCCGTTACCGGCCGAGAAGTTGCTAACGTTTATATTTCTCGTGTCATTCTTAATACTGGGAGGATTAACACCTACAAAATAAACCTGGTTATTATTGATAGTTACCTGCCCGCCATCGTCCAGTTCGCTTTCTAAAACCGCGCGGGTAATAGTGGTATTGCTTGGCACGGTACAATATGCCTGAGCGGTTACAGTTAGGCCACCCCCGACAGACTGAGTTTCGGCCGTGCAGGTTACGAGCAGGCTCTCCGCGCTAGCTTGATTTGTAATAGAAAATGCCGAAACCAGCGCCAAAGAAAAAATAGCGCCGAAGATTAAGGTTTTGTTGATAAAGTTAGTATTCATTAGTTTTGTTAATAGATTAAGGCACATATAAGCCGGTGGCTCTTACGCACCATTACGACACATTGTATCATATTAGTAAAATTATGTCAAATACAAGCTTGGAGCGCATCTTTCCTATATATAAACACGTGTAAGAATTGAAATCCAGGGGTCATAAAACGAGTTCGAGGCCATCACATGCGGATGGCCTCGAGGGGGCTCTACTTCTTCTGAGTTGTGAGCGCCATCGTTTGATAGAGGAGCGTCACATTGTTCCCGGGACACGTTTCCCGGAAGCTCGCCACGACTTGTGCCGAGCCGTCGCTTGCGGCATTGAAGACCACTTCCACTGCGAGAGGACTGGTCGCCAGCCCTTCATTCGCCACGTTCAGCTGACCCGCCGGACCGAAGGTCCAGGTGGTCGGGAGTGTGGTCGCACTCACGGAGATCGCCCCCGTGATACTGCAGCCCGGCTGTCTGTGATGAGTGATTTCCGCCCAGGCCTTGTATGGTCCGGTCGGTATGTTCCCGCCACCACTGCCGCTGGAGCAGATGTTGCCCTGTCCGCCAGGGCAAGCGACGAGTCTCATGGTCGCCGGCACGTAGGTCGACACGGAAATGCCTACCTTCACGGTGTCGATGGCCGTGCCTCCGATTCCGGTGCACGTCGCCGTGTATGTGGTCGCGGCGGTGATCGGACCCGTTTGCCACGAGCCGTTCACGCCGGTCCATCCGCCTGGGCTGATGGTGCAGGATGTGGCGTTTTGCGACGCCAACGTCACTGTCGCCGACGTTCCCGACGGTACGGTGTGCGGTCCATCTGAGCCGTCCACCTTGAGGTCGACCGTCGGCGTGCTCGGCGATGGTCCCACCGGCGAACAGAAGGGGGCGCAGGCCTCTTTCTTGTCCCCGCCAGTGCAGCCGACAAGCGACACGGCGACGAGGGCGACGACGAACAGATTGATGATGCTCTTCACGGTAGCCTCCAGTTGCAGAACTTGCTGATTATTCAGCCGTTCTGCTCTTGTTCTTGTTTCAAGTCACGATCCCTCGACCGCTTGCGCAGAGAACACCTCTGCACGGTCTACTTATGATGATATCATATTATTCATAAAAAGTCAAGTAGGTATATATTTTGGAATAATTGGCCATTTTCTGTTTTTTCCCGCAATTTCTCCACGGGAAAAGACGATCGTTTGTTTCTGTGGAGGAAGCTGAAATGAATTTTCTAACGGGCTAACGGATTATTAAAAAGTTTTGAGGCCGCCATGCATGTGCACAGCGGCCTCGGGTTTGCGACGGATAGCCATCGTCATGGGACGATTAGCCACCCATCGCACTACTTCTAGAACCAGCGGGTCAGCGTGAACCGCCCGCCAAGACCAGTGGGGGATTCAATCACCCCCGCGCCGGTTACGGTCCAGTGGTCGTTCCCTCCGACCAAGCCGACTCCGACACCGCCGAAGACGTTGATGCCGAGCAAATGACCCGGCTCGGCCTCAAGCCCAGTCGCGGTCGTGCCGCGAATTACGGTGCTGGTAGTCTTGCCGGACCATCCGCCAAATCCGCCATGGGCGGAAACCATCGGTTGAACCGGCCAGGCTCTGCCGATAGGTAAGCGCAGAATCGCTTCGCCCACGAGTCCGTACTGACGCACGGTGCCGTAGGCCATGACGATCTCCTGCGCGTTGCATTCCGGGCAGGCGAGCCGGGTCATGGACCCATCCGATATGGAGCGGTACGAAAACCCGACGCGCAGGAATGAGCCCCTTGGCCTGCCCCAGGCGAGACCGGCATCCAGCGCGTAGCCGTCCACGCAGACGGCATCTTTGTTGAGCATTCCGCTCACGAGTCCATTCACGGGACTGGTGGAGAACCTCGGCGTGACTGAAGTCGTGATGCCGAACCTTGCCCCGTTTTCTTCCGGTTCCGGCATGGGCGCCGGTGGAGGCGGGGGAGGTGCTGAGGCTGGTGGCGCGACGCGAACCGGTTCCGGTGTTGGCGCTGGTGGTTCGGGCTTCGTGACCACGATGCGTATCTCTACCGTCCGGGGTGGCTCGGGTGACCGGATCTCGACAACGATGGGCGCATAGTTCCCGCACTTAGCATCGAAGAGTGGTCGCCCGGCGGCATCGTAATCAGTGGATGCTCCGGGGTCTCTTTTCGTCCATCTTGCTCCAGTGCTCGTCGCTTCCCAGGAGCAGGTAACATGCTTGTGGGTGACCGTACCAGCCACCGGGACCAGGGAGGAATACTTCTTGTGGTCCGTGTTGTATGCCACATATCCCCGCTGGTTCAAGCACTCCTCCAGGTCCGGTAGTGATGTGGGCCAGATGACTTTCACGGGGTACCTGCTCCCGTAGCGGTCGTCCGCACCGAGGATGCCGGGAGCGAGGGGCTGGAGAGGCAGAACTCCACCGGGTCCGAGCTGGACCACAGCGGATACGCCCGGGTTCGCGAGTTCCTGTGTGAAGGCGGGCAAGGCGATGCCGATGAGAACGAGAGCGACCATGGCGAGTTTCACGAGATGACGCATTGGCGTCTCCTTTTCTGATGGGAGCGTGGGTTGGTATTCGGTTCTAGAATATATGTTGACAATCCTCCCAAGGAGAATTGATTTTCAAAGTTGCTTCTTTCGAAGCCGGGCCATATTAAACATTATTAACAACATTAGGTCAATATTATTTATAGTTTATCGCTATTTAAATCGTGCCGAGTATTTGTGCTTGCTTTTCTGCCCCGAATATCCCATATTCTCTGAATAGAGGTTTTGGGCGCCTGGGGTTGACTAAAATATAAAAATAGTGTATCATTAAGAGAATGTTTAGAGTTTCTTCCCGCTTCATCTCCATAGTATTTTTACTCATCTCCGCGTTGTTTTACGCGGGTCCCGCTAACGCGCAATATTACGCGAACATCAATACCGGTACAGCTACTAATATTTCAGGTAATTACGCGCTTCTAAGTGGCAGTATTAATCCCAATGGAGCTCAAACTACCGTCTGGTTTGAATACGGACTGAATAACTCTTTCGGTTATTCCACCGAGCATAAAAGTATTGGCGATGGAACCACGCCGGTAAACGTTGCCGCTCAACTATCTAATCTTTCGCCAAACACGATTTACTATTTTCGCATCGTTTCCCAATCCAACTGTTCCAGCTATCAGTATCAGAATTATAACAACTACAACTATTACAATTATCAGAATCAGAACTATAACTATTGCAACAATAACTACAACTACTACAACCAGGGAAATTCCCAATACGGACAGACCCAAACCTTTACCACGACCAGCAACTATTCAGGCGGAACGGGCGTAGCCTCATTGCCTGGAGTGGAAACCACTGTTGCGACCCAAACCGCGCAACGCTCCGCGACTATGCACGGCATAGTCCGGCCGAATAATTCCGACACCACGGTTTGGTTCGAATACGGTAAGACTAATTCTCTTGGCCAAATTTCGCCCAGCAAAATTATTTCTGCCATTAATAATTCCACGAATGTAAACTTTTACGCTTCCGGCCTGGAGTCTGGCACAACCTACTATTATCGTATGGTTGGTCAAAACACGGTGGGCAAGATAAATGGAGCTACCTTGGCTTTTACGACTATTGCTGGGCCCGCGCCCGCTCCGGCGCCTGCGCCAACTCCAGTTCCAGCGCCCATACCGGGGCCCATCTCTACGTCTACTCCAACAAGCACAAACAATGTGGATCTGAATCAACCACTTCTCACGCTTAACGTTAAAATAGAATCCTCCGAGCCTTCCGCGGGCGACGAGCTAAACTATACCGCCACAATTACGAACAAGAGCGACAAGGCGGTTCGGAATGTGAGTCTTGCCGTAAATTTGCCCACCGAGATTAAATTTATAGATGGAGGACAATCTCCGGTACTAGACGGCAGTACGGTTAAGGTTGCTTTCGCGGAGATTGAGAAAGATGGCAAGAGAATCATTCCGTTGCGCTTCAAGGTGCAGGACTCCGCGGAAAAGGGCGCCAACTTGCCTATCGGTTCTTTTCTCGCCTATACCAGCGCTCAAAATAGACAATTAGGCGCTAATGCTAATGCGACCATATTGGTTAAGAACGGCCTAGATTCTTCCGCCGGCACTACCGCGGTCTTGTCGGAAAACCTGCCCGCCTTTTTCTGGCTGAAGTGGGTTCTGTGGGTTTTGGTGATACTTTTAGTGGCCCTGCTAATCTATATCGCGTACCGCTTCTTAAGAAGTTGGTTGGCGATGCATTAAGGGTAGCAGTTATAAGTTAGAATGTAGAAGGCGGAAAACGAAAGAGAGGATTAGGAAGATACAATTTATTTTGCTGTTTGTTGTGAGTGAGCGTTCGCTCGTTTCGCCCAGGGCATCCCCCTGGGCGAAATTATTTATTATGTGTTAATATTTTTCTCATAATGTCACTACCCAAACATGTGGTTTTAATTCCAGACGGTAATCGTCGCTGGGCAAAAGAAAGAGGCAGACCTGGTTATTATGGCCATAAAGTCGGAGCAGATTCTGCAGAAGAGATATTCAAGTTCGCTTATGATAAAAAGCTAAACAATCTTACTTTTTGGGGTTGCTCTTATAACAACATAACCGAACGTGACAGAATTGAGGTTAAGTTCTTGTTGGCTCTTTTCGAAAGGATGTTTTTGAAGCTGTCTAAGCGTAAAGAGATAGGGAAAGACGGAATAAGGATAAGAGTTCTGGGCCGCTGGGAAGAAATATTTCCTACCAGACTGAAGAAGGTGATAAATAATATGGTTAAATCTACGGAAAACCACTCCAGTCTTAATCTGACTTTTCTTATGGCCTATGACGGCAGGGACGAGATGCAGGCAGCGATAAAGAATATCGCCGAATCCGGTATTTCGCCCGACAAGATAACCAGAGAAGTGATAAAGCAGAACCTCTGGACTAAGGATTTGCCTCCGGTGGATCTAGTAATACGTACTGGCGGAGAACCACACTGGTCCGCGGGGCTTTTGATGTGGGACGTGGCAGAGGCTCAGCTTTATTTCACTAAGACCTTTTGGCCGGATTTCTCTCCGAAAGAGTTTGAAAAGGCATTGAGCTTATATGCCAAGACCGAGCGCCGGCACGGTAAATAATCCCTAGCGAATAGAGGATTTTCGTTTCGCGCTTATCTTTTTAGCTTCATAACGTACTAGGTGTTGTATCGCTAAAAGTAGGATGATTCCGGCGGCGATTCCTATCTCAACATACTTCAGATAGCTTTTCAGGTGGGGTAGCATAGTTCCGGTCCCGTGCCCCAGCCCCCATACCAGAATAAACCAGGGCAAGGATGCCATAAAATCCTTTTTTAGGAATTCTTTAAGAGAAGTTCCGTCAATTGTCCCAGCTCGCATAATCGCTAGGTGTCCCATGCCGTAGGCAAACTTAGAAATAAAAAGAGTACGAATCGGATTCTCTGTCAGGTGTCCATCCGCGCCTTCCGATAATCTGTCTAAATATTTGCGCAGAAAAAATGTTTGAGGCACGCGCCGGCCTATTTCAAACCAAAGCATATCTCCCAAAAACATTCCCAAGATCGCCAAGGGCAGGGACCACTCTATTTTGAGAAATTCTTGCTGGGTCAGAAGGGCGGTAGTATAGAGCACGACGTCGCCCTCAAACATCATTCCTATAACAATCAAAAAGTGCGCGAAGATTGGCGCGATTAGGAGGTAGTGTAATAAAAGAGTCTTGGGTCCGCGAATGCGCATAGGGATAATTATATCAAATCGGTATCAGGATTGATTATTTCCCGAGATTAATTAAGATTTAAGCCAATGGGCCGTTAGCTCAATTGGTAGAGCGCGTCATTTGCAATGACGAGGCAACCGGTTCGAATCCGGTACGGTCCACCATTTCAGATTTGTGCTAAAATATAAGCACATGCACAAGAAGTTGTGGTTTTGGGGTTTTTGCGGATCTCTGACCGCGCTGGTTCTTGCAACTGCGATTTCTTTTATGCCAACCAGGGCAATCGCGCCATCGGTTCTTTCGGGTAACTGCGTGTCGGGCTCCAGTCCCGCGGTCAGCTTGGACTGGACCCCAGTTTCCGACCAAAATTCCAATTCTGTTCAGCGCAGGGTAGACACGGGAGGTTGGGGATGGTTATTTCAAAACCCGCCCCCATTTTCAGTTTTCAGTTATACGGATACAGATGTAAGTAACGGGCATTCCTACATTTATCGGGTCAAGACGGATCCTCAGGTCTCGTCTAATGAATTCACTTGCGACTTTACTTCTAAAGTCTCATTGCCAGTAGTGGTTACGGGGGGCGCTAGCAGTATAACGACCAGCGCAGCGTCCTTGTCCGGCTCGGTTAATCCGGGTGGGGCCATGACGGACGCATGGTTTGAATATGGTTTAAGTGGTTCCAATTTAGATAAGAGCACGACCAGACAATCAATGGGCTCTGGTACCTCCGCTCTGAACATAAATGCATCTTTAGGCGGACTGTCTTCGGACACGCGGTATTTCTTCCGCCTAGTTGCTCGAAATTCGGAGGGGGACGGTACGGGCGCGACAAACTCATTCACTACCACCAAAGAGGCTGTCGCACCTCCTCCACCCCCGCCTCCACCTCCTCCACCCCCGCCCACTCCCAATCCGACTTTGACGATAACGCCGGACAGGCAATCTGTGACGGTCGGTTTAGATGCGGCGTTTAGGGCATATTACGACCAAGATGGCTCGGGACCGATGGGCGGAAGCGAGGTAACCGGAAACGCATCTTGGAGCGTGTCCGATTCCGTAGTGGCGAATTCTTTGGGAAGCGGTAAGTATCGCGGTAAGGTGGTGGGCGAGACTGGCATTGGGGCGAGATTTGGGAATATCAATGCGAGTGCGATTCTTGGTGTTCTATCACCTCCCGCGAGCACTACTCCGCCCGGACAGACCACTACCACGGTTCCGAAGGGTGGCAAGCCGATTGTTTATACCAAGTCAGTGCGGGATGTTTTTAAAAATTACGCTGTTCTAATTGGCCTAGTGAATCCCAATGGCGTTGCAACTAAGGTATGGTTTGAATATGGAAAGGACAAAACCTCTTTAAATCAGGCAACGGCCCTCGTCTCTCTGCCTGCCGGGAAAGTTATAAAGCAGGTTTCTTCGGAAACCGCTATCGCGCCGAACACAAACTATTATTTCCGAGTGGCGGCGAGCAATTCTTATGGCGTATCCCAGGGAGAGATTCTGGAATTCGCTTCAGCTGGTAACCCGGTTCTCGCGGTTGAGCCGGATACAGCGGAGATAGAAGTAGGGCAGAGATCTGCGTTTCGGGCATATTATGATTCGGACGGTTCCGGCTCTGCCAAGAGAGAAGACGTGACCAAGAAGGTTAACTGGGTTTCCTCGGACGCGATGGTTTTGGCTTACGAGAAAAATGGAGAATTCGTCGCGAAAAATGGCGGAGATGCTAAGGTGACGGCGGTTTACAACAGTTCCGGGGTGGTAAAGAGTATCTATGATCTGGATAATATTAAGGCGCAAGCGGGCGTGACGGTCACGGGCGTGATGGATAATTCCGGCCTGATGAACGGCGTTACGGATGTGACCTTGGGAGATGGCGACTCTAACGATACGGGAAATGAATCTAGTACGGTCACGGGCGGAGGCTCTTGGGGATGGGCTTGGCTTTTGCTTATTCTGATTCTTGTTATCGTGGGAGGAGTAGTGGCTTTCCTAATTTGGAAAAAGAGGCAGGAATAACTCCATTACAGTTCGGCTTCAATAATCCATTCACTCGTGTTAAACTCGGGAACAATAAGGGAAGCGTGCCCGACCACCGCCATCGGCGGGGCCCCGCTCCAAGCGGTGGGTGGTTGAAGGGTAGACGGTCTTGTTCCCGATTTCCTTAGGGAATTATATGAGCTTAGGAAATCGCAATCCCGCATATGGCGGAGGGTTGGCAGAGTGGTCTAACGCGCCGCACTTGAAATGCGGTTGAGGGGAAACCCTCTCGCAGGTTCGAATCCTGCACCCTCCGCCATATGCGGGAAAAACCGTTATGTCAGAAAGCCGGTTCGAATTTTATCCCGACTCTTACGTCGGGACCTACCGCTTCCGCTTTGGATGAGAAAAGAATCAAGTCGATTATAATTTTATCCCGAATTTTGTGTCGAAACATTCCACCTCCGTATGAATAAATTTATGTCTCCTAAAAATATAGTTCTCTTCACGGTCTTCATAGACGTTCTGGGCATTGGGGTGGTTATTCCGTCTCTGCCGTATTACGTTCAGTCTTTTGGCGCGACGCCTTCTACGGTTACTCTTCTCTTCTCGGTTTTTTCTCTATTCGCATTTTTTAGCGCCCCACTCTTGGGCGCCTGGTCGGATAAGATTGGCCGCCGCCCGATATTGATTTTAAGTATCGTAAGTTCTGCGGTAGGTTGGTTCACTTTCGCCGCCGCCCGCAGTATATACGTACTCTTTCTGGGACGCGTAATAGACGGTCTCGCCGCCGGTAATTTCTCCACCGCCCAGAGCTATTTAGCGGACCTTTCTAAAGACGAGAAAGAACGTACTCACAATTTAGGATTGAGCGGAGCGATCTTTGGCATAGGCTTCATTATCGGGCCGATGATTGGAGGACTTTTGGCTCACTACTCCAACGAACTGCCGTTTTGGTTCGTGGGTGCCCTAGCTTCTCTAAACGCCGTCTTGGCTTACTTCAACCTGCCGGAGACGCACCACAAGCGAGAGGCCTTCCAGAATTCCAAATCGGAATTGAATCCTTTTGTGCCGATCTGGCGTTCTTTTAAGAACAAAGTTATAGCAGGCGGCTTGTCGGCCTGGTTCTTGCTGATGTTGGCTGTTGCTTTCCAGCAATCTGTTTTCGCGCTCTATATTTACCACGCTTTCGGTTTCGGCGCGGCAGTCTCGGGACTTTTCTTGACCGGCATCGGCGTAATACTGTCTATCAACCAGGGATTTTTACTCAAACGTTTCTGGATTAAGAGATTTAAAGTGCCGGAGCTGGAACTGGGAATGCTTTTGGTTCTGGCCTGCGGTTTTTTTCTAATGAGCTATCAAGCCCTGGGAGTATTCATCGCCGGAATAATAACAATCGCTTTCTCGCAATCCGTCTTGCGGGTAGTCATGACCAGCCAAATTGTGGGCGGGGCGGGCGAGAGAAGAGGAGAAGTAATGGGGGTGACAAGCTCGCTCATGTCCCTCGCGATGATTATTGGACCGATTTTATCCGGCTATGCTTTTGAATATGAGATAAGCCTGCCATTTATAATTTCCGGTTTAATTGCTCTGGCGGCTTGGCTTATGATCTATTCCGCTCGCAAGCGTTTAGCGAAAATAAAGTTGGCGGAACAGGCCCCGGCAGAATACATAGCCTAATTTCCTGGGAGAGGTTAGAATTCTTCTATGCGTAAGTATTCGGTATATCTCGCGTTTGTTCTGAACCTAGCGATTGTCTTTGGTTTCTGGTGGGTGCGTTCGGGCAGTCTTTTGCTATCCGGCGAAGCAGTGGCAACGCTTTTGTCTTTGGGCAGAATATCCGGCTTGCTCCTGGTATTTTTCGTGTTGCTGCAGGTGCTCCTGATAGGTCGCACTGGTTGGATAGAGAGATTGTTCGGTTTCGACAAGCTGGCCCGCGTACATCGCCTATCGGGCTATTCCCTGAGCGCCTTTTTGGTTTTACACCCACTCTTAACCGTTTGGAGCTATGCCCTAGAGAGCGAGGTTAGCTATTGGAATAAGTTTCTAAGCTTATTTAATTTTGGTGAGGACATCCAGGGCGCGGTAATAGCATTTATGCTTTTCGCTATTGTGATAGTTTCTTCCATAACTATAGCCCGAAGAAAGCTTAAATATGAATCTTGGTACTTCGTACACTTATTGGTCTATGTCGCGATTCTGACTAGTTTTGGGCATCAGCTAAGCCTGGGAGGGGATTTTCGGGGCCAGACGACATTCTCTGCTTACTGGATGGCCCTATATCTATTTGTTTTCACTAACTTACTCTTCTTCCGATTATTGCGTCCGATTTATAGTTTCTGGCGGTACCGTTTTAGGGTTCTAAAAATAGTGCCGGAGACGTCGGACACCTATTCCATCTACCTCTCCGGTCGGAATCTGGAGAAATTTAACTTTCGCTCAGGTCAGTTTGCCCTGTTCCGATTTTTGGCCAAAGGACATTTTTTGCAAGAGCATCCTTTCTCTTTTTCGGACGTGAGCGGCAAAGAGCTATTGCGCATAACGGTAAAAAACTTAGGGGACTATACCAAAGATCTTGTGGCGGTAACTCCAGGAACGCTTGTGATGGTGGATGGTCCGCACGGCATATTTACTCCGAAGCGGGCAACAGGAAATAAGATACTGGTTATTGCCGGGGGAGTCGGAATCACTCCGATTCGCTCTCTGATAGGAGCTTTTTCCGCGGAGAACAAGGACGTTGTTTTGCTCTATGGCAATAAGACGCAGGCGGATATAGTGTTCGGCCAAGAGCTGGACAAATTCATCTCTACCAATAAATTGAAGCTGCATAATGTTCTCTCCGGTGATCCTGCCTGGCAGGGAGAGAAAGGTTTTATAGACGAGGAAAAGATAAGAAGGTTGGTCCCGGATGTTTCGGCGAGGGACGTGTACTTATGTGGGCCCGACCCGATGATGAAAGCCGTTCTGGGAGCGCTCCAGAAATTGGGCGTGAGTAGAAATAAAATATATTTTGAAGAGTTCGCGCTATAATATAAATATGGATAAAAAATGGAGCGGACTTAAGAAACTACCCCCTGGCGCCAAAATGGTTTTTAGGGGCAAGATATTTGAGACTTGGCAGTGGAAGCAAAAGATGTTCGACGGCTCATTTGAAATTTTTGAACGCGTCAAGAGGCCAGACACCGCGACCGTGATACCGATTGTGGGAGACAAGATTATGATGATAGAAGAGGAGCAGCCCGGGAAGCATAGATATTTTGGATTCCCGGGTGGCAGAATTGATCCGGGGGAAAATGAGTTGGCGGCCGCCAAAAGAGAATTATTGGAAGAAACCGGCATGGTCGCGAGGAGTTGGAAGTTGCTATTTGAGGAAGAGCCCATAAACAAGATGGTTTGGACTATTTATACCTACGTGGCGCGGGGTTGCGTAAAAATCCAAGAACCACATCTGGATCCTGGCGAGAGAATACGAGCCAGATTGATATCCTTCGAGCAATTTTTGAATTTATACAGAAACAGAAGATTTACAGAGGGAGAGATGGGCAGGCTGATATTGCAGGCCCGTTATGATAAAAAAATTCGTGCCAAGCTAGAACGATTGCTCTTTGGCAAAAAATAAGTAAGATAATCTGGTCGTAAGCCACCTTAGCTCAGTTGGTAGAGCAATGCTTTCGTAAAGCAGAGGTCCGGGGTTCGACTCCCCGAGGTGGCTCAAGTTGATTTTTCGTTCTGAATAAAAGAGAATTTCAATCAGGGGGTTGCTCTATGCCATGCGAGGCTCCGATGGTGTGCTCTGATTGTGAGGCGGAGTTCTCCTCCGTCCCGCGCGACGATTCCGGTCAGCCGTGTTGCACGACCTGCAATGGTACGACGCTGGTCCGGGAGACCGTCGCTCGCCGTATGTTCTTCGAGGCTCTGCTTCGTGATCTGGAGGAGATGCACCTCGCGAGAGCGTGAGTCCGACGCGGGAGAGATGAGTATGAGTGCGCTGCCGGACGTTCGGCCGCGCACTCATCTTTTTGTTTGCGTGAATCATCTTTTGATGTAGTATGCCGATAGCTCATGGGGAGCCTAAGATTGGAGGCGGAGAATGGAAGATGTGTTCGTGTGCGACAATCCAGGGTGTCGCAGGAGGTACGAAGGCGCCCGTGGTGTTGGTGAGGCATGGGTGGACCTCAGGCAACACAAGGGGATAGAGTTCATGGTTTATTCCGGCGACGACTGTCCCGCCTGTTGCGCCCGCGGCGGGCGCGTCGGCAAGCTTCGACTGGAGGGTCCACCTACCGAACAGCAGTAGTCCGAGGCCGTCTTTCCAGCGGGAAGGACGGCGCTCTGATATAATTATTCGTATACATGAAAGACATTGTTGATTTGAAGGAGTTAGCGGAAGAAGCCCGCCGTTTGGGCGGGCGACTTTGAGGTAGAAAAAAATAATATTCGCATAAAAGAATTGACGGCCGAGATGTCGGACCAGGATTTTTGGCAGAATCGCGCGTTGGCAGACGATAAAATAAAAGAGCTGGGCGAGCTTCAAAACCTAGTGACCCGCTATAATGAAGTAATCTCATCCATAGAAGAACTGGAAAAAAATTTTGAAAACGACTTGTTTTTTGAGGCTAAGCGCAAGTTCAGACAGCTAGAGCTAGAACAGCTGTTCAGCGGGAGGTACGACAAGCAGTCCGCGATTATATCTGTTTATCCCGGCGCGGGCGGAGATGATGCAACCGATTGGGCCAAGATGCTATTCGAGATGTTCAATCGTTATGCTTCTCGTCGGAGTTGGAGGGTGGTTGTTTTGGACGACAACCCCAATCGTAGAACCTTGGAAATAAAAGGTGAGTACGCTTACGGCTATCTTAAAAGAGAGTCAGGCGTGCATCGCTTAGTGCGCATCTCTCCGTTTTCCGCGCAGAAGCTGCGTCACACCTCTTTCGCGCTGGTAGAGGTGGTGCCGGATTTGCCGGAGATAGATGAAAACAGATTGGATATCCCGGAGAAGGATTTGAAGTTTGAATTTTACCGGGCTGGCGGCCCGGGTGGGCAAAATGTAAATAAGGTAGAAACCGCGGCGCGGGTAATACACATTCCGACGGGGCTTTCGGCTGGCTCGCAGGTGGAGCGTTCTCAGGCTCAGAACCGGGAAAAGGCGGTACGCTTATTAAAAGCCAAGCTAATTCAGTTAATGGAAAAAAACCAAGTTCAAGAATTGGATGCTTTACGCACCAAATCTAAACCGGAGTGGGGTAGTCAGATCCGTTCTTACGTTATGAATCCTTACCAGCTGGTTAAAGACCATCGCAACGAAGTGGAAACGAGCCGCGTGGACGACGTATTGAATGGAGATTTGGATATATTTATTGAGGCAGAGGTAGAAGGTGGCGATTAACGACGTGTTACTTATGACAAGAATCGTAATTGTGGATAAATTAGTGAATTTTTTGGATTAGTGTTGTATAATATCGAAGTGTTTTAAGAATGCGCTTGGTTCGGTTTCTCGCTAACTGCTAAATTCTAGCTACTAACTTCTAATCGCAATGATCGCCTTCCAAAACGTTTATAAACAATACGGCAAAATGTCCGTGTTGGAGGATGTAAATCTGCGCATTAATCCCGGAGAATTTGTCTCTCTAGTGGGGCGCTCTGGAGCAGGTAAGTCAACCTTAATCAAGCTGTTAATAGGAGAGGAGAAGCCTACCCGGGGCAGAGTGTTTTTCGGTCAGTACGAGGTGAATAAACTACGAGACAAGGAGTTGCCAACCCTCCGCAGGCACATTGGTATTGTTTTTCAAGATTTCCGACTTTTACCCAATAAAACTGCCTACGAGAACGTGGCATTCGCTTTGGAGGTCGCAGGTCGTTTGCAGGGAGAGATAAACGAACTAGTGCCCCAGGTTCTGGACATGGTTGGTTTGGGCGATAGGGGCAAGAATTTTCCCCACGAGCTTTCGGGAGGGGAAAAACAAAGAGTAGCTATCGCGCGCTCCATGGTTCACCGTCCGGAAGTTATTATTGCGGACGAGCCGACCGGGAATCTAGACCCGATTCACACCTGGGAAATTATCGCCCTACTCCAAAAGATCAATCAGCTGGGCACGACCTTGATTCTGGCTACTCACGACAAGGATGTGGTTAATAGTTTGGATAAAAGAGTGGTAACCTTAGACCAGGGCAGAGTTATTCGGGACGAAGAAAAGGGGAAATACATCCTAGTCTAAATCAAAAATTAAAAGTCAAAAATAAAAATTATAAAAATCCGATTTCCCATCAAGCTCCTGTAATTTTTCATTTTGATTTTTAAATTTTAAATTAATACTAATGTTCACTGTATTCTCGCGCATTATAAATTACGGTTTGAATGGATTCTGGCGCAATGGTTGGCCGTCCGCCGCGACGGTCGCCATGATGGTGCTGTCCCTTATAGTCTCCATGGGTTTGATACTTTTTAACGTTTTTACCAGTAGCGCGGTTGACTCCATTCAAGACAAAATAGACATAGCGGTCTATTTCAAGACCAGCACGCCGGAAGACGAGATATTGCGGGTTAAGCAATCCCTGGAAAGCTTTCCGGAAGTAAAAGAGGTGGAGTACATCTCTTCCGCGCAAGCCTTGGAAATATTCCGCGAGAGGCATAAGGATGACGTTACAATTCGCCAGGCGGTGGACGAGCTTAACTCCAACCCGCTTCAGGCGGCGCTTAACATTAAGGCTCACCGCGCGGACCAGTACGAAAAAATAGATGAATATCTAAAGAACACTTCCATCAGCCAAAGTTTCGCGGGCACGACCTACTTCAGAAACAAGGACGTTATCAATCGCCTAATTACTATCATAACTAATGTGAATCGGGGCGGTTTTGTGTTGACTCTGATGCTGGCTCTCTTGGCGGGACTGGTAGTACTTAATACTGTTCGCCTCGCCATATATTCCAACCGCGAAGAAATATTCGTTATGCGTAGCGTAGGCGCGTCTAACGCCCTAGTGCGCGGTCCCTATGTGGTAGAAGGGGTAGTTTCCGGCATCTTGGCCGTGGTTTTGAGCGTACTTATTTCCGCGCCGATGGTCTATATAGCGAATCCTTTCTTTAAGGTCCTGATACCGGAGCTAGATTTGTTCCGGTATTTCTACACGCACATAATACTACTCATAGGATATCAGCTTATCTTCGGAGTGGTTATCGGTGGACTTTCCAGCTTTATCGCGGTGCGGCGCTACCTTAAGAATTAACTTAGACTCATAAGCAGTAAAACGTAAACGAGTACGGCGGCGAGAAAGGCCACTATCCAAATCGCGCTCCAAAATATTATGGCGAGCGCTCTTTTCTGCCGCCCGGACCAGAATAAAACTGCGGGGTAGCCAAGCGTTAAAATCCCGGAAACAAGAACCGAAAGCACTAGGGTGAGTAACATAAAAGAAGTACTCATCACGGGTCCTAGCTTGCCGAGTTTGCCCACCCAGCTTTCCGCGTTAAGTCCGAGCCAGGCCAAACCCGTGACGTAAAACACCAAAAGGGCTATCTGGAACAGGGCGATTGTCGCCGGAGATAATTTTTTAAGCATACATATATTATTAATCTTGCTGGTAAAATAGGCAAAGACGGGGTTTAATGTCA
This sequence comes from Candidatus Liptonbacteria bacterium, assembly GCA_023244895.1. Taxonomy (GTDB): domain Bacteria; phylum Patescibacteriota; class Minisyncoccia; order UBA6257; family 2-01-FULL-56-20; genus JAHFLL01. The sequence continues at coordinate 240,941 of JAHFLL010000001.1, forward strand.
AAAATACGAATTATGGTTCAAGGATTTTGGAAAAAACTTAAGAAACCGGTCTTCGTCTTGGCGCCAATGCTGGACGTAACGGACGCAGCTTTTCGGCGCGTTATCGCAAAATACGGCAAGCCGGATGTTTTTTGGACGGAATTTGTGTCGGTAGATGGACTGGTTTCCAGCGGCAAACAAAAGCTGGAGCATCTTTTGGAATATTCCGAACGTGAGCGTCCCATAGTGGCTCAGGTTTTCGGCGCTAATCCGGAAAACTTTGAGCGGGCCGCGCGCATAATAAAGGACATGGGTTTTGATGGCATAGACATCAATATGGGTTGCCCGGAGCGTAAGGTTGTAAAAATGGGGGCTGGAGCGGGTCTTATTAATAATCCCAAACTTGCCCAGAAAATAATCATGGCCACTCAAAAAGGAGCGGGCCGCTTACCGGTTTCGGTCAAAATCAGAGTGGGCGACACGCAGGAAGCGCTCGCAAAATGGTTGCCTAAAATATTAGAACCCCGCCCCGCCGCGATCACAATCCATTTTCGTACCCGCAAAGAGATGTCTTTGGTACCGGCCCATTGGGAGCTGGCACGTTTGGCGATGAAGCTTTCCCGGAAATATGCGAGAGGGGGAGTAAGGACTCTTATTATAGGTAACGGCGACGTAAAAAATTTAGAAGAAGCGAGACATAAAATCGCGGAATATGATTTAGATGGAGTGATGATCGGACGGGGGATATTCGGCAACCCTTGGCTTTTTAACAAACGTAAAAAGAGCGTGAGCAAAGACGAAAAGCTCAAGGTTTTGCTGGAACACGCCAAGCTCTATGAAAAAATGTTTAAAGGGCGAAAGCCGTTTGATATTATGAAGCGTCATTTCAAGGCGTACGTGAACGGTTTTCCTGGAGCGAAAGAACTACGGACTAAGTTGATGGCCGCTCGTAGCGCTCAAGAAGTGGAGAAGATTATTAGGTCGGGGAGGTAGGGGCAGTCGCGGAAATATATAAATCTTTGCATTGAGGCTTGTTTTGGGGTATACTATTAACCTATTAATTAATAGGTTAAACAAGGTCAGGTAATTCAAATAATAAAAAAATGAAATATTTAATCGTTTACGCCCACCCTAATCCTAAGAGCTTCTGCGCGGGCATAAAGGAGCGGGTGGAAAGCACTATAAAGTCTAAGGGAGATGAGGCGGTGGTGCGGGACCTCTATGCTATGAACTTCAACCCCGTTCTTTCCGGGGCGGATTTGTTGAGCTTCAAGAACGGTGGTTTGGCAGAAGACATAAAAACGGAACAGGATAATATCAAGGCGGCAGACATCATTGTTTTTATTTATCCAGTCTGGTGGACAGGCCTACCGGCCATTATGAAGGGCTATGTGGATCGGGTCATTTCCTACGGGTTTGCCTACAGGTATAATGAAAGCGGGGTGGAGGGCTTGCTGGCGGACAAGAAGGTTGTTCTGTTTAGCACGAACGGTACGCCTCAAGATGTCTACGAGAAAAGCGGTATGTTTGATTCCCTAAATCAAACTTCGGACGACGGCATCTTCCGGTTTTGCGGAATTCAAGTTTTAGGGCATCATTACTTCTCGGGCCCTGGTTCGGTAGATGATTCTGCCCGGCAGGAGATGCTTAATAAGGTGGAGCAAGCTATCAGCGCGACGTAGTTCTGAAAAACAATCATATTCAAGTTGGTATATATGAACCGGTTTAAACTGGGCGGCATATTAAATTGGATAGGCGAACTATTTGTGTCTATTAAAGTGGGCTGGTTTTTGGCCGTCCAAAGCTTGCGTCGTTCCAGCAAGGGTACCACCGCGCTCATCATTTTTATTATGATACTTACCTTTTTGAACCTGATCGTGGTTTCGGGAATACTATTGGGGCTCATCGCGGGATCTTTCGAGCAGTTTAGAGAAGGCTATTCTGGAGACATAATTATCACTGCCGCCACCGGCAGGGATTATATAGAAAACTCTCCTGCTTTAGTTTCTTTCTTGAGAAACCATCCGGATGTGCAGGCAATTTCTCCGCGCTATTCTGCCAGCGTGAGCGTGCTTGGAACTTTAAATCGGCTTCCCAAGAAAAACGAACAGCCTAACCGTTCTGGTGGCAGGCTGGTTGGGCTTGACCCAGTCTCTGAAGAGGAGGTTACTGGATTTTCCAGGTTCGTTGTGCAAGGAGAGCCTCTTGCGCAAGACGACAGCGGCTATATTTTGATAGGCGCAAACCTGCTCAAAAAATATTCCACCTTTGCGGACGCGAATATTCCGGGCTTGGTTTTCTTGGACGGAGTGGATGTGGGCAGCAGAGTAAGAGTTACCTTGTCCCAGAAAGAGGGCCCTCCTATCGTCAAGGATTTTATTGTTAAAGGTGTAGTGAAGAGTAAGGTAGATGAAATATCCACTCGCATATTTACGACCGACAGAGAGCTTAAAAGAATTTTGCCAATTAACCAAGAGCAATATCAGGAAATTGCCATAAAGGCGGACCACGCCAGGGTTTCGGTCTTGGTTTCGGATATTAGGGAGTTTATGAAGGATTATTCCGTCAGAATACAGACCTCGGAAGAGGCTATCCCTTCGTTCCTGCGGGACATAGAAACGACTATGGGTATGCTTGGCAATGCGATCTCGTCCATCGCTCTAGTCGTCGCGTCCATCACGGTCTTTATAGTAGTTTTCATAAACGCAGTCACGAAAAGGAAATTTATCGGTATTATGAAGGGTATCGGCATAAACCCTCTTGCCATTGAGCTTTCCTACATTTTTCAGGCCTTGTTCTATGGCATCGTGGGTTCGGCGGTAGGGTTAGTACTCACCTTCGGATTTTTGAAGCCGTATTTTGATATGAATCCGATTAATTTTCCTTTTTCGGACGGCATATTGGTGGCCACTCCGGAGGGCGCGGCCATAAGAGTAATAATACTTTTAGTGGTGACATTCTTCGCGGGATATATTCCCGCCAAAATAATAGTCCGCAAAAATACCCTAGACTCAATCTTGGGCAGATAAGATGATTAAAGCCGAGAATATAATAAAAAAATTCGGGCAGGGAGAGCTGGAGTTTATGGCGCTTAAAGACATATCTCTAGAAATAAAAGACGGAGAATTCGTGGCTATAATAGGTCCGTCTGGCGCGGGCAAGTCCACGCTTCTTTATCAACTTTCTCTCTTAGACGAACCCACTAGCGGAGAGGTTTTTTTTCAGGGAATTAGAACTTCAAAATTGAACCAGTCTGAAAAAACAAAACTTCGCTTAAATGAGCTGGGCTATGTCTTTCAAGATTTCGCTCTTTTGCCGGAGCTCACCGCCGTGGAGAACGTTGCCTTGCCCATGTTAATGCAGGGCATGAAACATGGTTCCGCCCTGGCCAAGGCGAAGATTGCTCTCGCACGGATAGGTATGGCAGATAAGTTGCGCAACCTGCCTAGCCAACTTTCGGGAGGACAGCAACAGCGTGTTTCTATCGCGCGCGCCATCGCGCACGACCCGCACATCCTTTTTGCGGACGAGCCGACCGCGAACCTGGATTCCGCAAACTCCCGCCTGGTCATGGAGGCTTTTTCGGAACTCAACCGCTCCGGTCAAACCATAGTGATGGTGACCCACGAAGACGAATACGCCCATCGGGCAACCAGAATAATTTCTCTAAGAGACGGAGAGTTGGTAGGGGACGGTAGGTAGATTGCGTTTTACTGGTATAATTGGGCTAAAGGTGATTCTGTTAAGACGAGCTTAATTTATGCCTAGATTTAACTTTTTTAAAACCGCCCTAACCGACTATAAAGTTGGCGCGGTGGCAAAGAGTTCTAAGTATGTTGTCCGCCGGGTCCTGAGGCGTATCGAAGGGTTGCTGGACTTGGTAGTAGAGTATGGACCAGGCGAAGGCGTTATGACGAGAGCCTTGTTATCTAAGCTTTCTCCTGCCGGCAAGCTGATAGCAGTGGAGACGAATATAAAATTCGTTAAGATGATAGAGGCCATGCCCGACCCGCGCGTGACCGTAATCCACGGTACGGCGGAACAGGCGGGCTCTACGCTCAAAAGCTTACCCAAAGTTAATTTGATTATCTCCAGTATTCCATTTTCGTTTTTATCTCCCACCCAGAGAGAGAAGATAGTTTCAGATGCAGATGATTTTCTCGCTCCCGGAGGGAGCTTGATAATCTTTCACCAATACTCCCTTCTAATGCTAAAAACAGTCAGAAAGTATTTTAAGAATACCTCGGTATTATTTGAGCTACGCAACTTTCCACCCTGTTTTATTATCGTGGCGCGCAAGAGTTGAATTTATACGAGAATCCGTTAATATAATTGCGCCCTGATTGGTTAAGGTCAGGCGAGTTTAGTGGCGGTCAAATCGGAGCGAAATTGCCGGATCGTCTAATGGTAGGACATCGCCCTCTGGAGGCGAGTATCTTGGTTCGAATCCAGGTCCGGCAGCTAACAAATATCAAGGTTTTGTTATAATTTCATAATGATAAAAATTCCTTATTACGAATCTTCGTATTTTGTGTTTTCTAATTTTTCTCCCCACGCGATTTTATACAAAGGAGTTTTATATCCAACCGCTGAGCATGCTTTTCATGCGGCAAAATTTGACGACAAAAAGATAAAAGAAGAAATCAGATTAGCTGGCAGCCCTCTCGTGGCATACGAGCTGGGCAAAAAATATAAATCTCTTAGAAAGGCAGACTGGGATGCGATTAAAGTTGAGGTGCTCCGAGACATACTTGTCGAGAAGGTGCATCAACACGAAGAGGTGATGCAAACTTTGATAGGAACAGGAGAAGAGGAAATCGTAGAGGATAATCCTAATGATGATTTTTGGGGTAATGGCAAAGATGGCAATGGCCAAAATCACGCCGGTAAAATCCTTATGGACATAAGAAGTACGCTGAAGACCTAGCCTTCTTGGTCTCTACTTGGGCTAAGCTAGTTCGAAAATCATCCAAGACCCCCAGCTAATATTGACACAAAGCATACAATGCTGCATAATATGTGCGGTTTTTTGAATCGGCAACCTCTATGTCTTTGCCCAGGAGGCGAAAATGCGCACACACCTGTTTCTCCTAGTCGCACTTCTCCTCCTAGCGGGGGAAATGCCCGGCTATAGTCAGCGACTGACAAGGTCAGTCGCTCAAGCTCCGACTATCGAGGCGGAGATGCACGAGTTTTGGGGCGCTCATCTGGAGCGGCTCCTGAACAGAGGCCTGTTCGTGGGCCGGTACAACGTACCAGAAATCCAGGCGTTGTATAACGAACTTTTCCACGTCATTGCTGGCAAGTACAGCAAGCGATTGGCCGTGGAAGTGTTCACCGTATTCAATAGTGATTCACGGGGGGCCGTAGGAGGAATGGTTATAAGGGAAGACGGTACGCCCACGATCCGCATTTTCATGCCGGCCCTCATGGATGTGTACCGACGGGACCTATCTCAAGACCCCAAGAGAGAGCAGATGCTTGAGGTTATGGTGGTGGGCATCCTCTTGCATGAGATGGAGCATCTTGCTCTTGGACAAGGCAGGAAGGCCCCGCGGAATCAGGCAGACTTCATTCGGAACGAGTCCGCGGCTTGGCACGCAACGTGCGAGCAGGTGCTAAGCATCTTTGTCCAAAAGGGTTATGCCCTGGACCCGAGTCACGAGGGCTACTACCAAGACTGGGCAACTTGCGGCAGAAAGAACAATTTCTGCTGGCAAGATACGATTGCTCGTTGGTACTCACCCACGGCGTCGAAGAGGTTCAAATAGTTCGTGGGCACCCGGCACATCCCGCCGGCTCTGCCCCCTCACCTAAGTCCATAGTCAATTTGCCTGCAATGAGCTTGTCGAATTGTGGCTTTAGGTGAGGATAGATTAGTCCGAAAATCGTCCAGGACCCCAGCATTGCCCGCAAATCAGCTGTGGTATGATTCACAGCGTATGAATATCTCTAGGACAAAATTTGTTATACTCTTCCTGATTTTTGGGTTTGCTTTCCAATTCATCTCTAACTCCCTTTTAGGATCGGAAGTCCGACTCTTTCCTGGGAATGGCGAGTCTTTCTTGGGGACGGGATCGCCTGTGGCCTGGAAAAGCGCCGTTTCCACAATTATATTGCCTGTCAAAATTGTTTTGATAGGACCATTATTGCCCTTTGTTGAATTTCTGAGGCAAGGCGACCCGCCGCCCCCATTTTTTGTTATCGGCTTCGCTGTCTATTGGTCTATTCTTGCTTTGGTTCTTTATTATCTCATTGGTAAAATAAAACGCTCCAAAGTAGTTTAAGTTGGTCAGTAAACCGAAATGGTCGCCCATTTTTGCAGTGGGTGCTTCGGGGGAGTATGTTTCTTATCGTCTTTCACTAACTCACGCTATCTTTCGTATGCGAATGGGTTATTGAACTTTTCCTTTCCATTACAACTTCCCGTTTGGAATTCCGCCTGGAGATTTGTATTGTCCAACAATTTAATCAATATCTTTCCTTTGTCCGATAACCAGCCTCCGGGACTATTGTAGCAATATATATTTCCATCCGCTTTTACCTCGCTAAACTCCCTGTCTATTGTTCCGGAGTGGGTCGGCTTGAATTCAATAACTCCGGCGTTTTTGGTTATATTCCCCCCGACCGAAAGAGAGGCAATTGTCGGGTCGAAATTATTGTGAACAAACGCCAAGCCCTTGCCTTCAAATTCTATGTAGCCGGATTTTATTGGCGGTTCTCCGAACCACATTCCCTGTATGGTTCCAACTATATCTTGGTTTACCTCTCCGCATAACGGCTCAACCGTTCTGGGTGTAAAATTGCGCGGCCTTACAATTTTATCGTTGCTCGGGTAGTCGAAATGGCCGAGTTTACTATAAAACTCTTTTTTGAGATTGCCCGAGTATAGGTCAAAGGTACATATAGAATGCGCGTAACGATTATCGTTATAATAATCCCAGTTTACGTCCGCGCGTGCCGGTTTGTTGTAATCGGCAGCCCATATCTCAAATCCCATAACTCCACGTTCGTCATTCTGGGCATATCCGATTTCTTCTCCGGCCCTGACCGGAATAGCTACCCGGTAATAACATTGTTGTTCAATTTTATCGTGTCCCGGTTTCGTGATGTCTCCTTGGCATTCCAGTTTTTCGTTTTCAATCCCTTTTAGAATTTTATCCGACACGCCATTGTAGTTGGCGAAATCCAGAACCAGTCCCTTGCAGACCGTGTATTGAATCACATATCCGAGCGGGAGGTAGTTATCGGATGGGCTATTTTTTTGGGAAATAGTAATAATCTGCGTTATCAAGGAGTCGGCCGGAGCGTATAGAGCAACCTTCCCGTTCTCGGCAACGGTGAAATAATTGTGGTCCACCGGCGAGGTGTGCCCGGGCGGGTTCAGATTCCCAAGCGGAACAATCGCGGATACTTTAGATAAGTCTATGAGCGGCGAGGTGAGCGACCCATCCAGGTTGGCCGGACAATTTGGCAAGTTCTGTACGGCGTCTTTTATCTTGTCCCCGGGACCAATCGGCTCAAGGGAATTGCTCGCTTCCTTGAATGGTTTTGAATCGTCGCTTTTCTTAAAATTAATACCGATAAAAACTAACACCAGGAGAAGTATTCCTCCAAGTGCAATCAGTATTTTATTTTTCATATACTCACTATTATACCATTTTGCCTTTCGGTGGCATCCAGCCAAGCAGCAAAAACCACGCACGAATTAACACGATTCCTGCGTGATTTTATGGTTTTAAAATTGCGCCTTTTCCTATCTCCACCCTTTTACCACTTGCCACTTTATATTAAGCGCGGCGCCGAGAGTTATGGCTACGGCTACACATATCGCAATCCAGCCCAAGAAGGGTACGAGGCCCAAGAGGCAATAAACCACCGTGCCGAGCAAGATAGTTTTCCAGTTGATGGCATAGTCTGATTTTCTGGATACCCATTTATAAACCAGAGCGCCCAGGAAGATGGGGGTTACCATGGTCGCATACATGGAAAGCATTACGAAAGAAAGTAGTCCGAGTATGCCAAGGGGAATTCCTACGACAGTAACGAGAAGAACGATTGAAAGTATGGGAAGGACAATCATGGTAACGACACCTCGCCCCAGTTCCTTAAGCGGACCCCCCGTCGCTTTCTCTACAAGTTCTTTACTGTATCTACGGAAACCAAGCCCAATGATAAGGGCTACCACTAATAACATTAGAAACTTAGCAGCGAGCACAAAAGTAAAGAATCCAGATATTATCCCTTTCGTTGCGTTTTTCTTAGCGGTGTCGGGTTTCTTTAGCTCGGTAAAAACTGTCTCCCCGCGCACCTTGCCGCCCTCTTCTATGGTTACAGGTTTCGTTGCTTCATATTTGAGATTGCCTTTTATATCCGCATTCGGCCCCAAGGTTAATTTGTCAGCCTTAATTTCCGCATTACCTCCAACGGGCGCATTGATGTAAATTTCTCCCCCGGCGATTTTTGCGGCTCCTTTAATCTCGGAGTCTATTCTCACCGTCCCGCCCGCCACCGCCGCGTCTCCGCCTATTGATTGGCCGGATAGAATTATTTGTCCTCCGCCAATCACGGCATCACCTAAAACATTCCCGCCGATCATGATGTTTCCACCCGCTATGCGCATGTCTCCAGAGACTTGGGCCAAGACGGTTATATTTCCGCCCACGACAAATAAATCACCTCCAACCGGTCCGGATACGAGCGCCGTACCGCCAGCGACCAAAAGATCCTTCTCCGCGCTTCCGGCGCTAACGACCGCCCCGCCCGCTATGTACATATTCTCTGCAGCTTTTTCCCCGGAGGCGAAAGACGGCTGCTCTCCCGCCCGGAATTCTGCGGCAGACACCAGAACAGGAAACACCAACAAAACAGAGGTTAATGATAGGAGAACTTTATTAATGTTTTTCATATGTGCATATTATATAACACATTCCTTTTAACGCAACTTGGGAATTTTGCTAGATTAAGGTTGCGGTTTTTTGCTCTGGAACATGCTTTTTGCGGTATGATATAATCTATAATCATGGAAACAAACAAAGGAAATATTTTTCTAAACACTATTTTTTGGGGATTTATCCTCTGGCTTTTGGGCTATGCCTTGGGTTTTGTTTTTTTCCCCATCGTGCCGAAAGATTTGATTGGATGGTATATTCTGCCCTTCGGTCTTCTTGCCGCCCTTTGGGTCTTGCTCAAGAAAATTAAAAGAGAGGAGTTCGGATGTTACGTCGGGCTGGGAGCCGTTTGGACCGTTATGGCAGTTGCCCTGGATTATGTTTTTCTGGTTAAAATACTTGGAGCAACAGATTACTATAAATTTGATGTATATATTTATTACGCTCTAACTCTTATTTTGCCGATAGTAGTGGGATGGTATAAATTCAGGAAAGCCAAGGGCGTTAAGTAGCATTTTTTATACACAAACATAAAGAAATGGAAATCACAATATTATTAGCAAGATTTTGGGGAAGTCTGTTTATGATTTTGGGCGGACTATCGGTGGGGGCAAGGTTGTTGGGTAGAATAATAGAATATACAGAGGATAAGACTATTACGATTTCAACCGGCTACATCACCTTCTTGTTGGGGCTGGTTACTGTGGTTTTGCATAACGTATGGGTTATGGATTGGAGGGTTGCCGTTACTATTTTAGGTTGGACAACTCTTTTAAAGGGAATTGAGAAAATCGGATTTCCGGACCGTGTCAACAAAAAAGCCCAGATGTTCAAAGGCGGGCAAATACTTTGGGGCGGAGTTATCTTTCTGATAGGCGCCTGGTTCTTCTGGATGGGCTATTAGGATTGGCTTGTTTTAAAATAGTCATACTGGTTCACGCGGGAGCGAGGGCTCATTTTCCTGTCCATTGTGGTGGTCTGTAACGCTTTCGGGTCCGGAACGGCTTGTCTTTATCGGAAAGGTCGCCGAAACATAGACCCTAAACACAACAATATGGACGAAAAATGCCCAAAGTGTCAGCACCCTATGCACAAGGAGACAGAGAAGTGTTCCATGTGCGATTGCGGAGCTCCGAAAGCGGCTTAGGTCGCGGTTATTATTCTGGCTAAAAGGCGGCGCGCTCAAGTGAGAGATGGCCGCCTTTTGCTTACATAAAAGCCCTGCTAATAATTTTTAATTTATTTAAGGTATACTCATAAAGTGAATAAGAAGATTTTCATTAGCAACTTTCTATTTCTTGCCGTTCTGTTCGGTGGGACACTTTCCGCCTACGCGCAAACGGCACCTTTTTCGTTTTCTCCGGCGCAGGTCATTCAAGGCGAACCGCTTTTGGTGCGGATAGAAGGCGTTACCAGCACAGCGTCTATTAAGAGTTTAAAGTTTGACGGAGCTAAAATCGGGTCCTTTATGTATCAAAATAAACCCACTGCTTTTATCGGCATAGATTTAAATAAAAAACCCGGGGATTATGAGTTGGTAGTGGAACTATCCGACGGACAGATATTTAAAGCGGATATTAATGTTGGCGCCCGCCCAAGAATAGAAGCGCCCCTGGGCATTCCCGAAAAATTGGGCGGGAACACGCCGGCGGGGCAAAGCAAGCTGATTTCCACTTTGGCGCTGGAGAATCAAAGCTTGGCCAACCTGCGCACCGGCACCAAAGCATTTTGGACGGAAAAATTCTTGCCGCCTCTTAAGAAAATTTTTATTACGGACGAATATGGCTATTCCCGCCAGACAGGGGAATATTCTATCGCTCATAAAGGCACCGATTATCGCGCGAGCGAGGGCACGGCGGTTATGGCCGCGAATCGGGGCGTAGTGCGAGTTGCGAAAACATATCGCAATTACGGCAAAACAGTCGTGATAGATCACGGGCTTGGTCTCATGACCTTCTATATGCACCTCTCTAAGATCAAGGTTAATCCTGGCGAGCTCGCGAGACGCGGGCAGATTATCGGATTAAGCGGGCAGACCGGTTACGCGGAGAGTCCGCATCTCCACTTTACGGTACGTATTAATGGTACCTCCATTGACCCGGCAAAGTTTTTGGGATTATTTGAATAGTAAATTACAAGCACTGGTAGCGTTTGCAAAACCGCACCTCATTTGTATACTTTGAGCCAGGAGGGACGCACCGTGACCGACTTTCTGGGTTCAGATGAAGACCTGAACGATCATGGAGCTCCCGCAGCTCCAGAACTTGGCTCGGATGGGCCATGGTGGAAGGTCTTGGTTGGCATCGCCGTGGTCGTGTTGGTCGTTCTGATCTTTCTGTGATCAAGGGCAATCTCAGTTAGGAGGGACGCCATGAATGCGATTCGGCAGATGGAGCTAGACGGTCTCTCGGAAGAAGTCCTAGACGACATCGCTGCCGAGGAAGAAGCGCGTCGCGCGCGGAGAGAGCGGTTCGTCTGGGGAACGATTGAGTGGACCGTCTTCCTGGTCATCCTGGCCCTGGTGTTGGGGTTGGCAGGGAACGGTCCGAGCCTGTCCGGCACCGCGCTTGACCACATCCGCATCATCCCGCCCCACTAGGGCAGGCGGATGTCGGCAAGTGACAGAACAGAAACTAGAGCGGAGCCAAACGGGGCCCCGCTCTTAGTCTTTCCAGTCCAGGACTATTTCTTAAGATGTTCTATAAGAGCGATCTCTAGAGGCACTATCGCGAAGGGACTATAGCGCATTTCAGTGTAGGCACGGATGAGAGATTTAATAAGAATAATTATCTTATCGGCATCGGCTGTTTCCGAAAACTTTTTCAAACTCTCTAGCTCGTCTTTGGTGAGTTCGCTCTGGAAGTGTTCTTTTAGGGAAGGATTGAATTTAAGGGACACTACCCGACGCAGATAATGTATCAAGTCGCGGGCAAGTTGGACTACGTTGTAGCCCTCGTCTTGTATCTCAGATAAGGCCTTTAGAACTCCCGCCGTATCCGTCTTGATTATGAGATCGGTCAGCTGCTCCACTTTCTTAAAACCAATTCGCCCGGTCAGTTTTTCCACCGCGGATAAAGTTATCTTTTCGCCGGAACTAGCTATCTGATCCAAGAGAGACTCCGCGTCCCTAAAACTGCCTTCGCCCGCGGCGGCGAGCAGGTCGAGCGCATCCGGGTCTATTTTTATTTTTTCTATTTGGGCGATATTTTCCAGTTTGGAAAGAATTATAGATTTAGGTAAGCGTTTAAATATAAAGCGCTGGGTGCGAGAGGTGATAGTAGCGGGCAACTTTTCGTATTCGGTGGTGGCTAAGACAAAAACCACGTGCGCGGGCGGCTCCTCCAGGGTTTTGAGAAGGGCGTTGAAAGCCGGACCGGTTAACATATGGACCTCGTCCACGATGTAAACTTTATAGTGCCCGCCCACCGGCGCCACGCGCAGATTTTCTTTAAGATTACGAATCTCATCTATGCCGCGGTTGGAGGCGGCATCAATTTCTACTACATCCAAAGATGTGTTGGAGTCTATTTCTAAACAGCTCCCGCATTTATTACAGGGCTCTCCCTCCGCTTGGAACTTAGGGTCGGCGTGCCTTTTTTCGCAGTTCAACAACTTGGCGATGAGGCGAGCGGTGCTGGTCTTGCCGGTGCCACGCGAGCCGTAAAAAAGATAAGCGTGCGCGAAATGATTTTGCCGCGCGGAATTTTGGAGTATTTGGACGGTGGATTCCTGGCCAAGCAGGTCTTCCAGGGTTTTGGGTCGATATTTGCGGTATAGGGCGAGAGACATAAAAGCGTTAAATACATTGAAATTATCGGCTATTAGCCTATAATTATCAAGACTTAATCACAATCGTTTATGCGCTCTGGAATCTGGAGGTGGTTGGTAATTTTTCTTTTTAGTAGCCTGGCTCTAGCGGGTGTTTTTTTATTATCCCAAGAAAAAAAAGTTGAAATAAATCCCTCGGGTGAAACACAAAACGCGTCTGGAACGGAAGAGGGTCTCGCGTCCGCCTTGCGAGAAAAATATAATTCGCTTTTCGGAGACAAGGAAGAAAAGGAGGTAGCAACTAGCTCCGTGCCAGAGGAGATAAAACAGACAGGTGTGCCTAGGCAGGGTCCGCTCGCTAATCCCCCGGTAGTTGTTAAAGGAATTTACTTAACCGGCTGGACAGCCGGCTCTTCGCGTTTAAAGCAGGTTATTTCTCTCGCGCAAACGCGCGGACTAAACGGAGTAGTGATAGACGTGAAGGATTACTCCGGATATATGACTTACAAAACCGACCTGCCGGAAGTGGCCGCTACCGGCGCGGAAAAAGAATTACGTGTCGCGGATATTAATTCCGTTATTAAGCAGTTGCATGATAATAATTTATACGCTATCGCGCGCATCACCGTTTTCCAGGACCCTATCTTGGCCAAGGCCCATCCGGAGTGGGCCCTGCAGGACAAAATGAAAGGCGGCCTGTGGCGGGACCGCAAAAACCTAAGCTGGCTTGATCCCGCCGCGGAGGGGGTGAGGGCATATCACGTCGCGCTCGCTAAAGATGCTCTCGGTCACGGATTTGATGAGGTCAACTTTGACTACATTCGCTTTCCTTCGGATGGAGCGCTCGCCAATATAGAATATCCTTTTTGGGACGAGAAAATTCCCCGCCGAGACGTAATGAGGGGATTTTTTAAATACTTGCGCGAGAAGATGCCGGACGCGAAAATATCCGCGGATCTGTTTGGTATGGCGACATACGCTTCGGACGACTTGGGCATTGGCCAGATGATTGAGGACGCCTATCCTTATTTTGATTTTATCTGTCCCATGGTTTACCCCTCCCACTACGGTCCGGGAGTTTTGGGATTTAAGAACCCCGCGGATCATCCTTATGAAGTGGTAAAATATTCTATGGAGGTAGCCCTTGCTCGCCAGGAAAAACAAATGGCGACGAGCTCTGTTTCCAGCACCACTATTCCCGCCAGCCTACCCCAAATGGGCAAGTTACGTCCCTGGTTGCAGGTTTTCGATTTGGGTGCGGTTTATGATAGAAACATGATAAACCAGCAGATTGCCGCAACGGACGACGTGCTAAACACTACCTCCAGCAAGGCTTACGCGGGCTGGCTCCTGTGGGACCCTAAGAACTTATATACCAACTACCAGCCATGATTCGCAGAATCGCCAAAGCTCCGATACCTTTCTACTTAGTACTCCTTTTGATTATCGCCTCCGGGCTGGGCTTGGTTGTGTTTTTAAAATATTACCAGGGGCAGTCGGTTTATAACTATCAGTTCTCTCTACCGCAATATAATTCCTCTTCTACCGATTTCCAGTTGGGTAGCTGGCCGGCGCTCGCGGACCGTAACTTTTTTTTGAGAGTCAAAAAAGATTTTATAGACAATAACGCAAATTTTATTGAGGCGGACTTGTCTGCCATGAAGCTAAGCGTCTATAAGAACGGGTCTTCCGTATTGCAAGTGGATATTAAAACTAAGGGTAGGGAAGGATCTTGGTGGGAGACACCCGCGGGTTTATACAAAATAGAGGGCAAGGAGAAAAATCATTATTCCAGTTTCGGTCAGGTGTATATGCCCTGGAGCATGCCCTTCCAAGGTAATTTTTTCATTCACGGCTGGCCGTATTATGAGGGTGGCGCGCCAGTTTCTTCCAGCTACTCCGGAGGCTGTATTCGGCTTTCCACTGAAGATGCGGAAAAGGTTTTCAAAGAAGCGGTAACTGGTATGCCAGTTTTGGTTTATAAAGAAGAGTTTAAAGGCGACGAGTTCCGCTTGCGCGTTAGCCCGTTCGCGGTCCAGGCCAGCAGTTATATGATTTCCGACTTAAACAGCAATTTTATTTTAGCGGAACGCAATTCCACCAGCGTCGTGCCGATAGCTTCTATTACCAAACTAGTAACTGCCTTGGTGGCAGTGGAATACGTTAGCATGGAAAAAGAAATAACGGTCACGGAGAAGATGATAGTTCCGACCTCCAAGCCGAGGCTTAAGCCGGATGATACAATCTCCCTTTATAATTTATTACCGCCCCTGCTTATGGAATCTTCCAATGAGGCCGCGGAGGCAATCGCGGGATTTCTGGGCAGAGATAGATTTGTGGCTTTAATGAATCAAAAGGCGCGGGCAATCGGCATGAATACGGCCTATTTTACCGACCCTTCCGGCAAAGGCGCGGGCAATATCGCGAGCGCGGAGGATCTTTTCGCGATGGCTAAATATTTGTATCACAATCGGCGCTTTATATTGGACTCCACGGCCGGCAAAGTTGGGCATGGGGCGTATGGGGCCGTGCTCTACGCGGACCTCAAGAATTTCAACGCCTTTGAAGGAGATGAACGTTTTGTGGGTGGTAAGGTAGGGCAGACGGAGGAAGCCGGGAAAACCATGATTGCCATTCTGAATCTTTCTTTCGGAGGAGAAAAACGGCCGATTGTTGTTATTCTTTTAAATACGCCGGACTATAATTTGGAAGGCGGACAGCTGGTAGACTGGGCGGAGAAAAATTATATTCCAGTAAAATAAAATGACTTACGAGCTAAAGCTGGCGCAATACACCGGACCACTGGAGAAACTGCTGGAGTTAATTGAGGCTCGCGAGATGGAGATAACCGAAATAAGTTTAGCCGCGGTAACGGATGATTTTTTGCACTATTTGGAGGAGTTGAGAAAGAGGGAAGGCAATAAGACCGGCGATCACGCGGACATGCGCATCTTGGCAGATTTTATAGTTGTCGCGAGTCGTTTAATTTTTATAAAATCTAAATCACTTCTACCTGATTTTAATTTGACCGGGGAGGAGGAGTCCGAGATAAAAGATTTGGAGGAGCGCTTGAAATTGTATCGGGAGTTCCGTCCCGCTTTGAAAAATATTGCCGAGCTTTGGCATCTTCGCAATTCCGCTCTGGCCCGTCCATATTTCATGAACCTGGCCACCTGGATGATTCCGCGACCGGACCTCTCGCGTCATGAAGACCGACCGGACCTCCACTTTTTTTATCCGGGTAGCAACTTAAGCGCCGCCGCCCTGGAAGGTGGATTGCATCGCCTACTGGATGTTTTTGAGTCTTATATTAAAGAATCGGAGATTATTCACGAAAAAATAGTCAGCCTGGACGAGAAGATCAGCCAGATCATAGAAAGATTCAAAAATATAGAATCCGCCAGCTTCCGAGACGTGGCGAATGGCGCTTCGCGAGCGGATACTATTATCGCTTTTCTAGCCATATTACACCTCGCACGGGAACAAATTTTGATGGTCGAGCAAGAGGGTCCGGGTTCTGATATAATGATCACGCGTAATAACACCCAAAACCATGGAGGAGAATGATTTAAACAATAAATTGGCAGGCTTGGAAGCAATGCTCTTTATTCACGGTGAGCCGATTTCTTATGAGAGAATCGCCTCCGTATTGGGCTTTGAGAAAGAAGAAGTTCCCGCTCTAGCGGAGGAGCTTAAAAAAAGGCTGTGGGAACGGCCCGATTCCGGACTGGCTCTGATTTGCGACGAAGATAAAGCGCAACTGATGACTAAGCCCCAGTTCCACAAGCTTTTAGAGGTGTTCGTTAAAGACCAGCTGTCTGAGGACCTAACTCCAGCCAGCCTGGAGACTCTGGCCATAATCTCTTACGCTGGTCCCATTTCCCGCGCGCGCATAGAATATCAAAGGGGAGTGAATTCCATCGTCATTCTGCGTAACTTGATGTTGAGGGGGTTGATAGAAAGATTCTCAGACCCGGAGCATCCCCAATCATTTCTATATCGTCCCAGTTTTGAATTTTGGCGCCACATCGGAGTAGCCAAACAGAGCGATCTACCAGAACAGGAGAAATTTAAAGATTTGTTAAGTAAGTTCGAAAATCAAACGCCAGCATAATCCCGTAAGAAACAAGAAGAAAAGATTTTTCTTCTTCAACAAAAACCGATATCTATGTTTAACTTATCTATCAAAAAGGTCAGAGCAGGCACAACAGAAAAATCTTAATTTCTTACGGGATGAAAGCAAACTTAGAAAAATTTGCATTTCTATTCGCTCTTATTGGTATCGCTCTCTTGGGTCTGCACAAGGAAGATGGGCGGGTTTTTTGGGGAGGGGAGCCCGCGAGTGCTTCCCCTGCGCAGGCGGTAGCGGTGATAACAGAAACAGTTATGCCGGAGGCAAAATCTCTACCTCTCGCCGCCAGCACGCCTATCCGAGAAAAAAATACTTTTGATGTTTCGCCCGTATTCATAAAAAAATCAGAATTGGCTCAGCCAAAAGTCAAAGCGGAGGTAGCTCTTCTAGCAGACCTAGAAACGGGTCAGATTTATTACGATAAAAATTCCGAGAGAAGATGGCCGATGGCTTCCATCTCCAAGCTTCTTTCCGCGGAGTTCGCATTGGACCAGATGCCGGCGGATAAAAGAATTACTATAACCGAACAGGAGTTTGAGATAACCGGGGGAGATCTGGCCAGGGGCCTAAAAGTTTCAGAACAATATGCCTTAGAGGATTTAGTGCGCGCCATGCTCATTTTCTCCAGTAACGAGGCCGCGGAAGCAGTTGCCAGCTCTTTTGGCCGAGACGAATTTATTAAAGGTTTAAATCTTTTGGCGTCAAACTGGGGTATGTCCGAGACCCATCTGGCCGACCCAACCGGTCTTTCCGCGGCTAATCAGTCTACCGCGCGCGATTTAATGATGGCGGCCCAGGAGATATATCGCCTACGACCGGAAGTATTTGAAACGACTCGCCACCCCAACGTAACTTTAGTAGAGCTTAATTCCGGTAAAGCTCAAACGTTTACGAATATAAATAGCTTCGCCGGCGATGCCGATTTCTTGGGAGGTAAGACCGGTTTTACAAACGACGCGAATGGCAACCTCTTGTCCATCTTCTCTTTTGAGAAAAGGCCGATTTTGGTGGTGGTAATGGGAACCCCAGACCGTTTCGGCGAAACGCAAAAACTTAGGGATTGGTTTAAAAAAAGCCATACCATCAATAACGTCCAACCATGAATCCCGTCTCGCCCGTTATGACTATAAGTTTTTTCCCAATCGTCCGAATACTCTCTCTTTTCATTCTGTCTTTTTTGGTTGCGTTGGCAGCGGCCCCTTTTCTTATCAAAATACTTTATAAATACAAGGCTTGGAAAAAGAAGCCGCGCGAGAAAACAGTAGGCGGTTATTCCACGCCGATATTTACCAGTCTGCACAAAGATAAGGAAACTTCCACGCCCCGCATGGGCGGTATCCTCATTTGGGGCACGGTGGCGGTGGTAACTTTAATTATTTGGATAATACATTACTTTTCCCCCGATTCTTTTTTGGGGCAGATGAATTATGTTTCCCGTTCTCAAACCTGGCTGCCGCTTTTTACTCTTATTAGCGCATCGCTTTTGGGCCTAGTAGACGACTTATTGGTCGTGCAAAATAAGGGTACTTATGTCGGCGGGGGTTTACGTTTCGCGGTGCGCTTGGGACTTATCTCTTTAATCGGTCTCGCTGGAGCCTGGTGGTTCTATTTCAAGCTGGGCTGGTCCAGTATCTATGTTCCATTGTATGGCAATTTGGAAATAGACGGGCTCTACATTCTTTTATTTTTGGTTGTCGTTTTGGCGACATTCTCAAGCGGAGTGGTGGATGGCCTGGATGGACTCTCGGCGGGGGTTCTGGCGCCAATTTTCTGCGCTTACGGCGTGATTGCCTACAGCCGGGGCCAGTTTGATTTAACCGCGCTCATTGTGGTTATTGTGGGCGCGCTCGTGACCTATCTTTGGTTTAATGTGCACCCTGCACGATTTTTTATGGGAGAAACTGGCATCATGGGACTGACGGTAACTCTAGCGGTAATCGCGTTTCTAACTAATTCGGTTGCCTTTCTGCCGGTCATCGGTTTCGTTTTAGTTCTGGAATCCGCTTCCGTTATCGTCCAACTTCTTTCCAAAAAATTATTCGGGCGCAAAATATTCTTATCCGCGCCTATTCACCACCATTTGCAGGCTTTGGGCTGGCCGGAATCTCAGGTCACGATGCGCTTCTGGATTATTTCCGCGATAGCGAGCGCCTTCGGTTTAGTATTCTTTTTCTTGGCGAAATTTTTCTGATTTTAATCCACTAAAATTAACGGATTAAAAACAGAGGGCGGCGGGACCCTGGTCCCGTCGCCCTGTCTTGCGTCCTTCATTCCCTCGCGAACGCTACTTGCCCATTGCCGCCGCCTTGCGCGCGAGGAACTCGCGTCCCTTGCCGACCTCCGTGTTGATCGGGATGTTCTTGGCGCAGAGCGGGCACTCCTCCTCGGGCCAGGAGTCCAGCGTCACGTTCATGAGAGCCGAGAGCTTCGGCACTCCGCCCAAGTCTTCCACAGCGACGTTGCCGCGATTGCAGATGGCGGCGACTCCGATGATGTCGCCTTCAAGCGCGCGCACCGCATCGCCGACTCTCCTCACCGACCCGCCGGTGGTGAGAACGTCTTCCACAAGCAGGACTCGTCGGCCCGGTACCATCTTGTCGTAGCCGCGCCTCACGACGAAGGCGTCTCCACTCTCGTCCTTCTCGGCGTATATGCCGAGGGCCTGGCGACCGGTCAGCTTGCTGAGGTGGAACGCCACCCACTGAGACAGAATCACGCCACCCACCGCGGGAGCAATCACGACCTCGATACCTTCGCCCGCGAACTCTTCCGCGATGGCCAGGCACAGATCGGACGTGAGCTCCGTGTGCGGGTAGATCGCATCCTTGTTGACGTAGGCCGAACCGTGTCGGCCGGACGTATAGACTAGGTGGCTGTCGGTAACGATGGCACCGATGGCCCCGAGCATGAAAGGAATTTGCTCTCGGTTCATGGTGTCTTCCTTCAGCAGCCGGCCGCCGCGCCCGCGATTTCGGCCTCGAGCTCGTCTATCGCGAGGATGGGATCGGGCGCCTGGGTGAGCTGTCGGCCGACCACGAGGTAGGTTGCGCCAGCCTTGATGGCCGCGCTGGGCGTGTCGAAGCGCTTCTGGTCGCCGGCATCCTTGCCGGCGGAGCGGATGCCCGGAACGATGAGCTTTAATCCCTTGAGCTCGGGACGCTTGGCGAGCATCTCGACTTCCTTGGGCGAGCAGACCATTCCGTGCACGCCGGCGAGCTTGGCCAATCGCGCGAAGTAGAGCACCTTCGCCTTGACCGAGTTGCCGTAGATGAGTTGGGTCTGATCTTCGTCGAGTGAGGTGAGGACCGTGATGGCGTAGATTTCCAGGCCCTTCGCCTTCACGACCGCCTCCATCATCATCTCGATCTCGCCCGAGGCGTGGACCGTGATAATGTCCGCGCCGTTGTTGCAGAGCGCCCACGCCCTGCGGCCGACGGTGTTCGGGATGTCGTGCAGCTTCGCATCCACCCAGATACGAATGCCTTCCCCGCCAGCGCGACGCAGTTGCCGGATCGCCTCCACGCCATGCAGGTCGTAGAGGTTGTGGATCTTGACCGCCGCGAGGCGGTGGCCGATCTTGGCGAGTAGCTGGACGCATAGTTCCAGATCCAGCTCATCCGCCGCGAGAATTACCCTACTGTCACTCATGACACTGCCTCCTTGAGTCGAGTTGCCGAAACTTGCCGGGATCTAGAATAGTCCGAATATTCAACGATCTGAGCATTCTATACCACACAATCAATTCTTATTCAACGCAAGCTTTGCGAACCGGCAAAAGCCGTGCTATTATGCGGAGAATATCATGTTGCAATCCAAGCTTTTTACTAGAACGGAGCGTTTCGCCCCCAAGGATGAGGAGACGGTAAACGCCCAGCTTTTGACCCGGGCCGGCTTCGTGGAAAAACTAATGGCTGGAGCATATAACTATCTGCCTTTGGGTCTGAAGGTTTTGCGTAAAATTGAGCAGGTGGTTCGGGAAGAGATGAATAAAATTGGAGGCCAGGAGGTTTTAATGGCCATGATGCATCCCAAGGAGAATTGGGAAAAAACCGGCGGCTGGCAAAAAATAGACGTGCTTTTTAAGGTGCAAAGCCGGACCGAGAAAGAATATGCCCTGGGCCAGAGCGAAGAAGAAATAGTAACGCCGCTTACGATGCGCCGTGTTCAGACTTATAAAGATTTACCGCTTGCGATTTATCAGATCCATTGGAAGTTCCGGGACGAGCTGCGCGCCAAGTCGGGCTTGCTGCGTGGCCGGGAATTCTTTATGAAAGATATGTACAGCTTTCACAAGGACCAGGAAGATTTTAATCGTTTCTATGAAATCGCTAAGCAGGCCTACCTAAGGATATATGAACGCCTAGGACTCACAGCAAAAGTCACCGAAGCCTCCGGTGGCAGTTTTAGCGAGAAAATTTCCTACGAATTTATGGTGCTGACCGATGCCGGCGAAGATAAGATTTATTACTGCGACGCTTGCGAGTTTTGCGTAAACCAGGAAATCGCCAAACAGAAAGAGGGCGAGACTTGCCCCAAATGCGGCAAGGGCAAACTTTTCGCGGCTATGGCCTCCGAAGTGGGCAACGTTTTTGACTTGGGTCAGAAGTACGGCAAGGATTTCGATTTGGGATTCGTGGCCGAAGACGGCACGAAAAAGTATCCGGTCATGGGCTGTTATGGCATAGGCATCTCGCGCCTAATGGGTGTAATCGTAGAAAAGAATCATGACGAAAAAGGCATGATCTGGCCGGAAATCGCTTCTCCTATGAAGGTGCACTTGCTCGGCATAAATGGAGTGTCTGGCGCAGAGATATATCAGAAGCTGCAGACCGCGGGCGTAGAGGTGCTCTTTGACGACCGGGATGCCAATGCGGGCGAGAAGTTTGCGGACGCGGACCTTTTCGGTATAACCTGGCGGGCGGTGGTGAGCCCCAAAACGGGAGACAAGATAGAGCTGAAGAAGAGAAGCGAATCCGAGGCCAAGCTCGTCTCTATAGAAGAATTAATCGCGGCAGTTAAATAAGAAGATGAAGAATATATTAGACTCATTTTTTAAGGATGTTGGTATTGACCTGGGCACGGCCAACACTCTGATCTACTTGAAGCATCAGGGCATCATTGTGAACGAGCCCTCCGTGGCCGCGATTAATAATAAAACCAACCAGATATTAGCGGTGGGGGAAGATGCTAAAAGAATGTTGGGCCGCACGCCCGCGCACATAAACGTCATCCGACCACTGGTGAACGGGGTTATTTCCAACTTTGAAATGACTCAAGAAATGTTGCGCCAATTCCTACGGCGTTTGCAGGGCAGCGGATTTTCTATTTCCGGTTACCGTCGGGCAGTACTTGCTATCCCGGATAATTTAACGGAGGTAGAGCGCAAGTCCGTGGAAGATGCGACTATGAACGCAGGTTGCTCCCGAGTCTATCTGATAGAAGAGCCGGTGGCGGCCGCGCTCGGAGCGGGCTTGCCGATTGATTTGCCGGTTGCGAGCTTAATAGTGGATATCGGGGGAGGCACTACGGATGTAGCCGTTATCTCCATGGGTGGCACGGTGGTTTCCCGTACGCTCAAGATCGCGGGAGACAAATTTAATGAAGATATCATCCGTTTCGTGCGGGATGAGTTTAAACTTTTAATTGGGGAGCCTACCGCGGAATACGCCAAGATCGCAGTTGGGTCCGCCATACCACTCGACGAGAAGTTGGAGGTTCCTATTCGGGGCAGAGATCTTTCTAGCGGTTTACCCCGCGAAGCAATCATCAAAAATAGCCATGTTCGTATGGCGCTCGGCAAGTCTCTGCGCACCATTGTAGATGCCGTATTGGAGGTTATAGAAGCTACTCCGCCGGAGCTGGTGGGAGACATGCTTAAACAAGGCATCTACCTCTGCGGGGGTGGAGCCCTTCTGCGGGGTCTAGATCAGCTCATAGAGCGGGAAACAGCGGTCAGAGCTCAAGTAGCGGAAGATCCCTTAACTTGCGTGGCGCGCGGTCTGGGCAGGATAGTGGACGACTTTGACCACCACCGCGAGATATTGGACAATCCTCTAAAGCCCATTCAGATCAACCTTTAACGTTCGGTCGGAGGGGCGTATTATTGAACTATGATTAACCGTTGGTTTACGGCAACTGTCGCGCTAATAATATTCATACTCCTATTCTTTCCTGCCGCTAGCTGGCGGATTCAACACATAGCCCGTTATGGTTTTCGGGAAAATGTTGAGAACCCCGATGTTCTGCGTGCGGAAAATATGCAACTCAAGTCAGAATTGGCAAATTCCCAGGACTCGGTCAGAGTCTCGCCCAAATCTCTCAAGGAAGGAATACCCGCTTTTGTTTACTCGCAATATCCAATGCCCTTTAAAAACGAGCTTATGATAAGCGTCGGGGAAAAGCAGGGCGTCAAAGTAGGCGATCCGGTCATATTTTCTATTCCGGGAGGAGGAGAGTTTTTAATCGGAAAAATTGCTAAAGCTTGGTCTAATTATGCGTCTGTCCAAACAATTTTTGACAAGGAGTTCAAGATGGCGGTCAGGGTAGGGAAAAACGGCGCGGACTCCTTGCTGAGCGGGGGAGTCGTTCCGCAACTCACGCTTATCCCCAAGGCTAAGCCCATAGAGCCCGGCCAAATTGTTTATTCCGCGTCGCCAGACCTGCCTTACGGCGTGGCAATTGGAGAAGTGGGAGTAGTAACTCTTATACCTGAAACATCTATGCAAGAAGCCGAGCTCACGGTGCCGTATGACCCGAACGCCATCCACTCCGTTTTAGTCGACAAAAAAGATTCCTAAAGTGCTTCTCTTCCAATCTTTTCTAATTCTGTTTTTCTCGTTCTTGATACAGGTGCAAGCGAATTCTTTGGGTTGGGAAATCGGGCTGGTGTTGCCCTGC
The DNA here is from genome assembly GCA_023244895.1 of Candidatus Liptonbacteria bacterium. Lineage (GTDB taxonomy): Bacteria > Patescibacteriota > Minisyncoccia > UBA6257 > 2-01-FULL-56-20 > JAHFLL01. The sequence goes on from JAHFLL010000001.1 coordinate 264,608, forward strand.
CTCGCGGCCCTAGGAGTTTTTCTTTCATTTGAAAGATATTCGGTTCTAGCCTTATTTTCCGTCTTTTTAATTCGTTGGTCGCCGGAGATATTGAGCCTAGAGCTTTGGCTTTGGCTTGCTCTTTGTTTGTTTATATATCTCTTGGAGCGTGCTCTGCCTTTGCGTTCCTGGACCTCGGTTCTGGTTTCAGCTCTTATTTTCTGTGGATTTTGGGGCTGGTCTTTTGGTTCGGCCTGGTCTGCTTGGGAGATATCTTTCTATCTCGCCGCTTCTCTTTTATGGTCCCTGCTAATTTTCGTTCTATTTCGCGTGCTCTTAAGGCAAACGACCAGGCCTAGAACCAATTTATTTTTTAACAAATAGCCATGAACCGGAGACGCACGGAGATAATATTTGAGGAATCTCTTTCGGACGATTGGTCTGGAGATTTGGAAACTATTGAAGTGCCGCTCGACAACAAGCCTCTTTTATATGTGGCGGTGGTAGTTTTTGCCTTGGCTCTCGCGGTTGCTGTTAGAATATTATTTTTAGGCTGGATCAGGGCCGACTTCTACAATCAGAGGGTGGACGTGAATTTAGGCAAGCGAGAAATAGTTGTCGCTCCCAGGGGATTGATATCAGATCGTTTTGGAGAAGTCTTGGCGGACAACACTTCCGTGTTTTCCGCCTACCTGGCCCCCCAGGAATATATCCGCCACCCGGAATCTCAGTCCGAGACGAAGTCCATCGCGCAAAAAGTTTTAGATATACCAGAAGACCAATTCCAAGAAATAATCGCGGGACGGGACTTGGAGAAGTACGCCGAGCCAATACCGCTCTTGGTTGATTTAACTCCCGCGCAAGTTGTCGCTCTTAAGGAGGCCAACCTTTCTACTCTTTTAGTGCAGAACGGGTACCGTCGCAACTATCCAGAAGGAAAGTTTTTTTCTTCCGTTTTGGGTTATGTCGGTCTAACCACCCCTGCGGATTTGGCGCGAAATCCCTCTCTGGGCCATCAGGATTTTATGGGCAAAACGGGGCTAGAGCTGCAGTATGACGAAAGATTGCGAGGTGAGTCAGGGTTAAAAATAAAGATAAGAGATGCTCGAGGAAATGTTTTAGAGGAGCAAGAGAAGGCCAAGCCAGTGATCGGTAAGACTCTGCGTCTTACCATAGATGGCGACCTACAAAAATATTTTTACAAAACAATGAGCAACGCGCTCAGTTCTTTGGGTAGAACTTCCGGCGCGGCCCTGGCCATGAATCCCCAAACCGGAGAGGTTCTGGCGATGATAAATTTCCCGGTCTTTGACAATAATATTTTTAGCTCTGCGGGAAAGAAGTCGGAGGTCAAAGAAGTTCTAAGTTCGGAAGATAAGCCTCTTTTTAATCGCATAGTTTCGGGCGCGTACAGTCCCGGCTCAACCATCAAACCTTTGGTCGCAGTAGCGGCTCTCAAGGAAGAAGTTGTTACTCCGGTACGAAGCATCTTCTCGCCCGGATATCTTGATGTGCCTAACCCTTATAACCCCGATCAACCAACTCGCTTCCCGGATTGGCGTTATCAGGGCTATGTGGATGTCTATTCCGCCATAGCTCAATCCAGCAACGTATATTTCTATGAAGTGGGCGGAGGCTTCGGTGATATCAAGGGCCTGGGCATCTCGCGCCTAAAAGAATGGTGGCAGAAATTTGGTTTGGGCAAGAAAACCGGAATAGACCTACCTCACGAGGCGGAAGGGTTCTTGCCGGACGCGGACTGGAAAGAAAAATCCTCTGGTAGAGTCTGGCGTCTGGGCGATACCTACAACGTGAGCATCGGGCAGGGAGATTTGTTGACCTCTCCCATCCAGCTTTTAAATTACATCTCTGCGATTGCAAATGGCGGTACGCTCCATAAACCGATTCTTGCCAACGACTCGCAGTCCGAGGTCTTGATGGATTTAACTTATCTTGCGCCCGAGATAAAGGAGGTTCAAAAAGGTATGCGTCAAACGGTTGTTTCCGGCATGGGTACGGCCCATCTTTTGAATGATTTGCCGTTCCAGGTTGCCGCCAAAACGGGTAGCGCCCAGATAAAAAACAACACTCAGGAGAACGCGTTTTTTGTGGGCTACGCTCCGTACGACAATCCTCAGATAGCTATCTTGGTCCTAGTGGAAAATGCCAAGCTGGGCAGTTTAAACGCGGTGCCAATTGGGAAGGAGGTTCTAAATTGGTATTATGAGAACAGGATAAAGGGGGAGTAGGCGCGAGCTGGTAGTCAGAAGTTAGAAGGTAAAATGTGGAAAATAGAAGGCAAAAAATAAATGGGACCAGAAACGAGAACATGTCAAAACTGTAGCGGTCCATTTGTAATTGACACGGAGGATTTCCAATTCTACGAAAAAATTAAAGTTCCTCCGCCTTTGTGTTGCCCTCCGTGTAGAAAGAGGCGTAGGTTCGGACACTTGATGAGAGTTCCGAAGTTCTTCAAGAAAAAATGCTCCGCGCCGGGACACAACGAAGAGGTTGTTACTATATACCCACCGGATTCTCCTCATAAGATTTATGATTTTGATTTTTATCAATCAGATGGTTGGGATCCGTTGGACTATGGAAAAGAGTTCGAGTTAGGCAGACCCTTTCTGGAACAGTTCCGGGAATTGTTTTTTGAAATGCCGCATTTGCCGCTAGAGCGGGATCCTAGCGCTTTGAATTGTGAATACACCCTGGGTGGTAGGCACGGTAAGAACAACTACTACGCCTCCATGACTTACGCGACCACGGATAGCCAATATTGTATGGATGCGCGTTTTTGTAAGGATGTTTTTGATTGCAATCTAATAAATAATTGTGAGCTCTGCTATGAAGCGGTTGGCTCGGATAAGTGTAATAATTGCTCTTTTATTGACTATTGCGAGAACTGCATAGATTCTTATTTTTTGTACGACTGCAAAAACTGTTCCAACTGCTATTTTTCTTACAATTTAAGGAATAGATCCTACGTTTTCAAAAACGAACAATTGAGCAGGGAGGAGTACGAAGAGAGAATTAAAAAAATAGATTTTGGAGATAGAGATGAGATAAGAAAACAGAAAATCGGCTTTAGAGAATTTAGTGATGGAGCCCTGCGACGCAACGTGCATAATATTAATGTCGCTAATTGCGCAGGAGATGGATTGACCGAGTCAAAAAATTGCCATTTTGTTTTTAGAGGCAGCAAGGGAGAGGATTTGAAATATTGTGATATTTTCATATCCACTAAAGGATCTATAGACCTCTTGAATTCTGCGGATGGCGAAAACAATTATGAATCAGTGGTAGTTTTTGGTAGTAATAACAAGTTTTGCATGTATTGCAGGAACGTAGAGTCCAGCGAATTTTGTGTGGAGTGTAGAAATTGCTCCAACTGTTTCGGTTGTATTGGTTTAAGGAACAAGAGGTTTCATATTTTTAACAAGCAGTTTTCGGAAGATGAATATTGGGTTCGGGTGAATGCAATAAAAAATAAAATGTCAGAACGGGAAGAGTACGGCGAGTTTTTTTCGCTCAAGTTAGGTCTAATGCCATATCAGTCCAGTTTCGGACAGATGTATTTTCCCCTAGATGTAGAGTCGGTGGGGGAAATGGGTATTCCTTGGTACGCGGAACCAGCCTTAAAGTTGTCTACCGAGGAGGTTCTTAAAAATGATGATTTGCCGACAAAGATAGTGGACACAGGAGACGATGTTTTACAAAAGACTATAACATGCGAAGAGAGCGGAGCGCCTTATCGGCTTACTAAGATAGAGCTGGATTTCTACCGGCGCATGAATCTGCCGGTGCCTCGGAAGCATCCCTGGCGCAGAATACAGGACAGAATCAAAAGAGAGCACGGCATGATTTTATATCCATTTTTATGCCCCAAATGCACAGAGGAATCATGGTCGGTTTATAACGAGGAGGACCAGAAGAGGTATAAGATATATTGCGAAAAGTGCTATTTGAAAGAGGTGGTATAGAGCAGTAGTTAGCAGGAAGGAAATCAATAAAATGGGACCAGAAACAAGAAATTGTCAGAACTGCCAGAGAGGCTTCGCTATCGATCCCGAGAATTTTTCCTTTTACGAAAGAATAAAAGTTCCTCCTCCAACCTTTTGCCCTCCATGTAGATTCCAAAGAAGATTGTTGTTTTGGAATGCCATTAATCTCTATAAGCGACCCTGCGATTTATGTCACAGCTTCAATGTTTCCGTATATGCTCCGGAGGCGCCCTATACGGTTTATTGTCCTAAATGCTGGTGGAGTGATGATTGGGACGCAAGAGATTATGGACAAGATTATGATTTCTCCCGGCCTTTTTTCGAGCAACTGAACGAATTTTGGCATAAGGTTCCGCTCATCGGTTTGTCCACTGATTTAACCGCCATTGAAACGTGTCCCTACAATCACGACAGTGGACACGTCAAGAATTGCTATTTAATTTTTCACGGAGAAACAGTAGAAGATTCCGCGTACGGATACTTTGTGGGCTACAGCCAATCTATGTTGGATTGTTCTGCGGTGGAACAAAGTCAATCTTGCTATGACAGCATGCATTGCTATCGCGCCAATCATTGCGTAGGCATACGCGATCAGATTTCCGAGTCGGTAAACTGTTTATTTTGCCGGGACTCGCAAAACTGCCAAGACTGTTTCGCCTCCGCTAATCTTAGGAATAAGAAGTACTATGCCTGGAATAAGCCTCTAAGCAAAGAGGAATATCAAAAAGAAATTTCTAAATATGATTTAGGGTCTTATAAGGTCTATCGTGAACTTCAGACCAGGGCGCAAGATTTCTGGAAAACGCAGGTACCCAAATCGGAATACAACGAATTTGCAGTTAATTGCACAGGGTCAAATATTTTTAGGTCGAAAAATGTTAAAGATGCTATCGAGACCTATGACACCGAGGACTCTAGATACATATTTCGCGTCTGGGGACCGGGGAATAAAAATTGCCATGACATTTCCATGTGGGGAGTTAATCTGTCTAATTCTTACGAGAACATAGTGGTTGGAGATCACTCAACCGGCATGCTGTTCTGCAATGAAGCTGGTCTTGGTTCTTCGGATGTGCGCTACTCTAAGACTTCCATCTCTGGCAGTCATAACTTCGCCTGCGTATCTCTTAGGAAGGGGAATAACATGATATTTAATAAACAATATTCTCCAGAAGAATACTTGAAAATGGTTGAGAAGATAAAGAAGCACATGGACGAGATGCCGTATATAGATAAGGCCGGACGAATATATCGCTACGGAGAGTTTTTCCCTCCAGAAATGTCGCCTTTCGCCTACAACGAAACCCTAGCTTCTAACCTATTTCCCATGGACAAAGAAGGAATCGAGCGAGCCGGCTATCGTTTTAGAGAGGTAAAACAGGAGGATGCCATCGCCACTATGAGCTACGAAGAATTGCCTGACCACATTAAGGACGCGCCAGATTCTGTTTTGAATGAACGGATATCTTGCGAGCAGTGCAGCCGAACTTTCCGTTTAATAGAAATGGAGTTGTCTTTTTTGCGCAGACAGAATCTACCATTGCCGCGAAGGTGTCCATTCTGTCGTATAGACGAGAAGCTCAATATCTGGGTCAAAGACAATAGGAGAATTTTAAGAATTTGTGCTGATTGTGGTAAAAATATGGAGTCAAAATATTCCGAACAGGATGCCGAGGATGTATTCTGCCGCGCCTGCTATCTCAAAAAAATAGATTAGCGGAGGCTACAAATTTAGCCGGATTTGTAGCATAATAGGGCCATGTCACAGAATTCCAAGAAAATCGCGGTGGTTTATCACGGCGACTGCCCGGACGGATTCTCGGGTGCCTGGGTTGCGCGTAAAAAACTAGGCAATAAGGCGGAATATATTCCTGCTTCCGATAGGCATACTCCTCCGGAGGGGCTGGAGGGAAGAGAGGTGTATTTAATAGATTTTACTTATGCCGTACCGGTAATGGAGAAGCTAAAATCACAAGTTAAAAGATTGGTGGCGATAGACCACCATATTTCCCAACAAGAGTCCGTCAAAGTGGCGCACGAATATTCCTTCGCGCTCAATCATTCTGGGGCGGTTTTGGCCTGGAAGTATTTCAATTCCAATAAAAAAATGCCGAAGCTGCTTAACTATGTAGAAGATTATGATATCTGGAATTTCCGACACCCCGCCTCAATGCCCGTGCACGCTTTGATTGAATCAACCCACTTTACCTTTAAAAATTGGGATAAACTATCCGCGGACTTGGACAAGCCCGCTACGGCTAAAAGAAGGATTTCGGAAGGCAAGATAGTTCTGGGTCTGTTTGATAAAATTTTGGAACGGCTTTTGGGCTACGCGGAAAAAGTTGTTTTTGAGGGATTTGAGATAATGGCGGTAAATTCTCCGGTTTTAAACGACCAATTGGGAAATGTTTTATGCAAGAAACATCCGCCCTTGGCGATTGTCTGGCGGAGGGAGCGCAATCATATTCATGTTTCCTTGCGTTCGGACGGAAGCGTAGACGTGTCAAAGCTAGCCGCTAAATTTGGGGGAGCGGGTCATCGGGCCGCCTCCGGTTTTAGCTTGGGAAAAGACCAACCCCTGCCCTGGCGTCCGGTTTAAAAGTGAGCTATCGTTAGCTTATATATGACCAAAGAAGAGCTTTTCCCCAGTAAAATACTGGTCCACACGGATGGTGGTTCGCGAGGTAACCCTGGGCCGGCTGCGATTGGGGTGGTTATCGGTGGCAAGGAATACGGCGAATATCTGGGAGTAAAGACTAATAATCAGGCGGAATATCAAGCCGTTGTTTTCGCCTTCAAAAAAATGAAGCAGATTTTGGGCAAAAAGAAGACCAAGGAAACAGAGGTCCTTTTTAGATTGGACAGTGAATTGGTGGTAAAGCAGATTAACGGGCAATATAAAATATTGGAACCCGATCTGCAGCCGCTGTTTTTAGAAATTTGGAACGCCCGTTTGGACTTTAAAAAAGTTGAATTCGTGCACGTGCCTCGCGAAGAGAATAAAATAGCGGACAAAATTGTTAACCATATTCTAGACCAGGAGAAAAGAACCTCTTATCAGAATTAGGCTGGTGGGAGCGTGTTCTAAAGCGACGTCTTTGCGACAGACTTCATGAAACGAAAAGACCCCGCGTGAGCGGGGCTTTCGGTAATTCGTAAGCCGGATTCTGTGCCTCCGAAAAATCGGAGCGGTAATCATTTCTCTGGACCCTCGATTACTCTCGGGTTCTTGCGGCACAAACCATTGCTTACGCAATGGAGTACGACCTTGCACCCAGTAAGGATTTAGCCGTTTCACTCCTGCTTTTTTGTCCCTATGGCAGGATTAAGCCAACTAGCTTGGGATCGGGCTCTCTTGGCTCTTTCGGACCAAGACGTCACTGCTCGCACCTCTCGCATTACTGCGGTCCGCCGTTAGCGGATACGCTTGTCTCGCGAAGCGAGACTGGTGTCCGGACTTTCCTCTCCTTGAAAAATCAAAGAGCGATTACCTGAATTACGTTCCTAATTATATCAAAACGTAAGGTTTTGGTCAATTCGACCAAACCCTTCTTTCTGAGTTGGTGGCTCGTCAGTTATTTTTCCGAACCTCCCTTATTTCCGTCTTGCGCAATATATAAAGCAATACCGCGAAAAGTATTCCCGAGAAAGCCGCAAATTCTATCAGACCCACGCCGGCTAGTACGCCCACTGCGGAGGTGGTCCAGATGACGGCGGCAGTAGTCAATCCATGCGCGCGTTTATCGTCCTTAATAATCGTACCAGCTCCTAAAAATCCAATACCCACGACAATATTCGCGATAACTGCTAGAGCAGATCCGGAAGCGGAAGAGGCTCCAATAATGCCGGGCAGGCTCAAGCCGACCATTGCGAAAATAACCGACCCGCCCGCCACCATCATGCCGGTGCGCACGCCCGCTTCTTTTCCAACTAGTTCACGCTCCAGGCCCATAAGGGCTCCGAGTGCGAGCGCCACCAGTAGGCGAATGACCATTTGAGAAAATTCCATTGTTGCTTTATTATAGCATACGTGATTTAAACGATCTCGGGCGGTAGGCAAGACTTTAAAAAATATAAAAAATGAGAATAAATATAGGAGACATCTCGGGCAAGGTGGGTGAGCAGGTTGAGCTGAAGGGCTGGGTGCATGCCCGGCGCGACCACGGCAAGTTGGTTTTTATAGACCTAAGAGATAGAAGCGGATTGGCGCAGATAGTGCTTACGCCACAGATAGAAGGCGCCTCCGACCTACGCTTGGAATATGTGGTGGGAATAACGGGCAAGGTAAAAGAGCGCCCTGCCAGCATGGTAAACAAAGACCAGCTAAACGGAGCTTATGAGGTAGAAGCCAGCACGCTTCAAATACTCAACAAATCCGAGCCAGTTCCTTTTCCGATAGATACGGATGGTTATGAGCAAAGTGATGACCTGAGAATGAAGTACCGGTATTTGGATTTGAGGCGTGAGCGCATGCAACGCAATCTGAAGGCCAAGCATGAGGCGTCTCAATTTATTCGCAACTATCTGACCGAAAAAGGATTTTGGGAGGTAGAAACTCCAATTTTAACCAAATCCACTCCGGAGGGAGCGAGGGACTTTCTGGTGCCGTCTCGCCTTCAAAAAGGTAAGTTTTACGCTCTGCCTCAATCGCCTCAGCAATATAAACAGATGCTCATGATCGCGGGAGTGGAAAGATATTTTCAGATAGCGCGCTGTTTTAGAGATGAGGACCCGCGCACCGATCGTGCCTATGGGGAATTTACCCAGTTGGATTTGGAAATGTCTTTCGCGACCCAGGAAGACATTATGCAATTAGCGGAAGATTTATTTACCAAACTAACCCACGCGATCTTCCCTGAGAAGAAGATATCCCAAACACCCTGGCCAAGACTTTCCCATAAGGATGCGATGGAAAAATATGGAACGGATAAGCCGGACTTAAGAAAGGATAAAAACGACCCGAACGAACTGGCTTTTGCCTGGACCGTGGATTTTCCGCTCTTTACCGAGCAGACCGCAGACGACTTTTTCCATGGCTCCGGTTCTGCCAAGTTCGCGCCTTCGCACCATATGTTTACGGCGCCCCATCCGGATGATGTCGCGCTTTTAGACACAGACCCCATGAAAGTTAGAGGGCTCCAGCACGACATGGTTTTGAATGGTTACGAGGTTGGTGGGGGAAGTGTGCGTATCCATCAGCGCGAGGTACAGGAAAAAATATTTGACCTGATTGGGTTCAGCGCGGAGCAGAAAAAACAGTTTGATTATTTCTTGAGTGCTTTTACCTATGGCGTGCCCCCGCACGGAGGCATAGCTCCGGGATTGGATAGGTTCTTATTCGCCATCTTGGGCGAAAAGAGCATTCGTGAAATAATTGCTTTTCCGGCCACCTCCGGTGGTCAGACGGCGGTTATGACTGCGCCCTCGGAAGTCGACCCGAAGCAGTTAAAAGAGCTAGGCATAGAAATAAGTAAAAAAGAGTAAATTCCCGATGCCCCCGAAGGGATCGGAATCCCGACCGAAGCGTCGGTAGATTAATCAATAATAAATAAACTAATATGAAGGGCGTGAATTTTCCGATATTCAATATTAAATCCGGAGAAGGCTCCAGGAAGTTTAATCTGAGTAGTCCCGCAGAGCGCAAAGAATACTTCGCGCAAAAAGCCGGACCAGAGATAGAAAAGATTAGGAAGTATTTGGCCGAGGGTAAGACCTTCGTGGGATTCCTGCTGGGCAAGAAGAACTCCGGCAAGGGGACTTATTCTAAATTGATAATGGAGGCGGTAGGAGGGGACAAGATTGGTCATGTCTCTATCGGCGACATTGTACGCGACGTGCATGGCAGTTTGTCTGATCCCGCCAAAAAGAAAGAACTAGGAGAATTCCTTTCCAAGAATTATCGCGGCTTTCACACCCTTGAAGAGATAGACGATTTAATTGAGGGTCGCAGTCAGTCCACGCTCGTATCCACAGAGCTGATTATCGCCCTTTTAAAATATGAAATTAGCAAGCGTCCCAGGCAGGCCATATTTATTGATGGTTTTCCGCGCGGTTTGGATCAGATTGCGTACTCAATGTTTTTGAAAGATGTTCTGGGCTACAGAAACGATCCCGACTTTTTAGTCTTTATAGATCTTCCGACGACAATAATAGAGGCACGCATCAAGACTCGCGTTATCTGCCCTATCTGCAAGGTTCCGCGCAGCACCAAGCTTATGGCTACAAGTGAGGCCGGATATGACGCGGAAAAGAAGGAATTCTATTTGATGTGTGATAATCCGGAGTGCAATAAGGCGCGCATGGTGCCTAAAGAAGGGGACTCTCTCGGCATAGAGCCTATTCGAGACCGCTTGGAGCTGGATGAGAAAATAATCAAGCAGCTATTGGATGTGAGCGGTTGGTCTAAGATTTATTTGCGCAACGCTCTGCCGGCGGATAAAGCTTCAGAAGTTGTGGACGATTACGAAATAACTCCAATGTACGACTATGAGCTAGACGAGGCGTCCGGCAAGGTTAAGATAAAAGAATCGGTTTGGACCGTCGCGGACGACGAGGGAGTGACCTCTTGCAGTCTTTTACCCCCGCCGGTGGTGGTTACTTTTCTAAAGCAGATTGTGCAAGCCCTAGGACTCTAACTTTCCGCTCGGCCTAGTATCTTTTGACGGTGTATTTGCGCTCCACAAACTGGAAAGCGCCGGATTTTATTATTTTAATGGTTTCATCCACCCCGTCGAAAACATCCGGCAACCTGAATATTTCCTCTTCTCTAGTCCAGGCATTTTTACCGCCTTCGATATTATCTCTTAGCGTGCCGGTGGGATTTTCTGTCTTTACTATGAAAAAATATTTATCTTCCAGTAATTCGCCTGATTCTGAATAGTCCATTTTGTGCTTTACGCCAGAGATGGATAATTCAGCGGAAAGCCCCGCCTCTTCCTGAAGCTCGCGCGCGGCAGTCTCTAAAATCGTCTCGCCCCAGCGCACCTTCCCCGTGATAAACCCATGATAACCAAAATATGGCTGTTTGAGTCTCTGTTGTATCAAAAAAAGTTCTTCGCCATTCCCGCTGTTTTTTATACAAGAGACTGATACTCCCAGCTTGGCCTGTCGCTCAAAGACCATTTGGGCGGAGTCGGTATCGAAGCGATTGGCGAATTCTTTGCCGGGCGCGGTGAGTTCGTAGCCCGCGTCGGTTTTACGGATAAGATTTAATTCCGCGAGCCGGCGTAGGTGAAAGCTAAATTGATCGCTAGAAACCCCTTCCACATTCAACTCCGAAAACTTGCGTTCCGGGTGAAATATTAACTCTTTCAATATCTTGGCCTGGATGGGGTGAATATCTGCTTGGTTTATAGACATATTCCCATTTTAGACACGTCCGACAACTTGTCTAGTGAAGTCGGGTTCACTAGATATTAAACGAGAACAGACCGACACGCATCGGGCATGTGGGTCTGTTTCTTCTTGCTACTGCTCTTGCGTCAGAGTCCCAGGAGTCGTCGCACGACTCCGCGAGGATCCCCGTCGCCTTTCTGAAAAAACTCGGTTGCCCGGACGGGGAGCTTGTCGTACTCCGCGTAAGACATCGAGCTTGTCATCAGCGTCGGTGTGTCGGGGCTCTCCGCTTGAACTACGGCGACCACCGTATCTCCGTAGGGTCCGGGCGGCATCCGGTAGTCCACGATTGCGAGCTTGAATGGCTGGCCCGCCGCTACTGCCTCACGGATCTTGGAGATGGCCTCCGTCGCCCCGCCGGCCGTGACGATCTCGATCTCCGCACCGATGGTCTCGAGAAGTGCCCTCATCCCCACGAGAGCGATTGGCGTATCATCTACCACGAGAATGCGTCTTATCATGGTTCCTGCCCCCCCTCTCTCTTCTGGAGGCCATTATATTATCCATGTCTTTTAAGTCAATTATAAAAAAGGACTTGACATTATATTTACTACGCTATACTATAGTATAGTATGCAAAATAAAAAAATGAACAAGAAAGAAAAGTGGCAGAACGAGGATAGTGAGGAGTTATTTAAAGCCGTGCTTGGTCTTAAAAATACGTCCGAAGCTAGGGCTTTTTTTAGAGATCTTTTAACCGAGAAGGAGATTTTGGAGTTCGGTCAGCGCTGGAAGGTGGCCAGGATGTTGTCCGAGAGTGTTCCTTATTCAGAAATAGGGCATAGAACCTGGATGAGTCCCAGAACCATAGCGCGTATTCAAAAATGGCTTAAAAGCGGGAGGGGCGGTTACCGCTTAGCAATTCATCGGTTGGAGCAGAAAGCGGGTAAAAGGCCCGTTGCTGGCAAGAAAAGAAACAGATAGGCAAGGGGGTTGGGTAGAGGAATAAGTAAGCACCCCCCTTGCTTCCATTGAATATTTAAACCCTTGACTTTTTTATCCACCGCTATACTATAGTATAGTGCACTATCGGGGGTGACTACTGGGAGAGAGTAGAGAAGAGTAGAGGATAAGAGAGAAGAAGAGGAAGATAAGAAAGAAGAGAGAGGGTGGCGTGGGGTGGAACACATTAGGTAGATGAGTGGGGTGAAATTGTAATGGGAGTACGAGCCGAGGGGCACTAGATTGGTTAAACAAGAGAACAATATGACTAAACAAAATATAAATTTTAATACGAGCGCCGGGCATCACAACCAACTCTTCCGAGAAGAGATTGGTTGTGGTTTTTATTTTTCTTAATAAGAAACAACACTCATTCTCCTCTCGGAAGTTCCGAGGGGTGTCGGCAAACCGAGCCCCTCACGAGAGGGGCTCTTTGATATTGGCAGAACAAGAGGGAGGACGATATGAACGCTAAGGACCTGGTCCAGTACTTCACGCGCGGACTGAACGGGCTCTATGAGCTCGGAACAACAATCGGGATTGAGGTTGAGACCCAGTTCGTGGATCTGGGTGGTCGTGCCATCCGGACGGAAATCGCCCAGCAGATCTTCCGGGGTTTCGTCGCTAGCGGTTGGAGGGTCGTGACGCGCAAGGGCGAGTTGCTGACGGAATTAATCTCTCCCGGGAATGATAGGTTGCTCTACGAGCTTGGCCGGCACAATTTGGAAATCAGTGCCGCGCCACGTCCCGCCGACGCGGTCGTCCCTGCCGTCCTGCGCTTACTGGCGGAACTTTACGGCCAGGCTTGGAACTTGGGCGTTCGTCCGCTTCTTGCTCCGATCTTGGAGACGGAAGAGGACCTCCTGGTCGTGCCGGACGAACGGGACGCGCAATGGGTAAGGACAGACGGGCGAAGCGCGCTCAATAATCTAACCAGATGCTCGGCGGTGCAGTTTACTATCGATGTGCCGCTCAAGGACGCGATACGCTGCGTCAATGTTCTGAACGAGATGAAATACTCCTTCCTGAACGAGTATCCCCAGGAGGAGTTGTGGCGGCGCTATATCAAGGAATCAGCCGCCACCTATTCTCCCAGCCGCTACGGCGGTCCGGATCGCTTCGCCGATCTGGATGATTACTGCGCGAAACTGGCCGAGCATGGCGTGGTGCGAGACGGTAGGGTGGTGCCGTGCGAGTCGGCGGGGGAGGTGGATATCCCGCTCTTCCTGCGTTCAGTCTGGTGGTACTTCAGATTGAAGCGTTATGGTCCGAAGCTTTGCCTGGAAGTGCGCCCGTTCGCGCGGGGCAGGGATTCGAAAATCCAGGAGGATCTGGATCGGGTGCTGCAAATTCTGGGCATCTCCGGTCGGGAGCGCATGGAGCGAACGGTCGCCAGCCTTCGGGACAGTCTTGAGACACTGAAGTTCCAGGCGGTCCGCCGGCCCGTGTCTCTCGATTGGCCTTCGGGTGGTCACTAAATCGCAAAGTAGTTGGGGCCGGACATCGTAGTCCGGCCCAATTTTTATATAGAAATAAATCAAAACCACCGTCCATCTGGGCGAAGTCCGTTACTAATGTGTCCTGTTCTGATCTCCGTTAAGATTGTTTCTTGAATGCTTCCACGATCTTGTCTAAATCTCCGTCCAAAATCTTCTCTATGTTATGAAACTTTTTACCGATGCGGTGGTCCGTAATCCTGTCTTCCGGGAAGTTGTAGGTACGAATCTTTTCGGAGCGGTCTGCACTACCAATTTGCTCGTTACGGTTCAGACCTGATTTTTTTGCCTCTTCTTCCATTTGAGCTTCGTGCAGCTTGGCCCGCAAAATTGTCATGGCGCGTTCGCGGTTGCCATGCTGGGAGCGTTCTACCCGGGAAGATATTACGATGCCAGACGGTTTGTGAAGCACGCGTACCGCGCTTTCAATTTTATTCACATTCTGTCCGCCCGGCCCGCCTCCACGCGAGAAAGTTACTTCCAGATCGCCTTCGTTTATTTGGACCTCTTTGGCTTCTACCTCCGGCATAATCGCGACGGATGCGGTAGAGGTGTGTACCCGGCCGGCTTTCTCGGTCTTAGGCACTCTTTGTACGCGGTGCACGCCGGACTCCTGTTTTAGAGCGTCGTAGCAACCCTCGCCGGATATACCTGCCACAAAAGATTTATATCCGTATAAGGAAGTTTCGTTACTGTCTATTATGCTAAAGCCCCAGCCGCGCCTTTGGGCATACCTTTGATACATGCGCGCCAAGTCGCCCGCGAAGATGGCGGCTTCGTCTCCGCCCGCACCGGCTCTGATTTCTAAAATAATCTTATTCATAGATGTTTATGCAGAGATTCTAACAGAAGGAGTCGGGAGATTCAATCTGATTGACTCGTTTTTGTCTCGGAGGCATACTCTTTGTCAGGAGGGCAGGGCGATGATACCTCACCCGGCGGTAGTATTCGGGCTTGATGCTGTTACGGTGCGACAGTTGATCGTGGCCGGCATCGCGGTCTGCGTCGTGTCCGTCGCCCTCGGAGTCGCGGGCGCGGCCGGACTCGTCTACCTCGTTTCTTTGATCTAGAGCTCGGACAGGCGCGCATGGGGTATCCTACGCGCCACGGGATGTGTGTCCCATCCGGGGCGGGGATGCTCTGGTCGTGCTGTTCAGTGTTGCCTCTGGGTAAGCGGCATGCTTTGCCGCTCGGTCTTTGGGCAACATTGCTCAGTTGCGGACGACTGGAGCATCTCCGTGTTTTCACAAGTCTTGATTCGGTGGGCGGTCTTGCTACTGGCAGGCATCACCGCTTGAGGCGTGTGACCTCAGCCGAATCATGGGGCGCGGTCTGGTGGATTACCCAGGCTAGGCAGGCGGGGCAATGAAGCCAGCCGCGCCCTCTCATAGCGACCTCCGGAACCTACGGGAACCGGGGGTTTTGACTTATTTAGGGTCATATTCCAGCCACTTGACATGGGCTGTGGATATGCTATAATGCATCTCAAGTGGGCGAGTGGGGATTCTTGGTCGGCGTCGGCTCTACGGAGCTACTGGCCACCTTCCCTCCCGAGCCTGCGGCGCTTTCGCCGCGTCGACTCGAGCGAGCGGGGGATTTCTTGGGCAGATTCGTCTGACCCACCCCCTCGTCCACAACCCTGCCGGCGGGTTCCACCGGTAATCGTTCTTGCGGGGCACAGCGCCGTCGGCACCGCGCACCGCCCCAAGACCATACGGGCCTGACCACATGGCCCACATTGGAAGGGAGGAAGAAAGTTCCGAAACCGAGACGTAGACGTTTGTGGAGGAGGGAAGACCAAATCTACAGATGGGTCTCGGGATGGCTGATCCCCATCCGGACGCGCTTCAAGGGATAAAATCCTAGGGCTAATAACCCGAAGCGTGAAAGTAGGATCGCAGGTAAGTAGGCGACCCAAAGCAGGGCGCCACCAACGGAGGTAACCACTCGGGAGTTCGCACGACCTTCGGGCCGGCGACGAGACGACGGGGCACGCGCGACACGCATCCGCCCCAAACCCGAGAGAGCGATACTTCCAATCGGCGCCCTGCTATAGTCAACGGCCCCAGAGCATCAAAGCTCGGGGTCGTTTGCGTTTTGGGGATATGGTTCGCCCTCCCTTTCCTTTCCTGCTAGAATAACTTTTACTGGAAGATATAAATAAGCCATGTTGCATAAACGCCCGGGCGACAAAAATGTTTATTTAAAAGTGGGCGCCTTAGTTCAAAAAAGAGGCGAGCTTTTACTAATCAAGGAGCGGAGTAATTGGAAAAAGAAATATCTTTGGAACACCATCAAGGGTAGTTTCGAGGGGGGAAAAGACAAAACCATAATGGCCGCGGTAGCACGGGAAGCCTGGGAAGAGGCGCGGGTTAAGATAAAAATCACCCATCTCCAAAGCGTGAGTCATGCATATCAATATCAGAAAACTTTTATTCAATTCAATTTTGTGGCGGAACTTGTAAGTGGTGACGCAAGACTGCCGCTTCCAAAAGAGCAGCGTCTTTTAGATGAAGACATAGTTGAGGTGCGCTGGTTTAGTAGAAAGGAGGTTCAGAAACTGAAGGCCAGGGACATGATTAATAACCGTGCCTGGGTTGCGGTTCAGGATTGGCTGGCTGGCAAGAGATTTCCCTTGGTCGCCATCCGAGAGTTGAATAAGCTTTAAGATGAAGAGCCCTTTAGTCAGCAGAATTTTAAAGAAGCTCGCCAAGCGGGCGGGCGTAAAAGTTAATCTGGAGCCGAACTGGGGTTTCGTTGGCCAGGTGGTTTTACCAGATGGTAGGAAAAGATATTTTAGAAATACTAGTTTAGATTTGAATCCGCTGGGCGCGTCGGAAGTTGCAAGAGATAAAGACTACTCCAATTATTTCATGGGTAAGATGGGCTACCCCATTGTACCCGGGAAATCTTTCTTTTCGGATAAGTTGTCTACCGCCTTAAAATCTAAACGAAATATAGATGCGGGCTGGCGTTACGCTCAAAAAATAGGTTTGCCGGTTATCGTAAAGCCAAACAGCCGCAGTCAGGGCGTGGGCGTGAGTAAGGTTTCAAACAAAAAAGATTTTTACGCCGCTGCTAAGTTTGTTTTTAAAAAAGACAACGTGATGCTGGTGCAGCGCGCGCTTACGGGCAAGGATTATCGCATCGTGGTTTTAGATAAGGAAGTCATCTCCGCTTACGAGCGCCTGCCGCTTACGGTTGTGGGGGACGGCAAAAGTAGTATTTCTAAACTACTGGGCTTGCTACAAAAGAAATTTACGAGGGAGGGGAGAGACACCATGATTAATCCGGAAGATTTTCGGATTAAGGCCAAGCTTCGGAGGCAGGGGCTAAAAATGAATTTTGTACCCAAGAAAAATGAGAAAATAACTTTATTGGACAATGCCAACCTATCGGCTGGGGGCATGGCGCTCGATGTCACCGAAATTATTCATCCGGGTTTTAAGAAAATTGCGATTAAGCTCACCCGGGATATGGGCCTGCGCTATTGCGGAGTGGATTTGATGGTGGTGGGTGACATAGCTAAAGCTCCTCTAAAATACTGGGTGCTGGAGATAAACGCGGCAGCAGGATTGGATCACTATGTTTCTTTGGGTAAAAAACAAGCTCGCATTGTGAATGACCTGTATCTCAAAGTATTGCGCGCGATGAAAAAATCCTAAACAAATCAAAAACCGCCTTAAGGCGGTTTTTGAGTAGAAGCTACTTAGAAGCTTTCTTGGCGCGCACCTTCTTGGTCTTCTTGGGCGCGGTAGAAGCGCTCGCTCGGCGAGCCTTAAACTTCTCAACTCTTCCGGCGGTATCAATAAGCTTGTTCTCGCCAGTGTAGAAAGGATGGCAATTACTGCATATTTCCACGCGTATCTCTTCTTTAGTGGCTCCGGTTGTGACCGTGTGGCCGCAAGCGCAGATTAGCTTTGCTTTAGGAAAATATTTAGGATGAATTTCGTTTTTCATAACGGGAGGATTTTCGCTGATTTTTGGTGAAAAGTCAAATCGGGCTGGCTTAAATAAAACATCTCCGCGCCGGACCCCCTATGGGTGCGGCGCGGTTGGGCTACTGGATCGCGCTCAGGATGGCATCCAGGTCGACTGGCCGCATAGAGAGCAGATCGTTGCACGTGGGGTGGGTCCGATGGGCGTTTGCCGCGCACTCAATGCGGACCCCGACCGCGCCCGCCATAACCCGGGTGCCGTCCTTCCTGATGAGGTAGACGGCAGTTTCGTCGCCGTCTATCCCGACGACGAGAGCTGCGACTGGGCCACCAGCCACGGCCTCCACATCCGTACGACTCACGGTCATGTCCATCTGGGCCTCCTGCTGGCTACAGATTAGAATCTAGAGTTCTTTAAATCAATAAAAAATTGTCCCCAAAAGGTTTGTAAAAATTCAGAACGGCTCCGGGCGCTTGTGCGCGGAGCCGTCTTGGCTTACTGAGCCCGGTCACCCCCATCCAGGTTGTCCTATGGCCTTGCGAGCCTTAGGAACCCCCTGATCAGTTCCTGTACCACATCGTTGCAGAGGTACAGGAACAGGCCACCGATCAGGCAGATCACGAGAATGGCTGCCGCAACCGTGAGGTGCTTGGCGGTGCGGGTTATCGTTATTCTGTCTTCGTCCGACATGTGCACGGACATGCAACCCTCCTGCTGATTGAAGATTATGTTGAAATTTAGGCATGCGTCAAATAGGGGCCTAAAAGCCCTTTCACTCAGGGCGTAATCAGACTTGACTTTGGGGTTCGGTCCGTCTAGAATATACCTCGCGTCTGATATGGGCGGTCCCTGCTGAACCGACAGCTTTTTGATAATTGAGACCCGTCATCTTTCGACAATTCAAGATGATCCATCTTGAACGGAGTCGAAAGATAAAAACAATAAATCAGAAATAAGAGTTTTCTAGTTGTCCCAATGACAAACCCGATGAATGTACTTTACAGACATCGGTTCCGATCACGGTTTTTCACGCAAGTGAACTTTGCGAATTTGCATGGTTACTCCATTTGCAAATTCGCGTAGTCATTTTATCTTCGGATAAAATGGGTCGCGATCTTATTAGAGGATTTGATCCTGGTCCAGGATGAACGCTGGCGGTGTGGATAAGGCATGCAAGTCGAGCGGAACTTACTTTGAAGAAGTTGAGATTATATCAAGGCGACGGATTTGTAAGTTTAGCGGCGAACGAGTTAGTAACACCTTGGTACGTACCTTGAAGTCGGAGATAGTCCATCGAAAGGTGGGGTAATATCCGATGGTATCGAAAGATTAAAGTCGCAAGACGCTTCAAGATCGGCCTAGGTCCGATCAGCTAGTTGGTAAGGTAACGGCTTACCAAGGCTATGACCGGTAGGGGAGGTGAGAGCCTGACCCCCAACGACGAGACTGAGACACGGCTCGTACTCCTACGGGAGGCAGCAGTCAAGAACATTCGACAATGGGCGAAAGCCTGATCGAGCGACACCGCGTGCAGGATGAAGGCCTTCGGGTCGTAAACTGCGGTAGTAAAATAACAATGTAAATGAGTGTTTTACGGAAAGAGGTGGGTAACTACGTGCCAGCACCAGCGGTAATACGTAGACCTCAAGCGTTATCCGGATTTATTGGGCGTAAAGAGTATGTAGGGGGCTCGGTGCGTCTCTGGTTAAATCCCACCGCCTAACGGTGGACATGCCAGAGATACGATCGGGCTAGAGGGAGTTAGAGGTGTGCAGAACGCACGGTGTAGGGGTGAAATCCGTTGATATCGTGCGGAATACCAAAGGCGAAGGCAGCACACTGGGACTTTCCTGACCCTGAGATACGAAAGCGTGGGGAGCAAAAAGGATTAGATACCCTTGTAGTCCACGCCCTAAACAATGCCTGTTTGCTGTTTCGAGTATCGACCCTCGGAGTGGCGGAGCTAACGCGTTAAACAGGCCGCCTGGGAAGTACGGCCGCAAGGCTAAAACTCAAAGGAATAGACGGGGACTCGCACAAGCGGTGGATCATGTGGTTTAATTCGACTCTAAACGAGGAACCTTACCAGGGCTTGAAATTCTGAATGAAAGCTGCCAGAAACGGCGGCCCTCTCTCAAGGACATTTAGGACAGGTGCTGCACGGTTGTCGTCAGTTCGTGCCGTGAGGCGTTCCCTTAATTGGGGTAACGAACGCAACCCTTACCTGGTGTTATTTGTGTCACCAGGAACTGCCCCCGCTCAAGTTCATAATTCTATGAATTGTGGTTTTGAGCGGGGGAGGAAGGAGAGGATGACGTCAAATCAGCGTGGCCCTTTGATGCCCTGGGCTACACACATGATACAATGGTCGTGACAATGGGTTGCCAAATCGTAAGATGGAGCTAATCCCACCAAACACGGCCTCAGTTCGGATTGGGGGCTGCAACTCGCCCCCATGAAGCCGGAATCGCTAGTAATCGCGGATCAGCTATGCCGCGGTGAATACGTTCTCGAGTCCTGTACTCACTGCCCGTCAAGCCAGGGGAGCTGGGAGGAGGTAAAGATCCACATTTGTGGGGCTAGCCTCAGCTCGGTGACATGGGCTAAGTCGTAACAAGGCACGCGTAGCGGAAGCTGTGCGTGGACCAATTAAATTGTCGAATATTTTTCTTTTGAAAAATATGGTGCGTAAGCATTTCAGTCATTTGGGCAGCTAGAAAACTCTGATTTAAAAAGGGACCGATTGGTCCGTGGAAAGTAGGCCTGGTCAAAGGCCTATTTTCTATGCTACAATCAATAAACTATGGAACCAGCCAAAGTGTTAATTATTGAAGACGACCACTTCTTATCCTCTATTTTAAAGAGCAAATTAGAGAAGGAGGGGTTTGAGGTTCACCAGGCTTTTGATGGAGATGAGGGCTTGGCTATACTCCAGACTTTCAAGCCGAATCTGATTCTGCTGGATTTGATTATGCCGAAATTGTCCGGCTTTGATGTTTTGCAGCAAGTTTCGGTTGACCCGGAGCTTAGTCAGATACCAATAATGGTCGCGTCCAACTTAGGGCAGGACAGCGACATCCAGAAGGCAAAATCACTGGGCGCGATAGATTATTACGTGAAAGTGCGCACCTCTATTGACGAACTGGCTCAATTAGTGAAAAATGTGATAAACCAAAACGCAGCCAGTCAACCGAATCAAACTTAAAACTATGATAAAAGAAGAAATTTTGCAGAAAATAAAACCGGGCGCCAAAGTTAAGGTTTGGGAAGGCGCGGCCACCGCTCCTTTTCAGGGCTTGGTTATCGCGCGCAAGCATGGCTCCGAAAAAGGAGCGACCTTCACGGTGCGCACAGTGCTCGCCGGCGTAGGCGTGGAAAAAGTTTATCCCATAAATACTCCTATTATTAGTAAGGTGGATATCGTCTCCAGCCCCAAGAAGATTCATCGTTCCAAGTTGTACTTCGTGCGCAAGGCTTCCGGCGCTAAAGTGAGAAGGAAGTTGGGAGTATCTGTTTAGGATATAGGACTTAGTCTTTAGAACTTAGAAACGTATGAAATACACAAACCCCGCCCGAGCGGGGTTTGTGGTTTGAAAAACATTGATAGCTAGCTTATAATCCCGAACGTAACGCGCGGGTGGCGAAATGGCAGACGCACTACCTTGAGGTGGTAGCGCTCGTAAGGGCGTGGAGGTTCGAATCCTCTCCCGCGCACAATCTAATAAATAGTCACAACCATGGACACTCAAAGCTCGCAACCAAGCATATCGGCCAAGGCCTCTCTAATAGCGGGAGCCTCGTTGGCGTTGGGCTTACTTTTTGATTACTTTTTTTACGAAAAGGCTCCTGGAATAGGATTCCCGATATACGTGGGGCTGATTCTGGTGGGACTATTCGTTATCTCGGTATATTTTAAAAAGCGGGTAGATAAGCAGGCGCTTTGGCTTTTGATACCGCTGGCGTTCTTTAGCTCTATGGTCTTTGTGCGCTCCAGCATACTGCTTACGTTTCTAAATATTGTGGGTAGCTTCTTGTTGCTATTGCTTATAGTAGAGGTGTCGCCCGTGCGGGCACTTAAAAGGTTTCTGGCGGAGGATTATATAAAAATAATTTTCCTGCCGCTCCAGTTTATTCGTCCATTTTTCCAAACGGTGGCGAGCATCTTTAAATTTAGAGAAGCGGGCGGGAAGCCAAGGGTATCCTCGCAGGTAATTAAGGGGGTGGTAATGGCTCTGCCGGTCCTTTTGGCATTTTTATTACTCTTTTCTTCGGCAGACCTTATTTTCCAGAAATACCTTTTAAACCTAATCCATATCAGCATAGACCCGCGGATTGTCTTTAGATCAATTCTGGTATTGTGCGCCACTTCCGGCTTGATGGGGGCTTACGCCTATGCCTTCAGTAAAAAAGAAGAGGCGGCAGTTTCGGGCGAGACGAAGGATAAATTGCGCACGGTTGGCCAGATAGAAACCTCAATACTTTTGGGCGCGGTTAATGCTCTTTTTCTCGTGTTTATACTTGTTCAACTGACATATCTTTTCGGCGGGGAGGGCAACATCGCCTCGCAAGGATTTACCTACGCCGAGTATGCCCGCAAAGGATTTTTTGAATTGATCGCGGTCGCGGTCATTTCTTTTCTGCTAGTCCTGGCTACGGAAAAATATACGGCGAAGAAGGACACGGAACATACTTTAATTTTTAAAACATTAAGCACGGCGCTCACGGTGCAGGTAATGCTTATAATGGCGTCCGCCTTCAAGCGCCTTTTGCTCTATGAGGAAGCATACGGATTCACAACTCTTAGGTTGTATAGCCACGCTTTTATTATCTTTTTGGCAATTATCTTCGTTCTATTGCTCTATAAGATTTTTAAGGACAAAAGAGAAAATTTATTCGTATTTAGAGCCTTCATCTCCATTATCCTTTTTCTAGCCACCATAAATCTCCTCAACCCGGATGCGTTTATCGCTCGGCGCAACATTGAGCGGCTTAAGACCACCGAAGAGCTGGATGTTTATTACCTAAGCCGGCTGTCTGACGATGCCTTACCCGAAACGATAAAAATATTGAATATCCCGAATGAAGATTTGAGAAAAAGTTTTGCGCGAGAATTGTATTGGCGGACTCAGGACCATGTTGCGCTTTTCTCCCGCTGGCAGTCCTCTAACATCTCCCGCATGAACGCGGACAGGATTTTGAAATCAAAAATTGCGGAGCTGGAACAGTCTAAAGATTATCAGCCATAGAGCTTGTGTGTTTATCTGCGTTTCGTAAAAACCAGTGGAAAGTGGTTTAATTAAGGTATGACTAAGTTGCATATCCTTTGGGGCGTGTTGGCTGTTTTGGTTCTAGTTGGTGGAGGTATTTTATATATATACAACATAGAGCCCAGCCTGAACCCACATCCAGTTGGCCCAATTGTGGGCGGCGATAGGGATGAGCATGGCTGTATCGGTTCCGCAGGTTATTCTTGGTGCGAGCTCAAGCAGAAATGTTTAAGAGTTTGGGAGGAGAAGTGCGAAGCGGGAACGACGAGTGATGTTAATACCAAAACCCACATGACCAGCTGGTTTGAGGGTTTTGATTATGTAAATTTTGGCGTAAATTTGCCGCCCGATATCGCCCCGACCGCCAAGGGTGGCCAGGGTTGGCTAAGCTGGTGGGATAAGGGCGCCAATAAGGAGGTGTTACTATTCGCCTCATATGAAGGAGGAAGAGGATATGGCTTAAAAGAATATTTTGATTATGTGATTTTGGCCAAGTGCCCCAAGTGCACGGAAAAAAGCGCTATGTCTCTGGGAAATATTTCCGGTAAGACATATTCGGACGGCGTCAAAGAATATGCTGATTTTCTGGTCGCTAAAAATAACGGCGTTATGTTTCATATGGAATATCCCGCCGCCGCTTCTCAAAATGTCCAAAATATTTTGGCGACTTTTTGGAGCGAGTTTCCCAAAAGGGAAGAAGTGGAGGGCATGGAGCTAAAAATTTATCTAGTTAAGTCCAACGGTAATTCAGAAGAATATATTGAGGCGAAGCGCATGATTCCCAAGGCAAGCGCGGTGGCAACGGCGGCGATAAACGAGCTGTTGGTCGGTCCGTATCGCGCCGAGGTGGAAATGGGCTATTTTAGCGCCCTACCGCTGGGTAGTAGGCTTAACTCACTCAAGATAGAAAACGGCGTAGCCTATGCCGACTTCAATCAGCAGACCCAATCGGGCGGAGGCTCAACCAGTATGATGTTGCGTAGAAGTCAGATAACGCAGACGCTAAAACAATTTCCGACCATAAAATCCGTCGTGCTCTCGATTGATGGTAATTCTCAGCAGGATTTAATATTCCAACCGTAAATAAAAATGGACATAAAAGGCAAGACAGTAATTATCACGGGAGGCAGTTCTGGTTTGGGTAGAGCACTGGCAGAGGGTTTTAAAAATGCCGGGGCGCACGTTTTAATTTGCAGTAACAACCAAAAGGAGCTTCGAGAAGTAATAGTGGAGGCGGGAGTAGATGGCTTATTGTGCGATATAACTGATCCAGTCCAAGTGCAAGGCTTTGCCAAATCCGCGCATTCCAAATTGAAGAAAGTAGATATCTGGGTAAATAACGCAGGCGTAGGCAACCACCATACGGAGATAGAGCTTCAAGACCCCGCCTTCGTCCACAAGATGATGGAGGTTAATTTTTTTGGGATGATGTATGGCTCTCAAGAGGCGTTAAAGATTATGAAGAAGCAGAAGCAGGGAACCATAATCAATATTCTTTCCATAAGAGCCATGAAAGCGCATCCCTTGTCCGCGGGCTACTCCGCGACAAAATGGGCGGCACGGGGCTTCGCGGAAGCGTTACGAGTTGCGGGAGAAGAAAGCGGGGTGTCTGTCATAAATATTTATCCAACCGGTATGAAAACGGAATTTTACAACATCAATAAGCCAGACGATTATAGCCGTTTTATGGAACCAAGAGAGGTTGCGCGGCGGGTTATAGAAAATTTGGAACTTAGCAATCCGGAAGATGACCTGATTGTTGAAAAAAACAGTCTGTATTCCTGAGTATCTACGTTCGGTAAAAACGGGAACAGGACGCGCAACGGGCGCATCCTGTCTTGTTCTGTTGCCCTAGGTGGGCGTCTCCTCTGGGAAGAGGAGTGTGCGCGTAGTGCATTTGTAAGTGTCCGCGCATCGCATTCCAACCTTACCCGCTTCTTGGAGCTTGGCTTGGATCTGCTTGTCCACTACGGCCCTTTGTGTCGCGTCGAGATCCTGCCATCCCGAACTAGACAAGGCCGCAATCATCGCATCGGCCACGACTTCGCCCATCAGGTGGCAATCTGATGATCCGAGTCCGTGGACCAGTCTTGATACCACTCCGGTGCGATAGCTGAACCTCGCTCCGATTCTTGACTTGGCAACGCTGAGTGAGCCACCTGACATCTCGTACGCAGTCCGGGCAGTTTCCACGAGTTCTTGCATTATCGCAATCGGTTCGGTCACGGCGACGCCTTCCTTCCTGATTGAGTGGGAGAGCTGAAAACAATTTTCTTAAATTATTACCCTCCGGTCAATGTGTATAACTTGAATTTGGCTGGAAACCTGCTAGATTTTTTACCAGAGGTGACTCATGGCGAAACAGTGGAAACTGTCTGCGGATGGAATGCCGCAGAGGCCCGCTCGGCCCCGCAGACCGGATGCGCCCGAAGTCCCCGCGACCCTAGGTGGCAGCTACCTCGCTTCCACCGCAGGCCTCGGAACCACCAGTCCTCCGCCGAAGTTGCGAGGACGCGCACGATACGGTAAAGGCGCGTCATTCCGAGGGTGGGAGGCGCAGTAGAACGGGAAACGAAGATTGGCGGCGTCGCGAGTGACGCCGCCACGCTTTTTATTATAGAATTCACTCATGCGCTACATAGTTGGCTTAGATGAAGTGGGGCGAGGCCCGCTGGCCGGGCCGGTGGTGGTTGCGGCTGCCCTTATAATGCAAAATGTAAAAATTAAAGATAAAAAATTGGGGATACCGAGGGATTCC
This sequence comes from Candidatus Liptonbacteria bacterium, assembly GCA_023244895.1. Lineage (GTDB taxonomy): Bacteria > Patescibacteriota > Minisyncoccia > UBA6257 > 2-01-FULL-56-20 > JAHFLL01. Next base: position 290,387 of record JAHFLL010000001.1, read on the forward strand.
AAAAAGCTCACCCCAAAACAGAGAGAGGATTGGGTCAGATATTTTGAAAATAATCCCAAGATTTTTTACGCCGTCGCGCAGGTTTCGCCCAGAGTGATAGATAAAATAAATATCTCCGCCGCAGCAAACCTAGCCGCTTGGCGGGCCTACGGTAGGCTAATTAAAAAATCAAAAATCCATCCTTCGTCTAACTACGAACGGGCGAGCAAAATTAAAAATGTGGGAGTGTTCCTGGATGGGGGGTTGTATCTAAAGAAAAAAGGATTTTATCCTGGCGCGAAAACCATTATAAAAGGGGACCAGAAAATACCAGCGATTTCTATCGCATCCATTATCGCCAAGGTCTATCGGGATGATTTAATGAACAAAATGGCAAAGAAGCATCCCGGGTATGGATTTGAAATTCATAAAGGCTATGGCACCAAGGCTCATTATTCCGCTTTAAGAAAATTGGGTCCTTCCGAAATCCATCGGTTGACGTTTTTGGGAAAAAAACATAAAATCACAAAGTCGTAATATCAGCAGGAAGTCGGCGATCCCGCCTACGGCGGGATGCAAGATTTTCTAGGCTCGTAAACTCACCAACAAAATCTAAGCATGGGTGGCGTACCTACTAAACATCATTCTCACGGCAAAGTTGGCCGCAGGCGGTCGCATCTGGCGTTGAAGAAAATAACGCTCAAGGTTTGTCCTACTTGTAACGGTCCTAAGGTGGCACATCGCACCTGCAAGCAGTGCGGCAAGAAGAGTAAGTAAGTTAACTCGTCTAGTCGCACGAGACCCCTTTTGGAATAAGGGGTTTTGTGTTATTCTAAATTACAGTTAGCTCTTTATGGCAACCAGGCACCTTATCAGAAGCGTCATACTCCAAACTTTATACGAATGGGATTTCTATAATCGCCAGCGAGATTTGGTTGCGATGCTGGATCGTAATCTAGCCGAATTCGCGCCCGAAATAGACGAGCCGGAATTTGCCTGGAAGATAATGAAGGGAGTGATAGACCATCTAAAGGAAATAGACGCGACAATTACGAAGGCGGCTCCAGAGTGGCCTATGGATAAGATTGCCATAGTAGATAGGAATATCTTGCGGATTGGTCTATACGAGCTTTTGTATGCCGATCCAGAGGAGGTTCCGCCGAAAGTCGCTATAAACGAGGCAATTGAGATTGCAAAAAGCTATGGCGGACCGAACGCGGGTCGTTTTGTAAACGGCGTGTTGGGCACGGTTTACCGCGAACGCAAGGCATTGAAGCAGAAAGAACGGGAAGAGGAGGGAGGGCTGCAGGAAAAGAAAGAGTAGAGAACCGAAAAATGGACTTAGAAAAAAGAATAGGAGTAGTTTTTAAAAATAAAGATTTATTGAAAGAGGCCTTAACTCACAGGTCTTATTTGAATGAGCATCCAGAGTGGGAGCTGCCCCATAACGAGCGATTGGAGTTTTTGGGCGACGCAGTTTTGGAATTAGTGGTCACGGAATATCTATATAACCGTTTCCCGGATAAGCCGGAAGGACAACTTACTATGTTGCGCGCCGCGCTGGTTAATTATCAGTTTTTGAGCAAAATCACGGCGGAGTTTGATCTAGATGGCGCAATGCTCATGTCGCGGGGCGAACGAGCGGATAATTCCAAGGCGCGCGAGGTAATTCTAGCGAACGCGATAGAATCTCTAATCGGCGCGATATATCTGGATCAGGGTTTTGAGATGGCAAAAAACTTCATTCACCGTTTTGTTATTGAGTATTTGCCCCAGATACTTGAAACCAAGAGCTACAAGGATGCAAAGAGTGAGCTACAGGAAATCGTCCAGGAGAAGTTGAGGGTTACTCCCAGCTATAAGGTTTTGAGCGAAATAGGTCCGGCGCATAAGAGGACATTCAAGATAGGGGTCTATTTTGGCGATAAGTTGGTCGCTAGCGGAGAGGGATCTTCTAAACAGGAAGCTGAAATAGAAGCAGCAAGGGAAGCATTGAAGAAATACAAATAAGCCTTCATGCCCCATCTTCTCAAAAAGTTAGAACTGAACGGTTTTAAATCTTTTGCTCAGAGAACCGTTTTAGACTTTCCGGAGGGTATTACCGGCATAGTCGGTCCGAACGGTTCCGGCAAGTCCAACGTGATAGACGCCATCCGCTGGCTTTTGGGCGAACGGGAAGCAAAGAATCTGCGCGGGGCCAAATCCGAAGACTTAATATTTGCGGGCACGGCCAAGCGCCCGCGCATGGGTCAGGCCTCCGCCAGCCTACATTTTGATAACAGCAGCGGTTTTTTCCCGGTGGATTTTTCGGAAATAATCATCACTCGCCAGGCCAGCCGGGACGGTAATAATCAATATTTTATTAACAAGTCAGAGGTTCGCTTAAAAGATATTATTGATTTCTTCGCGCAGGCTCGTTTGGGTTCGCGCGGGCTAGTGGTAGTTACGCAGGGCAATAGCGATATGTTTATTCAGGCTAATCCTACTCAGAGAAGAGAAATGGTAGAGGAGATGCTGGGGCTAAGAGAGTATCAGCTAAAGAAGGGCGAAGCCGAAAGACGTCTTAAAAATACCCAGATAAACTTGGATAAAGTAAGCGCGCTCACGGAGGAAATTTTGCCCCACCTACGTTCTTTGAAGCGCCAGACCGGACGTTGGGAAAAAAGGGCGGTATTGGAGCAGGAACTACGTGATTTAGAAAATAGATTTTTTGGCTCTGCCTGGCAGGACATAGAAAGTAGAAAGAAAGCTTTGGAATCGGAGCTCGCCGAACATCACAAACAGCTATCGCATCTTTCTAAGGAAAAAGAGTCCGCGGAGCTGAGGTTAGCCAAGGTTGAATCCAACCAGCCGGAGGAACGCAAGGAGTTGCAGGAGATAAAAGAGAAAACCAGAAAATTGTTGGACGAAAGAAACGCGCTTCAGAAGGAAATCGGTCGTCTGGAGGCCCAGTTGGAATATTCTCCGGCGGCTCCTCAGAATCAGGCCACGCCGGAAGCCAGGGAGCTCCTGGAGTTCGTCAAAAAGATGAGAACCAAGCTGGAGGTCGCGCTAGACGACCCGGAAAAATTAGAAAGAGTGGTGGGGGAGATATTGGAGGAAGTGGAAGATTTTCTGGCTTCCGGTAGAAACATTCAAAGTAAAATTGCACCTCCGGCACAGAACCAGGAAATAAAAAACCGTTTTGAAAAAATTAAAAAGGATCTCGCCCTTCTGGACTCTAGCCTAAAAGATTTATCAGAGCGAGAAAAGCATCTGGAGAAGAACCAGGAGTCTTTCTATCAAGCTTTCAAGATGGCTGTGGCGGAGTTGGAGTCCGCTAAGGATAAGTTAGAGAGGTGGCATAACGCGGAACAGCAGAAAAAGTTTGAATTAGAAAGGCTGAGTCTTCATATGGAAGAATGGTCCCGCCAGGTTGAGCAAAGCGGCCGGCGCGAGGAAGAGTTTCATAAACTAGAATCGCTTATGTCTCTTGGCGGGGAGGAGAAGGGTCAGATAGAACACCGCATTTTCAGGTTGCGCGGGGATTTGGCCAGTATCGGCGAGATAGATGAAGCATTACTAAAAGAGGCGCGCGAGACAGAGGAGCGTTATGAGTTTTTAAAAAGGGAGTCGGATGATTTGGAAAAAGCCAGAATTGATTTACGGGCACTTATTTCAGAGTTAAACGAGAAGATTAAGACTGAATTTGGTTCCGCCCTGGTTAAGATAAATGAGGAATTTGAAAAATTTTTCGGGGTTATGTTTGGGGGAGGGCAAGCCAAGCTGAAATTGGAAAAACCCAAGTCCAGGCAGGCGGTCTCAGAGATAGAGGGCTCGATCTCTGCCGAGGCTCGCGTGCCGGATGAAGTCAAGGTGGAAGAGGACGAAGAGGTAGAGGCGGGCCTAGAAATAGACCTAAAGCTTCCCAGGAAGCGTATAAATTCGCTGGATGTCTTGTCTGGCGGAGAGAGGAGTTTGGTGGGCATAGCCGCCCTTTTCGCGCTTATATCCGTCAGCCCGCCCCCGTTTTTGGTATTGGACGAGGTAGACGCTCCGCTTGACGAACGCAACACGCGTCGGTTTGCGGAAATGCTCAAGGAATTTTCCAAGCACAGCCAATTCATTCTAGTAACCCACAACCGGGCCACTATGGAGGCGGCCAATCTTCTTTATGGCGTGACCATGAACGAGGATGGAACTTCTAAGATTTTATCTTTGAGTATTGAGGTCTAGACAGCGCCCAATCCTTGCCTTTTGGCTCGTTTTATATTACTCTTACCTCGCTTAATTCATAATTCAATATTCTAATTTATCCTAATACTATGCTAGTCATCAGATTGCAGCGCGTAGGCAAAAAGCATCAACCCAGCTATAGGCTAGTGGTGGCAGAAAGGCGGTCCAAGATGATTGCCCCTCCCACCGAAGATTTGGGCACTTATAATCCTTCCGGTAAAAAAGCTTCTTTTAAGAAGGAGAGAATTTTGTATTGGCTGGGAGTTGGTGCTAAGGCAAGCGTTACTACCCATAACATTTTAGTCAAAGAGGGCGTTATTTCCGACAAGAAGAGAGCTGTTAGGATGAAGAAGGCTGTTCCGAAAGCGGCAGAGGCCGCTCCGGCTGCTTAGTTTGACCAGTTTATAAATAAAAAAAGAAAGGTCGTAGAAGCTTAAATACAGACCAGAATGAATAAAGAGAACGATAAGGAATTTTTGGAATTCTTGGTCAAATCCCTAGTGGATCACCCAGAAGATGTGCAGGTTGTCCGCACTGTAGATGAGCGGGGGGTACTGTTATCTTTAAGGGTAAATCCGGCGGATATGGGCCAGGTGGTAGGTCGCAAGGGCGCTACCGCGAATGCCATTCGTCCGCTTTTGCGTATCGTGGGCAGGAAGAACAACGCCCATATCAATCTCAAGATTGAAGAGCCGGAGGGTAGTACCTATGTGCGACCGGTAGAAGATGGCGCGCATCAGGCTGGCGGTCCGGAGGCGCAGATTTAGCCAATAGATTGCTTTCTTGTAAAATCCCCGCTTAGCGGGGATTTTACTTTAAAACCCTTTTCAAAATATGGAATTTGAGTATAATATCCCCGTCGCGATCAATACTGACTCTTAAAAACTAATTCACTATGCTTAACTATACGGACCTGAAGCGCGGAGTAATATTTTTGTACGAAGGCCATCCCTACGAAGTGATAGAGGCTAATTTTTTGCGCATGCAACAGCGCAAGGCGGTGGTAAGCACCAAGATCCAAAATCTCGCAACGGGCAAAATTTTGGATAGAACTTGGCAGGCTTCGGACTCTTTTGAGGAAATAGAGGTGGAGCGCAAGAAAGCGATTTTTATTTATATTTCTAAGGACGAATGTTGGTTCCATGAGGCGGGAGATAAGTCCAAGCGTTTTGCCGTAAAAGAAGAGATAGTTGGTTCCCCGGCAAGGTTTTTGAAAGCCAACACAGAAGTGGTTACCCTTATGTTTGGAGACAAGGTTCTGACGGTAGAAGTACCCATTAAGATGACCCTAGAGGTCAAAGAAGCTCCTCCGGGAGTGAAGGGCAATACGGCCCAAGGGGGAGTAAAGCAGGTCGTTCTTGAGACGGGAGCAACCGTCAACACCCCGCTTTTTATAGAATCTGGCCAGAAGATTATAGTGAACACTCAGACGGGAGAGTATGTGGAGCGAGCTTAAGACGGAACCTGAATTAGGAAATTAACAGTTGGGATATGTAAAAACGATTTGGCTCCACCCCGGACGGGTGGAGCCTTGTCGATCTTACTTAGGGGTCGGGTATATACGTCCCGCAGTTTGGACATTTGTACCCGTGCCCATTGCGGTACATGACCGCGTCGCAATCATCGCACTTCCTATCTCCGTGCACGGGCTCTTTCTCTCCGTTTACGCCCGCGCAGAAACGAGCTTCGGGAGACAGGAATTCGATCGCCAGCCACCGGAAGACGTAGTCCACGATGGACTTCGCGAACCGAATCTTCGGATGTCTGGTCATCCCCGACGGTTCGAAACGCATGTGGCTGAACCTGTCTACCAGCGTCTCGAGAGGTACGCCGTACTGCAGGGCAATTGTGATTGCACTGGCAAACGCGTCCGCGAAGCCCGAGATCATCGAGTCCCCGTTGGCCATCACGAGGAACAAGTCGGCGGGCTTGCCGTCTTCGTATCGCCCGACGGTTACGTAGCCCTGGTGGCCACCGATGTCGAACTTGTGGGAGAGGGCGCGTCTGTCTTCAGGTGGTCTGCGGCGCTCAACATCCATCCGTCTGGATGCCTTGGCGAGATCGCCAAACTTCAGATCCAGCCACCGGAAGATGTAGTCCGCGATGGATTTTGCGAATCCAATTCGCGGATGCTTGGTCATCCCGGATGGCTCGAAGCGCATGTGGCTGAACCTGTCTACCAGCGTCTCGAGAGGGACGCCGTACTGTAGGCAGTACGACACCGCCCGCGCGAATGCGTCCGCGAAGCCGGAGAGGGTTGACCCCTCCTTAGCCATCACGAGGAACAGCTCTCCGAGAGTGCCGTCCTCGTAGAAGCCTACCGTGATGTAGACTTTGTGCCCACCGATTTTAACTCGGTGCACGAGCGCGTTGCGCTCGTCCGGTAGCGTCCGCCGGAGGGGCGGGTTTACTAACGAGCTGCTAGCGCTCATCCTCTTTATCTTCCTTTCTGGTTTAACAGCTGACTTTCTTATATCAGAATATAATTTAAAGTCAAATCCGGGTTCCGCTATCCTTGTCTTTTTGCCAAGATGTTCAATAATTTGGAAGTTACATGAAAAAGATTGCGAAAAAAGTATTTGTGGGAATGAGTGGGGGCGTGGACAGCTCCGTAGCCGCTTATTTGCTCAAGAAGCAAGGTTATAACGTGACCGGTGTTTTTATGCGTTGTTATAACTTAGATGGATGTTCCGAAAAAGACGCGGAGGATGCCCGCCGAGTAGCGGAGCATTTAAAAATCCCATTCTATGTTTGGGATTTTGAAAAGGAGTATAAAAAGAAGGTAGTAGATTATATGATTCGCGGTTACAAGAGTGGCATTACGCCCAATCCAGACGTGATGTGCAATCGCGAGATAAAGTTCGGTTTATTCTTGGCGCGAGCACTAAAAATGGGCGCGGATTATGTCGCTACGGGGCACTATGTGCGGCTTCGCCGGAAAAGCGATCCGAATACCCCGAATCACATCCGAATTCCACGAAAAAAGGACGATTCGGAGCATTCGGATGGATTTGTAGGTTTGGGTCGCTACTCTCTGGCTATAGCCAAAGACCCAAATAAGGATCAATCCTATTTTTTATGGACACTGACTCAAAGACAGCTCCAACATTGTTTGTTCCCGATAGGAGATTATCTAAAGCCTAAAGTTAGAGAAATTGCACGTAGAGCGGGACTGCCAACCGCGGACAAAAAAGATTCCCAAGGTATCTGCTTTTTGGGCATGGTTTCTATGGATGAATTTTTGGAGAAATATATCCCCAAAAAGAAAGGAGATGTGTTGGACGCGAAGGGTAAAAAAATAGGGGAGCACATTGGAGCCCATTTCTATACCATTGGGCAGAGGCAGGGCGTAGGCAACATAAAGCATCAAAAGGGGAATCAGATACACAAGCCAGTTTATGTTTCTAAGAAGGACGTGAGGAAGAACGTGGTGGTAGTAGAAGAAGAGGGCAGTCCGGCTTTGTATCGTAGCGTGGCGCGCCTGAGCGATCTGAATATTATTAATCCGATTGGTCCAAACAGGGGCAAGAGGACCAAGGTAAATGTTTGGACGAGAGTAAGATATAGACAGCCGCTAGCTCCAGCCGTGCTGGAGAAGTCCCAAGTACTAAATTCCAAACGTCAAACTTGGAAGCTAGTCTTTAAAAATCCGCAGAAGTTCGTGGCGGAGGGTCAGTCCGCGGTTTTTTATAAGAAGAACGGAGAAATGTTGGGCGGAGGGATAATCGTTTAAATTTGCTATAATTCTGGACATGGAAGAGATAGAGCTAACATATCTAGCGAAAAATTTACCAGATGGCATTTTGGAATTCCCCAGCAAGGAGATTTTGGATATTTATCTTCCGTCTTCCGCGGTTCATCCCGGGCTACGCATCCGAAAGTCGGGAGATAAATACGACATAACCAAAAAGCGTCCGCTAAAGGAGGGCGACTCTTCTTATCAGCTGGAAACGACCGTACCTCTTACCCCCGAAGAATATTCGGAAATAAGCACGCTCCCGGGCAAGAGGGTCCGCAAGATTCGTTACTATTACGAGCAGAATGGTGCGAGCTATGAAGTAGACGTTTTCAAAGATAATCTGGAGGGCCTGGTCTTGGTGGATATTGAGTTCAAGACCGTGGAGGAAAAAGATAGTTTTGTAATGCCCGACTTCTGCCTGCGGGAAGTGACTCAGGAAACGTTTATTGCGGGAGGCATGGTCTGTGGCAAAAAGTACAGCGACCTAGAGGGTGACCTAGAGAGGTTTGGATATAAGCCATTATTTCTCAAATGATTATATTGATAACCGGAGATGGTAAAGGGAAGACCACTTCCGCCTTGGGGCAGATGATGCGGGTTTTGGGGCGGGGTAAGTCCGCGCTTATGATCCAGTTTATTAAGGGCCCCTGGATATCGGGGGAAGATAAGTTTGGGGAAAAATATCATATATCAAACGATAAGTTTCAAATAAGAAAAAGAGGCTTGGGGTTTGTGGGGATTTTGGGAGACAAACTGCCCCGAGAAGAGCACGCGCGAGCGGCCAAGAGCGCCCTGGAGGAGTTCGGGAGAGAGCGGGAGTCCGGTAATTGGCACCTAATAGTTTTAGACGAGATTAATGTCGCGCTTTCTTTGGAGTTGCTGACGATACAAGAAGTTTTAAACGCTATTAAGGATTATCCCGAAGATAGCTTACTGATGCTGACCGGCCGAGGCGCGCCCCAGGAATTGATTGATTTAGCGGATCTAGTGACGGAAACTAAGGACATTAAGCACCCCTACCACGACGGTCAGGATGCCAAGCCGATGGTGGAATTCTAGTCTTTACAAGGCCCATTTTTTTTACTATACTGTCTGCCGTGCCCCTAAGGGGCTATTATCAATAAAAATGACTGAAGACCAAACAATAGCTAAAGTAGAAGAGATTTTTACGGACCCGGCCTTTAAGGATATGGTGGAGGCGGGTATTTATTATGGCCGTAAAAAGAGCAAGACCCATCCCAAAATGAAACAGTTCACTTTGGGTAATCGCAGTGGCATAGAGATAATCAATTTGATCAAGACCAAGGAGCTGCTAGATGAGGCCCTAAAGGTTATTGAAGACAGGGTAAAAAACGGAGGCAGCATTCTGGTTGTTGCGACTCAACCGCAAGCAGAGGAGGCGGTAACTTTCGCGAATGAGTTTGGCTTTCCGGTAGTCAATAAGCGCTGGCTGGGTGGAACTCTCACTAATGGACGCATAATACTAACTCGCATTGAGCACTTTAAGAAGTTAAGAAATGATTTGGCTCAGGGCCTACTTGAAAAATATACCAAGAAAGAAAGATTAGGCTTTGAGAAAGAAACTAAGAAAACTACAGAGCTTTTAGGTGGACTGGAAAACTACAACGGCCGGCCGGCGCTGATGTTGGTTATTGATTCCAATATGCATATGACTGCCGTGCGAGAGGCGCACCACATGCATGTTCCGGTAATCGCCTTTTCCAACACGGATGTTGATCCGGACACGGTGGACTATCTGGTCTTGGGAAACAATAAGGCGCGCGTGGGCATTAGTTGGTTCTTGGGTAAGGTAAGAGAAGCGGTAAAATCCGGTATTGCGGCACGGCCGGTAGTCAAGCCCGCGGAAGAGAAAGTGGAACCATCCGCGGATAAGAAGTAAAATTAGCGGGTAATAAAAATTAAATAAAATTTTATGTCTCAACCAGCGAGTTTAGTTCAGCAGTTGCGAGAATTGACCGGCGCGGGCGTAATGGAGTGCAAGAGAGCATTGGAGGATGCGGCGGGCGATATGGAAAAAGCAAAAAAGCTCATTGCGGAGCGTGGTTTGGCTAGTGTGGGCAAGCGTTCCGAGCGGGAAACCGGCGCGGGCTTACTTAAGACTTATGTTCATAATAATCGTATCGGCGTTCTCTTGGAGATAAGGGCGGAGACCGACTTCGTGGTCCGTTCTGATCCCTTCCAGCAATTGGCGCAAGAACTAGTTATGCAGATAGCGGCGGTGGAAGTGGAGAGTGTGGAAGATTTATTGAAGCAACTTTACGTTAGAGACGAATCTAAGACGGTAGACATCTTAGTTAAGGAGGTTATCGCCAAGGTTGGCGAAAACGTACGTATTACCCGCTTCGCTCGTTTCGCGTTATAATTAGGGAGCCCCAGTTTAGCTGGGCTTAAATCAATGGATGCCATTCAATTCATATTTTCAACTACTTTAATGATAGCGGTGGGCGTGGTTTTGTATTTCTCCGCGCGCGCCCTACCCAGGATTTCAGATGACAATGGGGAGCAGAAGGCGTCTCTTTTGGAGCGCTGGCTGACTTCCGAGATGCCGAACCGGCTGGACCAGGTGCTTAATAACTATATGGGCAAGTTCTTTCGCAAGCTAAAGGTATATATATTGCGCATGGACAATGTCTTGACCGGTAAGCTAAGGAAAATGAATATGGAGCAGAACGGTAAGCCCAGAATAGACTTCAACGAAATAACCGGAGACAAGAATATGGAGGGAGGGGAGTAGGCTCTAGCTATTGCCGAAAAGGGCTAATTTTTGTTAAATTAGATGCGCCCACATGACGCTGTTTTGAGCGGAGGGCGTGGGAGTGGTTTTACATGCACGGGTGGCAGAGCGGTCAATTGCAATAGACTGTAAATCTATCGCCTTTATGGCTACGCAGGTTCGAATCCTGCCCCGTGCACAAAAAACAGAACGTGATATTCTTTATGAGTATCACGTTTTGTTTTGTATAGTCAGATTCGAACCGCGGGCCGCAGGCTCCGAAGAGGAGCCGAAGGTTTCGAGCATAGTAATGCGAGAGGCGAATCCCATCCCGTGCACTAAGAAAATGAGAAAAGACGTAGTTGTTAAAAAATCCCGATTATCTGGCATGGGCGTTTTTGCTGCCAGGAGTTTTAAAAAAGGGGAGGTTGTGATGCGCTGGAATCCGCTGACGATCAATAAGGAAGATTTAAAAAAATTATCACGGAAGGAGCGGCGCTATATTAACCATCCAGCCCCGGGAAAGTATTTTTTAATGCAACCACCGGAACGATATGTAAATCATTCCTGTGATGCAAATACTATCGCTAGAAACTCCCGGGATGTCGCGAGAAGAGCTATAAAAAAAGGAGAGGAGATAACATCTGATTACGAAAAGCTGGGTCCATCAACGATTGTTTTCAAATGCATGTGTGGTTCTAGAAAATGTCGTGGAAAAGTGTCTTGAATCGGAAGAAAATTATAACATCGTCCCATCCTGTGCACCAACAAAATGAAAATTGAAGACCTCGGTTACGACGATTCTTTTGAGGTCAATCGCAATAAATTAGGACTGGCCGAATTTTCGGTTGCACGGGTCGTGGTTCAGCATAGGGGAGTCTACAAGGTCAAGAACGCGGATGGGGAATACCTGGCGAAGATAACCGGTAAGCGGATGTTTGAGGCCGTCTCCCGAGAAGATTATCCCGCCGTAGGAGATTGGGTGGCGATTGCTGTGCTCGGCCAGGGGCAGGCCATTATTCGGGGCGTATTGCCGAGAAGAACGATAATCAAAAGAAAGCATGGAGATAGAGACAGACTTAAGGAAAAGAGCGAGACACAGATTATCGGGACGAACATTGACGTGGCATTTGTGGTTGAGTCGGTGGATAGAGATTACAATTTGAACCGATTGGAGAGATATTTTGCCATAGTAGGCGACGGGGGCGTGAAGCCTGCCATAATAATCAACAAAACAGACCTAATCTCTAAAACGGAACTTGACCTAAAATTAACCCAGCTTAGAGCCAGGTTCGGGGACGCAGATATTGTAATTACCAGCACCAGGACGGAAGAGGGATTGGACGAGCTTAAGGCCCGCATTCAAAGCGGGAAGACCTATTGTTTTTTGGGTTCGTCCGGAGTTGGAAAGTCCTCTTTGATTAATAAACTGCTCGGAGAAAATGTTATAAAGACCGAGGAGATAAGTCTTAGTACCGGCAAGGGCAGGCACACCACCACCAACCGGGAAATGTATTTTTTGGAAAACGGGGGGATTGTGATAGACAACCCGGGCATGCGGGAAGTGGGGATGACGGACGTGAGCGCGGGCATAGACAATTTATTTGATGAAATAACGGCTTTGGCCGATAAGTGCAAGTATGCTGATTGTGCCCACATAGAGGAGCCCGGTTGCGGAGTTCTACTCGCCCTCAAAGCCGGCAAATTGGATAAAGATAAATACTTAAACTATATTAATCTGAAGAAGGAGGCCAAGCACTATGAAATGACCGAGCTAGAAAAGAGAGAGAAGGACCGCCGATTTGGAAAGTTTATCAAAAAGGCCAAAGAAGAAGTGAAGAGATATAAGTCTTAGGATCTATTAGTAGACTTTGCGTGAGATGTTTTAGGCACAAAGAAGAGTGATATAATGCCGTAGTAATAAAATGACCTGCCCTTATTGCGAATTGCCAGAACTAAAAACAAGAACGATCGTAAGGAATCGTTCAGCGTGGGCTTTCCCGACTAACATCCCAATAGTTCCCGGCCATATTTTGATTGCGCCGATTAGATGTGTGCCTACCTTTGAGGAGCTTACCTCCGATGAGGTTGAAGACATATTTGATTTAAAAAAGAAGCTGAAGCTGGCTCTCATAAAATCATTCGGAGCTGAAGGATTTAATTATGCTTGGAATGAAGGCGACCTAGCTGGGCAATCCATCCCGCACTTTCACCTCCATATGCTTCCCCGAAAGACCGGGGACGAAGGGATAACGGAATATGAGCCGAGGAAATTTCTATACCGTCCCGGATCAAGAGAGAAAACCCCAGAGCAGGAATTGGCTAAGGTGGCGGATCTAATTAGAGGCTCAATTGAATAAACTATGTCCGTAAACATCACCTATTTTGTTCACGGGACGACCACGGATAACGAAAAAGACATATCGTCCGGATGGTATGATGTAGAGTTGTCGGATTTGGGAGTAAGACAGTCCACTGAGCTTAGAGACAAGATAAAAGATAAAAAATTTGATGTGGTTTTCTGCTCCGATCTCAAAAGGGCAACCAATTCGACAAGGCTGGCATTTGAAGGGTTAGCTCCCATAATACCCGACCAAAGACTTAGAGAGTGCAACTACGGGGAATACAATGCTAAGCCTTCGGAGGTGGTTGAGCCAATGTGCGAGAAGCTATTGGACGAAAGATTCCCAGGAGGGGAAAGCTATGAAGACGTGAAGGCCAGAATTTCTGATTTTTTGGATTTTTTAAAAGCTAACTATGACGGTAAATCCGTCGCGATTGTCGCTCATAAGGCGCCTCAGCTCGCGCTCGACGTTCTGCTTAAGGGGAAGACCTGGGAGCAGGCTTTTGCCGAAGACTGGCGCAAGACCCGTTCTTGGCAACCGGGCTGGGACTATATTCTTAACTGATTTTATATTAAAGAGAAGAGGATATTTTATACGATGTCTCCCGATAACCCCGCGCCACCTAAAAGAAGCGAAATCCGCCCGGGCGTGGCGGTTTGGGTTATAGAGAAAGAGAATTATGGCACGAACAAATACGTCCAGGGCATAGTAAAAGACGTTTTAACCTCCATTAGCAATCACCCCCGTGGCATAAAAGTTCGCCTCACGGACGGCACCATCGGGCGGGTGCAGTGGCTGGTGGATTAGTGCTACAATTGCTCCATGCCTAAGCGGGTCTTTATCGTGCACGGTTGGGATGGCAGTCCAGAAGAGGGCTGGTTTCCTTGGCTGAAGAAAAATCTCACAGATAGGGGTTTCAAGCCTAGAATCCTTGAGATGCCGAATCCGGGCGAACCGATTATAAAAGATTGGGTGTCGTGCATTGCTAACGCAGTAGGCGCGATAGATAATCAAACTTACTTTGTCGGACACAGCATCGGCTGCCAGGCAATCCTAAGATATTTAGCCGGCATTAGTCAGGATGTTCAGGCGCGCGGAGCGGTTTTTGTGGGCGGGTGGATAGAGGTGAGCGGTCTTGAAACAGAAGAAGAACGCAGGATCGCCCAGCCCTGGCTCACGACTAAAATAGATTTCTGGAAAGTAAGACAGCATGCCCGCAGGTTCTCCGCGATATTTTCGGATAATGATAAGTTCGTCCCTTTAAGCAACAGAGAAATATTTAAAAAAGAACTCGGAGCGAAAATAATAACCGAACACAATAAGGGACATTTTAGCGGTAGTGATGGCACGACCGAACTACCGAACGCGCTAGAAGAGGTATTTCAGATGCAATTTATGGAGTAATGCACGAACATTTGGGTCGGGCTATCGTTTTAGAGGTTTTGCCGCGCGGCAATTCGGACGCACGGGTGATTTTGTTTATGGAGAAAATGGGCAAACTTCTGGCGCGCGCGCAGAGCTTAAGAAAAATAACCTCCAAACTAGCCTCTCACCTCCAGCCGGGCAATTTGGTGCGGGTAAGAGTGATAGAGAAGGGCAATTTGGTTCAGGTGGTGGACGCCCTCAAGATTGGTAAGGTTAGCGCGGATCTAGAAAAACTCCACCTACTCAGCGGTCTTTTAGCGGATAATCAGCCCGAGGATAAGTTATGGCAAGAGGTCGCCAAAGACGGCTTGTCTTGGCGGGAGATACTTAAACTATTGGGCTGGGACCCGGATCATGCCGCTTGCCACATTTGCGGTCATGTTAAGGTAGCGTCTTTTCACGTCCGTAGCCAGGATTTTTTCTGCGGGGAGTGTTCTTCTCAATTACGGCCAAATGAGCTAATATTTATATAAATTATGACTCAGATGACAAGAGTTTTGGTTGTTTTGGCGGTTTTGGTCGTGCTGGCGATCGCTGCCGTGGGCGCCTATTTTATTTGGTTCGCGCCCCCGCCCGCCGGCGTGGAATTGGAATTTCAAACTCCTGCGGAAGTGTCGGTTGGGCAACCGTTTGAAGTGTCTGTCCATTTTTCCAATCCCAATGATCAGATTATTAAAAATGCCAGGATGTCGCTTATTTTGCCGGAAGGGATATCTTTTGTGGGAAAGTCGGGCGAGCTAAAAGTTTCGGAGCAAATGATAGGGGATATCGGTCCCGGCAGTTTAAATAAGCAGTCATTTAATTTAATAGTCACAAACGGAGTCCAGTCCGTTAAAAGAATATCAGCCAAGATAACTTATGGGCTAGAGAGTAATCCCTCCGCGGAATTTGAATCTAAAAAAGAGGCCAGTATCTCAATCGGGCAATCGTCTATTTCTTTGTCTTTCTCCGCGGCGGAGAAAGTTTTCGCCGGTCAGAATTTTGATATAGGAATAAATTATGTGAATAACACCAATCAGGACCTGGAAAATGTTCAGTTAAAGCTGGAATACCCGCCCGTATTTCAATATAAGGAGAGTAGTGTCGAGCCTTCGCATGGTAATAATTTTTGGGATCTAGGGTCTCTGGCAGCCGGCAAGAACGGAGAAATAGCTATTACCGGGAATCTGGTTGGGCAGGTTGCCGGAGAGTACGTTTTTAATGGAACTATTACCGCCTCTTACCAGGGTCAGACATATACTATTAGCGGACAGGCGATTAAAATAGGCATCGCGACCTCACCCCTTGTTATCGGGGTTCAGGTGAATGGCTCTTCGGAAGGAGTTTTAAATTTCGGTCAGATTGCTCGCTACACCATTAACTATCGCAACGATTCCAATACCTCTCTCTCTAACTTATCCATAGAGGCGAACTTGGTGGGGCAGGCTTTAGATTTATACAGCTTGCGTACGGAGGGATCGCTTAACTCGGTTAGGAACACGATTACATGGAACAAGGCCACGACTCCAACTCTAGCTTCCATTTTGCCTGGCGGGACGGGTAGAGTGACTTTTGATGTTCAAATGAAGAAGCAATTCGCGCCCACTAAATTAACAGACAAAGATTATTCCGTGCGGGTTGACGCTCAAATTGAATCTCCCACCGTGCCGGCCGGCGCAAGCGGAGACAAGACAATGTCAATGACCGGCCTAGAGAGCAAGCTGGCTGGATATTTAGGCCTGGAGGCCAAGGCTTTTTTCCGAGATGCTTCGTCCGGCATTCTTAACTCCGGACCTTATCCGCCCAAGGTCAACGTTCCGACCAGATACACGATTCATTGGATATTAAAAAACTACACCACCGATATGGGTAACGCGCGGGTTTCCGCCTATCTTCGTCCCAACACCAAGTTTACCGGCACAACCAAGAGCACGACAGGTTCCAAGCCAGAATATAATTCCCAAACAGGGGAGGTCGTTTGGGATGTGGGCAGTATCGCCGCCGCGCAGGGTATTGTGGGCGGCAAGCTGGAGGCCATCTTCCAGGTAGAAAATACTCCTGGCGCGAACGAGATCGGCAAAGATTCTAATTTAATAAGCGAGAGCAAGCTAACAGCCAAAGACCTTTTTACCGATCTAGACATAACCGGTAGCGCATCCGCGATAGACACCAACCTGCCAGGCGATACGAGTTTTGGCGGCAGTAGATCAGTTGGACAATAATTAAGAAATAGGATTTAATCGTCAGAAATCAGACAACATAAACAAAACAGATGGAGAAAAAACAGGAGAAATCGGATTTGATGGAAAAGATTGTGAGTCTTTGTAAGAGGCGCGGATTTGTTTTCCCGGGCTCAGAGATCTATGGGGGATTGGCCAACTCCTGGGACTATGGTCCTTTGGGCGTAGAGCTTAAGAATAATATCAAGAGCTATTGGTGGAAGAAGTTTGTGCACCAGCGGGACGACATGGTGGGCATAGACGCGGCACTTATTATGAATCCCAAGGTCTGGGAAGCGAGCGGGCATTTATCTAATTTTTCCGACCCGCTCATAGAGTGTGAAAAATGTCACGAACGATTTCGTTGCGACGATCCGCATTCTCCAGAGGCGACGCAGGAGATGTTTGATCACCTGACCAAAAAGCATTCAGATGTTAAACACCTGGTGTCTAGCTTCAAGCTAATAGGGGAAAATTTCACGAAGCCGAAGCAATTCAACTTAATGCTCAAGACTTTTTTGGGTCCAGCTGAAGAGAGCGTTAATACGGTCTATTTCCGTCCCGAAACGGCGCAAGCTATGTTTGTGGATTTTAAAAATGTTTTGACTACTAGCCGCAAGCAAGTTCCTTTTGGTATCGCTCAAATCGGTAAGGCTTTCCGGAACGAAATAACGCCAGGCAATTTCATTTTTCGCACACGGGAGTTTGAACAGATGGAAATAGAATACTTCATACATGAATCCGGTTGGCAGGAGTTCTTTGAACACTGGAAAGAGCAAATGAATGAATGGATGAGGGAGGTGGGTATCAACTTGGACCTGGTCCACGAGGTAGAAATATCGGAAGAGGACCGAGCGTTTTATTCCAAGCGCACCATAGATTTTGAATTTGATTTCCCGTTCGGGCAGAAAGAGCTGTTTGGTTTGGCATATCGCACGGACTACGACCTAAGCAGGCACCAAAAAGAATCCGGAGAAAATCTGGCCTACAAAGACCCGCAAACCGGGGAAGAGTTTATCCCGCATGTGATAGAGCCAACCTGGGGCGTGGACCGGGCCATGCTTGCGATATTGGTGAGCGCCTATCAAGAGGACGGCGAGAGAGTTTATCTCAAGCTAAAACCGTCTATGGCGCCCTACAAGGTGGCCGTTTTCCCGCTTCTGGCCAACAAGCCCCAGTTGGTGGAGAAGGCGCGAGAGATATACGACTTACTTAGAAAGGATATGAATGTCGCCTGGGACGACCGGGGCAATGTGGGTAAGCGTTACTACGCGCAAGATGAAATCGGTACGCCTTATTGCATTACGGTAGACTTTGATACCCTGGGCGAGAAGGGAGAGGAATTAAAAGACACCGTTACCGTGCGCGACCGTGATACAGCTAAGCAGGAACGAATGAAGATAGGGGAGCTAAAGGCTTATCTTAAAGAAAAGATCGGGTAGACAAGCTTGGGGGTATAGGCTCGGACTAGTAAAGACTCTAACTTATCCACAGGGGCTTGTTTGTGTTATATCATATGTGATATACTACTAATAAAGGACATATAACACGTGGCTTATAAAAATAAGCAAAAATATTATGGACAAGAAAACTAAAAAAGCGCCAGTTGTGGAAAACGAGCAGGAAAAAATAGGTAAGTTTATCGCGGACTTACGGGAAAGATTGGGTTTAACCCAAGAGGATTTAGCCAAAGAGCTTAAAACCAGCCAAAGCGCTATCGCGCGCATGGAGGCGGGCGAGCAAAATTTCTCAACCGAAATGCTTGGTAAATTAAGCCATGCCCTAAACCGACCGATTATTCAACTCGCGAGCGGAGCGGTTAACTTCAAGATTGAGGGCGGGCACAAGCTTTCCGGCACGATAGTTACCAATACTTCCAAAAACTCCGCGGTCGGCCTCTTAATGGCCACGCTCATCAATAAAAATAAAACGATTCTGAAAAGAATGCCTCGCATAGAAGAGGTGTATCGTTTGTTGGAGGTACTGGAAAGCTTGGGCGTATCAACCAAATGGCTGGAGGGCAATGACTTGGAAATCGTTCCGCCCGCCAAGCTTAACCTGGCGGGACTTAACACCGAATCCGCCACCCGCACCCGTAGCGTGCTAATGTTGCTCGGCCCGCTTATCCATCTTTTTCCGGAATTCAAACTGCCTTATCCGGGTGGCTGTAAATTGGGCAGACGCACGGTGCGACCGCATCTTTTCGCCCTAGAGAAATTGGGCGTGAAGATTAAGGCCACGCATGGTTATTATCATGTTAGGTCCAGTCGGCTAAGGGCGTCAGAGGTAGTGCTCTACGAATCGGGAGACACGGTAACCGAAAATGTGGTTATGGCGGCGGCACGGCTCGACGGAGTAACTACCGTCAAATTCGCCTCAGCCAACTATATGGGCCAGGACGTTTGCCACTACTTGGAAGCCCTGGGCGTGCAAGTGGAGGGCATAGGCACCAGCACTCTTAGGATTTACGGCAAGTCGGAGATTGATTCACCGGTAGTTTTTTACCCCGGCGAAGATCCCATTGAGTCAATGTTGTTTTTGTCGCTCGCGGCCACTACCAACTCTTCCATAACCATTGAACGTTGCCCGATAGACTTTTTGGAGCTGGAACTTCTGAAGTTGGAGAAGATGGGTTTCAAGTACAAAATATTAAAGCGTTACAAGTCTTATAATGGCTACACCAATTTGGTGGACATAAAAACTCTGCCGTCCAAGCTGAAGGCGCTGGAGGAAAAGATACATGCTCAGCCATTCCCGGGCATAAACATAGACAACTTGCCCTTCTTCGTGCCGGTAGCTACCCAGGCCAAGGGCACCACTTTAATTCACGACTGGACTTATGAAAATCGGGCAATTTACTACATGGAAATGGTCAAGCTAGGCGCGGATGTGATTTTGGCCGACCCTCACCGAGTTTATGTGAACGGTCCGACCGAACTGCGGGGTGCGGAGGTAGTCTGCCCGCCCGCCTTGCGTCCGGCAGTCATTATTCTAATCGGTATGTTGGCCGCTAAAGGAACTTCCGTCTTGCGCAACGTCTACTCCATCAATCGCGGTTACGAAGATTTGTGCAATCGTCTAAACAAGCTGGGCGCGAGGGTTGAAATAATGCAGGGGGTGTAGATGGGATTGTGGTAATAGCGTAAAATACATAAAAAGATTCAATGACAGAAGAGAAACCATTCATAAAGAAATTGTCGGACATACCCATAGAAGACGCCCATGGCGGAAGCGGGAAGAGGCAATTAATATTAACCCAAGAAGATCATGTTTCAGAACGGCTTCAGGCTATGACAAAAGGTTTTCTATCGGCTGGGGCGGTTTTCGATTGGCACAAGCATGAGGGAGTGGACGAACTGTTTTTCGTGATTAAGGGAGATGGGCTTGTAGAGTTTAGGGAGACGCAGGGCATGAGTTATGCAAACGAGGACGTGGTCTATGTACCATCCAATATTGAGCACAAAATCACAGCCCAGAAAGACACAGAATTTATATTTATTCGCCTAAATCGCTAGGATTGTCTTGGAGGTGTCCAGAGAACATAAATCTAGCCTAAATATTTTAGCCCGCCCGCCAGATTTGAAATTAGGGTTCTTTAGAGTTAGTATTCATCCAATTAACCAGGTCGTCATTTAATAAACAAAAATGTATTACTTAATAACCTTCGTCGTAGTCATAATTTTGGTAAGTATTCGCCAAATTAATCAGTGGGAAAGAGGTGTGAAATTCACTTTGGGTAGATTCACCAGCACCGTCGGGCCTGGCTGGCGACTGGTTATTCCCGTTTTCCAGACGATGAAGAAGGTAGATATGCGTCTTAAGACGGTGGATGTACCGGCGCAAGACGCCATCACTAAGGATAACGTTTCCGCTAAGATTAACGCGGTTATTTACTACAAGGTCACGGACGCGGCCAAGGCGATTATAGATATACAGAACATTGATTACGCGGTAATACAGTTGGCCCAGACCACGATGCGCAACATCAGTGGTTCGGTAACGCTGGACGAGCTTCTGGCAGAGAGACAGAGTATCTCCGAAAAAATTGAGCAGATTGTGGACGCGGCCACCAAGGACTGGGGCGCGGATGTGGTAACGGTTGAGCTTAAGGATATTGATTTGCCGGAGGATATGGTGCGCACTATCGCCAAGCAAGCGGAGGCGGAGCGCGAGCGCAGAGCCGTCATCATAAACGCGGAAGGAGAAGTAATAGCGGCGCACAATTTGGCCAAAGCGGCGGAAATATTGGGAGCTTCGAGGGGCGCTTTGCACTTGCGTACCCTAAACTCCATTAATGATATTTCTTCGGATAAGTCCAATACGGTAGTGTTCACTATTCCGCTTGAAATTATGCAGGCCATCACCGGTTTTGTGGAAAGTAAGCAAGCTAAATAAGGGTTAGCTATTCCAACTGTTTGAAGAAGGGCTCATTTGAAAAAATGGGCCCTTCGGCGTAGAATAGAGCCTGTTAAATAGCCCGCAAAACAAAGATGTTTACCCGCAAAATAGGTATAGATTTAGGGACTGCGAACACGGTCGTTTTTGTGCCGGGTCGTGGTTTTATCATCAATGAACCGACCATTGTAGCTCTCCGTAAGCCCGAAAATACGGTCTTAGCGGTGGGGGTGGAAGCTAAGGAGATGATTGGGCGTACCAGCGAGGAAATAGTGGCCTATAGACCCCTCAAAGATGGCGTAATCGCGGACTATTACATCACCAAGGCGCTTCTTACCTACTTTATCCGTAAGGCGGTGGGACGAGGCAATATCTTTAAGCCAGACGTGATTATCTCCGTCCCGGCGGGAATTACCCAGACTGAGCGGAGAGCGGTTATAAACGCGGGCGAAGAGGCGGGCGCGAAGAACGTTTTTATTGTGCGCGAACCGGTTCTGGCGGCGCTTGGTGCCGGAATTCCGATTAATGCTCGTTCCGGGCATATGATTGTAAATATGGGCGGAGGCACATCCGAGGTGGCTGTTATCGCTTTGGGTAATATTGTTTCTTGGGCCAGCGTGCGTATCGCGGGTAATAAATTTGACCAAGCCATCACGGACTTTGTTAAAAAGAAATATTCTCTGGCCATTGGCGAACAAACTTCCGAGACGGTGAAGATAGAGATTGGCTCTGCTCTGCCCACTAAAGAAAAGACAGAGCATCAATTGCGCGGGCGCAGCTTGACCAACGGGCTACCTAAAGATGTTGTTCTAAATAGTAACGAGATAGCGGAGGCGTTACAGCCACTACTAATAGACATAGCTTCTGCCGTCCAAAATGTTTTTAACGAAACTCCGCCGGAGCTGGTGGCGGATATTATGGGCAAGGGCATAATACTTTCCGGAGGAAGCGCCCAGTTGCATCACCTTTCCGAATTTTTTGAAAGATTTTTGGGCGTGGCCGCTTACGTGGCGGAAGACCCGCTTTTCTGCGTGGCTAAAGGCACAGGCTTGATCTTAGACCATTTGGAGGTGTACAAACAAACCCTGCTCAATAAACGCTAGTAAGAGGAGTAGGTAGCAGGTAGAATGTAGTATAAAATTACCACGAATTCGATTTTATTAGATACTTACATTACCTACTGCTCACTACTATCTACTTACTAATGTTGATTGGCCACGAAGAGTTAAAAAAGGAATTTTGCGCTTGGGCGGACGGTGGGAGCCTGGCGCAAAGCTACATATTTTACGGTCCGGCCCGGGTCGGTAAGTTCGCGTTCGCGCGCGCGTTGAGCAACTATTTGGAAAACGGGGTGTTTGAAAAAGAATCCCAGGCACCCCTGGGCGATGCCTTAGTGGTTGCGACGGATGAGTCCAATTCAATCGGCATAGATCGCGCCCGCGAGATAAAAAAATTTCTTTGGCAAAAACCAAACCGCAGCGCTAATCGGACGCTAATAATAGACCGGGCGGAGTTGCTGACGGATGAGGCGCAAAACGCGCTCCTTAAGATTACAGAGGAACCTCCCGCTTCAAGCCTTCTGATTTTAGTTGTTGAAGACCCAGAGTCCTTGAGGCCAACCCTCCAATCCAGATTTCGTAAGATTTATTTTGGTCCGGTTTCTCTGAAGAAGATAGAAAAATGGTTACAGACGGATTTCAGTATGTCCAAAGAGGAATCCGTAAGTATGGCGGAAAAGTCTTTGGGCTTGCCGGGCTTGGCGGCGGAGCTAACAGATAAGGACAGCGCTCTCTCTCGCGGGCTGGGCCTGGCTGGGAAGTATCTAAAACTGCAAGGCGCGGCGAGGGGAGCATTTATTAAAGAGATGCTGGAAGACGAAACTTTCAGGTTGGATAATTTTTTGGAGGCTCTGGCTATGTTTGCTAGTCAATCCGGCTACAGACAGGCAGGTTTTTGGCACTATCTTTTGGAGTTGCGCAGGCAGGTTAGTTCCTTTAATCTTAATCCGCGGATACAGCTGAGTGCGCTCTCGCGACATATAGACAATAGATAAGACGTATCACATAACAATTAACACGCAACAATAACCAAAAATGTTGGAATCAATAATAAAAGAATTAGAGGGCAAGCTAAATCAGGTAACGGGCTTTTTCCAGTCCGAATTGCAGGGTGTGCGCAGTAATCGTCCCTCGGTGGGACTTTTGGAAGATATTAAGGTGGAATATTACGGTCAGATAATGCAAATAAAACAACTGGCGTCCCTTTCTATCCGCCCGCCCAGAGACATTGAGGTCAGTATTTGGGATAAGGGCGCGGTGGGCGCGGTAGCCAAAGCGATTGAAACCGCCAAAGCGGGATTTTCGGTTTCAAACGACGGTAACATCGTGCGTGTTTCCTTACCGCCCTTGACCGACGAACGACGCGCGGAAATGACCAAATTGGTTAAAAGAATGTCGGAAGACGCGCGCATATCAATCCGGGGCGAAAGAGATGAGGCGAATAAAAAAGTTAAAGCAGGGGAGGACTCCGGGCAGATAACCGAGGACCAGGCCTTTAAAGGCAAGGAACAGATCCAAAAGAGTACGGAAGCGGCTAATAAGCAGGTAGAGAACTTATTGAATAGCAAGATAGCGGAACTTAGCGAATAGCCATTTTACTGCTATAATAAGCCCTATGCTAACTGGAATATTGGTAGTCTTGGGTTTGGCTTTATTGGTCTTGAGTCACGAGGCAGGGCATTTTTTCGCGGCGAAATCTTTCAAAATGAAGGTAGAGGAGTTTGGTTTCGGTTTCCCCCCGAAAATATTTTCCAAAAAGAAGGGGGGTACAATTTATAGTATAAACCTCTTGCCTTTGGGCGGATTTGTTCGCATCGCCGGAGAGAATGAAAGATTGTTGGGCGACGATAAGGCTTTGGAATCTTATCCGCCGGAAGAGAGGAGAAAATTGTTTTTTAACCAGCCCCCTTGGCGACGGAGTGTAGTTATTCTAGCGGGCATAACCATAAACATTGTTTTAGGCTGGGTTCTTTTTTCGGGTGTCTTGTGGGTCGGCTCTTCCGATAATTTGATTGTGGCGGGTGTGCAGGAGGGCTCTCCCGCGGAGCAGGCAGGCATATTGCCTCAAGACCAAATTTTAAATTTCAAGACGGATGCGGAGTTTATTAAATTCGGAAAAGCGAACGGAGGCCAAGCGATAAAAATACATATTGAGCGAAAGGGCGAGGCGAAAGAAATCGAGGTTACGCCCAGGATTAATCCCGCTCCGGGACAGGGCGCGACCGGCATAATCCTGGCGGGCATAACTCCTAGGCCACTTGGAACGGCTTTAAAGGACGGAGTAATTATGACTTGGCAGTCTATTGCTCAAACCTTTGAGGGTTTGGCGCTCATCTTCAACAGTTTAATTCAGTATGGCAGACTGCCGGAAGGTATTATGGGGCCGGTTGGAATATTTTCTGTCGCGCAAGAGAGCGCGCGCGTTAGTATCGTATTCTTTATCCATCTTCTGGCGCTTATATCCATAAATCTGGCAGTCCTTAATCTGTTGCCAATCCCGGCTTTAGATGGAGGCAGGTTTTTGCTGATACTCATAGAAAAGATAAAAGGCTCTCCGGTCTCGCGTAAAATAGAGATAGGCATAAATACCACCGGCTTGGTTTTGCTCCTACTTTTGATGTTAGCGGTTACGGTGCGGGACGTGATGCAGCTTTAGCCCGCGCCGTTTTCTAGCAACAGGGATATCCTTTTTAATATTTTAGGATGCCAAAATTTGTATAATTCGGCATCTTCCGGTTTGATCCAGGCAAATTCCTGATGCTCTTTGCTCAAAACTATCTTTGGGTTATTTTCGATTTCGCACAAAAATGTAGTTACATAAGAATCCTTATCATCACTTGTGTCTGCGTCCAGCACTTTTTTTATCAACAAATCTACTATCCCGGTTTCTTCTCTAATCTCCCTTAGCAATCCTTCGGCGCAGGTTTCATTTTCTTCCAGCCTGCCTCCGGGCAGCATCCATGAATCATTTTTCTTTAATATCAAAATTTGCCCCATTTTATTTCTAATTATGGCGGCTTGTCCCACCTTGAATCTTTTATGACTATTCATACCTCAAGGCCTCAATCGGATCTTTTTTAGCAGCCTGTCTCGCGGGATAGATTCCGAAGATTAGCCCTATTGCGGAAGAAACTCCAATGCCCAGTATTACGGAAGATAGGGGCAGGAAGAAACCCCACTCCATACCATAAAAGTTAGTTAGAACGGTGGCGATTAAGAACGATAAGGCGCCTCCGAGGGCGATGCCTATTATGCCTCCTAGGCCGGTCAGTATGATCGCTTCCAGCAGGAACTGGCTCAAGATGTTGTTGTTGGTTGCCCCGAGCGCCTTGCGCAGGCCTATTTCATGGGTGCGCTCCGTAACCGAGACGAGCATTATATTCATAATGCCTATACCACCTACCACCAGAGATATGGCGGCTATCGCGGCCAGAAATACGGTCAGAGCGCTCATAATAGTGCTGACCATAGCCATCGCGTCCGCCTGAGTTTCTACGAAGAAGTCGTCCTTGTCCGGGTCGGTAATGTTGTGGTTGTTGCGCAGGGTGCGCTCAATATCGCTTACGGTCGCTTCAATGTTTGCCTCGCTGTCGGCCTCTACCACGAGGCGGTTGTAGTGCTTGATGCCAAAAATATATTGTTGCGCGGTAGTGTAGGGCACGAAGATGACCTTATCAAAATTTAAGAAGGAGACTTGGCCGGTTTTGGGCAGGATGCCAACCACTCTTAGATTTCTGCCCTTAATCTTTATTTTTTGACCCAGCGCGTCATCGTTGCCGAATAGCTCATCCTTAACTTCGGAACCTATAATCGCCACTTCACTATAACCGAGTATTTCTTCTTCCGTGAAGACTCTGCCTTGGTTGGGATAGGTGTCGTATATGCGGAAGCCCATACTGGTTCCGCCGAAAATAGTTGGCACATATATTTCGTTACCATAGGTCGCGGATTCACTGCCAAAAACGACCGGCATTATTTCTTGGGCATGGGGCACGTTGCCCTTGTTGAGCAGAGATTCCAAATCCCTCTTTTTGAGCGAGTCGGTAAAGGTGGAGAGCGAATCCGTCAGGCTGGTGGGGTGCTTGCCGGGCGAGACCCCGATAATTTTAGAGCCCACGCTTTGGATTTGCTCAAGAATGAGGTTTTGCGCTCCTTGGCCGAGCGACATAACCATAATAATGGAGGTTATACCTATCACTATGCCCAAAATAGTGAGCAGGGAACGGGACTTGTGCGTTTTAAGGCCGATTATGGCTGTTTTAAGAAGGTAACGACTGCGCATTATTTTCTGAAAGATTCTTTGGCCAGATGCCTGGTCTTGACCTTTTCGTCGCTCTCAATGCGTCCGTCTCTGACCCGGATTATGCGTTCCGCGTGTTCGGCAGTGTAGGTTTCGTGCGTTATTAAAACTATGGTATGGCCCTGTTCCATATTTAAAGTTTGAAGAACCTCCATTACGGCCTGTCCCGATTTGGAGTCCAGGTTGCCGGTCGGTTCATCCGCGAAGATGACCCTGGGCGAATTTACCAGGGCGCGCGCGATTGCGGCGCGTTGCTTTTCTCCGCCGGAGAGCTGAGATGGCACGTGGGTCAGGCGATGCTCCAATCCAACCGAGCGAATCGCGCCCAAAGCCATTTCCTCCCATTTTTTTTCCGGAAACTTTGAATAGAGTAGGGGAAGTTTAACGTTTTCCAACACTGAAGTTCGGGAAAGCAAATTAAAGGATTGAAAGATAAAGCCCATTTCCTGGTTGCGCACGTGCGCCATGCTTTCCTGGTCATAGGAACAGATCTCTTTGCCGTTGAAATAGTATTTACCGCTGGTAGGACGGTCCAGAAAGCCCAAAATATGGAGTAGGGTAGATTTGCCCGAGCCGGACGGTCCCATTATCGCCACAAATTCACCTTCCTTTATGGAGAAGGTTATATCGTCCAATGCCAGCGTCTCTACGTCTTCATTGGCGTAGGCCTTATGCAATTCGACGGTCTCTATAAGCTTCATGGGCTTATGCTCTTTATTCCGGCGAGCTTAAGATTATTTCTCCTTCCGTGAGCCCGCTGACTATTTCCACGTTTCCGTCCGAACCACGCAGGCCGGTCACAACCTCTCGCTCCTGCCCGGTTATCTGTTCGGCAACGTAAATCATAACTATTTTTTTGCCATCCGAAGTTTTGACCGAGCGTTGGGGGATAGAAATGACCCCGCTCTTTTTCTGGGTCATGATGTCCAGATTGGCGGTCATGCCCGGCTTGGCCTGTTCGTATTTTTTGTCAAAGAGAACTTTTGTTTTATAAGTGGCCACCCCTTCGATAACGGTTTCGGATGGGTCAATGCTGGCCACCTTGCCGGCAAACTTAACGTCTTCTCCGTAAGCATCCAGAGTAATCACTGCCGTGTCTCCTATCTTTACCTTCGCAATGTCCACCTCCGGGATGTTGGACTCTATCAGCAAACTGCCCGCGATTAGCGAGACTAGGTTTACGTTGGTCGCGACTATGGCTCCTTCTTTGGCGTCCTGCCTGGTAATCACTCCGGATTGGGGCGCCCGCAGAACAGTTTTGGCCAACTGGGCTTGTATTAGCTCCACGTTAGCCCTGGCCTGAGCGACTTGCGCCTCCTGCACTTTTATTTCTTCCGGATCGCTGCCGGATAGCATTTTGTTTAGCTCGTCGTTTGTTCTCACAACCACTAATTCTTGAGATGCAAGGGTGTCTATTCGGGTGTTTATCGCGGAGAGGGCGCTAGTCACATTGGTCCGAGCAGTATTGATGCTGGTTCTGTATTCGCTTATAGTGGCACCGCTTATCCCAGACGCATCTGCCACCGCTGAATTTATAACAGCCAGAGCGCCGCGTATAACCTCCAAATGTTTTTGGGAGGTCACAAGAATCGGCTTGTCTTTCTCGGTTGCGGTACTGGTTTTATCAAATTGATTTAGCTCTAGAAGCCAGGTGCGCAACTCCGCCCCCGCGGCATAGCGCTCTCTTTCCGCGTCATTCTTGACCTGAGAAGACAATGTTTGAAATGCCAGAGCAACATTTGAATCCTCATCATTGCTAAAGAGGGAGTCAATCTGCTTGCGCATGGCATCGTCAGCTTTAATATAAGCATCATGAATAACGTCGCTGATGCCACGGTAGTAATTGGTCAGATCTTGCTCGGCTTTAGCCAGGTCGGTTTTTTTAGCCTGAACATCTTCTGCTCTGCTTCCGCGTTTTAACTCATCTAGCTTCGCGACTTGCGCGTCCACGCTGGCCTCCGCCTGACTAAGCTGAGCTTGAAGTTCAGAGGTGTCAAGCGTCACTAAGGCTTGTCCCGCACCAACCCTGTCTCCGACTTTAACGTATGTATTCCTTACCCTACCGCCCCGCTCAAAGGAGAGATCGATATCTTGATTAGGAGTAACTTTACCGGTTACGGAAACTTCTTGAACTATATCGCCCCGCTCAATCTTAATGGTCGCGGGACCACTTTTCGGTTTACCCCCAAAAGAGAACCAGGCAACAGCAATTATGACTAGTACTAAAAGGATATAGGACTTCTTTCTGTTTTTTAGATGATCAATTATGTTTTTCATGTGTTTTTATACCCGGACATTATATCTCAAAGTTAACCAATATGGAACCTGGGGCTCCGGAACGCATAACATGAAACACGGAACACGGGGACTCGCTTGTTTCGTGTTAGGTGATGCGTGTTTTATGTCTGGCGGTAGTCCTCAATTATCTTAAGCAATAATCGGATGGGGGAACCGGTTGCGCCCTTGGCTAGCTCATCCGTGTCGGAGGGAGTCATGGTGGGCGCCATGTCTATGTGTAACCAGGGATAGTTCTTGGCGTATTGATATAGAAACATGCCCGCGTTAATCGCATCTCCACATTTTTCTTTCCTACCCGCGTTTAGGATATCCCCGAAATCACCCTTAATGTATTCGTAGTATTCATCCCAAAGTGGCAGGGGCCAGACATAATCTCCGCTTTCTTCGCCCCATTTGCGAGTGTTTTTTTCTAAGGATTCGTTTCGGGTCATAATCGCGGAGGCCTTTTCTCCTAGGGCGACGATTGATGCACCAGTTAAGGTTGCCACGTCCACCACCAGCTGAGGATGGAATCTTTCCGCGTATGCCAATGCGTCCGCTAAAACCAAGCGCCCTTCCGCGTCGGTGTTTTTTATCTCTATAGTCGGTCCGGAAAGAGGACGAATTACATCGCTGGGATGAAAGCTGGAACCAGAAACGGCATTTTCCGCGGCTGGAATTATTCCGACAATGTGGCGCTTAACTTTCAATTTCGCGGCCAAAATGCATGCGTGGATAACTGCCGCGCCGCCCGCCATATCAAGGTGCATATCTCCCAGCCCCTCCCCGGGTTTTATATTTATGCCACCGGTGTCAAAAGTTATGCCCTTGCCTACCAAAACGATTGGCTCTTCCTTGCGTCCGGCGTATTCCATAATAATAAACTTCGGTTCTGCAACCGCGCCCTGTCCTACTGCCAAAACCGCCCGCAGGCCGGCGCCCTCCATCTCTTTTTTGTTCAAGACGGTAACTTTGATGGGCAAGCCTTTGCTGGCTGTTCTCGCGCTATCTGCCAGAACGGCGGGAGTCATGTCCGCTCCCGGCGTATTAGATAGAACCCGTGCGGAATTTATTTCCCGACCAATCATCTGTCCTCGCTCTATGGCTCTGCGGAGGGAGACCGGAGTTTTATGAATCAAGGCTATTTCTTCCAGAAACGGCCAGCCCGCCTTGGGGGTGGTTTTATATGCTACGGATTCAAAGTCGGCCAATTCAAAATTTTGAACCAATATGTCCGCGAGTTCTTGAGGTGTTAGGCGTAATTTTGGGAAACGGAACTCATCCAGAAATATGGCGATTTTTTTAAGGTTGTTCGCCTTGGTCTGGCGGACTACTTTGCGAGCCAAGATTATCAGCTTGCGGCGATTAAGATTTTTAATATCTTCCACTCCTACTATCAACTTTTCCGCCCCCGGAGAGCTTTCCCTATAGCTGGCAATGCCTTCTTTTAGGGAGACCTGCGTGAATCCGGCTGGAATACGCGAAATTACGCTTATTTTCATAGCTTCAACATAGCCAAATTGAGGGGGTTGGTCAAACGTCTATCTTGTGCAAAAAACCTATTATCGCCCAAGGGCAAAGAACATAGCGATGGCCGCCGCGCCCATGATTACAAATCCGCCCCAAACAAACAAGCTGGAGAGAAGGCCGCTTTTATGTTCGCCCATTACTTTCTCGCTCCTTGCGATTTTTGCGATAAGAAAAATAAGCGGTACCGCGGCGACGCCGTTAAAAACCGCGGCGAACACGAGCGCTCGCATCGGGTCTATTCCCAAGAAGTTGATAGCCAGACCGATTATAGTGGCGATTGTTATTACTCCGTAGAATCCGTGCGCGCGCTTAAATTTTAGATTCAGGCCCTCCTTCCAATTGAGTGTTTCCGAAACAGCGTAAGACGCTGAAGCGGAAAGAACCGGTACGGCCAATAGTCCCAGGCCGATAATTCCGATTGCGAATATGAGCTTTGCCAAAAAGCCGGCGAAGGGGAAGGTGTGCACCAGCGGTTCCAGCGCCCGAGCCGCGTCCGCGGCAGTAGTAATATTTGTTACCCCGTTAGAATTTAAGACCGTAGCCGCAACGACGATAATGCTCCAAGTCGCGATTTCGGAAGAGAGCATTCCGATAAAATTATCCATTCTGAGGCGCTGCAAAAAGGATTTAGTAATATGCGGTCCGTCTTTTCTCATAAGCCCCAGCCTTCTTTCTTCTTCGTTTTCTTCAGACGCTTCCCAGAAAAACATATAAGGAGAGATGGTGGTTCCGAAGACGCCGGTAATGATAAACAGAAAAGCAAAACTTAGTTCCACGTGCGGGACGAACGTAGCTTTGAGCAGTTCCATCCACGGCTCTTTCACTAAAAACAAGGTGATGGGATAAGCCAGAAGAGAGAGGGCGAGCCACTTTAGAATTTTGGAGTAAGTCTTGTAGGAGGTAAAAATTTCCAAGACCAAGATGACAACCGTGAAAAAGAGCGTAAGAACAGCGAAGTTTATCGGTAAAACGAGATGTGCCGCCGCACCCATAGCTCCCAAGTCCGCTCCGATGTTGATAGTATTGGCTACTAAAACCAAGATGAGGGTCGCATAAAGAATCTTTTTGTTGTAGTGCTCTTTAATAGCTGCCGCCAAGCCCTTGCCGGTCACCGCGCCTATCCTGGCGCAGGCTTCCTGAATCGCGGTCATAAAGGGCAACAACAATAAAGCCGTCCAGAGTTGGCCATAGCCGAACTGGGCGCCGGTCTGGGAATAAGTGGCGATTCCGGAGGGGTCGTCGTCCGCCGCTCCGGTTACTATGCCCGGTCCCAGAGCGCGAAAAAACGACGCTACTTTTTTAAAAGGATGCAGCGCGCGTGTTTTCCAGGTCATATGTTTATTGCATCACGAAAGAAGCGCGTACTACCGAGGTTATCTGCTTCTCTATGGACGAGGTGTCGTATGAGCCATAGTCGGAAACGTCTGTGGAATTAACCTGGGTTATTTGGAACACGCCCTGGCTGGCGGATTTTATCTTACCAACCTTACTGCCGGAACTTTCCGCGATCTTGCTGGCGCGTACCTGGGCATCTTCCGTTGCCTTAGAAAGCATTTCCAGCTTAATATCCGCCAGTTTGCTGTAATAGTATTCCAGCGGGCGGGAAGCGAAAGTCACGCCCTGGTCTATTAGTTCTCCGCTCTTTTGGGCTATGCGAGTTATCTTCTCCACATCACTCAGTTGAACCTGAATATTTTGGGTAAGATTATAACCGGTTATCTCGCCCGACTTCCCGCCGTAGTTACTGCCGTAGTTGTAGTTAGTCTGCACATCTATCACGCCTACGGTAATATCTTTTTCTTCCACCCCGTTAGCTTTTAAAAACGCCATTACTTTTTCCAGGTCGCCCTTCATCAAGCGGTAAGAGTCGGATAATTTACTCGTGTCCGCCTGGCGGGAGATATAGCTGTTCCACTTTCCAACGTCGGAAGTAATAATTTTTTGAGAATAACCGGACACGGATATGACATTATCAAGCGAGCGCACCTGGTAGATGGCGTAGGCGACTATTATAGAAACTATCACCAAACACCCCCCGATTATTAGCCCGAAAACAGACAAACCTTTATTAGTCATGGTCTATATGAATTAATCTAACGACTTGTCTATTATAGCAAAAACAAGGAGAACTCTGCTATTGTGTCGCGCTACGGGGTTGGTGCTATAATTTAGCTATGAATAAAAAAATAATTTTAGCCGTAGTCGCGGTTTTGGTTCTCTTGGGGGTTTGGTGGTGGTACAAGTCGAAACCGGGCGCAAGCTCGGACGAAAATAGCGCCATGGGTCCCGGCGGAGAGGGAGCGGCAATTCCAGTGGCAGATCAGTCTTTAGGTGCTTCAATCTATTCTCAGGTAGGAGCAACCGGCAACCCGGCCGAGAAGATGCCGGACACGAATCCTCTGGGCGACAAGTCCAATCCAATCAAGGGCGCGTACAACAATCCTTTTGGAGAATAATATGAAAAAAATAATTAGTCTTACTCCGGTCTTGGTGCTGTCTTTAGGGTTAATGATCAGCTCCGCGATAGTCGCTTTTGCGCAGGTTTCTGTGACCGCGACTCCGGCAGGAGTAACAGTGGGGGCAGCTCCGGCGGGGGTAATTTTCCCGATAGCGGAACTTGGTAATTGTAAAAATCAGGGTGACTGCAAGTCTTATTGTAATAAGAAAGAAAATATTCAGGCCTGCGTCGGTTATGCCGAGAAAAACGGCATGATGTCCGCGCAAGATGCCGCCCAGGCGCGCGAGTTCGCGGACGCGTTAGCAGGGGAAGCACCGGGTGGGTGTCAAGATAAAAAGACCTGCGAAAAGTATTGCGCGGATATTTCTCATTTGGATGAGTGCGTGGCTTTCGCGGAAAAGCATAATTTTGTGGACAAGGGCGACTTGGCGGTAGCTAAAAATATCGCCAAAGCGTTAAAGAGCGGCAAGAAGCTGCCAGGCGGATGCAGCAGCCAGGCTTCTTGTAACAACTACTGCGAGAATACCGAGCACGCGGAAGAGTGTATCTCTTTCGCGGAGGGAACGGGAATTCTCTCAGACGCGGATTTAGCAGAAGCTAAGAAGGTTCTGCCTCTCATAAAGGCGGGCAAGGCGCCGGGCGGGTGTAAAACTAAGACGGAATGTAAGGCCTACTGCGAAGCGGATGGTCATTTTGAGGAGTGTATCTCTTTCGCGGAGGAGGCTGGCTTTGTGGATAAAGAGGAAGCTGTGATGGCTCGTAAAACCGGAGGTAAGGGACCGGGTGGGTGCAAGTCTAAGGCTGCTTGCGAGGACTACTGCAATAAATCGGAAAATGCCGCCACCTGTTTTAATTTCGCCAAAGAGAAAGGACTTCTTTCCGAGAAAGAGGTAAAAGAAATAGAAGATGGTATGGGTCGTTTGCGCTCGGGATTAAGCCAGATGCCGCCCGAGATGGTGGATTGCTTGAAAGAAGGTTTGGGCGCGGATTCGGTTTCTAAAATTGAAGCCGGGACGTTAATTCCGGGTCCGAAAGTTGGCGAAATGGTTAAGGCTTGCGTTAGTAAATCTCTGCCCAAATTAAAAGAGAAGATGAATTCTGCCATGAAGATGGCGACGCCGGAAGTAAAGGCGTGTTTGGAGCAGGGCGGAATTAATGAGGCGGAGTTAGAAAAAATACAGAACGGCGAGGCGCCTAGCCCGAGCCTAGGAGACGTGATGAAGAAATGTTTCAACGTCTTGAAGAAAGAGGGGCTAGATAAAGCTCGGGCGGGTCTGGCTAAAATGCCGCCCCAGATGCGCCAGTGCGTGGAAGATAAACTGGGTGCGGATGTTTTACGTAAGATAGCGAATGGCGAAGATGTGGAGGCTGGCGCGGAAATGGGGGAGGCGTTTGAGTCTTGCGTGCAAAATGCGGCTGGAGCCGCCGGGGAACAGTTCAAGAACGCACAAATTCCAGCCGGGGCTAAAAAGTGCATTGAAGATAAGCTGGGCATGGATGTTCAGAGCGCGGTAAATGCCGGAAAGATAAGCGGACCGGAAGAGGTTCAAAAATTGATAATGGAGTGTATGAAGGGGGCTATCCCGGGCGGAGCACCTAGTGGTGCGGGTGGTCCTCCGGATGGTACCCGAATGGGTCCTCCAGCAGGGACAGATATGGGTCCACCGCCCGGCATGGGTATGGGTGGTCCGGTTCCAGCTCCGGGAGGTCCTGGTGCGGGTGGTCCGCCTGCGGGAGGTGGCGGTCCGGACTGCTCTCAGTTTGCATCCGCTCCATCTTGCGACTATGTCCCAGCCGGTCAGCCCCAGGAGATGTGCAAGAAGTGCAGGGGACAATAACTAGTAACCAGTAGTTAGTAGATAGAAGTTAGAAGTTAGAAGATAGAATGTAGAAGTTGGAATAAAGAGAGGGGACGGGAATGAGTAATGGCCGAGCGCGATGTTTTGCGCTCGGCCATTGCCGTTCTCTTGCCGTCTTCCGTTTACCGCTGCTCGGCTGCGACAGGCGGCCAAGCGGGCGGGACGACCGGACGGACGGGCCGACCGGCTTCTTCCGCCAGGTAGTCCTTGAAGCTGATTCGACCGTCCTGAGCGGACGAGCGTCGCAGAGCAAAGTCGTACTCGCGCGCCCAGTCTACGACGGCGAAGAACTTGGCGGTGGCAGCCTTGAATCTGGATTCGTAGGACCTGAGGTTGTCCTCCAGGGACTGGGTGTCCCAGATTTCCGACTCTGCCGCCGCGCGAAGCCGCTTCTGGAGGAGGCCGATGCCCTTACTCCAGGCCTCACACTCGCGTGCGAGCTTGACGAGTCTCGCGTCCATGTCCTCGTCCGAGAGGAGTTGGTGCACCACCGCCATGGTCTTCTTGATGAACCGACTACGCACCGCGCTGGCCGCAATGGACCAGGTTATGGCGCCGGTCAAGATGGAGAAAAAGACAAGGAGCGCCAGCTGAACCTCACGCGTGATGTCCATATCCAAGCTCATATGTACCCCCGAGACACTCTTTGCTTGATTGCCATCCGGAGATTTGCTCCAGAGAGGGACGATTTGCGCCCCTAAAGAGTCTGGCCAAAGAATATATGTTTATTGAAAAATGTCAATGGTAACTGAGTCAATAAAGACAGCAAGCAGATTATTAATAATTGATTATTAATTACTGTTATAATAAGATGGTTCCGCGATTGGGAGATCGTCTAATGGTAGGACAGCGGCCTTTGAAGCCGTGAATCTAGGTTCGATTCCTAGCCTCCCAGCATTCGTCCAGTATAGACGCTTGTTTCTCGGCATTCTTAGATTATGTATAATGTTTTAAATGAAAGAGCTTATTTTAAGGAATAAATTGGCTTGGACGAATCGCAATTTTCTGATTAGCACACTTCTTGGTCTGGCGCTGTTGCTTATTGGTTTCATCGTCACTTATTATGCCAATGCGTTTGCTACCGTGAGCGCCAGCAATTATGTTTCTGACTTGATTTTAGATAACGTACCGGTTATGGGCGTAGATTTTTTATATTATCGGGGCATATTGATATTTATCGCTTTCCTTACCTTAATTCTATTTTACGAGCCCAAAAGGATTCCTTTCATCCTTAAAATCATCGCGGTTTTTTATCTGGTAAGATCGTTTTTTATGATTCTTACTCATCTGGCTCTACCGATAGATGTCTCTTCGGAATCCTTAAGTTCTGTTTCCAACTTTTTAAGTTCCGGCGCGGACCTATTCTTTTCGGGCCACGCGGGTGCGCCCTTTATCATTGCCTTGGCTTTTTGGAATAACAAGACCTTGCGCTTTATATTTCTTGCCGGTTCCGTGTTCGGGGCGCTTATGGTCATTCTTGGGCATATGCATTATTCCATAGATGTATTTTCCGCCTACTTCATCGCTTATGGAATTTATAAATTCTGCCAATACTTTTTTAGAGAAGATCACCAAAGAGCCGGATTGGGTCGCCCTATATAAAATATTAAGCCCGACGTGATTCGTTATCCCTATGCACTTCGTCTATATTCTTAAATGTGCCGATAAGTCCCTGTACACCGGCTGCACCAACAATCTTGAGAAAAGATTAGAGGAGCATAATAATTCCAAAAAGGGAGCGCGCTATACCAAAGCTCGGCGCCCCGTAAAACTTATTTATCAAGAGAGATTTAGAACTCTCCACCGTGCCCGTGCGCGGGAAGCCGAAATAAAAAGCTGGCCGAGGGAGAAGAAGTTGGACTTGATAGATAAATCTAAATGATTCAAAACCGCATGTCTCTAAAAACAATAAAAAGAATTATAGTCGGGGTTGTCGCGCTGATTCTAGTGCTCACGGTGCTGGAATTTCCGGCGCCGGTTGGGTTTGAGGTTAGACCGCAAGATAATGTTTCTCTGTGGTGGCTAGCCTTATTTTTGGCCAGTCTAGCATCTGAAATAGCCACGATTTCACTGGTCTTTAGATGGCCGAGCTTGGGCGCGAAATTTGGGCTTCTAGCCGCGACTCTCAATATCTTGCAGGTTGTCGCCGACCAGACTCACATGATGCAACCGGAAATAGCCCCTTTGGGATATTTGCTTTTGGAAGACGCTGTGGCGTTCGCTTCTTTGGCATTGAGTTACTTCTCTTGGAAGATTTTAACGATATATAAATCTCGTTCCTAAGCTGAATAAAGCTTCACTTGTTTCCTGTTTGGGAGGGGATTAGTATTAGGGGCAATACAGGAGCCTTAATTTATATATGTTCAGACAGCTCAAGCAAGCCTCGGTCATTATCAGCTCGGCGTTCCAGAGAATGCTGAGCTATCAATTTTCAGTCATAACTTACCGCATCGGCGAAGTCGCGGAGGTTTTGGTTCTTATTCTGATGTGGAGCGCCATTTATTCTAGTGGCAATGGCGCGGTTAAGGGTTTTACCTTAAACGAGATGATTACCTATGTTCTGGTCGGTAATCTTTGCGCGGTAGCCGTCCGAAGTTTTCTGCCTTCTGTCGTCGCGCGCGACATTGAAGAGGGCAAGTTGTCTATGTTCCTCGTCAAACCGATACCTTACATAAAATATATATTTTTAAACGAATTGGGGCGCATTTTCCTTTCTACCGTGCTCTCCGTGATATCTCAGCTATGCGTCATATTATTTTTCTTGGATAGAATATTTATCAATACGGACTGGAGATATATCTGCTTAATATTCTTAATGCTTATCCTCGCATTTATTATTGAACTCTTAATCGGTTTCCTGATAGGCGCGATAGCTTTCTGGACAGAAGAGGTGAACGGCTTGCAGACCACGTTAGAGCGCATAAAAAGATTTTTCTCGGGTGGTTACTTCCCGCTTAGTCTTCTGCCAATATATCTTATAACCGCCAGCAAATACCTCCCGTTCCAGTATTCTTTTTTTGCGCCCGCCCAGCTGTATCTTAAAAAAGTTGATTTGGGCCAAGGTCTAGAGGGTATATTGATTCAAGTTGTGTGGGTGATACTACTATCCCTTATAGTGCGCGTAGTGTGGCATATGGGATTGCGTAAATATGAAGCAGTTGGATCTTAAAATATGGACATAATCCGCGTTAAAAATTTAGTAAAAAGTTACGAGATATATCGCAAAGAGCCGGGCTTGTGGGGCTCGGTAAAATCCTTCTTCTACCGTAAGAAGGATTTCGCGGAAGCGGTCAAGGATATTTCTTTTACCATTAAAGAAGGGGAGGTGGTCGGGTTTTTGGGTCCGAATGGTGCCGGTAAGACCACGACTCTCAAGATATTGTCCGGGATTTTGTATCCGACTTCCGGTAGCGTGGAAGTGTTGGGCTTTACTCCTTACGACCGAAAAAAAGAGTTTAAAAAACAGTTTGGCATAGTAATGGGCCAAAAAGACCAGCTGGTGCGGATGCTTCCGGCTATGGACAACTTTCTGCTTTTTAAAGAGTTCTATGAGGCACCGGAAGGAGAATTTGATAAGACTCTGGAAGAGCTTATAGAGCTTTTGGATGTAAAAGAATTTTTGAATATTCCAGTCAGAAAGCTATCTCTCGGCCAGCGTATGCGCTGTGAGCTAATCGCCGCCCTACTCCACAATCCCAAAGTGCTTTTATTGGATGAACCGACCATCGGCTTAGACGTAGTCGCTCAAAAGAACATTCGGGATTTTATACGAAAATATAATCAGAAGAAGAAGACTACCATTCTCTTAACCTCTCACTATATGGATGACATTAAGGAGTTATGCGAGCGGGTCATTATTATTAACTTTGGCAAAATAATTTACGATGGCAAGCTGGCAGATCTAATATCCAGATATGCCACGGAAAAAATCATTAAGATCACCGCGACCGATACTATTTCTAAAGAGTCTTTAGGGAAATTTGGACGGGTGGAGGATTATCAGGGCATTCGGGCACTGATACGCGTTCCCAGGGATAGGGTCAAATCCGTGGCGGCGGAGATTATCAGTTCCAATCTGCCAGTGGACGATATTTTCATAGAAGACATGCCGATTAGCGACATCGTGCGAGCGATATTTGAGGGCAGGTAATTAAGACCGACCTTCAATCTATTTTTCCGGAAAACTCAGGCGCTCAAAGACGCTGCGAATCATCATCCTATTGCCCGCGATCAAAGCTACGTTTAAGTCGCTCGCGAACTTGCCCAGCTTGTTCTCAAACACCCGAGCTTTTGCTCGGTCTGCGGTTTTGCAGGCAAAGTTTGTTTGAGTCATCTCCGCCAGCGCCCGGCGATAGTGCCCAACCGACTCCCGAAGCTCTTCGTCTCCACCCGAAGTAAGAGCCTTGTCCAGATTTGTACCCGCCTTGCCCAGCGCCAACGAGAAGTAGGCCCAGCTTTCGGGCCTGTTTACCTTGCGAATCTCCTCTGGCGGAAGAAACTCCGGACGCAACTTATCAAACATGCCTCCACTCTACTCTCTTTGTCCCATCCCGTCCATTATTTAAGCCATAGTTCTTGCAGTGTCGGCGCGTTTCTCGGTCCTGTTTTTTGGTTTGCACCACCCTCTATCTTTTGTTATTTTTTAATAAGACCAAACAAAAATATAAATTTTTTAAAAATGAACAAAATATTAATTGCGGGATTGATAATAATATTAGTTTTATTGGGGGTTTATTTTTATTGGCCTAGCGAAAAGCAGGCGCGAATGGAAAATATTCCGACCGTCAGCGAAAGAGACCCGAATCCGCCCGCTTCCTATCCGGGTAGGTGGCGAAGCGATGAAGACGCCAAATATGAACTGGAATTCTTAGCGAGCGGTTCTTTTGTGGAATATTATGATGGTAAGGAAACCGAAAAAGGCACTTGGCTGGAGACGCCGAGCCTGGGCGCCGAGGCGAGCAACTATGGAGACCTAGGGACGTCTGGGCCGTTTCTAAAACTTCAGCGCGGAGATGGTCCCTACCTATACAAGGTTTTGAAAGAGGACTCTGCCTCTCTTCAGATTATTTATCTGGGCCGGGGCAATACCCTGAGCTTCACCAGAGAGTAGTTTAATTTGTTGGACGGTTTAAATTTACGTACATAAGCATGTAAGACCGTGGTATAATAGATTTATGGAAGAAGATATATTGAAAAGAATTGAACAGCAGGAGAAGAGGCTGGAGGAGATTTATGTTTCCGTGGAGAAGACCAGGAAATATTTTCTCTGGACGATGATCATCACGGTAATCACAATCGTGTTGCCCCTAATCGGTTTAGCGGTTGTGATCCCCATGCTTTTCAGCACTTACACTAGCGCCCTGGGTATTTAATTTGTGGTGAGTCATGAAGATTTTTAGCCGCAGGAAACTGGACCCCAGGAAAAAAGACACGGGACCATTTTATGTTACCGCGCAGGGGCTCGCGGGTCTTAAGCAACAGCTCGCGCATCTTAAGAGTGTTTTGCCGGGCTATATCGCGGAAACCGCACGCACCGCGGCTTATGGCGACAGGTCGGACAACGCGGAATATAAAGACGCGAAGGGGACTTTGCGCCGGACCAACT
This sequence comes from Candidatus Liptonbacteria bacterium, assembly GCA_023244895.1. GTDB lineage: Bacteria > Patescibacteriota > Minisyncoccia > UBA6257 > 2-01-FULL-56-20 > JAHFLL01. The sequence continues at coordinate 330,504 of JAHFLL010000001.1, forward strand.
ATCGCATATTGGAGTTGGAGGACCAGCTAAAGCGGGCGGAAATTATCAAATCCGGATTCAATTCTTCCGGAATAGTGGAGCTGGGGTCCACGGTTGTGCTGAGCGCGGGCCAATCCCAGAAAAGTTTTCAAATTGTCGGCCCACACGAAACTAATCCCGGCGAGGGGCGCATTTCGCACCAGTCTCCGCTCGGTTCGGCTCTCTTGGGTCACAAGAAAGGCGACGTGGTTAAAGTTAAAATAGCCAACGCCTGGCTGGAATATGGCATATTAGAGGTAAGATGAAGCCGGGGCGTTAAGAAGTATGTGAATTCCATAAGCAACCGTTTTGGTGCTAAACTGGGGACGTGAAAAACATAGTCACTATCGGTGGTGGGAGCGGCAGTTTCGTGGTTTTAAGCGCGCTTAAGCGCTATCCCGTCAACCTCTCCGCTATTATTTCCATGGCGGATGACGGGGGATCCACGGGGATGTTGCGCGATCAGTATGGCGCCCTGCCCCCGGGCGATATCCGGCGTGCCCTGGTAGCTCTTTCGGAATCGTCCGAGACTATGCGCAACCTATTTAATTATCGTTTCGAGAGTGGTGGTTTGGGCGGACACAGCTTCGGCAACCTATTCATTACCGCCCTTGAAAAGACTACCGGCAGTTTCGCTTCCGCCCTGCAGGAGGTTTCCAATATTTTAAACATTAACGGAGAGGTCGTGCCGGTAACTTTTGACGACGTGCGCTTATACGCGAAGCTGGAAGATGGGAAAATTTTAAAAGGGGAGACGAATATAGATATACCCGTTCATATAGATCGTTCTCCGATTGAGAGGGTTTGGCTCGCGCCGGAAGCAAGGATAAATCCCAGTGTGCGACGAGTGTTGAAAACGGCGGATTTAATTGTTATCGGTCCGGGAGACATATACACCAGCATTTTGCCTAATTTTCTAGTTAAGGGAGTGGCGGAAGAAATCCGCAAATCCAGGGCGGTTAAGGTGTATATCTGCAACCTAATGACTAAGCAAGGCGAGACGGACGGATATGCCGGTAAGGATTATCTCAAAAAAATAGAAGAATATCTGGGTAAGGGCGCGATAGATTACGTTATTTTTAACAACAAGCGTCCGACCGAGAGGGTGATGAAAAAGTACCGCAAGGAAAACGCCAAGTTTGTAGAGATTGCCGGCATCGGCGAGAAAATTGGTAGAACCAAGTGCATTTATTCCGACCTATTGGATTATGAAAAAGTTGTGCGTCACGGTCCGCCCCGCAAATTGGCCGGTATCTTGTTGCGCCTGATAGAAGGGGTATAACTCGGACGTGTTTATCCCTGGCGTGGTGCTATGATGACTATGTGGAATACGTAGCCAAAAGAGAACCCCTTAGCTCGCTGTCTCATTCTGTGGGAGTGGTTTTGTCTATTGTGGCGTTGATTTTCCTTATTCTCTCCGCCGTAGAGAACGGTACCGCTCGGAATATCGTTGGCTTCACTATTTTCGGAACGAGTTTGATTCTCTTATATCTGAGCAGCTCCATCTATCACTTTCTAAAGACACCTAAAGCCAAGAGATTTTTCCAGCATATGGACCGAGCCATGATTTATGTTCTTATCGCCGGAACCTACACCGCAATCGCTTTGTCTATGCCTGATCGGGCCTGGGGCTGGAGTATTTTTGGGGTGGAGTGGGGACTGGCGATATTTGGTATGGTAACGGAATTTTTGAATTTCAAATGTAAGAAATATCTGACTCAAGTTTTGTATTTGGGTATGGGCTGGCTGGCGGTTTTAGCCACGCCCGTTCTTTTAATATTCCTATCTAAGACAGGTTTTGTCCTGCTTATCAGCGGAGGCATCTTCTACACGGTCGGTTTTCTATTTTTCGCCCTGGACCGCTACGTGCCCGCCCGTCCCTGGTTCAGTATGCATGATGTTTTCCACTTTTTCGTAATAGCCGGAAGCGCCAGCCATTTCGTGCTGGTCTTTCGATACCTAATCGCATAAGACGCGGTATTGTCTACAGAGAAGCGCCAGGAGGGGGAGTCTTAAACTGTTCCGGATTTTCTCCATATCTTTGAAGTATCTGTTCTTTCTCCTGTGCATCTTTTCGTCCCGCTTCTATTCTATTGCCGATGAAGCTGGGTATCATTAAAACAAAAGCAACCAATAGGGCAATGCCCGCGAACACGAGAGCTTGCCTCCATCCGCGACTTTCGCCCCAGATAAATCCTATTATGCCGAAAACAATTAAGGGTACGAAGAGGTAAATTACGAAATAACCTATTGCTTGCGATATGCAGCCAAACCCATCGCAGTTTTGTGGCTGAGAGTTTAGAAACCAGAACAGGATAATGCTAACTACGACCGAAGAGACTATTACTATCAGTTTTTTATTCATATATATAAATTATAGCACCCTTCAGAACTATTCCTCTTCGCTTATTTTGCGCTTTATCTCCTTGAATTCGTTCTCCACCTCCACTAAGCGTTCTTTGCTCGCCTTAATAAGCTCCGCTGCTTCTTTTACTTTTACGAGAGCCTCTTCCACGTCTATTTCTTCTTGGTTCTCAAACCAATCCGTTATCTGGGAAATCTGCTTAATATATTCTTTGAGGTTCTTATTATCGGTTTTAGCCATATTATTTATTGATATTTTTTACTTCCGTTTCTATCTCGCCTTTAGCTAACTGGATATGGAGCGTGTCTCCTTTCTTTAGTTGGGACGCGTCTCGCACAATCTTACCACCCTGGCGGGCGATTGAATATCCTAGTTTCAATTGTCTAGTCGGATCGTTCAGCTTGGTCATCTGCTCCGCCATCGCGAGTATTTGGCGAATATCTTTTATGTGACCATCCAAGAATTCAATGGTCGTAAGCCAGGCGCGATCTATGCCCTCCGATATTCGGCGTATCTCGGTCGGAATGCGATTTAAAATATTGGCGAAGGCTCTGATTTTAGAATAAGCCTCTTCCCAGGACTGGTTGATGAGATGCGCGGCGGCGGTGGGCGTGGAGGTCATATAGTCTGCGGCAAGTGCTAAAAGGGGAACGTCCTGGTCGTGGCCAATACCGGCTATCACCGGCACGGGGAAGTCCACGATCTCGCGGATAAGCGCTTCGTTGTTAAATGCCTGAAGAGACTCCAGGGAGCCTCCTCCGCGGATTATGACCAACACCTCAATATCTTTGTCTCGCAGAGTTTTGACCGAGTCCAAGAGAGACTTGGTGGCCTGTTGGCCTTCCACCCGTGAATCCACCAATAAGGTTTCAAATCCGAACTTGCCCAGGTTGTTTACAAAGTCGTGGATAACCGCTCCCTCCCGGGAGGTGATGACGCCAATTTTGTGCACGAATTCCGGCAGTTGCCGCTTTCTCTCTTCCGCGAAAATGCCCTCCTTCTCCAACTTCTTTTTCAGCTCGTCGTAGGCCTTCTTGAGCGCGCCCTCGCCCACTAATTCCGCCGTGTCCGCGATAAAAGAAAACCTACCACTTGGACCGTATATGCTAGGACGGCCTTGCAGGATAACTTCCATGCCCACCTCAAACTTAACCCCACACATTAGGTAGTTTCTGTTCCAGATTATGCAATCCAAAATGCTCGTTCCGCTTTTGTCTTTGATGGTGAAATAGATATGCCCGGAAGGGCCGGACTTAACTTGAGATATCTCTCCTAGAACTTTGGCCGGCTTAATTTTCTTGAAGAAATTATTCCAAAGCTCCACGTATTCCGATACGCTAAAAGTCTTTTCCGGCAGGGGTAACTGGCCTTCTTGATCTCTGGGTTCGGTCATCTGGCTGATTATACCGAAACTTCTAAAAAAGATATAATCTTTCCATATGAGCGAGACGAGACTTTGCCAGAGTTGTAAGGCCGATTTCGTAATAGAAGACGAAGATTTTGGTTTCTACGACAAGATAAAAGTTCCTCCGCCAACCTGGTGCCCAAAGTGTCGGAATATTCGCCGCTGGTCTTATCGTGAAGAAAACAACTTACATAAGAACACCTGTGCGTTATGTGGAAAATCTATTTTAGCCACCGTCCGCGAAGAGAAGCCGTTTACTGTCTATTGCCGGGAATGCTGGCGGTCGGATAAGTGGGACCCTATGGAGTACGGCCGGGACTATGATTTTAGCCGTCCATTTTTTCTGCAGTACAGGGAATTATTTGAAAGTGTGCCCAGGGTGGCGCTGACCGGCAGGGGCTCGATCAACTCAGAATATATACATGCGTCCGACTACTGCAAGAACTGCTATAACATTTTTTGGAGCTTCTATTCTGAAAATTCCCAGAATTCTTTTGCCTTGCTTTCTTCCAAGTACGCTTACGATTGTTATACGGCGGATAACTCCGATCATGTGTATGAAGTTTTGCATTCCAATAGGATGTATAAGTCCAGTTTTGCCTACTTTTCCGACGAGTGTATGGATTCCTCCTTTGTGTATAACTGCGTGGGCTGTTCGGACTGTTTCGGTTGTGTGAATTTGCGGAAGCAGAAATATAGGATATTTAATGAGCAACTCAGCAAGGAGGACTATGAAAAAAAGATTAAATACTGGGACTTGGGCAGTTATGCCCGCCTGCAGGAGGCAACCCAGAAATTCAAAGAAATTTATCTTGCCACCCCCCGTCGTTTCGCACATGTTTTGAATTGCAAGGATGTAGTTGGAGATATTCTGCGAGACACCAAGAATTGCAAGAACTGTTTTACTTCGCTGGATGGGGTAGAGAATTGCAAATATCTGTATTTCGGTGGGTTGAATTTAAAAGATAGCTATGACGTGAGCGGCGGAGGACTTAACGCGGAGTTGCAATATGAAACTATGGCTTGCACCCATGCTAGCCGGGCTTTTTTCTCGTGCGGCGCGGATGACTCTAAGGATATTAGCTATACCGACTGGGCCTCCAACTCATCCAACCTATTCGGTTGCATGGCTCTAAAAAATAAAAGATATTGCATTCTGAATAAGCAATATACCAAAGAAGAATATGAGCGGATGGTACCCAAGATAATAGAGCATATGAATTCTATGCCGTATATAGATAAAAATGGCAGAGTATATAAATATGGCGAGTTTTTCCCGCCGGAGTTTTCTGCTTTTGCCTACAACGAATCCTTCGCGTATTTCTGGTATCCCAAAACAAAAGAAGAGATATTGAAAGAGGGTCTAGTGTGGCGCGATCAGACAACGCGGGATTATAAAATAACACTTTCCCCAGAGAGCTTGCCGGACCACATAAAGGACGTGGAGGAATCAATTTTGGGAGAGATTATCGGTTGCAAAAACAGGGACAAGCTTTATCGTAAATGCTCTACGGCCTTCCGCATCACATCCGAAGAACTTGCTTTTTATAAGGGTATGAACATATCTTTGCCCAGGACGTGCGTGAATTGTCGCTACACAGAGCGCTTGAATTGGCGGAATCGTTTTCAAACCTGGCCGCGAATCTGTAGTTGTGCCGGCGCGGCTTCAGACAACGGAGCCTACGAGAACAATATTGCTCATGGTCATAGCGCGGCTCATTGCAGCGAAGAATTTGAAACTACCTACGCCCCAGACCGACCAGAGATAATTTATTGCGATAAGTGCTATAAATCGGAATTTTTATAAAATGTTTTGGCGCCTCAGAAAATACAAAATTATGGCACGTATGCTCTGGCAGATGTTCTCCTTCCGTCTCAAAGTGTTTCTGCGTAAGAGAAAGATTCTCTAGGCGTGGTATAATTCACCCATGTCTACATATTCTTGGTATCAAACACTAATAAAGCCTTCCTGGTCTCCGCCCGCCTGGATATTCGGTCCGGTCTGGACGTTTCTCTACGTCCTCATCGCTATTTCGTATGGATATGTTGGATACCTATTCATCAATAAAAGGATTTCATTTTGGGTTGTTTTGCCGTTTATATTAAATCTAGTATTCAACGCCCTTTTCACGCCCATACAGTTCGGCTGGCAGAATCTACCTTTGGCGGCGCTGGATATTCTGCTGGTACTAGGAACCTTGATTTGGGGGATGGCCGTGATTTGGCCACATGCCAGGTGGGTGGTTTACGCCAATATTCCCTATATTTTGTGGGTTTGTTTCGCGACCGTATTACAACTTACCGTTACCTGGCTTAATAGATAATTTATGTTCACTAAAACGCTAGAAATAGTTGCGCCCATATTTTTGATAGTTTTGGTTGGCTATCTTGCGCGCCGGTTTGGGCTGGCAAAAGAAAATTGGGTGCATTTACTGAATCGCTTTATTTATTTCGTGTCTTTGCCCGCGCTCATAATCGCCAGTTTTTGGAACGTTAATTGGCGAGCAGTTGGCCTGGGAAGCGCGCTTGCCTGGAATTTAGGACTAATGATGTTTTTCGCCGTCTTAGCGGTTGCGATCTTGAGATTTTTGAAGATATCCAAAGAGATGCGCGCCTCCATCTTCATGTCTGTGATAGTGGGCAACACTGTCTATATGGGATTCCCCCTGGTGGGTCGGGCAGTAGACGTGAGCCAATACGACGCGGTGGTGGCGGTAGCTACCTTGCAATTAGTCCTGGGACTACTCTTCTCCGTTTTCGCGATTGAGTTTTGGGTGATCAAGTCCAAGAAGCTCAAAATATATGTAGACGACCTGCTTACCAGCCCGCTGATTATTTCCTTGGCGGTCGGTCTAATTCTGGGTTCTCTTAGTTGGCAAGATAAGACTGCCGGAACGATCAAGTCCGCGCTTGCGATGCTCGGCGCGACCGCGTCTCCGCTCGCCTTATTCGGATTGGGTGCGTTTATGCACGGTAAGTTTATGAAATTTCATGCGCGCGCATCTTGGATAGTGTCTATTTTTAAGATAGTAATAATACCCGCCCTGGCATTCTTTATTTTACGGAAGCTGGGTTTGCCTCATTACGTGGTAGATGTTTCCGCGTTGCTCTTCGCCATGCCGGTTGCGGTGACCACCTTCGTTTTATCCGAGAAATACAGCCTGGAGAAACATTTTAACGCCAGTGTTATTGTTCTGAGTACGGCGCTCTCGGTGATAGTTATACCCATCTTTTTGATTTTATTTTTATGAGCCATGATCACCGGCTTGGTAGCTGTTAAAAAAGATCTCCGCAAGCTTGCCAATTCCCAAAAAGCCAAACTGCTTTCCGGATTTTTCAAGACTGGCAAGGGAGAGTATGGCGAAGGAGATGTTTTCCTGGGCGTGACCGTACCTCAAACGCGTTCGGTCGCGAAGAGGTATAAGGATTTACCGCTCCGAGACGTAGAGAATCTTTTAAAATCCAAGATTCACGAAGAGCGACTCTGCGCGATTTTGCTTCTGGTCCACAATTACCAGATGGGGGACGCGCGCAAGAAGAAGGAAGTAGTGGGTTTTTATCTTAGAAATACCACTCGCATAAATAACTGGGATTTAGTTGACTTATCTGCGCACAAAATATTAGGTGATTATTTTTGGAAGAATAAAGCGGGACGAAGGACTTTACACAAGTTGGCTGGGTCGAAAAACATTTGGGAGCGGAGAATCGCGATAATTTCTACTTTTGAGTTTATTCGAAATAATTATTTTAAAGATTCCCTGAAAATCGCGGAGATATTGCTTAGGGATGAGCACGATTTAATACATAAAGCGGTCGGCTGGATGCTGCGTGAAATAGGTAAGCGTGATTTACGGACAGAGGAAAATTTTTTTAAAAAGCACGCGTCCCAAATGTCTCGTACCGCCCTGCGCTACGCCATCGAAAAATTTCCAGACAGAAAACGTAAATCCTACCTCGCCCTTCCCTCCACTCCACGATAATTAACGATCGTCAATTATCGTGGAGTTGGGAATTGACTGATGGAAAATTGATAGAGAGTTGGTGGCGTGGATGGGATGAAATGCAGTGAGACCCCGGAGCGTGTTCCGGGGTCTCTTGCTTCTTGCTACGTGCTGGCCCGTGCGCGGCCGCGGTTCAGTATGTCCGAGCCACGCACGATTCTCCGCGCCAGACCCGCTTCGCGCCTCAGCCTATCGAAGGCCGGTGCCGGGCGAAGGGGTCCATTGCCACGACGGACCCAGACACGAACGTGTTTGCCAATCGTGGGGTTCCGGCGGATGTGCTCTGCGAGAGTCCAGGTCGAGCACTCCCACGCGCGGTGGTCGGTCCCGGAACCGTCCTGGATCGTCTCGCACCTTGCGCTTTCAGTCGCCTCGATGGCATCTGCGACTATCTCATCAACATTGATGCCAATCGCAGTATTGGTTGATTCCACGTACCACCTCTGCCGCAGGCCTTTTGCCACGTGACGCTCCTTGAGTGGGGTTCTATATGAGAAATTATCCCATTTACAGAAAATGTCAATTTTGGGGTAAGATTAGGGCATGGTCATCTCTAGGGGTTTTGGCCCTAAAATTGTAGAAATGCTGAAAAACGGCGGGGTGGGCGTGGTCCCGACCGACACTATCTATGGTATTTCCGCATCCGCTCTAGATAAGGCGGCAGCAGAGCGAGCCTACTCTCTGAAGGGTAAGGCGGAACAAAAGCCCATGATAGTATTAATCTCTTCGCTTAAAGATTTGGATATTTTCAATGTCCGCCTAAGCGTCATTGCCAAGAAGTTCTTGAAAACCTATTGGCCCGGGAGGATTAGTGTAATTCTGGACTGTCCCGGCAAAAAACATGAATACTTACATCGTGGCACCAAGACACTAGCCTTTCGTGTGCCAGCCTATCCCGACTTGATAAGTTTATTAAAAAAAACGGGTCCGCTTGTTTCTACCAGTGCTAATCCTAGTGGGAAAAACCCGGCGGAGAGTATCGCGCAAGCCAAAAAATATTTTGGCGAGGAAATAGATTTTTACGTGGATACCGGCGACCTGGGATCAACTCCCTCCACGGTAGTGCGTCTTTACGAGGATGGAAAATTGGAAATAATCAGGAAGGGGAGCGTAAGAATAGGATGAGTAAGTTTATTATCGTGGACGAATCCGACAATATTATCGGCGCAAAAGAGCGTTCGGAAATTTTACCGGAAGATATTTACAGAGTAAGTGGTTTGATGCTTGCGAATAGTAATGATGAGGTGCTTATCGCCCGCCGCGCCTATACTAAAAGCCACGATCCCGGGAAATGGGGTCCGGCGGTAGCAGGAACAGTAGAAGAGGGCGAAACGTATGAGCAGAATATTATAAAGGAGGCAGAAGAAGAGCTCGGGCTTGTGAATATCAAGCCCATTCCGGGACCCAAAATTTTCAGGAATGCCGAGCATCGTTATTTTGCCCAATGGTTCATTCTGAAAATGGACAAGCCGATTCGGGAATTTAAGGTTCAAGAGGTGGAGGTGGCAGAAATAAAGTGGATTAAGATAGAAGAGCTGATTGACGCCATACAGAATCAGCATCAGGATTTTTTGGCTGGTGCTCCGCAGTGGTTAGATATAGTAAAATCACTAAAAGATGAATGAAACTAGGAATTGTCAGAACTGCAAGAAGGATTTTGTAATAGAACCGGAGGACTTCGGGTTCTATGAGCGCATTAAGGTGCCGCCGCCGACCTGGTGCCCGGAGTGTAGACTGCAAAGAAGAATGTTGGTCAGAAATGACCATTTTCTATATAAAAGCGTAAGCAGTAAGAGCGGCGAGCCCATTTTCTCGTCTTTTCCACCCGAATCCGGCTTAAGGGTGTTCAGTCATAAGGAGTGGCTGGGCGACGATTGGGACCAAAATGAATCGGGCAAAGAATATGAACCCCAGAAACCATTTCTGGCTCAGTTTTGGGACCTCCTCAAAACTGCGCCACTTCCAGCCAAGTCTGTGACCCAAGCAATTAATAGTGAGTACAGTAATAATAGTAGCTATATAAAAAATTGTTATCTGTCTTTCGGATTAATGCATTCCGAGGGCATGCTCTATTGTGAAAATGCTAGCAAGTGTAAAGATTGTTTAGACTGCTCTCTTTCACTGGGTTGTGAATTTTCCAGCGGAACTTTTTTAAACCAAAGGTGCTCGGTCGCGCACTACTCCTCTCATTGCGAGGATTGCCATAATATATATTTATGTCGCGACTGTATTGGTGTTTCAAATTGCATAGGTTGCGTGGGCCTCAAAAACAAATCCTACCAGATTTTTAACGAGCAGTATTCCAAAGAAGAATACCTCCTTAAACTAAAAGAGTTTAATTTGGGTTCGCGCCAATCATTTAAAAATATTTTGGGAAAGGCTAGGGATTATTGGTTAAAATATCCCGTGAAATATGCCCGTAATTACAAAAATGAGGATTGCAGCGGGGAATACATAAGCAATTCTAAGAACGTGAAGTCTAGTTATTACATAGATGGGGGAGAAAATCTTAAATTTTGCCACTCGGTTTATGTTGCTTCCGGCCGGGATTCGTACGATCAATATAGATTTGGCAGTAATTCAGAATTGGTATATGAGAGTTGCTCCTGCGGAGACCACGTCTCCAATGTTAAGTTTTGTTATGGATGTTTTAATAATAGTCACGAGATGGAGTATTCCTTTTTGTGCTCTAGCTCTTCCCATCTTTTCGGTTGCGTGGGTTTGCATGGCAAGAAATATTGCATTTTGAATAAACAATACACAGAGGAAGAGTACGAAGTTCTTGTTCCTAAGATAATCAAACAAATGAGCGATATTCCCTATGTAGATAGGGCGGGTAGGACTTACAGGTACGGGGAATTTTTCCCGCCGGAGATTGGGCCGCTGGCTTACAATGAAAGCATTGCTCAAGAATATTTTCCCAAAAGCAAGGAGGGCGCAGAGGAGTATGGTTCTTTCTGGAGAGATCCAGGAGATAAAAATTATGTCCCAACCGTGCGACCCGAGAATCTTCCAGATAGGATAGAAGACGTGCAAGATAGTATTTTAGATGAGATATTGGAGTGCTCTCATCTTGCAAAGTGCAGTCATCAATGCACCAGAGTATTTAAAATAATTCCTGACGAACTTGAATTTTATAGAAAGTTCCAATTGTCCCTGCCAGACTCTTGTCCCAATTGCAGATATTTCGAGAGAATTTCTCAGCGCGCTCCCATAAAGATGTGGCAGAGGAAGTGTCAGTGCGGGGGCGGTAAAAGCTCTAACGAGATATATCAGAATATGTCCCCGCATCAACATGGTGCGGAACCGTGTGCCAACGAATTTGAAACCAGTTACGCCCTAGACCGACCGGAAATCGTATATTGCGAACAATGCTACAATGCGGAAGTGGCGTAGGGGTAGAGAGTAGTAGGTAGAATGTAGTGTGTAAAATATGAATTTAGAAAAGAGAAAAGCATTGATTGGTATATTGTCTGTGCCGTGCGCCCTACTAGCTTTGTATCTGGTTTTCTGGTTGGTCTGGAGGTTGCTGGGATTACCGTCAGACGAATCGCTTATGGCGATAGTGGGAGATTTTTTCGGGCGTTACGGTCTTTGGGTGGTTTTTATCAGTTCTCTAATCGAGGGTTTCTTAATTTTAGGCCAGTACTTTCCGGGTGGAACGGTGATATTCTTAGGAGTTATCTCCGCGGGGGAGGATGTTGGCCGAGCCATAGAAGTTGTAGCGGTGGTGTCTCTAGCCTTTTTTATCTCCTATACCCTTAACTACCTTATTGGGAAATACGGCTGGTATAAGCTATTGATTAGATTTGGAATGAAGGGTTCATTGGAGGACGCAAAAAGAAAATTACAAAGACACGACTTAAACGCGGTTATATTCAGTTATTGGGAACCAAATCTGGCCTCTATAACCGCTACTGCCGCAGGCATATTAAATATTCCAATTCTGAGATTTCTTGCTGTTTCCGCGGGAGGGATACTTATCTGGAATACATTCTGGGGAACGCTGGTCTTTAGCCTGGGCGCAGACGCGCTCAAGATTATAGGTCTGAAGTATGTCCTTATAATCTTTTGTGTTTGGGTCGCATTTCTGTTGGTCAGACACCATCTTGCCAACCGGCATAATTTGGCAGAATTAAAACGATAGACTAAGATTGGCTGGCAAAACGATTTTATCCAACCACTCTCCAATTGAAATGTATCAATTACCGAAACTTTCCAAGATGCCAGAGCTGACTCACGCTTTTTCCGATAAATCGGATGGCAACATGGCCGTTAGGTTCGGTGCGGAAGATGAGGTTTATAGAAACCGTGTGGAGTTTTTGAAAAAGCTTAAAATAGAAACCAGGCAAACCGTCCTGATGGAGGTTCAACATGGCACGGACATAGAGTTTGTGGATAAGGGTGATGGCGGGAAGGGAATGCTGCCGGACGTGCCGGGCTATAAAGTGGACGCCTTAGTTGCCATGGAAGACGGGGTCTTCCCATTCCTATTAGTGGGCGACTGTTTGCCGATTGTTCTATATGACCCGAAGAATAGGGTTATCGCTCTCGCACACCTAGGTTGGCGCAACACAGACCAGAGGTTTGTGGAGCTGTTGATCGGGGAGCTTAAGAAAGAGTGCGGTACGGACCCAGCCGACTTAATAGCGGGCATTGGACCATCTATACGCAAAGAGTCTTATATTTTTAAGGAAGGCGAGATTGCCGAAAGAAATTTAAAATGGGGCAGTGAATTTCTGATTCCGATTGGCAGGGGAAATGTCGCGGTTGATATCGCGGGATATAATATCGCGCAAATAATGGGAACTGGGGTTAAGCTTGATAACATTGAAATAAGCGAGAGGGACACGGCCCAAGACGAAAATTATTTTTCTCACTACCGCTCCGCCCGGATCAAGGAGGAGGTGGAGGGCAGGATAGCGGCGGTGGTTGGAATGGTATGGAAATGATATAATTCAGGAGATGTTGCAATCTAGACTGGAGAACACCTTTTATTTTGCGGTTTTGCTTTCGGTCTTGGTTTTGGCCTGCTATATTTTCTGGCCAAGCGTAACCGCCTTAGTTTTGGCACTTACCTTTGCTACGGCATTTCGTCCGGTATATAGATTTCTTAAAAGGATTCTGCGCTGGGAAGGACTGGCGTCCATTGTTACCGTATTTTTGGTTTTGATTGTGGTTTTCCTGCCCTTGGGATATTTCGCGCGCGAGATTCTAAATCAGGCAACGGCTCTCTATGTGAATCTTGCCCAAGGCGAGACCGACCCGAGCAGTTTTGTGAGGCACATCTCCGAAACTAAAATAGGACAAATTCTGCCTTCCGTGACCGGCGCGGAATTTGATAAATACGTAAGCGAATCCCTGAGCTGGCTAGTGGGTCAGTTCGGCGCCATTTTCCAACAGATTACCAATATTCTCTTTACCATTTTCATTAGCTTGATAGCGCTTTATTATTTTTTGAGAGACGGCGAAAGGTTCAAGACGGAAGTGATAGGCGCACTGCCTATTCATTCGGCCTACGCGGAAGAAATATTGCGCCAGACGGCGCGGGCCATTAAGTCGGTGATTTTGGGCGCGCTCGCGATAGCTGTCATTCAGGGCGTCTTATCTGGGATAGGGTTTGTTATTTTTGATGTGCCCCGTCCTGCGCTTTGGGCCGCAGTTACTATAGTGGCCGCTCTTGTGCCGACCCTCGGCACATCTTTAGTTCTCATTCCGGTCGTCGCTTACTTGTTTATTTCCGGTCAGACCATGGCCGCGCTAGGCATGGCGATCTGGGGCGCGATAGCAGTGGGTCTGATAGATAATCTCTTGGGTCCCAAGCTGATGCAATATGGCACCAAGGTGCATCCCTTGCTGATACTTTTAAGCGTAATCGGCGGTATATCGGTATTTGGAGTTATTGGTTTTCTGGTGGGTCCAATCGTGCTCGGGTTCTTATATGCCCTGCTTGATATTTATCCTAAAATTGTAAGACCAGAGACCAAAGCGATAAATGATCTGGCATAAACTGCCTTTACCCGAAATAGAAAGAGAGCTCAACACGGACTACCGCTCTGGTTTAACGTCTGAGGAAGCCAAGGCGCGCCTTGCGCAAGATGGTCCAAACGAACTACCAGAAGGAAAAAGAGAGGGCTGGCTCCGGATATTTTTGCGCCAATTTGAGAGTCCGCTTATATACGTACTTATTGTTGCGGCAATAGTTGTTTTTCTGTTGGGAGAAATAATAGACAGCCTACTGATAGCTATAGTTTTATTATTCAACGCTCTGGTGGGCGCGATTCAGGAGGGTCGCGCGGAAAATACTATGCTCGCCCTGCGTCGTTTCACTACTACTAGCGCAACAGTTATTCGGGACGGTAGGGAGATGATAATTTCGGACCGGGAGGTCGTGCACGGAGACATTATCTTGTTGCATGAAGGAGACAAGGTTCCCGCGGATGCGCGTCTCATAGAGGCGAACACTTTGCGCTCCGAAGAAGCTTCCATTACGGGAGAGTCCCGACCAATTCATAAAGATCCGGAATCTTCTCCGGACCAGTACGCCCCGATCTCCGCGCAGACCAACATGGTTTTTAAGGGCACGGGCATAGCGAGCGGTAGGGGCAAGGCAGTGGTTACCGCGATTGGTCAGGGTACGTATCTCGGTCTAGTCAGCCAAACTATTTCCAAGATAGATACAGAAATTCCCCTGAGGCGCAACATCCGTAAGTTTTCGGAATATCTTATCTGGGGTATTGGAATTTTTAGCGTTGGCCTGTTGGGCCTGGGAGTGGCGATGGGCCGCCCTTTGGCAGAAATGTTTTCGGTTACGGTTTCACTCGCGGTTTCCGTGATACCGGAAGGCCTGCCAATCGTCCTGACTCTTATCTTGGCGCGCGGCGTGTGGCGAATGGCTAAGCGCAACGCACTCGTCAAAAAACTGCAGGCGGTAGAGGCTTTGGGCGAAGCAAAAATTATAGCGGTTGATAAGACTGGAACCCTGACGCGCAATGAGCTCGTAATACACAGCATATATATTGATGGCAAGATGTTTGATGTCCTGGGCACCGGTTACGAACCGAAAGGAGAGATTAAATTGAATGGCAATACGGTTACTCCAGGCAGTCATCCAGAACTATTGTTGGCGGGCAGAATCGCCGCAGTTTGCGCCAATGCGCGCACCGCCTACTCGGAAGAAGAAAGCTCCTGGAGAGTCTCGGGCGATCCCACCGAAGCTTCCATGTTCGTGCTGGCTAGCAAGCTGGGATTTGACAAGGACGACGTGGAGCGGGAGACGCCGCTAGTGGCGGAGATACCTTTTGATTATCGCCTGAAATATCACGCTACCGCCCACGATATGGGTGGAGGGAAACAATTCATGACCGTGGTGGGCGCGCCCGAGTCGGTTTTGCCCCTGGGCGGTAAGGTTTTTGAAAATGGCAAGCCGGAGGAGCTAACTCAGGAGAAAAGAGAAAAAATAGAAAGCGTTTTTCACCACATGTCGCGGGCTGGCTTGCGAGTAGTCGCTTTTGGGTACAAGGAAGAGGGTCTGTCCCGTAAGGGAGACAATATAGAAGTTTCTAACTTGGTTTTGGCGGGATTTTACGGAATTCAAGATTCCTTGCGTCCGGAAGTTCCCGAGGCAATGTCGCGCGCCCGCGCGGCGGGCATAAGAGTAGTTATGATAACAGGCGACGCCAAGCTAACCGCGGTAGCCATCGCCAAAGAAGCGGGTATTTGGAGCGCGGGCGACGAGGTTCTAACAGATGAAGATTTGGAACACTTGTCCGAAAACGAGTTACAACAGCGCATTCGTCGCACCAGTGTTTTCGCGCGCATTACTCCGGAAAATAAAATGAAGATAATTGATGCTTACCGCAAGAACGGGCAAGTGGTGGCTATGACTGGAGACGGGGTAAACGACGCGCCCTCGCTTGTAGCCGCGGATTTGGGCGTGGCGATGGGTAAGATTGGAACCGAGGTGGCGCGCGAGGCGGCGGACATAGTTCTTTTAGATGACAATTTCGGTAGTATTGTTTCCGCGGTGGAGGAGGGCAGAAATATGTATGCCACGATTCAAAAAGTCATCCTTTTCCTTCTCTCTACTAGTTTGGGCGAGGTGCTGGTCATATTGGGGGCATTGATTTTGGGCTGGCCAATTCCGCTTTCTGCCCCGCAGATTTTATGGATGAATCTGGTAACTGACTCTTTTGTTGCTTTTGCTCTGGCGTTAGACTTAAAAGAAGAGGGTCTGTTGCAGGCCAGTCCGGTTCAGCGGGGAAGATTTTTAATAGACAGAACTTTTCTGGTTCGCATGTTTATTATGTCCGCAGTCATGACCTTTGGCGGACTTCTTTCTTTCGGACTGCTCTATTCCACGGATCTAGTTAAGGGCTGGACGATAACTCTCACGGTTCTGGCTATGTATCAATGGCTGAATGGCTGGAACTGCCACTCCGCCACCCTCTCGGTTTTTGAGGAAGTTCCCTGGAAAAATAAATTTTTGGTTATCGGGGTTGGTTTAGCAGCGCTATTGCATATCGGAGCGATGTATACTCCCTTTATGCAAAAACTACTGGACATAACTCCGCTCAGCTTGGAAGAATGGGCTTGGTGCTTCGCGGTCGGATTCCTGATTGTCATATTTGAAGAACTTAGGAAGGGATGGCAAAAGAGGCCTCGTAGAAAGAAGTCAGGACTAATGGTCGGTAATCGATAATCAATATCCTAGAGACGAGAAGTTAAGATATGCCGGAGAGCATAAACAAACATTTCAAAGCAAGACCAGGGCAAAGAGATTACACCCACGTTCGGGAAGCGCCAGTTATAAACAGTGTTATAGAATGCGCCGGAGAAATATTACTAGTGCGTCGTAGCGATAAATTGGGGTTTTATCCTGGGCTATGGAGTGGAATCACGGGCTTTTTGGATGATGAAAAAAATCCAGAGAACAAACTGAAGGAGGAAATTTGGGAGGAACTTGGTATCGCAAGTGACAAGCTTGGGCCAATAGAATCTGCCCCTCCATTTGAGACAGAGGACGCAAGGTATTCCAAGACATGGACGGTCTATCCTCTTAGGGCTGTCTTGTCTACCAAAGAGGTTAAGCTCAATTGGGAGGCGGAGGAATACGCTTGGATATTGCCCGAAAAGATTTATGAATACAATCTTATGCCCGGTTACGACAAGGTGTTTAGAATATTCTATCCGGAGCTGTAGTTGGGGCAAAATGGATAAAATGAGCGAGAAATGCTTTAATTTCAGCAATGATTAAGATCTCTCGTTCTAAGCTAGAGTTATTTACAAAATGCCCGCGTTGCTTTTGGCTGGACGTAAAATATGGGGTTAAACGTCCTCCAGGCTTTCCCTTCACTATAAATAGCGCGATAGACTACTTATTTAAGCAGGAATTTGATATTTATCGCGCGGAGGGCAAGCCCCATCCAATTATGGTGGAGGCAGGAATAGATGCGGTGCCATATAACGGTCCGGAAATGGACGCCTGGCGGGACGCGCTAAAAAATGGAGTCATTTATCATGACCCGGAGAGCGATATTACCCTAAGAGGCGGAGTGGACGATGTTTGGATAAACTCGGCTGGGGAACTAATCGTAGTGGATTATAAGTCCACCGGCTCCGGTTCCGGCATTCCGACGGTCTACGACGAATATGTTCGCCAGTTGGAGGTTTATCAATGGCTACTCGCTAAAAATAATTACAAAGTTTCGCCGGTGGGTTATTGGGTGTACGCCCAGGCGGATAAGTCCCAAGGCTTTGGCCACGGCAAACCCATCTTGCCATTCAATCTTTATTTAAAGTCCGCGACCGGCAAGTGGGATTGGATTCCGGAAAAACTAATGGAAGCGAAGAAGGTATTAGAGATGGAAACTCCACCCGACCCAGGCGAGGAGTGTATGGCTTCCGGCATACAGTCCTTTTGCAAATATCGCCAAGACTCTATGAGGGTCACCCGGGACGCGCTCCAGAAGGGAAAATCCTAGAAAAGAAAAAAAGCGTGCCGATAATCCGTGGACTAAAGAAGATAATTTGGACGGTTCACTCCCGGCAAAAGATGCGCCAGTACGGTCTCTCCGAGGCGCGGGTTTTGCGCATAATTCACACACCCGCGCGAGTGGAGGATGGCGTCGCGGATAAGACGATTGCTTTTATGCAAAAGGCGGGCAGTAAGGCTCATCCCAACGAACTTTGGACTATGGTGCAGGATGTTGGACAGAAGAGGAAAATCATCAGCGCCTGGCGTTATCCGGGCGTGACCAAGCCCCGCGGGGAAGCGGCTATGAACTTTATCCGGGCAGAACTGGAAGACTTCTTGGTCAAAGAAGAGGAGCCACCCAAACCTAAGCCTAAGCTCAAAAAATGGTTTAAGCCTCAAGCCAAAACAATGCCCAGGCAGCCCTGGCCCAAGCGTAAGTTCCAAAGTTTCCGTAACATAAAATTGGGAGACCAAAATAAGTCCGATGAATAGACCCCATTATTGGATTTATGTAGCGATAGTACTCTTGTTTCTCTGTGCCTGGTTGCTTTGGACTTATTTTTATAAACCGGGCTTGATTTAGCGCAGGATTTTTCATCTCTAGCCCAGCGGAATATTTTTTCTCGCAAGAAGCTCTTGGAGACAATCTTCGCCTCTCCAGGTAAGTGGAGGCTTTCCCTTCGGGAGAAGCTTTCGGAGGCTAAATAAGCTAGGTATCGTTCAGAACGATTTATTTAGCCGAGAAGCAGCGGGCAGCTTCCGCCGGAGAAGCTGAACCGCGGTTCTCTCGAAGAGAAAACCGCAGCGGAGTTATCCACAGAAATCTCTTCTCATGTCTCAGGCTTGCATTATCATCAAATTAATGAGCAATCAGACACCATCTTCCCACCAGTCGTATCTCATAATTACCCGTAACTATTTGTGGCTGTCTTTGGTTTTGTTTACTAAGGACGGTGGGGGAGGCTGATGTAATTTCACAGGATTTTTACAAAAGCCCCCTCCCGCCGAGGGGGCTTTTGTGTGTCCGGGATTGATTGCTAGTAATGGTAGGCAGTCCCGGGGACGCGAATGGGTTGCGTTCCAAATGCACCTTGAGAGGAGAGGGAGGGATGGAGATAGAGTTCATCTGCACTGAGACGGACGAGGGCTTGCGCAAGCTCGTGGATTCGGACTGCTTCGTGGTGGCGCATGGTCTGGAATCCTTGCGCGACCCGAGGTTCGGTCCACTGGTTGAAGGGGAGCTGAGGGGTCTTCCGGTCGGTCCGCGACGGATCTATCTGAAGAGTGGCAATGGCACGCCGCCCGGCAAGACGATGCTGGTGCGGCTCGTAGATGATCCCAGTCATCGCATTGATCTGGACCTGTATGCCACGGATGGCTGGGGCGTTATCTTGCCTGCGGGCATGAGTCCAGACCAGATGTGGAGGGTCATCATCAAGGCGTTGTCCATTCTAGAAGTTCGGGACTAGCGCGTCCCGCCTAGAGGCGCCATCTCTAACCTACCCCATAGTCTGTCGCGGGTCGTCCAAACGGGGACGACTCGCGGCACCAACTTGTTATCTGAAGACTGTTTATTAAAAGATAAATAGTCTTCAGATCGCAGGCAGCGATCTGATAAGCTGCGTCGGGCAGCTTACATAGCACCTTGAGGGGACCATATGACCGAAATCGCAACGGGCGGACCCACCTGGACCAGCGGCGCGAATACGAGCGGCCCCGGACGTTTCGCGGCCATGAGTGCGGGAGAGAGGTATGCTCTCCCCGCATCATCCGTGGAGCGCGAGGGGCCGCTCGGAAGGGTTGGGCAGGAAGAGTCGGTCGGATCCGCTCCCGTCGGTCAGAGCGGAAGCCCGCGCGGGCGGCGGCTCGATAGCTGGGCCTAGGGGAGTATAGTCCTGAGAATATTTTGGGGGTCGTGAGAGTCTTCAGGCGCTCGCAAGTCACGACTCCCACCCCATTTATCAAAAATATGAGATTACTTTTAATCGCTAAGAAATATTATTGGTTTAGTTATGAACCTCTCACGAGAAAGGGGCTGTTTGAGTAACTGCGTATTTATACAAACAACCAAAAAACCTCTTTCTCGGAAGAGGTTTTTTGTTCCTCTTTCGAAGTGTCGCCCCTTGAGAACTTAATACGGAAAGGACAGGGACATGCATCAGATACAGGACTTCTTGGCGAGTTTCCGTTTCCGGCCAGAGCTGGCCGGCTGCGTCGGCATCGAGAGGGAAAGGTTTCTCGTGTCGCCCGAAGGTGCGTTCGCGCCCAGGGCAGACGAGTTTCTCTCGGAGATGCGGGACGCGGCTTGGACGTACGAGCTGTCGCGCTGCCAGGTTGAAGACAGAACCAGGTCGGCGCGCGACCACTTCATCGTCAAGGCGAATCTGCTCTCGAACGACAACCGGGGCAAGTTCGTCGCGGCGAAGATCGGTCTTGGGCTCCAGACGCTGGAAGTGGCGCCCGAAAGCATGCCGCTCGACGTCTACCCGGAGCCCCGCTACTTGGCCATCGCGGAAAAGATCAGCCGGGAAACGCTCTCGGCTGCATGCCGGGTCGCCGGCACGCACATCCACCTCGGGATGCGCAACATGGACGAGGCCATCGCGGCCTACAACCTGCTCCGTGCTGAGCTGGAGACGCTCACGCGGCTCGGCGATCATTCCGGCGGAGAGAGAATAAGGCTCTACCGGGCGATGGCGGGGAAGTGGAATCCGCCGCAGTACCGGGACGAGCAGGAGCTCTTCGAGATCGCGCGTCAGGAAGGATTCGCGGAGAACTCCAGAAACTGCTGGCATCTTATTCGGATAACTCAGAAGGGAACGGTGGAGTGCCGGATGTTCGGCGTAACCGTATTCCCGGACGAGATTCTGGAGTGGGTGTCGGCTGTAAGGCGCATCGCGAGGGGAGTCTAAGAGTATGAGTAACCCAATGCTCGACGCGTTCGACGCTCAAGCGGAAGATATCTGCTCTCGTAGAGACAGCTTCCGCGTATCCGCTCCGGCGGTCGTAGTCGGTCTCGAATCGGAAATCGCGCTATTCTCGGACGAAATCGAGCCGCGCGACATATCCCAATTGCGGGAAGAGATGATCCGCGAAAACGGAGAACTCGCCCACGAGCTCGGAGCCACTCAGCTCGAGTTCCGGACGTCGCCGGTCGATATTCTGGATCGGGGCATTGGGGCGCTGCAGGAAGAGTTGGCGGGGAAGTACGAACAGATTCGGAGACAGGCCGTAGCGAGAGATCTCTTCATTCTCCGCATCGGCGCGAATCCGTTCTACCCCATCCTGGGCGCGCCCCGAACCGATAAGCCGCGGTATCAGCTGGTGCCGGACTTTCAGAACGTGAATCGGCGGGCGGGCATGGACACGACCATCGGGATGAACGGCACACGGGTTGACGTCGGAGACGCGGCCAGCGTGTCGTTGTTCCAGGCGCTCCACGTGAATCTGCAAGCAGATTCCATCCCGGACGCGGTGGACAAGCTGAACCGATCCCTCATGGTCAGCCCCTACGTCCTCGCCGCGGCGGGCAACTCGCGCTACCTGAACCTCACGGACACGGGCCTCAATGAGGCGCGCATGGTCGTCTGGGAGTTGAGCCACGATACGCGGACTCCGGAGGAGTTGCGCCAGGGCGTCGGTCTCCGGATCGGCTTGCCGGAGAACTACTTCGGAAATCTGCGCGCCTACTTCAATCGGATGCGCAGGTATCCGTTCATCCTGGACGATCCGGCCAAGGCCTTCGGTATCGCGACTGGTCTGTCCTGGCTCGACGCGCGGATCAAATTCATCGGCAATCACGCGGTGGTCGAGTTGCGCTCCCTGCCCACCCTGCCCACTACCTCGCAGGAAGTGGCGTTCGTGTCGTTCTATCTCGGCCGGCTGTTCTACTCCCAGCTCTCCGGCGAGAACCTGCTCGACATTGCGATGGTCGAGGAGAACCGTCTGAATGCGATGCTCTACGGTCTCCAGGCTCGCTTCTGGTGCCATGCGGATGGGGGCGTCAAGGTCTTGAGCGGAACGGAGATGTTCCGCTCGGAGCTCGCCAAGGCGAAGTCCGGCCTGGGAGAGGTAGGACTATCCGCCGATGCTCTGGGAGAGATTGAGGATTGGGGAGAGCTCGGTTCTCCTTCGTCCCGTCTCGCCCAGAACCTCTCGGGATATGTCCAGGTCCCGCACTGCAAGATGGTAGATGCGCTGTGGCGCACCGGCATTCTGGACATGTGCTAGTTCGCAGTTTGTGGCCCCCGGTACGTTTAACCGGGGGCTATTTTTATCAATCTTCTTTTGCCGCAATTGTGACAGGCTCCACATCTTTTAAAAATAGTTACGATATGAAATAATCTAATTATGTGCAGAATATTGGCAGTTACGGGAAAAGATTGGCAGATGGATACAGTTTTGGAAGACTTCGGACGCCTGGCCGAATACGGACATGTGCCCGAATCAACCGCGCCTGGCCACAAGGATGGTTGGGGAGTGGTGGCACACAATAAGGGCGGAGTTAGCTTTTATGCTCGTAGTACAGAAGACGCTTTTAGCGATCCCAGGTTCAGAGAGGTAGCGGATTTCGTCGGCAAAACGAGCCCAGACGTTTTAATTTCTCATTTTAGAAAAGCGTCTATCGGCTCGGTAAATATCCCCAATACGCACCCGTTTTTGAACGGCAAGATTTCTTTTTGCCACAACGGCTCCATCCGTTCGGAAATATCTTTGAGCGAAAATTCTGAGGCTCTTTTGCAAGGAGAAACCGATTCGGAGAGATTCTTTTTTATGATATTAGAAAAAATGCAGGCCGGGGCGAGTCTTAAAGACGCGCTTAAAAATTGTGTAAAATTAGCGCGCGAAAACTTTGATTTTACGGCTATAAACTTATTGATATCAGACGGCGGTTTTGTCTGGGCCTTACGCGAGATTAACGAAAAAAGCGAAATAGTTCAGAAGGAAAACTTATTGGATTATTACAGCTTGTTTTTGGGTAAAAATAAATCTTCTTTCGTGATTTGCTCCGAGCAATTGTCTGTAGGGGGAGATTGGCAGTTAATGCAAAATCACGAGTTGGTGGAAATAGATGTTGCGAATTCGGTTGTTGAATCCGAAGTTATATAGTTTGAGATATCTATAGGTTGGTGATATAAGAGAATAAGC
The DNA here is from genome assembly GCA_023244895.1 of Candidatus Liptonbacteria bacterium. GTDB lineage: Bacteria > Patescibacteriota > Minisyncoccia > UBA6257 > 2-01-FULL-56-20 > JAHFLL01. The sequence goes on from JAHFLL010000001.1 coordinate 353,417, forward strand.
AGGCGCATTGTCGCCCACCAGCTGAGGAGGCTTCTGTGGATGTTCGGATCAGCCCTAGCGAGGAGTTGGCGAGAGGTATCCTCGCGACCCGAAATTGTCTTGTTCTTGTCGAGCTCCAGCTCGGCGAGGAAGAAGGCGATTTCGCGTGCGTCGTCTTCGGACCGGAGGATCTCCTGGAAGAGATCGCGGGGATTCAGGGTTGGGAACGAAGACCAACCGAGCCCCTCTCGATTCAAGTCCCTCTCCGGGCGGAGGCTTCGGAAGTAGTCAGGATTCTGGAACTTTCCATCGTTGATCTGTGCGTGGTGTCGGACGGCGATGGCGGGGAGATGGAATTCCCTGGTCCGGACGTCTCCCTTTAGCGAGTAGCAGTGGGTACGCGGACGCATTTGTCGCCTCTGCCCACCCACCCGAGTTCATTATCCATATGGTGAATTGGGGTGGGTTTAATTGATTTAATCGGGCGAATCGCTATGATTAGCGTAAATGACACAGTATCCTTTTAGGACTCGTTTTAAAAAAGAAATTGTGGCGGAATTTTTGCCTCCGGCGCGACCGGGTAAAAAACAACGCGTGATTATTTTGTGCGACGGCATGCCGAGCGTGCCCAATCGGCGTAGCTTGATGCAATTTTTATCTCGAAAGGGCTACTGGGTTTTCCATCCCCGTTATCGTGGCGCTTGGGAAAGCGGTGGGCAATTTTTGGCCAAGTCTCCGCACCTGGATATTCTGGACGTTGTAAGTGGTCTTAAGGGTAAGATAAAAGAAAGGGCTTACGGTAAAACTTTTCCCATAAAGCCGGACGAAATATTTGTGGTCGGAGGCAGTTTTGGCGGTCCGGCGGCGATACTCTGCTCGCTTGATAAGCGCGTTAAAAAAGTTGTGGCTAACTGTCCGGTAGTGGATTGGCCGGCGAGTAAAGCGGGAGATAAGGCAGAGACATCCCATAAGAACTATGCCGCGTACGTGCGGGAGGCTTTCGGCAACGGCTACCGCCTAACCGATAGAAACTGGAACAAGTTGTATTCCGGTAAGTTCTATAATCCTATGCATCATATAAAGGAAATTGATCCGTCCAAGATAATAATGTTCCATGCCAAAGACGATCCGGTCGTGAACTGGCGGAGCGTCGCCAAGCTCTCCAAGCTGACCGGAGTCAAGCTAAAGTTACAGAACAGAGGCGGGCATATCTCAACCCCTTATGTGGTTGAGAAATATTGGAAACAGATAAGCAAATTTTTTAAGTCTAAATAAATGGACACGCTGTCTCATGGGCTGTATGCCGGAATCGCTTTCGGTCGTAGAAGCAAAAGGGATTACCTGACAGCCTTTTTGTTCGGTATCGGACCGGATATATTGTCTTTTGGACCATTCTTCCTGGGTGCCATATTGGGTTTAGAAGATTGGCCCGGCCGGGGCGCGGAACCACCCAGCTCCGACCTAATCCCAGGTTTCGTCTATTTGCTCTACGATTTTACTCACAGTTTTCTAATTTATGCCCTATTCTTCGCCTTGTTGTGGTGGTTGGGCAGAAAAAGTTTCGCGTTGCTGACTCTGGGCTGGCCACTTCATATCCTAGTTGATATTCCGACCCATTCCGCAATATTTTTCCCGACACCATTTCTTTGGCCGATTTCTAATTTTTATATAGATGGGCATCCTTGGGGTAGCCCGGAGATATTTCTTCCGAACGTGGTTTTACTGGTGGGACTCTACGCGTATTGGTATACTCACAGAAGAAAAAACCGCAAACAAGTCTAAAGAACTAAAATATTAAAATGAAATTATCTCTCGGCATCGTTGGTCTTCCGAACGTGGGCAAATCCACCTTATTTAACATCTTGACCAAACAGAACGTTTTGGCGGCGAATTATCCCTTCGCGACCATAGACCCGAACGTGGGAGTGGTGCCGGTGCCGGACGAGCGGGTAGACAAGCTCGCCAAATTAAGCAGTTCTAAAAAAGTAGTTCCCGCGGTGGTGGAGTTCTATGATATCGCGGGCCTAGTGAAGGGCGCGAGCCAGGGAGAGGGTCTGGGCAACCAGTTTTTGACGCATATTCGGGATACGCAGGCAGTCGTTATGGTCTTAAGGACATTTAAAGACGAGAACGTCGTGCATGTGGAAAGTAGTATAGATCCCATTCGGGATTTAGAAATCCTGAATGCGGAGCTCGCGCTCAAAGATTTAGACACCATCGTAAAGCGTTTCGCTAAACTGGAAGGGGAGGCGCGTAGTGGAGACAAGACCGCGCTAGCCAACTTGGAACTTCTAAAGCGGGTTCAAGAAGAGGTGTCCGTCGGTTCCCTGATTCATAAATACGCAGAAGAACCCATAATAAAGGAGATGCAACTCTTGACCGCCAAGAAGCAGATTTATCTTCTGAACGGCAAAGAGGAGGACGTAAGCGAGGAATTAAAGAAGAAGATAAAAGATATGGGCGCGGATTACGTTATTCTTGATCTCGCGCAAGCGCAAAATTCTGACATTATTGAGAATGTCGGAATGTTGGATCTGATAAAAAAAAGCTACGAAATTTTGGGATTAATTTCCTTTCTGACCACCGGCGAGGATGAAACGCGGGCCTGGACAATTAAACGGGGCGAGAAGGCTCCGGAGGCGGCAGGGGCGATTCACACCGATTTTGAAAAGAAGTTTATCCGCGCGGAAGTAATAAATTGGCAGAAATTGATGGAAGCGGGTGGTTGGGTGGAGGCTAAGCAAAAAGGCTGGTTACGCCTAGAAGGTAAGGAATATGTGGTACAGGACGGAGACGTTCTAGTGATAAGACACGGGTAGGCGGGCTTGGTCAGTAAAAGATTCGGATTGAACAGCTTCTTTAACTATGAAGTCTCTTCGTGGTTCAAGTTATGTTGACTTCCCGTAAAATAATTGTAATGATTGGCACCAGTCCGAACGAATAAGTCCGTTCTTTCATGAGAGGTCGGAATGAACAAGCTGACGTTGACGCAATGGCTCTACTTCGCGATAGCTATCTTGGGCTGGAGTTTCTGGCCCAACCTGGCACGGCGAGCGGATCTCCCGCCCGCACTGACCGGCCTGGTTGTATCCTCCGCCACGGCTATCACCGTCCTATTAGGGACGGCCGGGGTTGTCGCGGGACAGCTCGGCAAGGCCGTCTGGGCGAAGGTCATCCTGCTGGTCGTCGCGGGAGTGATCAACGGTTTGGGCATGCTCTTTATGCCCAAGGTCTTCATGTCAGTACCACAGGCGCAGATGTCGGTATTCAACGCCGGCATGATTGCCTGTATTCTGGCGCTCAGTGTCGCGAGCTCGTTCCTGTTCTTCTTCGGGCAGGACATGCTCACCTGGCGGAAGATCGGAATCTTCGCCGCCGTGGGAGTAGCCATCTGGCTTTCCGCGACCGGATAGGCCGGACTGGACCGAGTAGGCGGAGGAGTGGCCACGCCAAGCGTGGCCAGAGGCGACTCGGCGCGGAGTCATGGTTCTCGCGACCTCCTACTAGTTCCGCCGATCGAGGGACGCCCCGAGCGTCTCGTCGTCCGCAAACTCGATTTCGCCGCCTGTCGGGAGACCTCTCCCCAGGCGGCTTGTTTTTTTCGCCAAGCCCGCCAATTCTTTATTTAAAATAGAGGCATGAAAATCTCCCACACTGGTTGGATTTACCCCGAAGATTATCTCTTTAGCCTGCCCGTCTAACTCTTTTTTGATAAACAATTTTAGTTGGTCCAGCCTTTTTCTCTGCCAGTCCAAGAGCGCGCCGGTGCGGGGGATGTCTCCTAGAACAAAATACCGCCCCTGGTATTTTCCGGTATTCTCCAGAGATAACAGGTCGGTTTCTTTTTCTACGATTAAGATAATGCCTTGATCGCGTTTCGGATTAGAGCATATTTCGCAAACGCCCTCGACTTCTTGGTGTATAAAAAAACACTGCTCGCAAATCTTGAGTTTTTTGAGGTCGTCTATGTCTTTGGCCAGCCCACCAATAAAGCCCTGCCCCTGGTTCAGGAAATAAAAAATCAAACGGATAGCTTGGCGCGGTCCAATGGAGGGTAGTTCCGATAACTGGTCGGCTAGTTTTTTTATGGAATTGGGTAGGTGCATAGTCGATTTTATTGATATTTGCGAGTCGCAGACGATGCAAATATTATCATAAAATCTACTACCCCGTTAGATAGTAATGTCATTTTTGATTCTGTTTTTTATATATCTTTTGCCCCAGGCGGTTTTTAGGTATATCTCGCGATGGTTTGCGTCCTTGGAGCTATTGCTCGCTTCAAAATATACCAGAACTAGCGGCCTTCTGTCCTTGGTGCTTTTAACTTCTCCTCTCGCGTGTTGCTTAATGCGGTCCTTTAATATTTCCGACTTACCGACATAAAAACCGCCATCCCTTAAGCTTTTTAGTATGTAAACATAATACATGTTTATCTAACGGGGTGAAGTTTTTTCAAACGAATCAAAGATTCGTTAAAAAATAATCAGAACGCTCCGAAGTCTTCCAATATGGGCCGGTCCGCGGACACGTGTTGCTCTCCCACGTTTTTATCAATAGCGCGGAAACTGACTGCGTCCGTGTCAAAGCGCAGGTCCACGGAGCCCAAAGGTCCATTGCGATGCTTGGCGATAATGATTTCCGCCATATTTTGCTCTTCCGGTGGAACATCTATCCTGTCCCGGTCTTTGCGGTAGATAAACATAACCACGTCCGCATCTTGCTCAATGCTGCCCGATTCGCGCAGGTCATGCAATTGAGGACGCTTGTTGTCTCTTTGGTCTACCGCGCGTGAAAGCTGGGAGAGGGCGAGGACGGGCACGTTAAGCTCACGCGCCAAACCTTTGAGGCCGCGAGAGATTTCCGTAACTTGAGAAACCATATTATCGGAGCTGCGCCGGGGCGCGATAAGCTGTAGATAGTCCACTACTAATAGTCCCAAGCCGTGCTCTATTTGCAGGCGGCGGCTCATAGAGCGCATTTGGAGAATATTTGGGGAGGGCGTGTCATCAATATAAATCGGAACATTGGATAAGACGTCTAGGGCATGCTGGATGCGCTGGAAGTCGCCTTCGTTATTTAGCTTTCCGGTGCGTAATTTCCAAAGAGGGATGTCGGCCTGCCCGGATATCAAGCGGTCAATAACCTGTTCCCGAGACATTTCTAGAGAAAAAATACCCACCGGAATATTGCCTTTAACCGCCGCGTGGCGGGCCATATCCAAGGCAAGGGTGGTTTTGCCGAGAGATGGTCTCGCGCCCAAGACGACCAGGTCGGATTTTTGCAAGCCGGAAAGCAGATTGTCTATGCCATTAAATCCGGTCGGCACTCCGCGCAACGCGCCCTTATGCTCGTGCAAACGTTCTATTCTCTCGTATGCCTGCTTCAGCTCGTCTTTAACCGGTACGAAGTTCTGGGGTAGGGAACTTTGAGAAATTGACAGGATTTTATGTTCAATACTATCCAATAATTCTTCAAACTCTTGCCCCGGGGCGAGCGCGCCCTCGGTTATCTCGGCAGAGGCCTTAATTAAGTCGCGCAGGACCCTCTTTTCCTTTACTATGCGCGCGAAGTGGTCAATGTGAGAAGCGGTGGAAATCTTATTGGTCAGGTCGGTGATGTAGCCCGCTCCGCCCACGCTTTGCAGAAGCTGTTTTTCTTTAAGGAGGCTGGTCAGAGTTATGACATCTATCGGTTGTTTCTTCTCGTGAAGCTCCAAAATTATTTCGTATATTTTTTCGTGGGCGGGGCTGTAAAAATCGGCGGGAGTTAAAAGGTCCGCCACCTTATGGACGGAATTTTTGTCTATCAAAAGACCGCCCAGAACGGACTGCTCCGCTTCCGTGTTCTGTGGCGGAATTCTTATGTCGTTTTGATTCTGTTGGGAATTGGGCATTACCTGTGCTTTAGACTTGGTCCGTCCGCGCCGTCCTCGATTACATATCCTAACTCAAAAATCCTATCTCTCAAGGTGTCGGCTTGCATAAACTGTTTATTTCTCCGGGCGGCCTCTCTTTGGCTCAGTAATTCGGCTATCTCCGCTGGGATATTGCTTTCGGTCTCGTTCCTAAGAGAGGGGAGCTTTTTGGGCGAAAGACCCAATTCTTTAAGAAGGGCAACATTTTTGCCCAGCAGGGCGAGCGCTTGCGGCGCGTCTAAGTTGTCGTTGAGCGCGCCAAGGAGCGGGTCCATATCTTCTCTCGCACTTTTAGATTTTTTCACGGCAGAATATTTATTCCATAAATCGGAAAGTCTTTTTTGCGCGCCCGTGAGGCTCTCCCAGGTAAAATTAAGTTTGGTTTTATAGCCGGCCCCCAGCATTAGATAGCGCAGGGCGAGCGGGTCAAACCCTTTTTCGCGCAGATCAGTGAGGGTAAAAAGATTTCCTTTGGATTTAGACATTTTCTCTCCCTCTACCATTAAATGCTCCGGGTGGCACCAGATTTTTGTGAACGGCCGGTAAAGAGGCTGGCTTTGCGCGATTTCATTCACATGGTGGGGGAAGATCAAATCTACTCCGCCGGTATGAATATCGGTCGTTCCCTTAAAAGCTCCATAGTTAATAGCCGAGCATTCAATATGCCAACCCGGCCGGCCATCGCCTAGCTCCTTGTCTTTCCAGAAAATATTCCCGTCTTCTTTGTCGCGCGCCTTCCAGAGTGCGAAGTCGCTCAGGTTTTCTTTCTCGTATTCGTCTACTTTGACCCGCGCGCCCACCTTCTTGCCCTTTAGGAATCCCTTGCCGACTAGTTCGCCATAGTCTCCGAAGTCCTTTTGGTATTTCGCAATGTTGAAATATACGCCGTCGTTTGCTTTATAGGCATAACCCAGCTTGATTAGTTTTTTAATAAACTTCTTTATCTCCGGAATGCTATCCGAAACCTTCACGAATTTTATTTCTTTGCGGGAAATATTGAGCGCATCCAGGTCTTTCATAAACCCCCTGGTATAAAGATCGGTAAATTTTCTGAGTTCTTTAAGACCGGCCTTCTCGCCGTATTTGGCAATAGCCTGGCGGATGGTCTTATCGTCCACGTCCGTTATGTTCATAACCCAGCGCACCTTGTAGCCGTTCAGTTTCAGGGTGCGATAGAGAATATCCGCGAAGATATAACTGCGCAGATTACCGATATGGGCAAAGTTATAAACCGTCGGCCCGCAAGTATAAAAATTAACCATGCCCTTATGGACGGGCTGGAGCTCTTCGGGCTTGCGGGAGAGGGTATTGTAGAGACGCAAAGACATGAGAATTATTGGGTTATTGTAGCACGCCTAACAGGTCTGTGGCTAAGGGAGGTCTTCTGGCTAATGTCATATCTTATTGGCAGTCTTGACAAGGGATTGCCAATCGGGATATATTTTTGGCTATGGAAGTTTTATCTCCTCGCGGAGCGGAAATATTGCATGCGGTCATACAGGAGTACATCGCTACCGGCCAACCCATCAGCTCGGAGTGGCTTTATGAGCGACATGATTTCGGTATTCGTCCGGCTATGATTCGGTTGGAGTTAAATGATTTAACGGAGAGAGGATTTTTAGAGCAACCTCATCCCGCTGCCGGCAGGGTGCCAAGCAATAAGGGCTATGAATTTTTTGCTCGCCAGGTTTTAAACACGGATACCGCCCTAAATGAACGCCGGGCGGACAAGTTAATGATGCAGCATTCCTGGGGGGATTTGGTGGATGAGATTTCAAAAGAATTGGGAGTTTTGGCCGCGGTTATGCGCGCGGAGAGTAGAGAGGTGCACAAGGGTTATTTGGAAAATCTATTAGATCACTTAGACTGGCAGTCCCGAGAAGAGGTTAAGGCGGTAGTTAGAGATTTTGAAGAGCTGGATAATCGTATGACCCTTTCTCTGGGCGATATGCAACAGGATTTCTTGGATATATTTATCGGTCGCAAAAGTCCCTTTACTAGTAGCGATTTTTTGTCGGTCGTGGCGGGGGACTATGAGGTGGACGGCGAGCGAGTGATGCTCTGCGCGATTGGTCCTAAGAGGATGGACTACGAACAGGCCACTAAAATGTTTAAAGGTCTTAAACAATGCGCGAGTAGAGATAATAAAAATGAACGAAGAAAAAGACAATAAAAACATGGATACAGAAAAAGACTTACCAAATGGTGACGCGCCTTCTGGAGATGAGCTCTCCAAATGCAACGCGGAGCGGGATGAATATCTAGCGGGCTGGCAGAGGGCCAAAGCGGATTTGATTAATTATAAAAAGGAGGAATTCAAGCGTTTAGAAGAAGCCGCCAGATATCAATTGGAAGATGTTGTTTACGACTTGGTGGCGGTGCTGGATAATTTTGACCTGGCTATTTCCGCTATGGAGAAGCAGGGTCAGGTGGAAAAAGGAATATATCTTATCAGAACCCAGTTGGAAGACTCTTTAAAACGCCGCGGTTTAACGAAAATAGCGGCCAGCCCCGGGGACGATTTTAGCCCCGGAACTATGGAGGCGGTTGCCATGGCGGAGGTGGACGGTCCGCCGGACAAGGTAGTAGAGGTAATAGAGACAGGCTATAAGATTTACGAGAAAATATTAAGACCGGTCAGGGTGAGAGTCAGCAAGGAGAAAGGCTTAAATTAAACAAAAAATATAAAATAAAAAAATATGGCTAAAATAATCGGTATAGACTTGGGTACGACCAACTCCGCGGTAGCCGTGATGGAAGGCGGAGAGGCAAAAATATTGGAAAACGCGGAGGGTAATCGCACCACGCCGTCCATCGTCGCGATGAGTAAAGGCAATGAGCGCCTGGTGGGACTTTTGGCTAAGCGCCAAGCGATCACTAACCCCAAGAACACTATTTCTTCGGTGAAGCGTTTAATCGGCAGAAAATTTAGCGACAAGGAAATCGGGCGGGATAAGAATTGGTTGCCCTACGAGATGGTAGAAAGCAGCCATGGCGGAGTGGAGGTAAAGATGGGCGACAAAAATTATTCGCCGGAAGAAGTGTCCGCTTTTATATTGGGTAAATTAAAGGCGGATGCGGAGGCGCGGCTGGGAGAAAAGGTGGAAGAGGCAGTTATAACTGTGCCGGCTTATTTCGACGACTCTCAGCGTCAGGCGACTAAGAACGCGGGCGAGATTGCGGGCCTGAAGGTTCGGCGCATAATCAACGAGCCGACCGCGGCCGCGCTGGCCTACGGGATGAATAAGCAGAAAAACGAGAAAATTGTGGTCTATGATTTCGGGGGAGGTACTTTTGATATCTCCGTTCTGGAAGTCGGGGACGACACGGTAGAGGTAAAATCAACCGGAGGAGACACTCATTTGGGCGGAGACGACTTGGACAAGCGTGTCATAGAGTTTCTCTTAGCGGAATACAAAAAGGCGGAAGGAATAGATTTGGCCAAAGACGCTTTGGCTCTTCAGCGCCTTAAGGAGGCAGCCGAGCGCGCCAAGCACGAGCTTTCTACTGCGGTAGAGACCGAAGTTAATCTGCCCTACATCACTTCCGACGCGAATGGACCCAAGCACTTCGTGTACAAAATGTCGCGGGCTAAATTGGAGAGCTTGGTCAAAGATTTAATTGATCACTCCGTAGAATTAACCGAACAAGTAGTTAAGGAGGCGGGCTTCAAATTATCCGACATTAATGAAGTGATTATGGTGGGTGGCCAGACCCGTATGCCCGCGATTCAGGAGGCGGTAAAAAATTTGTTTGGTAAGGAGCCGCATAAGGGCATTAACCCGGATGAGGTGGTAGCAATGGGCGCGGCCATTCAGGCTGGAATTTTGCAAGGAGACGTGAAGGATATCCTCCTACTCGACGTAACTCCCTTAACCTTAAGTATTGAAACTTTGGGTAGCGTGGCTACGCCCATGATAGCCAAGAATACGACCGTGCCGACCAGCAAGACCCAGGTTTTCTCTACTGCCGCGGATAATCAAACCTCGGTAGAGGTGCATGTTTTGCAGGGTGAGCGTCCTATGGCATCTGATAATCGCACCCTGGCGCGTTTCATGCTGGAAGGTATCCCGCCCGCGCCCCGAGGCATTCCGCAGGTAGAAGTCGCTTTTGATATAGACGCGAACGGTATTTTGAGCGTCAAAGCGACCGACAAGGCTAGCGGCAAATCCCAGTCCGTGCGCATTGAGGCATCTACCAATCTGTCCAAAGAAGAGATAGAGAAGTTGAGGCAAGACGCGGCGGCACACGCTGCGGAAGACGAGAAGAAAAAGGAGTTGATAGAAGCGCGTAATCACGCGGAAAGCATGATCTACCTTTCGGAAAAATCTTTGAAAGACGCGGGGGATAAGATCGGAGAAGATATAAAGACTCCCGTGAATCAAAAGATTGAAGAACTAAAGAGGGTCAAAGAAGGAGAGGATTTAGAGGCAATCAAATCCGCTACGGAAGGTCTTTCCCAAGAGATACAAAAAATAGGTCAGGCGATGTATAATAAAGGACAAGATGCAACCGGGACTAATCAATCCGAACCGGAACCTCCCGCCCAGGCAGAATCCGGCAACTAACGAGAACCTTATCAAGCCCCTTTCGGCGGAACATGTTGTCCGCCCGCCCGGTTTTTGGTCGGGATTGATCGTGGACCTAATGGTTATTCTTTTGGCCTGCTGGTCGGGATATCTTTACTATAAATATCTGACCATAGGCGGGAACCTTCTGGTTTACGCCATAGCCGCCAGCTCCTTATTGCTTGTAGTGTCTTTATTCGACACGCTGCTTACTAAAAGTTTTACCCGCAGGATAGTGATTGTGGTAGCGGAGGTCGTGGTAATGTCTCTGTGGTTCATGACCTCCGGAATGATGAGCTTTGTCTTAGCAGTGGCAGGCGCAACAGCGTTCTTTATGCTCTGGGGCGAACTGCAGAGTCGTCGGGAGATGGAGAATGGTCTGGAGGTGCAGTTCTTTAAAATAGCCCGCTACCAGTTAAATAAAGGTATTACCGCACTGGTTCTGTTTGGGGTTCTGTCCTACTTGCCGCTTTATAGTCAGGAAAAAATATTTTTGCCGGAGAATGTTTTCTCTTCTGTTTATGGCTGGGCGGCCAGCGTAGTGAAGGGCATGTATCCGGAACTGGAGCTAACCGGTGATTTCAACAACTTTATAGGCAGCATCACCGATCTTAAAGTTAAAACCAACTACGACTTTGCCGGCTTGCCGGACGACGCTCAAAAACTGATTTTACAAGAAATGAACGCGCAGACTATAAAGGCGATAAAAGACAGAATAAACATAGATTTTTCGGAAAATCAGCCCATGCATCAGATCTTCTATAACTATCTAAAAGGAGTAGTTAAAAATTGGGAAGGTAAGTTTGGAGAAAAGTTTTTGGCTGCCTGGGCGGTGGTGGTGTTCTTTATTATGCGCAGTTTCGGTTTTGTCTTGTATATTATTCTGTCCATAGTTTCATTCTTCATCTATCAGATACTCCTAGCCACCAATTTTATCCATATCGTCGGGGAAAGCAGGGTGCACGAGAAACTGGAATACAGTTGATTAAAGTAAGTAGCAGGTGGTATGTAGTAAGTAAGTTAGTTTTCCCCTCGAACTACTACTCACTACTATCTACTCATTGATCCATGAAAGACTACTATAAAATATTAGGCGTAGAAAAAACCGCTTCCGAAGAGGAAATAAAGAAAGCTTTTCGCAAGCTGGCACATCAGCACCATCCCGACAAGCAGGGCGGGAACGAGAGCAAATTTAAGGAGGCGAATGAGGCTTATCAGGTTTTGTCCGATAAGCAGAAGCGCGCGCAGTACGACCGCTTTGGTACGGCAGATGGTGGTTTTGGCGGATTCGGAGGCGGACCCCAGGGATTTGAGGGATTTGATTTTAGTGGATTTCAGAGCGGGCAGGTTGGCGATTTGGGAGATATTTTTGAATCTTTTTTTGAAGGCTTGGGAGTCCAGAACCGCCGGCCGACCTATCGTAAAGGCTCGGACTTGGAGATGTCTATGGAGATATCTCTGGAAGATGCTTTCAGTGGCATAACCAGAGAGGTTTCGTTTGACACTTTTATTGTCTGTGCGAAATGTAGTGGTAAGGGCGGCGACTTGTCGGCGGGAACTAAAAATTGCGCGACTTGCAATGGCCGGGGCGAGGTGCGAGAAGAGAGGCAGACTTTTTTTGGTAATTTTGCCCAAAATCGCGTTTGCCCCACCTGTAACGGCCATCGTCAGGTTCCCAATAAGCCCTGCCCGGAGTGTAAAGGTAGCGGACGGACCAAGGGCGCGCGCAAAGTACGGGTAGAAATAGTTGCCGGCGTGCAGAATGGCCAGATCGTAAAAATGGCCGGAGCGGGGGAGACGGGCGAAAAAGGTAGCGGCAACGGCGATCTGTACCTGCATATTAAAATAAAGCCACATAATATTTTCACCCGCCAAGGCGATGATCTGATTGTAAAAAAAGAAATAACCGCCTGGGATTTGCTTTTAGAGAGAAAAATTGAGGTTCAGACCATTGAGGGCAAGAAGATAAAAGTAGAATTGCCTTCTGGATTGAATCTACGGGAATATCTGAAAGTCGCGGGCGAGGGCATGCCTCGTTTCGGCAGTTTTGGTCGGGGCGCCCTTTTGATTAACTTAACATTGAAATCTCCAGGTAAATTGAGCCATAAGGCTCAGAAGCTTATTGAGGAGGCGGAAGGGGCATAGTATTTCGGTCTTGATTCTTTTTTAATAAATAGTATTAATAGATGTAGTTTCGGGCGTTTTCAGAAAGAGGTGTTTATGTCGTGGCCGATGTTTCTCGTCGCAGCGATCTTTCTGACTTTCGGGTTTCTCTATTGGTTCTACCTCACTCCCAGCGGTGTCAGGGCTCGGCTGCGCGAGGAGATCAAGCGGGAGGATGGGTCAGAATCCTTGAGAAGTCACAGTCTCCAGACGGCAACAGACTGGCTGATTGCCAGAAAGGTGAGGGTCTGGAAGAACTGGAACGAGACGCGCCGGGCGGCGACAGCCTCCAATCTTCCCCGGGAGACAGTGGAAGTGTATGAGGGAAGATGCGCTTCGGCCAAGAACGACTTGGAAAGGTTGTATGAACTGGCCAAGAAAGGCAAGCTCTCGGTGTTTGCCCTTTGGGGCACCTATCTCGAGCGTGGCTTGGACACCTTTCCGCCCAAGGCATCAGTCTAGCGAGTCATGGGGGCGCCAACGTCGGCGCCCTCGTTCGTTTTATTTGAAAAATATAAGATTGCTGTTATAATTTTCCCTGCGATTTGCGCCCATAGCTCAGTCTGGTAGAGCAGCTCCCTTTTAAGGAGATGGTCCCAGGTTCAAATCCTGGTGGGCGCACTAGGTTAACTCATAATTTATATTTTTTCTTTACTATAGGCACGGGCTTGATTATTTTTGTTTAGCTTATATATACTCTGTTCAGTTTCCTTGCTCCAACCGAGAGGAGGGTTTCGTGCCATTGCTGGGCGCTTTCATGACGGTCGCGTTCTTTCTATATAGCGCGGCAATTTGGTCAGAAAGGTGTCAGCGCAGGCTGGTCCTTTGGATGGCGGTTCTGATGGCGTTCGGCTTTCTGGCCGACTCTATCGGGACCGGCATGATGATGCAGCTGGCCCGGGACAAGGGTCTGCAAGTGGGCGTGCATGGTTGCTTCGGCTATGTGGCCCTGGCCATCATGTTCCTCCATTTCGTATGGGCGGTGGGCACGGTGCTCTTTGACGAGAAATGGCAGATCTACTTCAGTCGTTTCTCCATCTGGGCGTGGTGCCTCTGGGTTATCGCTTTCGTCATCGGCGGGATGGGGGCAGTGAACAAGGGATGAGGAGGAGCGCGTGATGCACAAGATGGTTTCGGTTGTGGTCCCGTTAGAGCTTTACGGGATCTTCAGCGGGAACTTCGGTTCGGCTTCGCCGGTCACGGTATCGCTTTCGACCAAGCTGGGGCTCGGCCAAGGCGACACTGTGTCCTGGGAGTGTGGTAGCGGGCACTCCGGCCAGGCGCGAGTGCTGCATAGTTCGCCGTGCGACGAAGTCGGCAAGGCGAACTACGTCATCGAGAAGCTCTGAGATCTTCGGCCCCGGCCAGCATCGTGCTGTGTCCGGGGCCGGCTACGTTTATGGTTTTAACTATATATTGATTGAAATTGTGGAAATTTGTTAAGATGAGTATACAAAATATGGAAACAAGCAAGATAGACGGAGGCAAGAAACTTTGGTTCAAAAGACGACTGTTTGGTTGGGGCTGGTGTCCCTGCTCTTGGCAGGGCTGGGTGGTGACGCTCGGCTACGTAGTGTTGGTGGCATTTTTCGCTTTCACCATAGACGAAAATTCCTCAGATAAGGAAGTTGTTTTTACTTTTCTTCTGCCGTTAGTTTTCCTGACGCTCACGCTTTTGCGTATAGCCTATAAAACCGGCGAGAAGCCTAGGTGGCAGTGGGGCAAGAGGAGGGAGGACTGATACATGCTGGGGAAGAAAGAAAAACTGAGATATATTGACTGGTTGATACGGGACAAGCACCCGGATTTTTTGGCGCATCCTAAGAAATATTTACCGCTTGTAGAAAAAGATATTAAGAGATTAGAGGCAGGGGAGCCACTCGCGTATGTGATTGGCTGGGTGGATTTTCTGGGCGCCCGGATAGATTTGTCTTATAAGCCACTTATCCCGCGAGTGGAAACCGAATTTTGGGTAGGGGAAGCTCTGCGCCTAATTCCTAATTCTAAATTCTCAATTCATTGTCTGGACCTGTGCGCCGGGTCGGGATGTATTGGGTTGGCTATTCTGAAGCGTCTGCCGAACTCAAAAGTGGTCTTCGCGGATAATTCTCCAAAAGCTATTGGGCAGATAAATAAAAACCTAACAATAAATAAGATAAAAAAATCACGAACAAGAGTTGTTGAGAGTAGCCTCTTTAAGAATGTGAAAGGCAAATTTGACTACATATTTACTAACCCGCCTTATATTCCCGCGGGACGCAAATTGCCTGTTTCGGTCAAAAAATATGAACCGAATAGCGCTCTTTTTGCCGGGCAGGATGGACTTAATCTTTTAAAGCGTATTCTGCGAGAAGCTCCGGGGCATCTTTCCGCTAACGGTCTGATTCTCTTTGAGTTTGATAGTGCTCAGAAAAATAAACTGGAAAAATTTATGGAACAGTTGCCTTATCGGAATGTGGAATTCTATAAAGACCAATATGGCAAGTGGCGGTATGGGCGCGCCAAAATTTAAACAAAGGGCGCCTGGGGTTGCCAAAGCGCTCTAAAATCTGCTAAAATGGGCGTCATGCGAAAATACTCTGGCTTATTACTGGCCCTTATCGTGGCCTTGGCGGTTGCGTCCGGTTTCTTCGTCTATCCCAAAAGCGAGTGGTCTAACAAGTGGCAGCCCTGGCGGCTCGGTTTGGATTTGGCCGGAGGAGCTCATTTGGTGTACAGAGTGGACCTTTCCAAAGTTAATCCCAGCGACCAACAGTCCGTCTTGGACGGTTTGCGAGACGTAATTGAGAGAAGGGTAAATTTGTTCGGCGTATCCGAGCCGCAGGTGTACGTGGCGAAGTCCGGCGAGAATTCCGAACTAGTAGTGGAATTGGCTGGTGTCACGAGCGTGGACCAGGCTATAAAAAATATTGGCGAGACTCCAATTTTGGACTTTCGCGAGGTAGAGGAAGGTCCCTCCAGCACGATAAACTACGTGTATACCAATCTGACCGGTCAATACATGACCGGCGCCCAGTTAACGTACAATCAGACTACCGGCGCGCCGGAAGTAGCTATTTCATTCAACGAAGAAGGTGGCAAAATATTTGAGAAAATAACCGAGGCCAATATTGGAAAACCGCTAGCCATTTTCTTGGATAATGGCCTGGTAAGCGCGCCTACGGTTCAGAATAAGATTAGCGGCGGCAGCGCGGTTATCAACGGCGTATCTCTTGCGGAGGCCAAGGACATGATCCAGAGATTCAACGCGGGAGCCTTACCTGCGCCCATAAGTTTGGTTGACCAAATGTCTATCAGCCCCAGCCTTGGCACAGACTCTCTGAAGTCCGCCGTCTGGGCCGGTTTCCTCGGAACTCTTCTGGTAATGTTGTTTATGGTCGGTTACTACCGCAAACTTGGTATTTTTGCCTCCTTGGCTCTCGTCATATATATACTCCTCACGCTCGGGGTATTTAAGATATTCGCCATCACTATGACCTTGGCCGGCGTAGCCGGATTCATTCTGACTATCGGTATGGCGGTGGACGCGAACATTCTTATTTTTGAAAGAGTAAGGGAGGAGCTTAAAAAGGGCTTGTCTCGGGCAGCCGCTATGCACGAAGGTTTTAAGCGCGCCTGGCCTTCTATCCGGGATTCAAACACCAGCACCTTTATCACTGCGGCCATTCTTTACTTCTTTACCACCAGCTTCGTGAAGGGTTTCGCCCTGAACTTGGCACTGGGAGTGGCCATCTCCCTTTTCTCCGCTATTACCACCACGCGCTTGCTATTGGAGGTGTTTATGAAAGATAAAAAAGCACAATAACTAATATGCACACCAATATTAACGTAGTTGGTAATCGCAGGATATTCTTAGGCATTGCGGCCGCTTTAATCGCGGCGGCAATTCTCGCGATAGTGATTTTCAAATTTGAACCGGGCGTGGATTTCAGCGGGGGAGCCTTGATTAAATTTAAGTTAGCCAATCAGGTTGACACGGAAGAGCTCCAAAAATATTTTGTGGAAGAGCTCAAATTTCCAGAGACTCGCGTAAGCTATGATCCAGTAACCGCTAGCTATCTCGCGCGCCTACCGGGAGACGTAAGCAGTGAGCACGAAAGAATAACCGCTGGTCTGACCACGAAGCTTTCTGGTTTTGAGGAGCAGTCCTTCCAGTCCATTGGTCCATCCATTGGAGCGGAGCTTCGCAAAAAATCTATAATTGCCATGATCTTGGTTTTGGTCGGAATCTCCTTTTATGTGGCTTATGCGTTTCGCAAGGTTTTCCGCCCGGTTAGTTCCTGGAAGTACGGCTGGGTAACACTCATGTCCCTTTTCCACGACGTGGTGATTCCCGCCGGACTCTTGGCCGTTATGGGTCACTTCTTCGGCGTGGAGATTGACGGTAACTTTGTGGTGGCACTTCTGGTTATCATGGGATTCTCGGTGCACGACACGATTGTGGTTTTTGACCGTATCCGCGAAAACTTGGTTCTGGATCGGGGCAAGAGCGAGTTTGGTCACGTTATCAATCGTAGCGTGAACGAAACCCTGGCCCGCTCCATAAACACCTCGCTCACCCTTATTATCGTGTTGCTGGCCCTTTATTTTGCTGGCCCGGCAGCCCTTAAGTACTTCATTCTGACCCTTCTGGTAGGAGTCACAACCGGTATATACTCTTCAGTATTCGTAGCCAGTCCATTGCTTCTTATATGGCACAACTGGTCTAACCGCCACAAAACAAATTAGTTGTCAAAGCCAGGGGTATTGTCAATCTTGACTGGTAGGGTATAGTAGGATATAATCAAAAAGTTATGAAATATTCCGCCAACAAGTTAGTAGACAACCTATTGGAGTCTTTAAACGAACGTCAGCGGGAGGTTTTGGTTGGTCGTTTCGGTCTGGGTAAAAGTGGCAAGTCTGAAACCCTGGCCTCTTTAGGTGCGCGTTACCGGGTAACCCGTGAAAGAGTGCGTCAGATTGAGGCTTCTGCCCTCCAGATTTTAAAGAAGCATATCTCTCAAAATTCCGTTTGCCAGGAAATATTGGAGCGGGGCAAGAAAGAACTCAAGGAGGCGGGCGGAGTATTGAAGGCGGATGAATTACTGAAGCTTTTAAAAGATATCGCGGATGATCTAACCCAGAATCAATTGGCGATGATTTTGGAATCTTCCAAGTCCTTCTTTTTCTATCCGGAAGATAAAGACCGCTGGCATTTCTACGCTTTGGACAAGAATAGTTTTAAAAACGCCGCGCTTCTGGTAGAAAAGTGGACCGCTCTCTTGCAGGCTAAAAAGGAACACGTCCTGAATGGGAAATATGAAGTTTTGTGGGACGAGTTCGTGAGCAAAAGAGATTTAAAAGCGCATCACGCCAAAAATCACCTTTCAATTTCCAAAAAGATACATCGCAATCCTTATGGCGACACCGGTCTCGCGGAATGGTCCGAGATCTTGCCGCGCACTATTCGGGACAGAGTTTATCTAATATTGCGTAAAAAGAAGGAACCAATGCACTTCCGCAATATCGCCAAAGCGATAAACGAGATGTTCAAAGCTCGCAGTCAGGCTTCCGCTCCTACCGTTCATAACGAGCTCATCAAAGATGATCGTTTCGTATTAGTGGGCAGGGGAATATACGCTTTGCGCGAGCATGGCTACGAGCCGGGTACGGCCAAAGAGGTAATAGTAAGGATTTTAAAGCGCCACGGCTCATTGCGTCCCAAAGATGTTATCCTAGCCGTGCAGAAAGAGCGTTTCTTTAAGCCCAATACCGTACTCGTTAATCTTCAGAATAGGAACCATTTCACTCGCAAGAAAGACGGAACCTACATAGTGAGGGAGGCGTAGAGATTGTCCTTGAGTTAAGAATTGAGAGCTAGGAATTAAGAAAAACTTAAAAACCACCAGTCTTAAACAAGGCAGGTGGTTTTTAAGCTGATGATTTGATAAAATATAAACAATGGAGGTGGCCGTCAAGCTGATTAACGACGTATTGGTATTTGCCTGGGAGTTATTTACCTGGACCTGGTGGTTTTGGTTGTTTTTAATCCTGCAGGGATTAGCGGTTTCTACCTGGTTGTTCTGGCGCAGAGAATGGTATAAAAAATATGATCTGAAGAGGATCATTATGGAGATAAGAGTTCCTCGAGAAATTACCAAAAGTCCGCGGGCCATGGAGCAGGTTTTAGCGTCCATGCACTCCATGATCAACGAGGCCGGAAACTTGAGGGAGAAATGGTGGGACGGGGAGGTTGTGCGCTGGTTTACTTTAGAGATGACCAGTTTCGGTGGAGAGATACACCTCTATGTCACTATGTATCACAAATACCGCAATCTGGTGGAGGCGGCATTCTATTCCTACTATCCGGACGTGGAGCTGGAGGAGGTGGAGGATTACACCGGTCGTTTCCCGGAAAATGTCCAGGAGATGTATGCTCAGGGGTATGACATGTGGGGCACGGAAATGGTCTTAGCCAAAGAATCATTTTACCCGATAAAGACCTATGAGGATTTCGAGTCGCCGGACGAAGATAAGCAGTACGACCCTATTTCTGCTTTCTTGGAAGTATTGAGTCAGGTTAAGCCGGAACAGATGGTGGGTATTCAGATACACATTACGCCCGTCTGGCCAAATCAGTGGAGGGGCAAATATGAGGAAAAGATTAAGGAGCTAAAAGAAAGCGCGCAGAAGGGAGGTGGAAAGGGCAATGGCAAATCCGCCAAGATGAATGTCTCCTTTGAAAATGGCCCCTTGCCCATTTTTGAAGTGCAGAAGATGGAAGAAAAGAAAAGCGATTTTGACGCTCTAAAATCCTTATCGCGTTCCCCGGGAGAGACGGAAACTCTGCGAGCGGTAGAAGAAAACTTGTCCAAACAAGCTTTTAAAACTCTGGTTAGGTTTATCTATCTTTCTCCGGTCGCGCTGTACTACGACAGTTTCGCGCGCCGCGGTTTGGCTGGCTCTTTTAATCAATACGGCACGACGGATATGAACTTCTTTATCAGAAACGACTTGGTTTCCACCAAGGTTGATTTTTGGACTTGGGGCATACCGCGCTTTTTCCCGGCTATTCGCAGAGAATACCGTAAGCAACGTTTGCTATACAACTATTGTAAGCGTAAGAAGCCGCTTTCCAATTTTATGGGCAGGGTAATAACTTCTCACTTTTTCAATTGGAACTTTTCTTCCAAGGAATTTTTGATGAATACAAAATGCTTAGCGACTTTGTTCCACCCGCCCACCAGCATGGTTCTTACCGCGCCCCACATTCGCAGAGTAGAAAGTCGCAAAGCTGGACCTCCCGCTGGGTTGGCTATTTTCGGGGACGAAGACGAATTGGAAAAGTTTTTGTAAATAAATATGTTTACCGTAGCTACCTCCACAACTTTAATACAAAAGACCATAGCTTTTCTAAGGGACCTGCCCGGTTGGGAGTATTTGCATCCCGCTTATAACTTTTTGAAGGTCGTATTTATTATTTTGGACATTCTTCTATTCGGCATATTCGTCTTTGCTTTCTATAAATCGTTAGAATATAGACCTCATCTGGAGCTGACTCGCAAGCCCAGATCGGGATCTAAAACTTTACGTCTAGATTTAATAGAGAGCCGTTGGAAGAAAATTATGCAACGCAAGAAAGAGGGAAACCTGGATTCTTTGCGGATTGCCATTATAGAGGCGGACTCTTTAGTGGATGACGTTCTAAAGCAGAAGGGAGTCCCGGGAGAGCATATGGCAGATCGCTTGTCCAATCTGGATACATCCGACTTGCCATCCATCGAAAAGCTATGGGCCGCGCATCGTTTGCGCAACGATCTGGTGCACACCTCCGGCTTTTTCGTTTCTCCCGACAACGCCTCCACCACCCTGGAAAGTTATCATGTTTTTCTGAAGGAGTTGGGCGCTCTGAACTAAAAATATGGCCAGAACAAATAAGGTTCAAATAATTAAATACGCTCCGCCTCCTGCGGAACTGCCGATGTATGGTCAGGTTAGCCCCAAAGACGCTTCTTTTATTGGTCGTACGAATTATGTCGCCGCGCTGGAGGAAAAGAAATTTATTTTTGGCATAAAGCGGGTGGACCGTCGTCGGCACCTATACATTATCGGCAAAAGCGGGGTAGGCAAGTCCAAGCTACTGGAACTTCTAATCAGGCAGGATATTGCCTTCGGTCACGGCGTGTGCCTAATAGATCCGCACGGAGAGACAATTGACGCGGTTTTGGATGCAGTTCCGGAGAATAGAGTGGACGACGTGGTTATTATTGACCCCTCCGATATCAATTATCCCGCCTCCTTTAATCCTCTGGCCAATATAGATATGAATTTCAAGCACCAACTTACTCAGGGCTTGATCGAGGTTATGGAGAAACAATTCGGCGCTAACTGGACTCCGCGCTTGGAACACGTTTTCCGCTTTACCTGTCTCGCGCTCTTGGACTACCCCCATGCCACTATGCGCGGCATGATTTCAATGCTGACCGACCGCAACTACCGCCAGAAAGTGGTGGAATATATAGAAGACGATATGGTCAAACGTTTCTGGGCGATTGAATTCGCGGATTGGTCGGAGAAGTTTGATACCGACGCCATTATCCCCTTGGTTAACAAGTTGGGTCAGTTTTTGTCCGATCCTATGTTGCGTAATATTTTTGGACAGAAGGAAAATAAAATTGATTTGGAGAAATTAATGAACTCCAAAAAACTCATTTTTATCAACCTGTCTAAGGGTAAAATAGGCGAAGAGAATTCCAGTTTTTTCGGTTCCATGTTTATTACCAAGATTAAACAGGCCGGTATGGCGCGCGCCAATATTCCAGACTCGGAACGTCATGATTTTTACCTGTACGTAGATGAGTTCCATAATTTAGTTACGGAGACGTTTGAAAATATTTTATCCGAAGCCAGAAAATACGGTCTATGTATGACTTTCGCGCATCAATACGTGGGTCAGCTTATCCCGCGCGTGGCCGCGGCTGTTTTGGGCAACGTGGGCAGTATGATTACTTTTCGCGTGGGTGGAGACGACGCGGTTAAGCTTAAACCGGAGTTTGAGCCTATTTTTGACGTAAAAGATATGATTAACCTAGGAGTGGGCGAGTTTTATATTAAGATGACGATTGACGGAGAGTCTTACGATCCTTTTTCCGCAAGCACCCTCAGGGTTATGCCCATGCCCTACAAGTCCAATAAAGAAAAGATATATGAATCCTCCCGTCGTAAATATGCCATATCCGCGGACGCGGCCAAGAAGCTTATCGCGGAAGAGGAGGCAACCATATTCCGTAGCGCCCAAGAGAAAGCTATAATTGAGGGCAAGAAGGGCGCTCCGCCTCCGTCTAACCCCGAGCCTTTAATCTAAAGGTCGTAATAAAGAAAACCAACATGGTATTTATATATACCACCTGCCTGGACCAAGATTCGGCAGGGGGAGTTTGCCAGGCAATCATGGACCGTCGTCTGGCTTTTTCGGTGCACGTTACTCCGGTGGAATCAATCCACATTACGAGCGATAGCTACGAGAAAAGGCCGGAATATTCTATCCTGATAAAGACCAATGAGACCAAGATGCAGGATATTGAAGACGAAATAGTGGCGCACTCCAATGATCCCAACCCTTTTATCGGGGTAGTTGACATTCGTCGATTAAACCACGATTATAAAGAGCGGGTTTCCCACCTAATTCAATAAAGCGGAATCATGCTGTATTACATCTTAGGTGCCGTACTGGCAATAATAGCGATTATTCTGGTGGTGGCCGTGATTAAGGCCTGCATTTATCATCAGGAGATAAAACATCTCAAAAAAACAATCTACAGTTTGTCTGGAGACGAAGAGACCGAGCACTACGACAAGTCTGGTGGTTGATAACAAACTTGGAATAATTCAGTTTTGGTGGTTTTTGTTTTATAATCTAACAGATGGGAGCTGATCCCGATCGAGACGTAATTTATTTTGGTAAGACCGACTTCCGCGACAAGCAGCGGCTTTTTGGTATAAAAAGAAAAGACCGCCGCCAGCACGTTTATATCATAGGTAAAACCGGTACCGGCAAAAGTGCTTTAGAGCACAATATGATTATTCAGGACATCGTAAACGGGGAGGGCGTGTGCGTGGTGGATCCGCACGGAGAGCTGGTGGAAGGCGTCTTGCATATGATTCCCACGGAACGTAAGGATGACGTGATCTATTTCAATCCTGCGGACGTGGATTTTAATATAGGTTTTAATATTTTGGATTTACCCGACCCTAAATATAAGCATTTAGTCGCGTCCGGCTTGATGGGTATTTTTACCAAAATATGGGCGGGAGTCTGGTCCGCCAGAATGGAATACATTTTAAACAACGCTATTTTGGCGCTCTTAGACAACCCGGGCACAACACTCCTCGGCGTAACGCGCATATTGGTGGACAAAGACTATCGCCAGCGAATTATCGCGAACGTGGACGATCCGGTGGTTAAGGCTTTTTGGATCAACGAATTTGAGCAATGGAAAGACCAGTTCCGCAATGAAGCCATAGCTCCTATTCAAAACAAGGTAGGTCAGTTTCTGTCTACCGGACTCATCCGTAATATTGTCGGTCAGTCCAAGAGCACGCTGGATATATTTAAGGCCATGAACGAGGGCAAAATTCTTTTAGTTAATGTCTCAAAAGGTAGGATCGGAGAGGATAACTCTTCTTTGCTGGGCGCTATGATCATTACTAAAATACAGCTGGCGGCAATGGAAAGAGTTCGTATCCCGGAAGATGAGCGCGTGGATTTTTATCTTTATGTAGACGAATTCCAAAATTTCGTGACGGACGCTTTCGCGAGCATTCTTTCGGAAGCGCGCAAGTATCGCCTTAATTTGATTATGGCGCACCAATACATCGGACAATTGGTCACCGATCAGTCTACCGCAGTGCGCGACGCGGTTTTCGGCAACGTCGGGACCATGATAGCCTTCCGAGTAGGCGCGGCCGACGCGGAATTTTTGGAACAGGAGTTTGAGCCGGAATTCGTGATCCAGGATTTGGTTAATCTTCCCAACTATCGTATCTATCTGCGCATGATGGTGGGCGGCATAAGCAGCCGGCCATTTTCCGCCGCGACCCTTCCGCCTTTTATGCCCCGGCATGGTTCTAACCTGCAGGAGATTATAAATGCTTCCCGCGCGAGATACGCCCGTCCGCGGGAAATCGTGGAAGAAGAAATAAAGTCTTGGGCCAGTTCCATGACCCAATCCATGCTTTCCGCGTCCGACGATGACAGCACAGGAGCCTTTGAGGGAACCTGTTCCGTGTGTGGTAAGAAAATCAGGTTGCCGTTTGAGCCGACCCCGGGGCGGCCGGTTTACTGCAAAGCAGACCTGGCTAAAATCAAGAGCGGAGAAATATCTCCTCCCTCCCGCGCCAAGGCGCAGAGAGGGGAAAACCAAGAAGAAGTTGCCTCCGACCATTATGCCGCTCTGGCGGGTCTGGGTATTGAATTTCCTCCGGAAGAAGTTAAAAGTAAAATTAAAGAAAGACCGGCGGAGAGAAGGCCCGTGGAGCAAGGCAGGGAGAGGAGGGTTGTGCCCTCCGCGCCTCCCCGAAAAGAGGAATCGCCTCGCAGGCCGGAGCCGCCTCGCAAAGAAGAGCCGGTCAAGACCTTAGGCCTGTCGGAATTGGTGCCTCAAGACAAGAAGCCCAAACCTCACAACGAGAAAAAAGATCAGGCGGAAGTAAACGTGGAAGAGTTAAGACAGGCCATTGCCGCATCTCTGATGCAAGCGAACGAAAATGAAAAAGAATAAAAAAATCAGGTTTGATTTCTTGACCGTTTTTCCGAACATCTTGGATTCATATTGGCAGGAGTCTTTGTGGAAGCGGGCTATGGCGCGAGGGATTATTGAGGTTAATTTTCATAATCTACGGGACTACTCTTTGGAGAAGCATCGTAAGGTGGATGACCGCCCTTTTGGTGGGGGACCGGGTATGGTTTTGCAGATAGAGCCTATCTATCGCGCGCTTAAGAAAATAAACGCGCGCAAAAAAGGGCGCGTTATTCTTCTTTCCGCCCGGGGTAAAAAATTCAGCCAAAAAGATGCCTTGCGCCTATCCAAGTACGATCAGATTATATTTTTATGCGGACGCTACGAAGGCGTAGACGAAAGAGTTGCGCTCAATATAGCGGACGAAGAAATATCCGTTGGCGATTATGTTCTAAGCGGAGGAGAGCTGCCGGCGATGGTTATCGCGGAAGCGGTGGCGCGTCACCGAGAAGGGTTCTTGGGCAAGGCGGAATCACTGGAAGAAGTTAATGGTTCTTTTGCGACCTACACCCGTCCGCCTGTCTTCTATCCGGAAAAGAACAACAAAAGGAGGTCCTGGCGGGTTCCTAAAGTTCTTCTGGGCGGAAACCATAAAGAAATTGAGACATGGCGGCGGCGCGCTTAGCACCTATCGCGGGCGGAGCTTTTATTTTAGGAGTGATCGCGGCCAATCTTGATTGGTCTTTATTTTTTTTAATAGTTCTAATTTTTGGGAGCTTAGTTCCATTGAGGCTTAAAAGCCGAACGGAATATTCCTCAATAATATTTTCCGCTTTCTGTCTGCTCGGATTTGTTTATGCCCTCGTTTTCTCCAATTGGTTGGTAACGAGTCGTATTCTGCCGGAGGGGGTTATTTCCGGGAAGATAATTTCGGACCCGGAAGATTCCGAACGCTACAGCTATTTCGTAGTTAATTTGGATTCTCCCGGGAAAGGGGTGGTAAGAGCGCGCGCCGATTCTATAAATGATCTGCGCTATGGAGATAGATTCTCCGCGCGGGGCGATTGGCGTTGGAGCGGAAACAAAAAGGAGACGCCCTTATTTCTATCGAAAGAGATTAAAGTTTTAGACCAGGAGCCGGAATTCAGTCTCAAAGGGGAGCTGTACTCTTTCAAGAATCGCTTAACGGATAAATTCCGTAAATATCTCGGTAGAGACGCGTCTGCTCTAGCGGCAGGCATAACTCTGGGCGACACCTCCGGCTTTTCCTATGAGCTGAAAGAAGATATGAAAAAGAGCGGCACTACGCACTTGGTCGCGCTTTCGGGTTACAATATAAGCTTGGTGGTAACTTTAATCTCTTATTTATTCGGCCTATGGCTCAGCCGGAGCAAATCTTTTTGGTTGACCGTCCTCTCCATCCTGATATTCACGGTTATGACCGGAGCGGCTAGTTCCGTTTCACGCGCCGCCATTATGGGAGTGCTCGTGCTTCTAGCTGGTAAAGTGGGACGCTTTTATGATCCCGAAAGAGCTATAATTTTCGCGGCGGGGACGATGTTGTTATTCAATCCGCTCCTATTTAAAAATGATCTTGGATTTACTCTTTCCTTTCTGAGTTTCGCGGGTATGGCGTATTTGGAGCCTATCTTTAAGCGTTTCTTAGGCTGGGATAAACTGGAGCGAATCTCCGGTTGGCGGGAAAACTTCTTGCACACGCTTTCCGCTCAAGCCGCGGTTTTGCCGTTGCTGATGCTATATTTAGGCTCCTTTTCGCTGACGTCCATACTGGCTAATATTTTAGTCCTGAGCGTTACCCCTCTCGCCATGCTCCTGGGCTTTATGTCCCTTTTCGCGGGCTTAGCCTTTGAATTCTTGGGGCAGCTGCTCGCCTGGCTGCTCGCTCCAATCCTGATCTATCAACTCGCAATTATCAGAATATTTTCGGCATGGAGCGTGCCCATGGATTATCTGAATTTGTTTGGTCCCTGGCCGATATATATTTTTTCACTTGGATTGGTCTGGCTGGTGATTAGAGATAAAATACTTAAAAAGAATCATGCCTAATAGCTCGTCTCGCAAAAGGTTATTTTACGCGATAACGCTCCTCGTCATTTTCAATTTGTTTATCTGGTTAAAAGTTATTTACGGCGCGGGCGTTTTGCCGGCGGAGATATTTTTCTTGGATGTCGGACAGGGAGACGCAAGTTTAATAAAACTTAAGGGCGGACACAAAATATTGATAGACGGAGGTCCCGACCCGGGGCTGGTGGGTAAGCTGGACGAGGCTGTGGGGCAAGAACATAAATACTTGGATCTCGTAGCGGTTAGCCATCCCCAGAGAGATCATTTTGCCGGTCTAAATTATCTGCTGGATTATTATGATGTAGGAGCCTTCTTGTATTCCGGTCGTGATCCGCTGGAAAGCGAGACGGAGTGGCAAGCTCTCAAGGCAAAACTGCGAGAGAAGAACGTTCCCATATTAGCCCTGCGCCAGAGAGATTCTATAAAGATCGGTTCGGATAGTATAGATGTCCTTTCTCCCAGTTTGGAATTTTGGCAGAGCGGAGAGTTAAATGACACCAGCTTGGTCTTATGGCTTAAAACAGAGGGTGCGAAGGCTTTGTTTGTGGGCGACATAGGGGAGTCGGTGGAACGAGCAATTTTGTCTCAAAGCGGTGTTTCCGCGGATATCCTTAAGATTGGGCACCATGGCTCCAAATATTCCAGCAGTCCCATATTCTTATCTCAAATAAAACCGCTAGTGAGTATTATCTCGGTTGGAGCGCGCAATAACTATGGACACCCCTCTCCGTTGGTCATAGACAGACTAAAAAACGAAGAAAGTAGCATTTTCCGAACAGATCAGAATGGAACCATTCGGATTAACTTGGGAGAAAATAGGTTGCGAGTGTTCACGGAAAGATAAGAGGGTAGTATAATGGTGGGGTATGACTACGCTCGTAAAAAATATCCAGCTGTTGCGGGGCGATGGCTCTCCGGCGGAAAGAAAAGATGTTTTGATAAGCGGTCAGAAAATATCTGCCATAGGTAATTTTTCCGACAAAATCGCCATAAATGTGTATGACGGACAGAATTCCTATCTCTCTCCGGGCTGGATAGATTTTCATAGCGAAATAGACCACCAAGCGATACTTCAAAACAACACCCACCACTCTGAAATATTGAAGCAGGGCGTAACTACGGTAATCGGAGGGCAGGATGGAGTCTCTCTCGCGCCCGCGACTCTTGCGAGCTTAAAATATTTTAGAAATTACGGCGGGCAGGGTCACGGCGTAAGTTGGCGTACCTTTAGCGAGTTTTTGGCGTATCAGGAAAAGAATAAGCTGGCTATTAATTTTGGCAGTTTGGTGGGGTATTCAACACTGCGCGCGATAGCCTGCGGGGGGCATCATGTTCAGTGCACCAACTCCCGTATGAATAATCTGAGCACTCTTCTCCAGGATTCTTTGTCTGCCGGAGCGCTTGGACTCTCGATGGATATCAATATGGCCCACAATGCATCCGCTTTTTTGAAAGAAGTAGAGAGGTTGGCTCCCATCCTCGCGAAAAGAAAAAAAATACTAGTATTGGACTTATCGCAAGGATCGTTTCGCAACAGAACCGAGTTGATGGGCTGGCTATCTAATATTAATTGCCGGGTAGTTTTAGACAATTTTCTTACGCTTCCCGGCAAGGAAGAATCTTTTGTGGAAGAAGTATCCAAGCTGGAGAATGTTTATCTAGAATACCCCAGCGGTTCTCAAGACATACCTATCTTTAAATTTTTTCCGGAATGGTTTTTACAGAACCCAGACTTCGGCTGGAAGTCGCTTGCGGACCCGTGGGTAAAAAACAGAGTTTTGAAAGATATGCCTACTGTTTCCGGCAAAGATCTTCGGGTGGCCCGCACCCGACATAGTCCGGCTATTTTAGGGCTCACCATATCGGAGTACGCGAAGCATTGTGATTTTAAGAATACAAAGGAGGCATTGGTTTTTTTGGCCTGTTCTACTTATGGGCAGACTACTCTGTCCAGGGCGTATCGTAAGACGTATCCTCATTGGCTGGAGTTGCCTCGGGTGTTGTTTAGCGGACAATCAGCGCGAGCGAATGTGGAAAGTAGGGAGCATCCGGGTGCCTGGGCTGGCGAGCGTTCGGTGTCCGACTTCTTGGCGACCCTTATAAACGGTAAGGTCTTAAAACTTCCGGAGGCCATCAAAAAGATGACCGCCCTTCCGGCAGAGTTAATGAATTTACCCAGCCGAGGGGAGATAAAAGAAGGCAATCCAGCGGATTTAACTATCTTTGAAGTCCAGCCCGGTGCGCGGCACAAAGACAAAATGGCGATTCGGTCCGTATTCGTGAATGGCGCCTTGGCCTGGGATAGACAGCTGGGGGTTGTTGATTCCAGTCGAGGCTTAATAGTTAGATCTAACCGCAACTAAGATGTTTCGGAGCACATCATCTTCCCGTAAGGGGAAAAAGATTGACTATACCATCGTGGCGATAGTTTCTATTTTGGTATTGGCGGGTCTAATCTTTTTGGCCAGTGCTACCGGTCAACCAAAAGAAGTGTTGAAGGACCAGCTAATCAAGGGCGTGATACCGGGGTTTGTTTTATTCCTGATAGCGTCATTTTTTTCATATCAGAGATTAAAACCTTTCGCGTTTTATCTACTAATATTAAACATAATATTGTTGTGCATTTTATTCATTCCCGGATTGGGCTTAGTTCAGTCCAGCGGGGGAGCCGCGCGTTGGATAAAAATAGGGCCGATTGGCTTTCAGCCCTCGGAGTTGCTTAAGATAACTCTGGTTTTGTATTTGGCCGCGTGGTTCTCCAATTCTAAAATGGAACGCGCCAAAAGTCTTACCAAGGGGACAATCCCTTTCGCTATCATATGCTTGGTCATAGCCGCCCTGTTGTACTTCCAGCCTGCGACCAGTATGATTTTGATACTTATCTTGTCTGGCGGAGTTATGTATTTCCTATCCGGCGCGCCTTGGAAATATATAGCCATTATGTCCGTCTCGGCGGGGGTGATCTGCGCCCTGGCGGTTTTATTCTTTTTATCCAACCCGAACTCGCATCGTGCCAGAAGAATAAAAACATTCTTAAATCCCACCGAAGACACCTTAAATACCGGCTACCAGGCCAACCAGGCCAGAATAGCTATAGGTTCGGGAGGCTTATTTGGGGCCGGTTATGGCAGAGATTCAGACAGAGTATCCGTGCCCAAATCGGATAATGACTTAATCTTTTCCGTTATCGCTCAGCAAACTGGTTTCGCCGGCGCGGGATTCGTAGTTATCTTATTCGCGATACTGGTAGCTCGCTTATTTTGGTTGGCCCGCAGAATCAGAGATAGATTCGGCGGAATGATCCTGGGAGGATTTGCGAGTATTATGGCCTTGCAATCTTTTTTTCACATGGCGGCCAACTCTGGCATGATACCGCTTACCGGACTGCCGTTGCCTTTTATCAGCCTGGGTGGCACCTCTATGATCGTGTCTTTGATTATGATGGGAATAGCGGTTAATATTTCTAAGTACAGCAACTAATATGGCCAAAAGCAGAATATTATTAACCGGAGGAGGCAGCGGGGGACACGTCTATCCACTCTGGGCGGTAGCGGAGTCTTTAAGGGATAAATTGCCGGAGGTGGACTTGCACTATCTTGGACCCACGGATGAGTTCTCCTCTATCTTATTCGAGAAGGGCGTGAAAACTCACTCCATTCTGTCCAGTAAGCTGAGACGCTACGCGGCGGGTATATTAGAGAACCTAATAGATGTCCCCAGGTTTTTTATAGCTTTAGCTCAGGCTCTTTTTAAAATATACCTCTTAATGCCGGACGTTGTTTTCTCTAAGGGCGGGCCGGGCGCGTTTGCCACGGTCCTCGCCGCGCGTTTCTATCGGATACCGGTTGTTATTCATGAATCCGACTCCATCCCCGGTCTGACTAATATTTTTTGCCGCCCGTTCGCGAAATATATCGCGGTCAGTTTTCCGGACGCGCAGAAGTATTTTCCGGCTAGTAAGACGTTTTTGACCGGTCAGCCCATCCGCAAAGAACTCTTCTCAAATATTCCGCGCCAGGACATAGCCAAGCAGGAGTTGCATTTTGACCCCAACAAACCCTTAATCTTGATCTTGGGAAGTTCGCAAGGCTCCGCTCGTATTAATGAGTTCACGGTTGTTAATCTAAAAGATATCTTAAGAGTCGGGCAAGTATTGCATCAAACCGGTAACGCCAACTTCAAGGCAACCAAGGAGATAAGTCAGGTTGCTTTGCGCCAGTTGCCTGCCGAGCTTGCGGCAGAAACCCGCTATCTGCCCGTACCGTTTTTATACGAAGATATGAAGAGGGCGCTCTCCGCGGCGGACGTTGTGGTCTCGCGCGCCAGCAGTACCATTATGGAAATCGCCGGTTTTGGTAAGCCGGCTATACTCATACCGCTTAAGGAGTCCGCGAACGACCATCAACGCGGGAACGCCTATGCTTTTGCCAAGGCGGGCGGAGGCGTGGTCATAGAAGAGCCCAATCTTTTGCCGGTTATCTTTTTAAATGAGTTAAAAAAGATAGTGGAGCACAATGAAACCAGAGAAAAAATGAGCCAGGCCTCCGGCGCTTTTTTCAAGCCGAATGGAGCCGATAATGTGGCTGATTTAATTATCTCTCTTGTCAAGCCATAGCCCTGGAATCCTTTTGTTTTCGGTGCTAAAATAGCCATTATGGAGGCTTCCTCTAAGAAACCGGTGCGTTTGCGTATGGCGCCCAGCCCGACTGGCTATCTTCATATCGGCACGGCACGGACTACGTTGTTTAACTGGCTATACGCCAGACACATTGGCGGAGTTTTTGTCTTGCGCATGGAGGATACGGACAAGGAACGGTCTAAGCCGGAATACGAGATTCAGCTAATAGAGGGCCTGCATTGGCTTGGTTTAGAGTGGGACGAGGGGCCGGATATTGATGAGAGTGGCAAACTTGTGTCTAAGGGTGAATATGGTCCGTATCGCCAGAGCGAGAGAACGGATATATATAAGAAGTATTTAGAGAAACTGTTATCCGAAGGAAAGGCCTATTATTGTTATTGCACTGCGGAAGAGCTGGAGGCGCAACGCCAATCTATGGAAGCAGATGGAGTGTCTCCTAAATACAGCGGTAAATGTCGGAGTCTAACCTCTCCGCCATCGGACCGAAAATCAAGCGTAATAAGATTTAAGGTCGCGGAAGAAAAAGTCTCCTTTAAAGATTTAATTCGTGGTACGGTAGAATTTGACGCGGCACTTATGGGAGATATTGTGATAGCGAAGGACTTGGATACCCCTTTGTATAATTTTGCGGTAGTAGTAGACGATTACGAAATGAGAATTTCTCATGTAGTTAGGGGTGAGGACCATATCGCGAACACGCCCAAGCAGATACTCATTCAAAAGGCATTAGATTTTGAGACTCCTGTCTACGCGCACGTACCACTGATATTAAATTCGGATAGGAGTAAATTATCCAAGAGAAAGAATAAGGCCTCCCTTCTGGAATATAGAGACGATGGATACCTACCGGAGGCAATGTGCAACTTTATGGCCCTTTTGGGTTGGCATCCTTCTGCGGATGACAGAGAGATATTATCTCTAGAAGAAATATCTAAAGAGTTCACCATAGAAAGAGTTCAAAAGGCGGGAGCTATTTTTGATAAAAATAAATTGGATTGGATAAATAGCCAATACATTAAAAAGCTTAGCGAAGTGGATTTGGCCGAAAAACTAACACCTCTATTGGAAACCAAAAGGGGAGTAGTAGACAAAAAAATACTAAATAAGCTGATTGCCCTGGAGAGAGACCGCATCAAAACCCTTTCTGAGTTCGTGGATGCAACCGCGTTGTTTTTTGAGTTGCCGGATTATGGTGGCAAGATACTCACTTGGCGCAAAAGCAATCCCCAGGAAGCGCGCGAAGTACTCATGGAAGCGATAGAGCTAATGAAGGGAGCGGACGAAGAATTTTTTGAAGACAAGGAGGCTTTATCTAATCTAATCGCTCCTCTGCTCACGAAGCATGAAAAGGGATCGGTTTTTTGGCCGATACGTGTTGCCTTGTCCGGCTCAGAGACCTCGCCCGACCCGCTTGATATTGCCTGTGTGGTGGGTAGACGAGAAACAGTGAAAAGATTGGAGATAGCCCTGGGCAAGATAGGTTCCGCCATCTAAAAATGGATTTTGCATTTAAATTTTCTAAGAAAACTATTGGTGCGCTAGCCCTATTCGGCCTGGTTCTATTTTGCGTTTCCGTCGGTGTTTTATCTTTTACAAAGAAAGCAGATGCTCAATCCAAAGAAGAGCTGGAACAGCAGATTA
Organism: Candidatus Liptonbacteria bacterium; assembly: GCA_023244895.1. Lineage (GTDB taxonomy): Bacteria > Patescibacteriota > Minisyncoccia > UBA6257 > 2-01-FULL-56-20 > JAHFLL01. The sequence continues at coordinate 386,123 of JAHFLL010000001.1, forward strand.
AAACTAAGTCCGACGAGCTGGAAAGAATAAACAAACAGCTGGAAGACACTCGCCAGAACCTGGAGAGTACTAAAACCGAGAGGCTGACCCTGCAGAGAGAGGTCGCCAATCTTCAGGCCAGCGTCCGCCAACTGGAGCTTAATATCAAATCAGACGAGATAACCAACCAGAAACTTTCTTTGGAAATTAACTCTATTAATTATGATCTGCGCGACATAGAAATTTCTGTAGAGCGCAAAAAAGAAACTATTGTCAGCCTTTTGCAGGAACTTCAGCAGAACGAACAGAAAAGCCTCCTGGTCACGTTTCTAAAAAATGTTACTTTGGCGGAGGGCGTATTGGAAGCTCAATCTTTGAGCAACATCAGAAGCCAATTGGTTTCCGACATTGGAGAGTTAAATGATTTAAAACAAAGCCTAGGTCGAAAGGTGCAACAGGTCAGCACAAAAAAACAGGAGGTGGAGGTTCGCAAAAAAACTTTAGCGGTGCGTAAGACTTTAGTGGAGGATCAGCAGGAAGAACAAAAGGCGGTTCTGGCGCAAGCAAAAAACAAAGAATCTCTTTTCCAGCAACAACTGAGTAATCTTCAGAAACAACAGGACGCGATTGAGGATGAAATCGTGAAGATGGAAGATAAGCTTAAATCCGAATTTGATTCCAGCGTTCTACCGGCTCCGGGCACTAAATATTTTAGCTATTCTGTTTTGCTTAGGAAAGACGGAGGCACGGGCACAATAACGCAACATTATGGAGAAGTGTCAAGGTTGTATGGCGGAAAGCCTCATAACGGATTTGATATCGGCACACCGGTGGGAACCCAGGTTTTAGCCGCGGCGGATGGGGAAGTCGTTGCAGTTGGAAATAACGATAAAAGCTCGCGCCTAAAGTACCAATACGGCAAATATATCGTAGTTAAGCATCCTAATAATTTGGCGACATTATACGCGCACTTATCCCAACAGTCCGTTTCGGTCGGCCAGAAGATCACGCGTGGTCAAATTATCGGCTATTCCGGCAATACCGGTTATTCTACTGGAGCTCATTTGCACTTTGGACTGTATTGGGCGCCAACTATTACATATAAGCCGGTTGCGCCCGCCGCGGGATTAGTTCCAATCGGGGTAACTTTAAATCCGGAAAGCTATTTATAAGAGGGATTTAGGCAGAAATTATTTCTTCAATGGTAGGACAAGGCTTGTTTTACGATAGATTAGTTAATCTGTTGCAAAACAAGCATAATCTTTTGCGTCAGGTATGCTATCCCATATATCTGACGTAAAAGATATATTGGGCGACAGGTGCTATAGAGAGAAAGAGCCCTTCCCCCTCCGGAATCAGTGTTACTCAAATTATCGATTGTTAATCATTTATTATTGTTAATTTGGTATAATTAACTGGTATTGGATTAAAGGTCGAAAGCAAATAAAACTACTCCTTTAAACCAAAATGAAAGTTATACATATGGTGGCCTTCATTCTCCTAGTCATAGGAGGCTTGAACTGGCTCTTGACCGGACTTATCTCCGGTTGGGACTTGGCTAGCTACCTGGGCCCCACGCTCGCCATGATTATCTATATCTTGGTCGGCTTGTCCGCGATTTGGGAAGTTGCGACTCACAAGAAAAACTGCAAGGCTTGTGACGCTTCTATGTAAGAGGTATATCATTTAGTTCGTCAGTTAAACCAAGAGCGGAATCTGTGAGGGGTTCCGTTTTTGGTTTTCTGTGCTTTAATATACTTCATATGCCTTCTCGTAAAACTTCTAACTTCCAACTTCTAAATTCCAATCCCTCTCCCAATCTCCCCCATCCGCCGCACGTTCATCTGGTTGGTATCGGTGGTATCGGAATGAGCAGTTTAGCTTACTGGTTTTTAGGTCAAAAATGGCTTGTTTCCGGCTCGGACAGGGAGAAGAGCCTGATTACCCAAGACCTCTTAAAACGGGGCGTAAGGGTCAAAATTGGGCATAAATCTGCCCATGTGGACCCCCAGACAGACCTCTTAATCCACAATCAAGCCATAGACCAGGACAACCCCGAATTAAAACGGGCCAGACAGCTTGAAATAGAGGTCCTCTCCTACCCTCAAATGATAGGTAATATCACTCGGCTTTATACCACCGTGGCGATCGCCGGCGCGCACGGCAAGAGCACTACCACCGCAATTACGGCTCTTATAATGAATAAAGCCAAGCTGGATCCGAGCGTCATTATCGGGACCCGTTTAAAGGAATTTGATAATACCAACTCCCGAGTCGGTAAAGGCGACTATTTGGTTTTAGAGTCCGATGAATACGGTCGGGCGTTTCTAAACTATCAGCCCGTTTATGGAATTATTACCAATATTGATAAAGAGCACTTAGATATTTATCGCGACCTTCAGGATATTAAAAATACTTTTCTAAAATACATTGCTGGTTTTCGCCCCGGTGGTGGATTGGTTCTCAATAAGGACGACAAAAACTTATTCTCTCTTAAGTCCAAGATAGAAAAAATAGCGAAAGAAAATAGCCTGCAGGTCGTCTGGTATTCACTTAAAGATCCAACCACTGCCAAGATCAAGAAAATAATCCAGGTACCGGGCAGGCATAATTTGAGTAACGCGCAGGGGGCGCATCTCCTCGCTACCAAGTTTTTACGGGTTTCCGAAAAAGATTCCCTTTCCGCCATAAAATCATTCCGGGGCACTTGGCGCAGAATGGAACTAGTCGGCAAATATGATGGCGCGCCGGTTTTTGATGATTACGCCCACCACCCCACTGAGATTAAGGCGACACTATCCGCTTTTAAGGAAAAATATCCCAATAAAAAAATAGTTTGCGTATTCCAACCGCACTTATCCGACCGGCTTACGAAATTGTTCGGAGAATTTATAACCGCTTTTAACGACGCGAATGAAACCCTTATTCTGCCAATTTATAAAGTTGCCGGGCGAGAAAATAACGCCAAACACAAAAGCTCGCAAGATTTGGCGCGTGCTATTCAAAAGAAGCAGCCCCACAAACCGCTCTTCTATATGGAGCATCCCAAGGACTTACATCTGGCACTCGCCTCTTTCGGTCCATTAAATAAACGGGTGATTGTAATGATGGGCGCCGGAGATATCGCGAGCCTAACTCAAAAACTCATCAAAACCACTCCTCCGCGGAATATTAGGATGGGATGTTGCTAGAAGTCTTTAATTAAAATATCCACATAGTGATAAAAGAAAAGAGCGTACATCGGATATTTTTAGTCAGTCTTATCCTCAAAGGACTGAACGCCTTTCTGGAAATTACGGGCGGTATTCTTTTCCTTTTTACGGGAACGCTAAGCAGTGTGCTTATATTTCTTACTAAAGGAGAGCTGATTGAGGACCCGACCGATCTCCTCGCAAGCCGTCTTGTCGGTCTCATCCCCTATCTATCCGTTCATACACAATTATTTGCTTCCTTTTACTTGCTTTCGCACGGAATAATAAAGATTTTTTTGGTAGCCAATCTGCTTCGCAACAAACTCTGGGCATATCCCGCGACTATAGGATTTTTAGGACTTTTTATCCTTTACCAACTCTACCGTATCGCCTACGCTCACTCCCTGTTTCTAATCGCGCTTACCTTATTTGATATCCTTCTAATATATCTTACCTGGCACGAATACAGCCTTGTTAAAAAGCATATTTCTCTAGAATAATACCGACGACAAATTGATTGAAAAACCTTCTAGCCATATAATAAGGATTAAACGTGAAAGAAGTATCGTGAAGAATTAATATAAGACATATGCTTACTAAGCTTCCCGAAAGTTTGAATTCGGATGGTAAAGGCTCAGATGCGCCTCCTCGAGTGGTTCCATCTCGGATGCTGGCATTGCTTATGGCCATATTATTATCTGCCCTCTGTGCTCCAAGAGGAGTTAAACGTGCCGTTTTCAGAATGGGGATCATCGATTCCCCTTTTCCTTTCGTTACTACCTTAAGCGTGGTTGTTCTAGTCTTTTTTGTAGCGCAAATTATTGTGACCTATTCTATTATTAGAGCCCCTCTCGATATGAAATCTAAAGTTGTATTAATATTTTTCATATCTTTATTGTCTTTTATTGTCAGTGTGAACTAGGCAATAGAATCAGAAATATACTTTTGCCCTACCACATACTTGGAGCATTTTAGGGACTCCCGAAGAGGGCGCGTCTCCCTATATTCGTAATACTAATTTATATCAACATATTGACATTATGGCAATAATAGTATATAATGTACCTCGTTTGTCCTTGGGAAATGACTCCCCTGGACGGACTTCAATTCTCGGCGGCGCCTAGCGCCGCGATGCCTTGCGGAGGGCACCTTGAAGAACAAGCTCTTTTACACCATCGGACTCATCGTCCTCGTGGCGCTCGCGTTCGCCGCGCCGGTCTCGGCGCAGTCGAAGACGCCAACTTTCGGCAAGGGCGCGCCACGCCCCGGCATGGTGGTCGTGGAGACCGCAAGCAACCCCATCCCCGCCCTCATGACCGAGGGTCTGAAGGGCAGCATCCAGACCGGCAACGGCTGGAAGTTGCCGTACGAGATGAAGGTGCTCGTCTTCCGCGCCCGGCGGAACTGGAACGAGGTGGCCGGCAGCTACATCGAACCCGTCGGGGAACCGATTGCGACGCTCGCAACGTGCCCCGTCCTGGTGGTGATTTCGGGCGCCTTCCAGGAGGTTCCACAGGACTGCGTCACCCGCGACGGCTACTGGACGCTCAGCAAGCGCCTGGATCAGGACTACTACATGATCCGCGTCCTCGCGAAGGGCGGATGGTACCATCCCTCCTACCAGGAAGTCTGGAACTACCACTCCGGTGGCGTGACGGAGTTCGACACGGTTCAGCTCCAGCGGTTCAGCATCCTGGTCAGCGACTTCACCCTCAATCGGTGGGCCGCGAACCGGGTCTACGCCGAATTCCAACTGGCGAACAACTCCGAGTGGCAGGAGCCGGTCGTGATTCGGATCAAGCTCCGTGGGCCGTCCTACACGACGATCGATGCACCCCTCGCCGACGGGCAGCCCTTCGGGGGCTGGCTGGAGCCTTGGTCTCAGACTCCGGTCTGGTACTACTTCGGTATCCCGTCTTGGACCGGCTCCAATGGGAAAGGCAAGGTCTGCGGCCAACTCGAGATCTCGAGCGGGTGGCAGTACGATCAGGGCTGGGTCTACGCCCAGCAGGACGTCTGCATCGACGCCTACTACCGCCAGCCCAAGGGCTAGCCGCACAAGTCCGCCGGGTAGCTGATCCCCGTTCAGATCAGCATCGTGCAACATTCAACAGGCCGAGGGGAGTATATCCCCCGGCCTGTTCGTTTTTTATAAGACTCCCAACAGGGCTTCAATTATTTTCTTATCGGCCCCTACCCTCTCCCAATCTATCTCAGCGGAAGTGTTCTGATTGAATTGAATGCCTTTTTCGGATAACCAATATATACGATTTAAAATAGCGTAAATAGTGACGATTCTTCTCTGCTCTACATTTAGCCCTAGTCCGTCCTCTATGGCGGATGAATACTCTTCTCCGTAATGCGTGCCAAACCAGCTTGCTTTTATTCTGCCCACCGCCTCCAGTGGGTCGCCATAAGCTACTCCATCTAAATCAACCAACCCGGAGAATTTACCATCGTGAATCATTACGTTTTTCGTGCAGATATCGTCAAAATAGCAGACGGATTTAACCGTGGAGAAATATTCCTTATTTTCCTCCATTAGTTTTTCAAATATACCAATAAAACGCTCGCCGATAACCTTGGTTTTAGCGTCTCTTTCTTTTATCTTCGGAAGCATATTCCCCAGAGATTCAACCCAAGATGAAGAGGTTTTGTCTTTTAGAGGAGAATACCAGCCGAACCGTCCATTGGTAGGAACGCTTTCCAGCTTGCGGAAGATATTAACTATATCCTTAGCTATATCTTTGAGTTGCTCATCCGTGAGGTCCTGAATAACCTCTCCCATATCTCGCCCGTCAATTTTGGATAAAATTTGATATACGAACGGAACATCTTTTTTGGAATAATCGGAGGCGATTATGTCCGGCACTTTTATACCTAAAGACTTAAAAAGTGGGATAAACTTCTCGGAAGCTTTCATCTCGTTGCCAATGGAATGAAGTCTTATGATGACGGATCTATCCGGCAAAGATACGGAATAAACCTCGTTGCAAATACCCGACTTCATCCGCTCAATCTCAAGAGCGGGCTGATTAAGCTCTTTCTTTAATATCTGATTAATAACCTCTCTGTGGTCTGATTCCATTTGATATTACATACCGAACACTTTCCTTAAAATCAAAGCACTTATTATATTTCCTGCTACAACTACTACAAGGGCCACTCCGACGTACCAAAAAAATTTAACCCAGAAGGTTTCCTGTGGCACAAGCTGGCCAGACACAGATTTAAAATTACTTGATTCCCCTATGTTTCCGGTGAAGTTTTCAATATGTTGAATTTGATATCTTGGTTTTACTTCTTTCGCATCTGCAACATCTTTAGCCGAGAACTCAGAAGGTTCATCCGGAACCCCGGCTTTCTTTAGATTTATGCTCCAATCTAGAATGATATTTCTGACGTGCTCGATAATACCTACCACCGCCGCTCTATCTATGGATAGTTGAATATCTATGTCGTACCTGATGCTTTTCCTCAATTGAGCCTCAACATCTGGAGGATACTTAACAGCGAGAGAGCCTTTGTCGCTTTTCAAAATTTCTTCAAGCTGACCCACGGACTGACCGATTCCCCTGCTCGAAATAATTTCCTGACTTTTAGGGTCGTTGTTAAAATATGGTATCCATCCCCTATATGGATTATGTCCTTGGGGTATTCCCTTTATCACACGATACTCGGGAACTTTATCGTCTTTTGAGTATCCATTTAGCTCCTTATCTAGCCAGCTAATGAAATCATTCTGATTTAAGTTTGAAGCAACGATTTTTGCCTCCCTGAGCAATGTTGACACCTTTACATCACTATCGTTCGCCATCCTTTGTATCTCTATGATATTAGGTTTCATAAAATATTTTCCAAACTAGACATCTCATTGAGAGCGACTAGATATTTAAGTCAATTAAAATCCTACTCCTTCCGTATGGATTGACAAGGGGCCGAAAACTACCTACTACTCACTACCTACTTTCCCCTGTATAATACCCCGGTGTTTAATTTCAAATCAGCCGAGCAATTCAAGGAAGAGTGCGGATACGACATAGACGGAGTTTGGTACCCGCGCGTGACTAAAATCGTTTCCATCAAATCCAAACCCGCGCTTTTCAATTTCTACGCGGAGATGAAGAGCGTGAAGGCGGGCCAGGCGGTTTCGGAACAGTCCGCCCAGGAAGGAACTATGATTCATACCGCCGTGGAGGCGCTTCTTTTGGGCCAGATAGACGTAGAGATACCCGACATAATCCGCCCGGCGGTGGAAGGATTTATTAAGTTTAGCGAAAAGAACCATATTGAAACCGAGCACGACTTCGTAGAACGCAGAATTATAAGCTACGAGCACCGCTATGCCGGAACGGTGGATGCTATCGCCAAAATCGGCGGGAAGCGCGGCGTGCTGGACATCAAAACTTCCCAGGCAATCTACCGGGATTACAACCTCCAAACTGCCGCCTACTTCGCCTCGCTCAAAGACAGTTTTGAAGATTTGGAAACACGCTGGATTTTGCGCATTGACCAGAACCAATTCTGCACTCGTTGCGGCTCCAAGCGCCGGGTAAAAGGCGGGCGCGAAAAGATAAAACCGAACGGTCATATGAGTTGTCCGCCCAAAGAACACGCCTGGTCCGAAATAAAAGCAGAAATAGAAATAAAAGAATTCCCCTCCTGGCAATCCGACTTTGAAGCCTTCCTCGCTGCCAAGCGCCTCTGGGAATGGGAGAATGAGTATTGGCTAAAACAAATCGGCTACCTTTAACTAGGGTTTAGTTATTAGTCTTTAGGACCTAGCCACTCCACGATAATTAACGATCGTTAATTATCGTGGAGTTAATGAGGGAACAAAGGGGAAGGGACAGAGCGTCGCCTTGTTCTACCTATTGCCATTTGCTTTTCGCCTACTGATTACATTCGCTGCACTTCTCTATAATGATTGGGCTTCGGCTTGAGCTCTGACTATATAAATATCCGGAGCCAAAGCTTAGAACGGCCACCAGGAACAAAATAAGACCCCAAAATAGCTCTTTTTCGTGCCCTCGGCGCCACTCCCCCGCCTCTTGCCAGATTGACATTAGCCCAATTATAGCATAGAATATAACCCGTCTAGGAATGGCGTCCCGACTATTTTGCGGACAAATTCCTAATACTCACTAAGAAAAATATGGCACATACTAAATCCGGTGGATCAACTAAGTTAGGCAGAGAATCCAGGGCCAAGCGCCTAGGCGTTAAGGTTCAGGACGGCCAACCGATAAAAATCGGTCAGATTATCATTCGTCAGCGTGGAACCCATTATGTTCCCGGCAAGAATGTAGGCCAGGGAGAAGATGACACGCTTTTTGCCCTTAAAGACGGCGTGGTGCGTTTTTCCGAAATAACCAAGAAGAACTTCAATCGCACTACTCGCAAGGCAACCGTGGTAACAGTGGCTGTATAACAATTAACTTGCATTGAAACTAAAACGCCCCGAGAAGGGGCGTTTTAGTTTTAGCGCAAAGACAACTATTTCTGCTGGGGAGACACTACAACCTTTAATTTAGAAGTTATGTCGTGCCCCAAATCAACTTCCAGTTCTGTTTCCCCAAATTCCTTAATCGGCCGTTCTAAATGTATCTCCGCCCTTTCTTTCCCCAGCCAACCCTTATCGCGCAAGGCGGTCAAAATCATTTCTTTGTTTACCGACCCGAATATGGAATTGTGTTTATCCGTTTTGAGCTTAAATTCCAGCTTGCGATCCTTGAGTAATAGTGCTATTTCGTGCAGCTTCTTTATTAGTGCTATTTCGTGCTCAGTCTGCTTTTCTTGGATTTGTTTAACCTCTGCCACAACGCCTTGGGTGGCGAGCTTTGCAACACCCTTGGGAATCAAAAAGTTGCGGGCGTGCCCCTCAGAAACGTCTTTAAGCTCTCCTTTCTTGCCCATGCCCCGCACGTCTTTTAATAAGATAATCTTCATCGGATTAATTATTTTTTATTAATCTCTTCCTTCGCTATCTCTAGGGCCTTTTCCAGTTGTGGGTCTTTCTTGTTCTCAATGTCTTTATCTGTCATTTCAATTTTTACATCCGGCTCTAATCCGCCGTCATCCAGAATTTTACCGCTGGGCATAACCCAGTGAGCGATGGTTATCTTCATGGAAGACTCGTCGTGTAGGTTAACCAGCTCCTGAACCGTGCCTTTGCCGAAACTCTTTTCGCCTACCAGTTTTATCTTGCGTATGTCGCGCAAAGCGCCGGCCAAAATCTCAGAAGCGGAAGCAGAACCCTGATTAATCAGAACCACCACCGGAATATCAAGTAATGCGGCATTACCTCGGGCGTACAACTTCTCGGATTCGCCGGTCCTGCCCTCCTCGCTGACCACCAATGTCCCTTTGGGCACAAACCAACCCGCTAAGTCCACTGCCACCTGTAGATATCCGCCGGGATTATTTCTTAAATCCAAAACTATCGCCTGAGCGCCCTGTTTGGACGCCCCTAATATCGCTTCATAAAACAAGCTGGAAGCGTTGGCGTTAAAACTATACAGCTCGATATAAGCGGTTTTGTCGCGCATCTCCCAATCTAGGGTTGGCACCTCTATGGTATCTCGTGTTATTTCAATATCTTTAGGCTTATCCCAGGATTCGCGAAACATTTTTAGCGTTACCTTGGTGCCCTTCTCTCCGCGTATCCAATTCACGGCCTGGTCTATGGAAACGCCTTCAGTGGAAGAAGAATTCACTTCTACGATATAATCACCCGCTATTAAACCCGCCTTCATGGCGGGAGTATTTTTAAGCGGGGCGATAACCACCAGTCTTTCTTTGCGAATGCCGAGTTCCGCGCCTATGCCTCCGAAATTGCCCTGCACGTCCTCCTCGAACTTTTTAGATTCTTGAGGAGAGAAAAACTGGGAGTAGGGATCCCCCAGAGAAGCAACCAGGCCCCGGGTTGCGCCATACATTTTGTCTTCGGACGAGACCTTGTCGTTTTTGAGATACTTGTCGTTTACCGCCTGCCACGCCTCCCAGAAAGTGCTAAAATCGGCCGGTACCTTGGAGTCGGTACGGTTAATCGCGTCCTTTATGACGATTTCCTGTGGAAAAGCCTGCCCAATTCTAAAACCAAGACCCAGAGCAACCAGGAAAAGTATTATAGTGGAAACGATTAATAGTATTTTACGCATTTATATACAGTAGACTAATTTTATACTGAAACAGGCTTTAAAACAATCTGTTTCTTGCCGATTTGGCCAATAATCGCTTAGAATAAGTCTGTGCCCAATGCTAAGGAATATTTGAAGGAGCTCGCCCGGCGCAAGAAGGAATCTCACGTCTATCAGAAGCATCAGCTGGACGGCCTGGAAATATCCCAAATTCTGGAAGACGAGAAGCATAAGGCGCTTTATATAAAACTAGCCAAGGAGTACGACGCGGGAGAATTGCGCCAACTAGCTCAAAGCGTGGCGGAGAAAAAAGACGTGCGCAATAAGGGAGCATATTTTATGTCTTGCTTAAACGAAATAAGAAAAAAATAAATGGAAGCCAAACCGATTGTAACCATAACCTTAGATAGAGACGAGAAGTTTCTGCGTAAAAAAGCGGTGCCGTTTGAGATAAAGAACGGTAAATTCACACACGGAGAAAAAACATTCACCCGCGCGGAAATCACCCAACTGCTTATGGAAATGAAGAAGTCCATGCGCGCGGCACATGGCGTAGGTCTCTCTGCTAACCAAATCGGTTTGACCTACAAGCTGTTTGTGGCAGAAGTGCCGGACAGCCAGGGTCAAAATAAATTCTACGCCATCTTCAATCCCGAATTGGAACCAAATGGCTCAGATAAGGAGAAGGCGGAAGAAGGATGCTTAAGCGTGCCTTCTCTCTGGGGCGAGGTGAACCGCTACGAGCGAGTGATTCTGCGCGGTTACGACAAGAATGCCAAGCCGGTCAAAATAAAGGCTTGGGCCCTTTTGGCCAGAGTCTTTCAGCACGAAACCGATCACTTGAATGGAACCCTCTTCATAGATAAGGCCAAGAGCCTGCACGGTCCGGAAGATACAGCCGCTTAAGAATGAAATATATATTTTTCGGTACCCCTAGTTTCGCCGCTCATATTTTAGACACCCTTTGCGCGGCCGGCTTGCCGCCTGTTGCGGTAGTCTGTAATCCAGACAGACCGACTGGCCGTAAAAAGATAATCACTGCTCCGCCCGTAAAAGAAGTTGCGCTAAAATATGGCGTCAAATTGCTTCAGCCGGAGAAACCGGATGATATTATTCCAGAACTGAAGGCCCTGGCGCCTGATTTTTTTGTAGTAGCCGCTTACAGCCAACTCCTTAAGCCGGGCGTGCTTGGTATACCGCCCCAGGGCACAATCGGCGTTCATCCTTCCCTTTTACCGAAACTCCGGGGCGCGTCTCCTATCCAATCCGCTATCCTACGAGGCGACCCAGAAACCGGCTTGTCGCTCTATATGATAGACGAGAAAATGGACCACGGCCCGATTTTGGCGCAAGAGAAAATGAAGATTGGAGATTTATATTATCCTGAACTGCAAGATAAGCTCGCGGCACTAGCCGGAAATATGTTGGTTAAAGTTCTGCCGTCTTTCACGTCCGGCGAGACGACTCCCAAAACTCAAAACCACGAACTGGCGACACTCACAATTAAATTTGAACGAGAAGACGGATTTATTGACCCGATTTTGCTTAAAACCGCGCTCTCCGGAGAAAGCTGGGAGGCGGCCCAAGAAACCGAGAAAAAAATTAGAGCGCTAAACCCGGAACCCGGAACCTGGACTTTCGGCAAAGCTTTTACCAACTTAAAGATTGAACCCGAAAAAGAAGTGAAAATAATTAAAGCCAAGCTGGATGACGGCAAGCTGGTCCCGGAGATTATTCAAATCGCCGGCAAAACCCCACAGACTTATTCTTAGAACTTAGTTCAAGCTGCTTTTGCGACGCAGCTTGCGGTGATAGCTTATCGCGAAACGGTGCGCCTCGTCTCGTACGCGAATTAGTGTTTCCAGGTCGGTCCAATCCGGTATTTCGCCCACGATATCGTTTCTCTTGCGTTCCGGTCCCTTTGTGATACCTACGATAGGTATTCTCTTGCCAACTCTTAGCATTATTTTACGGACTGCGCCCACCTGCCCCACTCCTCCATCCACCATTATTAGGTCTGGCAAGGGCCAATTCGCCCCGACCGTAGCGTCGGAGCTGCCACCGCCCCCCGCATGCTTAAATCTACGACCTAGAACCTCCTCCAACATCCCCGTGTCGTCCGATCCGACCACCGTCTTTATCTTAAACTTCCGATACTGCGACTTGTTTGGTCTATCACCTTCAAAAACCACCATAGAACCCACCGCGGACGTCCCGCTGATATTTGAAATATCATAACCCTCAATCCTTTTACCACCCCGAAGGCTTTGTCCTGGTAACAGTAAGCTGTCTTTGGATATCAAAACGGAATCTTGAATGTGTTTGAGCGCAAAGATCTTCTTACGGGCCGCCTCCGCCAACTCAAACTCCTCCCTCTTGGAAGCATTCTTCATTTCTCTATTGAGCCAGCGTAGAAGTTCGCTATGTTTCCCCCGCAAGAACATTTTTAAACCCCTAATATTCCTAAGATAATCCGCCCGAGAGATGCTCCCTACGCAAACTCCGGGGCACAGGCCTATTTCCGCGTCCAGACAGGGTCGCTTGAATTTGCCCACTTTTTCGGGCTCATGTTGGTGGTAGGGAAATATCCTTCTCAATATTTTGAGGGCCTGCCGGGCGCTTTGCGCAGAAGTGAATGGTCCAAATCTTTCCCCCGCAGCCTTTTCCGTGCCACGCTTCAAGAGAACTCGGGGGTATTTCTCCTTAGTGAACTCCGCGTACAAGAAACTCCGGTCGTCTTTTTCTTTAATATTAAATTCCGGCTCTAATTTTTTTATCAATTGAGCTTCCAGAATTAACGCCCCTATTGCCGTCTCTGTTTTTTTGTAATCAATCTTCCTTATTTCCTCAACTAATTTTTCTAGGCGCGTGTCGTGAGGTCGCAAAAAATAGCTGGAGACTCTGCGCCTTAGGTTAATCGCTTTACCGACATAAATCACGCGATTCTTGGAATCGCGCATCAAATACACCCCCGGACTTTCCGGCAAATTTCGATAAAACCTATCTGTCTGGTTATTCTTCATCAATCCCCCCGCCAACAAGTAAACGTATCGCTAGACGACCGATGTCGGGCAAATCCGCACCTTCAATATCCTCTACCATGTCGTCCAGATTTTTAGAATCGCTGGATCCCTCAAAGTAGACGTGGTTATCTTTAACGTGAGCGAGCCTGTGCGCCTCAACATTGTAGACCTCGTCGTGCGTGAAGTAACCCAACTTCTTGCCGTCCTCGCTGAAAACATATTTACTTCCCTCAATCCAGCCGACCTTCTCTCCGTGATTGTATATCTTATGGTCTTGTACTTTTATCATGTATAAATTATCCACCAAAGGCGACCTCCTGTCTATTCCTCCCCAACCTTCTTCCGTCCCCCTCCCTTCCTCCCAACTCCACGATAATAGACGATCGTTAATTATCGTGGAGTGGCAAAATTTATGAGTAGGGGTAGATTGGTCCAAGATTAGTCTAAGACCTTGCGGAGATAGGGGGCGGTGGCGCTGGTAGCTTTGCGGGAAACGTATTCCGGCGTGCCTTCTGCCACTATTTTTCCACCCTTATCCCCCCCTTCCGGACCCAGATCTATGACCCAATCCGCGGTCTTGATTACGTCCAGATTATGCTCAATAACTACCACCGTATTACCCTTGTCCACTAGGCGATGCAAAACCTTGAGCAGTTGATCTACGTCCGCAAAGTGTAGCCCAGTAGTTGGTTCGTCCAGAAGATATAGGGTGCGGCGAGTATCACGTTTACCCAGCTCCGCGGATAGTTTAACGCGCTGCGCCTCTCCCCCCGAAAGCGTGGTTGCGGATTGTCCCAATTCTAGATAGCCCAGACCTACCTCTTCTAAGATAACTAATTTTTCGTGCAACCAGGGAATATCCTCAAAGAATTTAACCGCCTCTTCCACGGTCATTTTTAAAATCTCATGAATGTTCTTCTTGTTATATTCCACCGCTAAAGTTTCCCGGTCAAAACGCTTACCCTTACAAATTTCGCATTGCACATAGACCGTCGGGAGAAAGTGCATTTCAATCGCGATCGTGCCGTGCCCCTCGCAGTTTTCACATCTGCCGCCGGGCACATTAAAACTGAATCGGCCCGGCTTATATCCCCGCACGCGCGCATCTTCCGAGGCCGCGAATAGATCTCGGATGAATGTCCAGGCGCCCACATAAGTCGCTGGATTGGACCGGGGTGTGCGTCCAATCGGAGACTGGTCAATATTAATGACCCGATTGATATATTCCGTCCCCAAGATAGCGCTATGCGCTCCGGCCTGATAGCTGGTGCCGTTAAACTTATTGGCTATGGTTTTGTATAAAACATCATAAACCAAAGAACTCTTGCCCGAACCAGAAACTCCGGTAACCGCAACGAAGCGGCGTAAGGGAATATTGACGTTTATATTTTGTAAATTATTCGCAGTGGCGCCTTTTATTTTCAGATACTCCTGAGTTGTACCAACCTTGCGCCTCTCGGAGGGCACATTGATGAACTTCTTGCCCCGCAAATATTGCAGAGTCAAAGATTCTGGGAAACCAGTTTTAAGGATTTGAGGAATAGGACCTTCCGCCACTATTTTCCCGCCATGCACACCCGCGCCCGGGCCAACGTCCACCAGATAATCCGCGGAGCGTATCGTGTCTTCGTCGTGCTCAACCACCAGGATTGAATTCCCCAAATCGCGCAATTCGTGCAGAGTGTTAATGAGTTTCTCGTTATCACGCTGGTGCAAACCGATGGTCGGCTCGTCTAATATATAGAGAGTACCAACCAGCCGTGAACCTATTTGGGAGGCCAAGCGGATGCGCTGGGCCTCTCCGCCAGAGAGCGTGCCTGCCTTACGATCCAGGGTTAGATAATTTAGGCCAACATCCAACATGAATTTGAGCCGGTTTCTAACTTCTCTAAGCGGTACCTCCGCTACCTCTTTAAATTTGACGTTGCTGTCCAGCTCCAATTTTCCAAAGAAGGAGTAGGCGGCAGAGATTGGCATAGCTACCACGGAGGATATGTTTTTACCGTCTATCAAAACGCTTAAACTTTCTTCTTTTAGTCTTTTGCCCAAACAAGCCGGACATATTTCCTCTGACCAAATATCCTTAGTGCCTAAACCGTGGCAAGCAGGACAAGCGCCGTAAGGACTATTGAAGGAGAAAAGGCGGGGTTCAATTTCCGGAAAAGAGAAACCGTCGTTCGGACAGGTAAATTGCGCGGACAAGGAAACTTCTTCTTTGGTTGCTATGGTTAAAACGTTGTTGCCGTATTTAAGAGCTTGTTCCACCGCTTCCGCTAAACGCAAACGATTATCTTTATCTTTAAAATCAAGTCCATGCGGAATGCGGTCCACCACCAACTCAATAGTGTGTTGTTTATATCTCCCTAAACTGATGCGGTCGCGCAAAGAGTAAAACTTGCCATCCACCCTTACTTCCCTAAAGCCCGCGTTCAACAAATCGTAAAGCAACTGGTAGTACTCCCCCTTTCGTCCCATTACGACGGGAGCAAGAATCAGTAAGTTAGAATCTCCGCCGTGCTTCGCCATGTCTACGACCGCGTCTACTATCTCTTCGTTAGTCATTTTCTGGATAGCTCTGCCGCACTTGGGACAATAAGGCTTGCCTAGACGCGCGAAAAGAACACGCAAGTAGTCGTATATCTCGGTAATAGTCGCAACCGTAGAACGCGGGTTATGAGAGTGGCTTTTTTGATCAATAGATATAGCGGGCGATAGGCCTTCGATCTCGTCCACATCCGGCTTGTCTAGCTTGCCCAAGAACTGCCGGGCGTAGGCCGACAGGGACTCAATATATCGGCGCTGACCTTCCGCGAAAATGGTGTCAAACGCCAAGCTGGACTTACCGGAACCGGAAAGACCCGTAAAAACGACCATTTTATCGCGTGGAATTTCTAAGTTTACATTTTTAAGATTATGCTCCCGCGCTCCTTTAATAACTATTTTATTTTGCATTTTTTCTTATATATAAATCTTCTTAGACCGCAAAGACCCCGCCGCTTAGGGTATATAGGGGTAGCTATCCCCGAATCGCTTGGTGGATAAGGGGTAGAAGAATACTATCAGTCGGCATCCAAAAAGGCAAAAATTTATGTATATAAAAGTGGAGAAGTCCGCGCACGCTTGCACGGACTTCATGATGGAGAGGGAGGGCGGCTTCTAGTGGGTCTAGGTTCCGCCATCTGACACTTTCTCGACCTGACCTGCAGTCGCGAGCTGGGGTAGAACCCGACACTCGAACCACCAACCAGGATACGGAGAAGCCGAAGCCCAGCCCGGCCCACGCGTTCGCTCCCTCTATGTCTTTAAATATATACCCGGCCCACAAGCGGTCAACTATCTACTTATGCACAACCTTCTTGCCACTTTTTAAGAGCTTTATTTCGTCACGCAAGATGGTCGCCAGTTCAAAATCCAGCTCTTTGGCGGCTTCGCGCATCTCCTGTTCTTTCTGTCTGATTAAAGCTTCCAGGCTCTTCTTGGACTTAGGCACCGGAGACATCTCCAACTTCAATAGATCATTCACTGCCGGCAAAATATCTTTTATCTCGCGAATGATAGTGCGAGGGGTAATGTTGTGTTCCTTATTGTAAACAAGCTGTAGCTTACGACGCCGTTCGGTTTCTCGAACCGCGCGCTCTATGGAGCCGGTAATATTGTCCGCGTAGAGCAGAACTTCGCCATTCACGTTTCTGGCGGCTCGGCCGATAGTTTGCACTAAAGAAGTTTCACTTCTTAAAAATCCTTCCTTATCCGCATCTAAAATAGCGACCAAAGAAACTTCCGGCAGGTCCAATCCTTCGCGCAATAGGTTTACGCCCACTAGAACGTCTATCTTGCCTTTGCGCAATTCGGTCAGAACTCGGATTCTGTCCAAAGTTTTTACATCGCTATGCAAATAATCAACTTTAATTTTTTGCTCTTTCAGATACTCGCTTAAGTCTTCCGCCATACGCTTAGTGAGCGCGGTTATTAAAATACGCTCCTTTTTAGCCACCCTTTCCAATATTCTGGGAATCAAATCGCTTACCTGTCCCCGCGCGGGGCGGATAGTAATTTTAGGGTCCACCAGTCCGGTCGGACGGATAACCTGCTCCACGGTTTGGCCAGTGGGCGGTTTACTTAGGCCCCTTTCATAATCACTCGGCGTAGCGGAGGTGTAGATGGTTTGCCCTACCCGCTTCTTAAACTCCTCATAAGTCAGAGGGCGATTGTCTCTCGCGGAAGGTAAACGAAAGCCATATTCCACCAGAGTTTTTTTACGGGAGGCATCACCGGCGTGCATGCCCTGGAGCTGAGGCAAGGTGACATGAGATTCGTCTATCACGGTCAAGAAATCCTTGGGAAAGTAATCCAAAAGCGTCGCGGGCGGATCCCCCGCGGTGCGGCCGGAAAGATGGCGAGAGTAGTTCTCTATACCGTGACAATAACCGACATTTTTCATCATGCCGAGGTCGTTTTTGGTACGCCTTTCCAATCTTTCTGCCTCCAATAATTTCCCATTTTTCTCGAAATACTTGAGCTGGTCCTTAAGCTCCTTCTTTATCTCTTCCACTGCTCGCATCATTTTGTCTTTGGGAGTTATAAAATGCTTGGCGGGCGCGAAACATATTTCCGGCACGGTGGGGTTCTCGCCGGGCACAAACCCGGTAACCGGATTAATCTCGTATATTTTTTCTATCTTGCCGTTTCTGACTTCCAAATTGTAAACGGTTTCCCGATCCGGGGGCATTATTTCCCAGTCTTCTCCCCGGATACGGAAGGTGCTGCGCTTCAAATCAGAATTGGTCCGCTTGAACTGTAGGCTGACCAGCTTGCGCACGAAATCCTTGCGCTCCATCTCGTCTCCTGGCTTAAGCCGAAATATATTTTCCGCGTAGCTCTCGGGAGTTCCTAAGCCGTAAATGCAGGAAACCGAAGCCACGATTATCACGTCTCGGCGAGTCAAAAGCGCAACCGTAGCGGCATGGCGCAGCTTATCTATCTCGTCGTTAATCAAAGCTTCTTTATCTATATAAGTGTCGGAGCCGGGCATATACGCTTCCGGCTGATAGTAGTCGTAGTAGGAAACAAAATAATGAACCGCGTTCTGAGGGAAAAGCTCCCGCAACTCATTGGTCAGCTGGGCGGCCAAAGTCTTGTTGTGAGCTATAACTAAAGTCGGCCTATCTATCTGCTCAATAACGTTCGCGATAGTAAATGTCTTACCGGAACCGGTCACGCCCAAAAGAGTCTGGTGCTCTAATCCTTTTTTGAGACCAGAAACCAACGATGCTATCGCCTTGGGTTGGTCTCCGGCGGGTTTGTTTTTTGAGATAAGGTTAAACATTAAAATCCTATTTTGTCCGATATATTTTGAAGCGCGGAAATTACCGTTTTAAAATGCTCTTCTTCCGAAATACCCAGCTCCATTGTCCCCCGCGCAATCTCCTCCCGACTAACTTTTTCCGCGAACTTTTTCTTCTTCAAATATTTAGTCACTGTTTCCGGCGTGATTCCAGATAACTTATCCGGACGCATATAAGCAATAGCTACCAAGAAACCACAAAGCTCATCCACCGCGAAGAGACACTTGGCCATTTGCGTTTCACGCGATACTCCAGAATAAGTGGCATGCCCCAGAACCGCCTCAACCATTTCTTCCGGATAGCCTTGTTCTCGTAGAACTTTTACGGCCTCAAAAGGGTGCCCCGTCTTCATAATCGGATCCGGGTTGGGATATTTTTCATAATCCAGATCGTGTAGCAGGCCGGTTATGCCCCATAAATCTTCATCTCCCTGATATTTTAAGGCGTAGGCACGCATAGCCGCTTCCACGCACAACATATGTTTGCGCAAACTAGGTGACTCCACCCAATCCGTCAGCAATTGCCAAGCATCTTCTCTTTGAGGCATGAGTCAAAGGTACCAAAAAGGATAGCCTTAATCAATTTTTTATATATAGAGAAGCGCCCGCCGGTTTATTACCAGCGAGCGCTCTTCCCTCCTTTCCTTCTCGTGCCACATCCTACCCGTGCGGGAGAGCCTTGCCGGCTATCACGAGCTCCGCTCTTGCCAAGACGTCGACCGTTGCGACCAGCACGCTCTGAGGTATCGCAACTTTCGCGTGATTGGCAGCATCAATTAACTTCCTGACGCGACGGACAGTCTCGTTCACCATCCTGATGGAGATGGGATGGGAACCCAGCAGATGGCGGAGGTGCTGCAGGTCCATGTTGATCGCATGGGCTACGACATCTCCAACCTTGTGGTCGGTCGGATCTGTCCCGAACCATTCCTTGAAACGATTTGAGTTAGCCTTCCTAAGGGCTTCCGCCGCAGCGTGACTATGCCTCATCACTCCTCCAGGGTTTTGTTCAGACTTATTTTTAAAACAAAAATCAACTATTGGCAAGTGCAAAAAAGCATCTCAACCGTCAATCCTCCAACGCAATATGTTGCTTATGTAGAAGCTT
The DNA here is from genome assembly GCA_023244895.1 of Candidatus Liptonbacteria bacterium. Taxonomy (GTDB): domain Bacteria; phylum Patescibacteriota; class Minisyncoccia; order UBA6257; family 2-01-FULL-56-20; genus JAHFLL01. Next base: position 405,907 of record JAHFLL010000001.1, read on the forward strand.
CAAATCATGCTCCTTCAAACTGTGCAAAATTGACATATCCGGATCTATTGCGATTGTTTTGCCCAAATATTGCCCGGCGGTAAAGTGCGGGAGAAGAACATAATCCGCGCCATGGGCATAAAGAAGTTCTGCGTCCTTTTCTGTCTCCGCCCTTACAATAATTTTGGGTCGCTCCAACAGGTCTTTCAACTCCGAAATGAGCATTAAATTATCCTCCAAGTCCGGGCTGGTAGAAATAACCAATTTAGCTTCATCAAAATTAGCCTTCTCAAATATCTCTTGGTCCGCTAAATCTCCAAAAAGATAATCCACCTTCCTTCTTTGAAGCTGGGGCAATATCTCCGGATTAAAATCTATCGCTAGAACGTCTTTCGGATTCAAATTGTCCAGTATGCTTTGGCCCGTACGGTGCGCGCCAATCAAAATGATAGGTTTATGGAATTCTTCGTTAAACATCTTGTCGTCTTTAGCTTTGCGCTTTTCAAACAAAGATAAGGCCTTCGCGAAGAATCTAAAAAGAAGTTCGCTATGCTGCAAAAGATAACTGGAAAGTACGAATGTCGTTAACCCGACCGCGGCTATTAGAGAAACTACGCCGTTATCCAAGTGTCCTATTTTTGCTCCCAGCGCCACCAACACCAAGCTAAACTCCGATATTTGCGCTATAGCCATTCCGGTCATAAAACTGGTCCGTTTACGATAGCCCATCAAGCCCATTGCTATTAGGACGATGAGCGGATTGCCGATTAGGACAAAAAGAGAAAGGATGAAAACGGAGACCATGGACTCGCCCACGTTTGAAAAAGTGATAGATGAACCCAGCGCCACAAAGAATATTAAGATAAAAAAGTCTCTTAACGGCCTGACCCGCGCGGATATCTGGAAATGCTCCGCCGAGTTAGCCAAAGAAAGTCCAGCCAGAAAACCAGCTATTTCGACCGAAAAACCTATCATCTTAGCGAAGGTGGCGACCAGAAAGACCCAGGCCAAGGACATCACAAACAAAAGTTCGTGAGAACGGGCCACCCGATCCAGTACGGAGGGCAAAACCTTTCGGCCCAGATAAAGCATTATCCCAAAAAGGACTACCGCTTTGCCGACCACTGCGAGTATCGGCAAATACTCTATTCCCTCCCCACCCCGCACTCCCGAAAGAATCACCAGGAGTATCACGGCGACCAAATCTTGAATGAGTAATATGCCTACGGCAATACGTCCATACAAGCTATGCATATCCCTCTTTTCCGTTAGAACCTTGACCGCGATGATGGTTGAGGAAAAGGTAAGAGCAATACCTATATAAGAAGCCGAAACTATTCCGAAATGAAGCAACGTGGCTATCCAAAATCCCGCCCCGAAAGTTACAACCACCTGCGTTAAGCCTATTATTAAAGCCGGCTTACTGACTGCCTTAAACGATTCGTAATTTATTTCTAGTCCCACCAAAAACAAAAGAAACATTATGCCCATGTCTGCGAAAATGCGCAGACTGTCCTCCATGCCTGCGGGATAGAAATAATGGAGTAGTAAACCGGTCAACAGGTATGCCAAAATAAGCGGCTGGCGCAAAAGTTTGGCTAAATATCCCAAAATAGAGGCAACCGAAAGTACAACTGCTAGCTGAACTATTTCGCTGGCCATTGATTTTCAACTATTATGATTGCGCTTTGGATATCCTTTCCGCTAAGTCTCCGATATATGGCAGTTTGTAGATTCCGCCCTGATAGCCCTTATACATCAAGAAAACCCACGAAATTACCCACACTAAATAAATTATATCCACCAAAAAGTAGAGAAATATAGAGAAAGACATGCCCAGCACAATGGAAAGAATTTGTAGACCCCCAAACCAGATCAAAGACTGCGCCGCATGGAATCTTACGGTTGGCCTGTTCTTCTCTAATAATAAGAAAATTAGGCCGGTTACCCAAAATCCCAGATAGCAGAAAAGATTAGCCGCGTTTTCGCCCATACCACTGCCCCCCTGAGGAGCCGGAGCCGGATCGGGAGATGTTTGATTATTTTGTTCCATTTTGGATTCTTATCTTATTTTTGTGACTTTCCTAAATTATAACATATTGAATTCTACTTCTCATCAAATAGCTTTTGCAGAATATCAATATTTCTCCTATCCGGACCCGCGCCCTCAAATCCCGGCACCTCTAGCAGCCAAGGCAGGCTCTTAAATTCCTTTATGCGCGCCAGATTTATAAAACCAGCCAAACCTATCTCGCCCTGTCCAATATTCTCGTGCCTATCATGGTGCGAGCCGACCGAGGTCTTACTATCGTTCACATGTAGACAAGAAATCTTGCTCCACCCTATCAACCGACCCAGTTCTTCTTTTAATATGTTCAGATTGGCCGAGTCGTACTTCTCCATGACTCCCGCCTCCAATGCGTGTGCGGTATCAAAACAAACCCCCACTCGTTCGTTTTTATCTATTAGTTTCAAAATCTTAGATAAGTCCGCAAGAGACGAACCTAATTTATCGCCTCCACCCGCGCTGTTTTCTAAAATCAATTTACTTTCGCCCGGCACCTCTTTTAATATGTTTAAAACTATTCGTGCCAAATGCTCGCGCGCTTCTTGCGGGTTTCCGCCCTTGCTTGACCCTAGATGAAATATGACTCCCTCGCCCCCTATCGCTTCACTAATTTTGAGACTGTTTCTAAGGAGATTCTCGGACTTTTGCCTTAGGTCAACATTCGGACTGGCCAGATTTATGAGATATGGCGCGTGTAAAAAAACTGGCCAAACATCCATCTCTCGCGAAAGTGCTCGAAATTCTTTCGCGGACTTCTCGTCCGGTAGGGCCGCGTTCCACTGGCGTGGAGAAGAGCCGAATATCTGAATCGTGTTAGCACCTATCTCCCTGGCCCTCAAAAGAGCCTGCGTTAAGCCCCCTCCCGCAGAAACGTGTCCTCCAATACGAACTTTTGTGCTCATTGGGAACTATTATAACCTAATACCCGCCAAACCCAACCCGGCTGCCCGCCACCCTCCCAGCCCTTGATTTTTTGACCGGGATATGCTAGGATGTAGAAGTAAATAAGAGATGCCCTAAGGGGCGTTTTTTGTTTGTAAAATAAGGGTTTAAAGCCGTTTCTGATACCCAACACGGGTTTCTACGGTTCAGGCCTAAAAGTCTTCGTAAAAGCAAATTTGGGGCCATAGCAAGGCCTTAAATAGCGGAAAACAAGCATAAAATGTCTAAAAACGCGGCGTTGGGAGCGATACTCGTTTTGAGCATCTTTTACCCCACCCAAGGAGAGGTAATCCACGCGGATTTCGAACTGGATATACCTACCCATACTCAGACCACTGTCTCAACCACCCTGGCTTCCGTACCGACGATTAAAGCTGTCTCGGCTAGAACCAGGACGGTTAAAGTCACCGCCTACACCAGCAGCCCGGAAGAAACGGATGATACTCCATTCATAACCGCTTCCGGTAAAACCGTGCGGGATGGCATAGTCGCCAGCAACTTTCTCCCCCTGGGAACCAGGGTCAAAATTCCTACCCTATTCGGCGACAAAATCTTTGTGGTAGAAGACCGCATGCACCCCAGGATGAAAAACGTGGTGGATATTTGGATGGAAAAGAAAGAAGATGCCCTCAAATTCGGATTCAAAAATGCCGAGATAGCAATCTTGGACTAGAAAATAGAATTTAGTAGTTAGAAGTTAGTAGATAATGCGCGCAATAACCAAAACCCCCGGAACTCCGGGGGTTTTGGTTGTCGGGCTGGTTGCCTGTAAATTATTTATACACGAAAGCCGGTTCCGATGCCCGTCTGGGACTTACTCGAAACCGGCTCACTCTCGCGAGGCCTTGTCGGTCTCGGCTGCTTGGTCCGCTTGGACTTGCTCTGCAATCTGTCTGTCCAGCCGGCGCTTACTTCGGGCATACTTTATGGCCCAGGGAGAGAGAATCGCCCCAGCCACGAGAAATCCGACCCCGTAGATAAAGCACCTAGACCAGCTTACGGTCTCTTTCTCCAACCCCTTGATCGTGTCCGCGATCGTCTTTGCGGTCATGGACCACCTCCTAGCTCCCTTATACTCCTATTTTATAACCTATTCAAATTAGAAATCCTGCCCGTCCCCCTCTTTCATGGGACGAAAATCTATGCCCTCCGAAACCAAAAAAGTTTCTGGCACCAGATGCGCGGCTCCAAACTGCTTTACCCCACCATCGTGCACTGGAAAAGCGAACTTGGGCCTCACCTCTAAAGCATACTTCATCGCCTCGGATATCTTCATCCAAGGTCCGGCCACCGGCAAGGCCAATATTTCCGGCCTGGTTTTGGGAATATAAAAAGCGTCTCCGGGATAGAACAATCTTCCGCCGAAGAAAAAGCCCGTATTCTGAACTTGACCAAAGTTTTGATATATCTCCGCGTGCTTATTACCCATTGCTTCCAGTTTTAAACCCGAGACGTCTCCGGTCACGCCATCCTCCATCAATTCAAAGGATATTCCCTCTTTGGTCAAAATAACTCCTACCCCGGAATTAGTTATAACTCTTACGCCCGGGTTTTCTTTGAGCAGGATTCTTAATGAGTCCATGTGCAAGTGATCGGCATGCTCGTGCGTAATCACTATCGCATTCAGATTCCGCGCCTCAACTTGAGACAAGGAATAGCTACCGGGATCGGTCAATATTCGTACTCCGCTTTCTTCAATCAGTAACGCGCAATGTCCGTATTTAGTTACTTTCATCAACGTTATTATTATCCGTCACGTCTTCCTGCTTATTTTGAGTCTCTGTCTTGCCATGCTTGCCATCCGTGCATTCACAGGGCTCCAGGGGGTGGTCATGCTTCTCACAGGTTTGCGCCTGGCAAGTACCCGGCTTATCAGAAACTCCCGCGCAACTTCCGGAACAAAAATAATGAGTCATATTTTTATTATAATTTATTTATTTTCAGTTATCTTCGCAAAATCTTCCGTCACTTTATTCCAATTAACTACATTCCACCAAGCGGCGATATAGTCCGGTCGACGATTCTGATACTTAAGGTAATAGGCGTGTTCCCAGACATCCAAGCACAAAATGGGATGCAGCCCCTCCGAAACCGGGGAATCCTGATTCGCGCTGGAAACTATACTTATCTTTCCGCTTGGGTCGGCTAAGAGCCAGGCCCAGCCACTGCCAAACCTCCCTAGCGCCGCCTTACCAAAAGATTCCTTCATCGCATCCAAGCTGCCGAAAGATTCATTTATCTTTTGGAGTAAGGCGGGAGAAGCTTCCCCGCCCTGTCCGATCGGAGCCATATATTCCCAAAACAAGGAGTGATTATAATGTCCACCTCCATTGTTCCGAATAGCAACCCTGCTCTCTTCCGGAATAGAGTCCAAGTTTTGCAGCAACTCCAGAACGCTCTTATCCTGAAACGCGGGCAAACCTGCCAGCGACTCATTTAACTTATTCACATAAGTCTGATGATGTTTAGAATGGTGGATTTCCATTGTTTGCGCGTCAATGTAGGGCTCTAACGCTTCGTATCCGTATCCTAATTTCGGTAGTTCGTGTTGCATGTGTTTGTTATTTTTTTATATTTTTTAAAGACGGTAGCTGTTCTATTTTCGCGGCGACTATGAAATCATTTTCTGACAAACCCGAAATGGCATGGGTCCACAAGATGATATCTACCTTGTTGTAATAGATAATTATATCCGGATGATGTCCCTCTGCCTCAGCAAGCTTCGCGACTTCGTTCACGAAATCTATGGCTTGGACGAAATTCTCAAATATAAATCTCTTCTGTATTTTTATATCTTCCAAAATAGACCAGTCCAAAGGTAGCTGCTTCAAATAGGTGGCTGCTTCTGCGGGGCTAAACCTAGGCACTCCTCCCTCGCAAGGTAGGCACTTTTTATCGGTCAAATTCATTGGAGTTAGATTATACCAGAAAAAGGACGGGCTAGACAGCAGAACCTAAAACCCCGCTAAGGCGGGGTTTTAGAAAAAAACTACATCAATTATCCCTATTTTTTGCCGTTCCGACACATCTTCTTAGAGCAACAGCAATCGCCACAGCAATTTTCCTCGCTCTTTACCCTACCCGCGCACTCTAGGCACTCCGTTTCGCCACAGTCACACTTTTTACCGAAAACAAAGATATAAAGTATCTCTAATATGCCCAAGGTATTCACTACCAGAAGCACGATAAACCAGCCCGCCGATTTATTTTGAGCGGCGCGCCATAGGGCAAATCCCTTCCAAATCAAAGACCAAATGATTATCGCGAAGACCAGAACCAATCCCAGCCAGCCCCAATGACCGAATCCCTCCCAGTTCTGGTATGGACCGACGTTCATCACGCCCCCCATGACCCTACCAAATCCTTCTCCGTACATGTTATTTGTTTAAATATTTTAAACGACCTTTCTTCCCTATCTGTTGCCAAGCATCGCCTCCGCCTCCGACCTGGTCAGTAAATCCCTCTTTTTGATTTCCTCCTCCACCAATTTGCGGACCGTGTCTTCCAGTACCTTCTTACTGTCTTGCGCCTGCTTCATTAACTGCGAAATCTGGTCCGGAGACATGCCCTTCATCATCTCGGACGCCATCTTAAATTGGTCAAACATTCCCATTCTATTTTTATTAATTATTTGTTAATGCCTATCTTATACCGCTGTCAAATTGCAAACTCAAATCCGTCCACTTTCCATTTTCTACCACAAACTTTACGGGACTAAAGGATGGCATTCGTCGCGCGCCAAGTTCCGCTTGGGCTATCACATAAGATCCCGGAGAAAGCTGTGTCTCAAATCGACCGTCTCCATCGGAAGAAACATTGGTAGGGGTCCCGCTCTTTTGGTTTGTTATTACAAAGGAAGCAATAAATGGTTTGTCCGCACATTCTGCCGGATTAGGATCGCGCACCACCGGACAGGTTGGACCGATAGTTACCATGCCTCGCACGCCCGACTTGCTCAAGACCGGTGCGGGGGCAACGTTTTCCGTAAAGCTGTCGCCGCTAGAAGTCACACATCTTCTGGGATAAGACTCCATCACCGGATAGCCCTGAGCAACACACTCCTCAAAACTGGAAGGTTCTCCAAGGGGAGTATTGCCGTAATCTTTTGTAAACGTCCGTCCGTCTGGAGACACACACCTCTCCGGATAAGTCATCAAAACCTTTCCGCCCTGCGCCATGGCGCACTCCTCAAAATTATTAACCTCCGAAATATTACCGCTAGACAGCTTATCAATGAAGTAATAAGCCAAAACGGCCAGAACGGCCAATATTACTGCCGCCACAATTAAAGATTCATGTCTGTCTTGAGGACGCATGTTAGTTGTATCTTTCTTTCGCGCTCGGATTATAACATACTTCCTAGGTTTAGGAAAAATTATCATCTTCCCCATAAATCGCCTTTCCGAATCCAGGATTTGCGCCTTCTGCGCTTATATAATATCCTAAACCGGCAAAATTAATACACAAACACAAATATGACCAAAGAAGAACTGGGAGGGAAAATATCTAATCTAAAAATTTCACGCGGGAAAAAATCGGAAGCGCTCATAGAGGGAGAAATCACGGTAGAGACCATGCGCCCCTATGCGGAGGCGGTAGTCAAAGAAGCCGGTAAAGATTTTGAGATGCCCGGCTTCCGCAAAGGCCAGGTTCCAGAGAACATATTACGCCAGAATTTAAATATGGCGCACGTCTGGTCGGATGCCGCCCATGATGCCCTGGGCGACTTATATCCCGAGATATTGGAGCTCCATGAGTTAGCGGTCATTAGTTCTCCGCGCGTGACGTTCACCAAGCTTGCTCCGGAAAATCCGCTCGGTTTTCAAATAGAAATAGGCTTAATGCCGGAATTCAAATTGCCGGACTATAAAAAAATAGGCAAAAAAGCTGCTGAAACAAAAAAAATAGCGGAAACGACCGAGGCGGAGATAGAAGAAACCATAGCCTACATCAAGAAGTCTCGAGAGAAAAGCCAGCAAGACAAAGAATTGACGGATGAAAATATTAAAGAATTCGGAGATTTCAAAAACCTGGCGGAATTCCGTGCGCGCATTAAGGAAAATCTTTTACATGAGAAAGAGATGGATGCGAGTCGCGCGATTCGGGAACAAATAGCTAAAGACTTAGCGGAAGCTACCAAGATAGAGCTTCCGGAAATAGTTGTGGAAGAAGAACTCCAAATTATGCGCAAGGATCGCGCCGCGGAACTGGACCGTCTTAAAATGTCCACCGAAGATTATTTAAAGCAGTTGAATAAAACTGCGCAGGAGCTGGAGAAGCAGGAACTGGAATACGTGGAGCGTCAGCTCAAAACGCGCCTGATACTCGGTAAGATAGCGGAAGAAGAAAAGATAGTACCGGAAGAAAAGGAAGTGGAACAAAACTCGGAATATTTAATGAGGCGCCACCCGGAAAGCGACCCGGAACAGGTCTACCATTACGTTGTGAATATGCTGACCAACGAGCTGGTCTTGGAGCTACTGGAAGGCAAGAAAAAAGACACGCAAGCTCAAGAGAAGACGGGAAAACCGAAAGACAAGCCGGAGGAGAAATAACCGGCACTACCCACAGCGCAAAAACACCGCCAGGAAAGCGGTGTTTTTGTTTTAGGTCTATAAAAGATTCCTATATTTTAACAATCTCCTCCCAGGGCAAACCTGCTTTACCAAAGTGCCCATAAGCCGCGGTCTGGAGATATATGGGGCGCAATAAATTCAAGCGCTCCATAATCGCGCGTGGACGGAAATCAAATTTGGCCTTTACTAACTCCGCCAGACTCTCGCCCTTTTCATTTATCGCCTCCACCATCAAAGGCTCCGCCCGCCCGATGGCGTAGGCAACCGAAACCAGGCACGTTTTTGCCAATCCACTCGCGACAACATTTTTGGCCGCAAAACGGGCCATGTAAGCGGCGGATCTATCCACCTTGCTGGGGTCCTTGCCGGAAAAACATCCTCCGCCATGAGGCAAGAGTCCGCAATAAGTATCCACCATTATCTTGCGTCCAGTGAGTCCTGTGTCTGCCTCAAACCCACCCTGCACAAATCTACCCGTGGGATTAACTAATATCTCCAAACTGGAGACGTCTCCTATAATGGGTTTTATCAATTTATCCGTCAACTCTTGTTTGATAAATTCTTGTTCTGCCTCTTCCGAATGCTGTGCGCTTACTAAAACCGCGGTAATTTTTCCATTTTGGACGGTTATCTGAGTCTTACCGTCCGGTCTCATCCAAGACAGTCCGGCACGCCTCAATTTTTCCAAGCCCTCCGCGAGCGCGTGAACCTTCACTACCGCGTCTGGCAAATATTCCGGAGTCTCATCGGTGGCGTAGCCATACATAATACCCTGGTCCCCTGCTCCACCAGTATCTACTCCGAGCGCGATGTCTGGTGATTGGCGAACGATATTGGTTATTATTTTTAGCTCCTGTTCGTATCCGATACCGCGATAAATTTCTTTTGCTATCTTTTCCGCGTCAAATTGGGCATTCGTGGTCACTTCTCCGCCCACGATTAAAGTTCCATGTCCGCCGAACGATTCCACCGCCACCCTGCTTTTAACGTCTTCCCGGAGACATTCGTCTAGAATCGCATCCGAAATCTGATCACAAACCTTGTCGGGGTGACCGGAGGTCACGCTTTCTACCGTATAAGTTTTATCTATTACAAACATTTATTTTTTGACTTAGTTTATTATATTGACTTAAAAACAAAAAACTCTCTGCGGGAAAGAGAGCGACCTTGATTATCTTTCCCTTACGGGTCTGAATTTAGCACCTTCTTCAATTTCGCTCGGGTTAGCTTGCCCTGAGTTTATCGAAGGGTTGCTGGCGGATCTCCGGGTCAGTTCCCGCTCTCCTTGCGCAGTTTAAACACAAGAAGGATCCCCGCACTCTTGATAGTATTCAGTTGTAGAAACAATTTTATACCATATGCGCCTCTGGTCAAGTGAGAAATGTCTATTTGACGATATATATCATATATGTTATAATCTAGACAGATCTTAGATAAAGGATTGCCTCTTGCGGACAGATCGTGAAGCGAAATTTGTTTTATGTTTCGTGCTCCATGCTTCATGACGTGCTCGCAGGAGGCAAGGTCAGAATCACTGGCCAGCTAGAGGTGGTCGGGCTAGCTCTAAACAACCACCTTCTGCAACAATCCGATAATGTTTCAAGCCATCGGATTAGCGGCAGTGATTGTAGTCTTGGGGATTTTTATGCCGGACGTTTTGAACGCCTTGCAGAACTTCCTCCTGACTCTCCTGCAGCGGGCCACGTTGGTATTGGATTCGATTCAAACCCCGAATCAATCCGCCGACGTGTTCCGCACCATGCAACGCTAGACCAAGTGTTGCGAGCAAAACACCATTCCTCAGGGAATGGTGTTTGTGCGTTTAAGCGGAATAAGACTAATCTTTATTTACACTCCCCTGCACTCCCTCTGTTCTCGCTCTCTTTTGCCGTATTTTCTCCTTCAAAGATTCCAGCTCTCTTTCTAAGTCTTCTAAAAATTCCTTAGCGCCTTCACTGCGCTCTCGGACTTCCCCGTCCGGCTCGCGTGGAGTTAGAATCCAGAAAATTATGTAAAACAAACCTCCTAGTCCATGGATTAAAAGTAAGGCCACGAATATCACTCTTACCAGGGTTGCGTCTATCTCGAAATGCTCCGCGAGTCCTCCGCAGACTCCGGCAATAATATGGTTTTTACGTGAACGATATAGGGTTTTTGGTTCCTTTGGCATAGCTCATACTATAATCATTCCGTCGCCGAAAGAAAAGAGGCGAAATTTGTGTTTAATGGCAAATCGGTAGATATTCATAATCTCTTTGCGGGAAGACAAAGCGGAGACCAGCATCAATAAACTGGATTTCGGTACGTGGAAATTGGTGATCAAACCATCCAGAGACTTGAACTTATAACCCGGTCGGATAAAAAGATCCGTCTCGCCCTTTTTAGGCATCAATTTCCCGGACTTTCCCGCGGCCGATTCCAATGTTCGCGCCACGGTAGTGCCAACCGCGACAATTTTTCTACCTTCCCGACGAGCCTTATTGATCTTCTCCGCCGCCGCCGCGGAAACAGAATATTCCTCCACGTGCAATCTGCCGGACCTCATATTTGCTTCGGTCACCGAAGCAAAAGTACCCAAATTTACGTGCAGAGTAGTAAGACATATCTCATGACCTTCCTCCCGCAAATCTTTTAACAATTTGCGAGTAAAATGAAGGGAAGCGGTGGGTGCCGCAACCGAGCCGGGTCTTTCCGCGAATACGGCCTGATATTCTCTGCGCAACTCTCTTTCTTTGAGCGGAGAATGTTTAATATATGGCGGAATCGGTGTCTTGCCGTACTTCCGGAGAATGCTCATAAACTTTCTTTTTGCAAAAAGGGTTTTCAGGTAATACTCTTTGCTGTTTTTGTTTTCTACTTCAAATCCGAATTTATCCACGGTCAAGACCTCTCCCGGAATAACCTTCCTATCCATCAGAAACCTTAAGTCTCCGACAAATGTTCCCAAGTATAACCCCCTCACCCTGCCGCCGGTTTTTTTATGGAACTCCAAACGCGCCGGAACAACCTTGGTTTGATTCAAAACTAAAAGTGATTTAGGCGGGAGATACTTGGCAATATTCCTAAAAACATCTACTGCTATCTTTTTAGTCTTTCTGTCGTAGATCAGAAGGCGCGCGCTATCTCTAGGATGCGCCGGTTTTTGAGCGATCAACTCCGCCGGAAACTCAAAATTATACTTCTCAAGCTCCGCCAAATTATTTTTCATCTAATCGTGATTCTTCTGCCACCAATCCCTTAAAAAACTTAGCGATAAGGTGGATAGTAAATACCCCAAAACAGGCACGAAAGCTTTTAGCCAAGGATACTTCTCGCTAATTAAGACCAGCCATATCCCCGCCACTACATAGGTCGCGACAGATATAAATATCCTTCTGGTCCAGCTGGTTTCCCAAAATTTATCCAATTCAACCCTTGCGTTCCGCTCCTTAATCAGTTGTATCTCCTTTTCTATGTCCATCATTTTAAATTAAGTGGATGCCGCAAAATAAGTAGCTATAATAGCCGCCGTTTCCGCTCGTAAGGTCAGTTTGCCCAAGCTAATCACAGGATATTTGAGCGCCTTAACCAGGGCCAATTCTTTTTCCGTCCAACCGCCTTCCGGACCGACAAATATTCCCACCCGATCGGATTTAGCCAGCTTACCCCGCAAGGTCAGCGAATCTTTACTACCTCCTCTTTCGTCAAAAAATATATTTAAATCGTTCTCTCTGGCTAGCGTCAGGGCCCCTTCCAGACTACGGGACTCCAGAATCTCCGGAATGGATAGTCTACCGGACTGCTCCGCCGCCTCCTTGGCAATCTTACGCAATCTTTCCAAAGAAAGACCCAGCTTAACCGTCCTTTCCGAGATAACCGGAACTATTTCCGAGGCGCCCGTCTCGGTCGCTTTTTGAACAACCAATTCAAAATTGTCTTTTTTGATTACCGCCGCGAAAAGGGTTATGTATTTTTTAGGTTCGGATCCCTCGTCTACCGGTCGGATGCTTTCAAAAACAACCCCACTCGCGCCTAACTCTGCTATTCGAACTAGAACCGCCCCGCCCTTACCATTCCCCAAAACTACCTCTTCCCCGGGACCAAGCCGTAGAACGTCCCTTATCTGATGCACTAAGCCCGGCTCAGAGGCATCCAAACGGTGCTGGCTTAGATCAAAATCGCCGATGAAGCGGTGTATTTTCATGCTAGAGGGTTGTCCCATTTGACTCTTTTTTTGGACGGTTCGCTCCACCACAAGAACAGATACAGTAAGAATAACGCCAGAAAGTTAAACAGCAAGAAGGCCGGGGTCCCCCAGTCTATGCCCTGCGCGAACCTCCATTCTGAGATTGGCCAGAGAACCGGAGTCGCGGAGTATTCGTAGCTATGCGAAGGCACGTCTATCAAAATATGAAGCCCCCAGCCCAACATTGCCCAGAGAGAAGAACTGCGCCGAGCCTTTCGTCCCGTGAATAACCGGTAGAATAGAACCACAAGAAGCATGGCGACGCAGAAAACAACCAGGCTATGACTTAGGCTATAGAATATGCGTGTTATGGTATTCGTGTCTACCAAGCCCAACTGTCCGTGTTGCGGTATTTGAGAATAATTTATTTTCCCGCTTACCAAATTCCACACATACACGGCCCACACCGGAGCAAAAACCACTACGTCCGGGAAAATGCCCCACCCCGCCGTGAGTATTGGTCTTACCCGTAGATGTTTATGCTTAACTTTAAGATGACGGTTGGCTAATTGCGCCAAACCGGCTGACCAGAGAGCATGAGAAAATATTTCCATTTATTTTTTTGTTCCTAGAAAGCGATTGACCAAAACAACCAGCAGGGTTACGAAAATTACCAAGACTATCACAGAAGACAAGGAGTTGTTATATATATCAACCTGTCCTCTGCCAAAATCAATAACATTTTCTCTTATAAACCACAGCTCGTCTAATATTAACCCGATAGCTACCGCGATAAGTGGTAGTTGCAGCCAGCTTCTCTTTCTCTCGAACAACATAAGAATCGCGGAAAAGATCAAGAGAGATACTCCGTAGTCAAAGTGGTGCAGTTCGAACCCGAACAGTTTAGGATCAAAATCGCTGATATGAATATATATGCCAATTCTCGTAACAACTATCGTCAAGCAGATAAGAGAAACGAAAACTATGATCCTGTGATGAATCTCCAGCTTCTCAAATTTATCAATAAATTTTTTCATATTAAAGTTCGTAAATCACATCTTTTCTCTCTACCACGACTTGCCAATTGTTCTTTCGCGCGACGCGATATAAAAGAGAGTTGGGATTAAAACATATCGGATGTTCCACCATTTTAAGAAACGCTACGTCTGACTCCGTATCCCCCACACCCACCGAACCCTTTAGGGTTAAATTCTCTTTCTCTATGGCACGCTCCATAATCTTAGCCTTATCCATTATTAATTCCTCGTACTCAACCTTACCGGTAAATCTTTTATTCTTGTCTAATTCCAGGATTCTGCCGTAAACCTTATTAAAACCCAGAGCGACCGCGAAATCATGCACGATATATTTAGGCGAATGAGAGATTGCCAAAAGATAATAGTTTCTATTTTTCAACTCCCTAATCAAATCACGGGTGTATCTATAAACTTTATCTTTATTGGCTCGTAATACTGCCCCTGAAGTCTTTTTAAATTCTGCTAACTTAACTCCTTTTATATTCTTGCCGAAGACCCGCACCACACCCATTATGTATTCTTCATATCCGCCTACTCTATTTTGCCAATCATCTTTTTTTTGCAGATACTCCCGCTGAGTTTTTGGCGGAAAAATACCGCGGGCGATCATCTCATCCACGAGCTCAATTAGAAGACTGGAACGAAAAATAGTTCCGTCTATATCAAACACCGCCAACTTCATTTTTTTTTGCATCTATTTAAACAGATTGGCGAAACCACTAAGCAACCGTTGCCAGACCTCCCCCGAAACGCTCATCATAAAAGCTCCTAAACCAACCAACGTTGCGCCAATAGCCGCCCGCCAGGTGAATGGATCTTTTAGTACCAGAACGGCAAGAATGAAAACAAACAACAGGCTTAGTCTATCTATCGCGGCTACCGCCGGAGCGGGACCGTGTTTTAGGGCGTAAAAATAGAATATCCAAGAGAGAGCTCCTGCCGCGCCTGCCAGAACTATCCAAAGCCATTCCCGGTCGCTTACGGAATGCCAGGTAAAATTTCTGAATTTGCCGAGCAAAATAGCCGCAAGTAAAGTAATCCCCGCCATTACTACCGCGCGCAAAGCGGTGGCGAGGGTTGAATCTAGTTTAGACAGACCTATCTTGCCGAAAATAGCTACCAATGCGGCGCAAATCGCGGAAAGTAATGCGTACCAAAACCAATTCATAGTGGATATATTATGCCAAATTTAAACCGGATTTACCACGTCTATGGCGCAACTTAAAACGTTTATTTTTTAAGCTTTTCTAAAACATCTTTTTTAAAGTGCTCAAACTGATCATCCTTTATCGCCTGGCGCAAGCGCGCCATAAAATTACCGAAAAAGAAAACGTTATGCATCGTAGCTAATCGGCCAGCCTGCATATCTTTTCTCTTGAACATCTGTTTTAACATCGCGCGCGACATATCCGGGTTGGTGCAAACCGGGCACACGCAAAGCTCGTCTAGCGGTCCTTCCGGATCCGGTAAAACGCTTTTCATAATATCTAAGTGGCCCCTCTCGGTCCAAATCCGGCCATGCCTGGCCTCGCGAGTGGGTATCACGCAGTCAAAGGTGTCTATTCCCGCTTCCACGCCCGCCAAAATATCCTCCATTTTACCGACCCCAAAAAGATGGCGAGGTTTACTCTCCGGCAAATTTTCTATAGCCCACTCCACCATTTGGGCTGTTTTGGCCTTAGTACCTCCGTAAGCATCTCCGTAGGTGCTGCCGATAGCGAATCCGTCAAACGGCATTTTGCCAATTACGCTGGCACTCTCTTTCCTCAAGTCTTCAAAGGCGCCACCCTGCACCACGCCATACATGGCCTGATCCGTAGCGTGGGCCTCAAGCGACCTCTCTGCCCATCTATGAGTCCGCTCCATAGCTTGCTTGGTATAGGCGTAGTCGTGAGCTGGGGAGGTAGGTTCGTCAAAAGCTACTATAATGTCCGCCCCCAACTGCTCTTGTATCTTCACGGATGTTTCCGCATCTAAATACATTTCTTCCTCCCCACCAACTACCTCCTCCATCCCATCTTCTCCCGGTAGTACGGGATGGAAATAAACTCCGGCTTCGGTCACGCGCACTAAACTCTTTTTTTCGGAAAGAGATTTATTTTCATCCGACTTGCTTCCCCCTCGCCGCATATTATTTTCGTAAAGAAAGCCCAGACTGAAAACTTGAAAGCCGCCGGAGTCGGTCATAATTGGTCCTTTAAAACGCATTACTTCATGCAGGCCCGGATAGTCATTCAGTCCCTCGTCACCCAGATCCCGCCAGAGATGGTAGGTGTTTGAGATAATCATTTGGACGTTGGCCTCCTTTAGATCTTCGGGGGTTAGCGTACGCACTTCCGCGTGCGTTCCCACAATAACGTAAGCTGGAGTTTCTACTAAGCCGTGCGCGGTCTTTAAAATACCCGTGCGAGCATGAGTGTTTTTATCTTTCCGCTCAACGTCAAAGCTGAACATGCGCTAATTTATAATATCCACTAACTCTATCGTGAACTTTAAAGTGGAATTAGGAGGGATGGGACCAACCGCATTCGGACCGTATCCCATTTCCGGCGGAATAGTGAGCTCGCGCTTACCGCCGACCTTCATACCTTCAAAACCCTCATCCCAGCCCTTAATGACTTGCCCCGCTCCCAATTGGAAGCTAAAGGGCTGCCTACGTTCATAGGAACTATCAAACTGCGTCCCGTTAAGCAGAGTACCGGCATAGTGAACAGATAAAGTGTCGCCCATCTTAGCCTCTTTGCCGTTACCCACTGTTATTTCTTTTATAATTAATCCGTCTGCCCTAGTAATCATTGCTGTTTGTTGATTATTTTTCTGTGAGTTGATCCAGCCTTGGCTCTGACCTACGATTATTAGAACCGCGATAAGAACCACAATTCCGCCGATTATTCTCATTTATATTTTTAGATTTTTATCTGACCCTACTGCCCGGTTCGACTTCCTTTTCCGGCATGAGTATCTTGGGTAGCCCATCGCTTCCGCTCGCGGCTAAAAGCATTCCCTCGCTTTTAAAGCCCATTAATTCTCTTGGTTCTAGGTTGGCAACTATCACTATGGTTTTCCCAATAAGCTCTTCCGGCGCGTACGCCTTGCCTATTCCAGCTACAACTTGCCTTGTCTGCGGCGCTCCATCCTCTCCCAAGTCTCCCGCCTCCAACTCCAAGCGAATCAATTTTTCCGAATCCGGCACTCTCTCCGCGCCAAGCACTTTCGCGGTTCTGAGTTCTGTCTTTAAGAAATCATCTATGTTTATTTTGTCCATTGTTTGCAGAAATAGTATCATTGGGAGGTACTTTAAACAAGCATGGAAACATTTTTAGGCTTACTTTTCGGAGACTTCGCTATTTATCTTCCTAAAATAGTATTTTGGGCGAGCTGGGTTGCGGCGGCATACTTTTATTTCATACCCCGACCACGCGCTATGAGATGCCTTGCCATCTTTCTGGCGAGTTTTCGCTTGCTTTACGTCGGTTTTCTCATCTATGGCCAACACTTTATTTGGTCCCAAAACGAATTCACTAAGTTCTTCGTGGAATATCAGAACGGAAGCTATTTTAGCGAGTATGCCTGGGTCCACTTCGGACTGAATGCCGTCCTTTCCATAACAGGAGCGCTTCTGTTTTGGACGCTTCTGCGTTCTCTTAAATCTTATCGGGAAAGGTTTTTCTATGAAGGAGAGACGGAGCTGGGCTTGGTCTTAGCGCTTATCTGCGGCTGGCCAGGAATATTGATCTTTATCTGTTTTAGCTTAGTGATGGTTGTCCTGGTTTCTATTTTTAAGATACTCTTCACTAAGGAAAAGTACACCACGCTTGGCGTACCTCTCCTCTTGGCCTGCCCCGTTGTTCTTCTGGGCTCCGTCGCGTTGGTTGACGCCCTCAGACTCGGCGCCCTCAAAATCTAATCCAATCCTTCCTTTCGGAATTTGGTGCTTGGGATTTGTCCTAAAATGTTCCCTTGCGCTTTTTCATCGCGCTGGACACCTTGGCTTTAGCCAACTCTACTGCCACTTGGCGAGGGTTGCGCTTGGTCTTAATGCTCTTCGTAAGCACTTCTCTTACGGCCTTACTTATTCTCTCCTCAACCAGCTTGAACATTTTCTCCGGAGAATAGCCCATGTGCTCCGCGTAGGAAGATATGACTCCGCCCGCGTTGGCCACGAAATCGGGCACGATGAGAATACCTTTTTTGACTAATCTTTCTTCTATCTCTTCCCGCATGGGAATATTCCCTCCCTCTACTATTATGTGGGCTTTAATCTTTTCGTAATTACCTTCATGAATCACGTCTGTGACGGAAGCCGGGATCATAATGTCTACCGGAATTGACCAAAACGCGTCCGCGGACAAGGTCTTCGCGCCCGGGTAGGTGGTGATAGATTTTCTACTGTCAACTATTTTTGCCACCTTTTTCGGGTCAAATCCTTCCGGCATGTGCACTACGCCCTGCGCGTCTGCGATTGCGACTACCTTCGCACCCATCTCGGTTAAGAATTTGTACGCAAAGGTACCGACATTCCCAAATCCATGAATAGAAACTGTCGCGCCCTTAATAGGAGCTTTTTTCATCTCCGCCGCTATTTTAGCCGCCTGCGCAACCCCAAAACCCGTACTACCATATTCATGCGGAATACCGCACTTAAGAGTCTTACCCTTACCCACGCAATACTTGGCGGGCTTACCGGTCGCGTCACCCCAATTACCACTTGCTTCCACGAACCACTGCATCTCGGTTTCACCGGAATTCACATCCGGCCCGGCAATGTATTTGGTAAACAGAAACGGCTTAATAGCTCGCGCGAAAGATTCTATCAACTTCTTTTTAGTAGCAAGAGAGGCGTCCATCCTACCGTTCTTGCCCATAATCGGCCAACGTAAGCCGGACTTTGCTCCACCGAAAGGAATCCCAGCCATGGCATTTTTCCAAGTCATGGTGCTGGCTAGACGATAGACCTCTTCTTCACTCACTTTCGGCATTAAACGGATTCCGCCTTTGCCAACCCCGATAGCGGTGTTGTGTATTACCGCGAACCCTTCCATGCCGATCTTGGGGTCTTTAACGCGCACCACATACTCCGGCCCGAAATTATCTTTACTTGTATCCATTGGAAACAATCTTTTTTAGTAGGCCTTTATTTTTTATTTAATATTGAGAAGATGGGCTAGGGTCGCCTCATCAAAACCAATCACTACCTGATCTCCAATCTCTATTACCGGCACGCCCATCTGACCAGTCTTATCAATCATTGCCTGCGCGGCTACGCGGTCAACTGCCACATTTTTTTCTTCGTAAGCAACATTGTGCGCGCTGAAATACTGCTTGGCCATCTTGCAATAAACACAGGTTGGCGTGGAATAGATTGTTACCTTTGGCGCTGTTACTGCTTCTGCCATGTTGTTGTTATTATTTTTATTTTTTTTCGACCGATTTATTATTTTCTATCGCCTTAAGCAAAGCTTTAATTGTAGGATTGGTCTTAATGCCGTAACACATGGATTGTCCCGCCCGCACCCCTTTTATCAGCCCGGTCATCTCTAGAATCTTGAGCTGTTGGGAGGCGGCGGGCACGGATATGCCAAAAATCTTCGCGATATCCGTCACGCACAGGTCTTTGTATTCACACAGCAGGTTGAACATTTTAAACCTGCGCGCGTCTCCCAATGCGCCGAAGATTATGGGCAAACCCTCGTCTTCGGACTGAATTGCCTTCTGAATTTTCTTTATTTCGGATTCGGATATCATATTGACTTAGATTTATTTTTATTTCCTAATATTAAGCTATTAAGCAATAGCTTAATAATTGTAGTCGCAACTAAGAATCTGTCAAGTCTTCCCCGGGACAGCTCCTGCTTAACCAAATACACCCAAAGCATCCAGAACTTCGGGTCAATCTAAGTTCCAACGACTAATCACTAAGTCCTAATTCTTGATTCCCAACTGCCTTCTCCTCTCCTCCATTTCATCTAAGACCATCTTGCGGATACGCACGCTCTTAGGAGTGACTTCCACCAGTTCGTCGTCTCCGATATATTCCAAAGAGTCTTCCAAATCCATAGTCTTGGGAGTATCAAAATGTTCCGCCGCTCCGTCGTTCTTAGAACGCATATTAGAAAGCTCTTTTTCCTTACAGACATTGACCGGTAAGTCTTTCGGACGAGAACGCTGACCCACTACTTGCCCCTTATAAACCTGTTCGCCCGGACCGATGAAAAACATGCCCTGTCCCTGTACGTTTAACATACCATAAAGGCGAGTGATTCCCGTCTCGTGCGCCACGAGCGAGCCCTGTTCCCTGTCCTTCCAGTTTCCCGGGTCGGGACGATACTCGTCAAAAACCACGTGCATGATGCCCAAACCCTTGGTATCGGTAATAAATTCCTGCCGGTAGCCGAACATGCCCCGGGTGGGAATAGAAAAATCCAAATAGGTTATTCCGTTTTCGGTGCGCATATCGGTCAGCTCTCCTTTGCGACCACCCAATTTCTGAATAATCACGCCGGAGTATGCTTCCGGGACTTCAATAGAAACATCATCATACGGAGTACAGGTTTTGCCGTCTATGGTCTTGGTAATAACCTGCGGACGAGAAACCTGGAATTCGTATCCCTCCCGGCGCATGCGCTCAATTAAAATCGCCAAGTGCAACTCTCCCCTGCCGGAAACAACCCAGCCGGCCTTGCCGCTTACAGTTTCCGCCACATCCTCCACTCTTAAGGCCACATCCGACTCTAATTCGTTATACAGTCTCTCTCTGATCTGGCGGGAGGTGGTAAACTGTCCCTCCTTGCCAGCTACCGGCGAATCGTTTACCAAAAAAGTCATCTTCACGGTTGGCTCTTCAATATTCAAGAGCGGTAAAGCCACGGGGTTTACGGGGTCCGCAACAGTTTCTCCGATAGTTATGTCCGCTATGCCGGAAATTGCCACAATGTCTCCCGCGGAAACTTCCTTGGCGTCCGTGCGGGTTAAACCCTCGTAGGTCATGAGCGAAACAAGACGACACTTCTTAGTCTCTCCCAAACGGTTGATATGAACTATTTCTTGCCCCGCCTTGATAACGCCATTATATATTCGGCCGGTCGCGACCCGTCCCTTAAAACTATCCGCGGTCAAAGTATTTATAAGCATCTGCAGGGGCTTACCCGGATCTCCTTCCGGCGCGGGAATATGCTCCAATATCGCATCAAAAATCGGAGAGATGTCCTTCATGGCATCTAGCTCCTTTTCCAGCCCGGCTTTACCGAGTTTCGCGGAAGCGTATACGATCGGAAAATCCGCGATATGCTCTTCCGCGCCCAATTCCATAAATAGATCTAGGGTTTTATCCACTACGTAATTCGGGCGTGCGTCCGGCTTGTCTATCTTATTAATCACCACCACTACTCGTAGCTTGGATTCCAGCGCTTTTTTGAGCACGAAGCGAGTCTGAGGCATAGGACCCTCCTTGGCGTCTATTAAGAGCAGGCAACCGTCCGCCATCTTCAAAACCCGCTCCACCTCGCCTCCGAAATCAGCGTGTCCCGGCGTATCTATAATGTTTATCTTGGTGCCCTTCCAGTTTACGGACGCGTTTTTAGAAAAAATAGTAATCCCGCGCTCCCGCTCCAATTCGTTGGAGTCCATTATAAATTCCGTCGCGGCAACCTCTTTATTCATCTTAGTCAAAGATTGGCGCAACAAAGCATCCACCAAAGAGGTTTTTCCGTGATCTACGTGAGCTATTATGGCAACGTTTCGGATGTTCATATGTTTAAACGGCAAACGCCCGCAAGGGCGCATTTAGTGCGTTTAATTTATACCAAAATATTTTAATTACGTCAATTAATTTTAGCGGGAGGGCCGATACGAAGGCCGCCTACTATGCCCACTGCCCCGCCGCGTGCCTCCGCTACCATAACCATGACTGCGCGAAGATCTAAATGGCGGTCGTCTACCATATGCGGGCCGAGCCGGAACTGAATGTAAAATCGGCTTAGGTAATGAATCCGGAAGTTCCGCTATGGGTAAAGGTTTATGCAAAAGCCTCTCTATGTCGCGCAAGTCCCCCAGCTGATCTGGGGTAGCGAACGAAATCGCATGCCCGCTCGCGCCCGCTCGCCCGGTTCGCCCGATACGATGCACGTAATCCTCCGCCTGCATGGGCAAGTCATAATTGATTACCACCTCAATGCCCTGCACATCAATACCGCGCGCCGCGATGTCTGTCGCAACTAATATGCGATACCTACCCGTGTCAAATCCATTTAAAGCATCTCTGCGCTGATTGAGCGAGCGATTGGAGTGCAACTCCGCGGAAGTGTGCCCCAAATCACGCAACCCTTTCGCTATTCTTTTCGCGCCATGTTTAGTTCGGCTAAATACTAAGACCGAGCCCTTGTAGTCGTAGAGTAACTTTTTAAGAAGCGCGTCTTTGCTTTCTCGCCCAACCATAAACACCTCCTGGGTTAAGTTGTCCGCCATGGTCCCCGGCGGAGCTATCTCTATTTGTAACGGCAGCTTCATAAATGTTTTCGCGATTGTGCCTATCTCCGGAGGCATGGTGGCGGAAAACAACATCGTCTGCTTCTCTGTTGGAACAGATTGCAAAATGCGCTTGAGCTGGGGAGCAAAGCCCATGTCGAGCATCCGATCCGCTTCATCTAAAACCAAAATACCAACATTAGAAAGACTTAAAATACGCTGCTCTAGGTGATCAATAATGCGCCCCGGCGTGCCAATCACGATGTCCGACTTGCGCCTAATGTCCGATATCTGCCGACCCATGGGCGCGCCTCCAATCAGAAGGGCCGTCTTAATTCCCAGCCCGCGGCCTATTTTTTGTAAAGATTCCTCTACTTGAAGTGCCAACTCGCGCGTCGGCAGAACCACCAAACCGATGCCATTCTTGCGCCGCAAAACCCCCTGAATCATAGGAATGCCAAAAGCAAGCGTCTTACCGGTGCCGGTCTGCGCGATACCGATCAGGTCCTTGCCTTCTATCGCGAGCGGGATAGACCTCTCTTGAATGGGCGTGGGAACGGTGAATTTAAGCTTGTCTAATATAGATAAAATACCGGGGGCTATACCGAGTTTATAGAAGCCCGAAAATTCGTTCATAAAAGAACGATAACATGACTTTCTAAGAATAGATATGGCCGGAGACTAAGCCATCTTGCGCAACTCATATCTCTCAAAACTATCACCCTCGTCCGCGAAATAGAACTCACCCTCCAATTTTTCTCCGGCAAGCACCCGTGGCAACCAGTATTTATCGTCCGGCCACATCTCCCCAAACGGAATATCCGCATGTTTAAACCATTGCGGGCGCACTTCCTCCGTCTCTATCGGCTCACCCTCCCATTTTCGCACCAGATAAACCGGCACCTCCTGATTCCAGTCTTTTTTATGTTCTGGGAAGTAGAATCTTAAACTGGCCACGTGCTCTAGGTCATTTAATCCGAATTTCACCCCGATTTCCTCTTCCGATTCCCGCACCGCGGACTGTTCTACCGTTTCGCCCAGCTCCGGTTTCCCGCCCACCCCATTCCACCTGCCCGCCCCAAACCTGCGCTTCTTCATCGCCAGAAGCACCTCCCCTTCCCGAATCAATAAAACCAAACTGACCTTGCGTAATTCCTCCATCTTTATTTCATTATATTTCTTAGAGCACAAAATTCACAATCTTTCTCCCCGCAACTCTTGTCCCAAAATTTCAAATTTACAATCTCGTCTGCCACCTCCAAAATCTTAGCGCGCAACTCTTTTGTTTCCTCGTCGCTCACCGTGAATTCCTCCCGCTTAAACTTGCCCAACTTGTTGGGTTGCACAAAATCAATTACACCCGAAATCATTTTGTACTTATGCAAAGGATATAAATCCAAAAGCAATTTATAAAACACTAATTGTCTCTTATAGTCCCCGTCCGAATCTTCTGTTTTACCCTCCATCTTGTTCCGACTCTGCGCCTGGCCGGTCTTGTAGTCCACCACGATTACTTCTCCTTCCTCGTCTTGTAGCTCTAACTTGTCCAACTTACCGTTTATCTTTACCCCGGGCGCGAGCTCAATATCGCGGATAGAAAATTCGCTGATAGTATTGTAATTCCAGTTCGCACTGTATTCATCATAATAATCCTTGAGTTCTTTTTTACCTCTCTTTAGCAATTCGTCTCTATCATCCTGGAGCATGGGTTGCTTCCATATCTCCGCTTCAAACTGTTCCTGAATAAAATGGTAGTCCGCCTCCTTGCCTTCCTTGCGGGCGTCAAAAAACTTCTGAAGGGTGCCGTGCACCGCATTTCCGTACATCAAATGCCGATTTTGCGCCGCGGGCAAGCGCAAGAGGTTTTGGTAAAAATACTGCCAAGGACATTCCAAATAGTTATTAAGCGCAGTTACGGAAAGACCCTTTTCTTCAAAGACCGCGCGCACAAACTCGCGATTAGACTGGTCCGGCTGCGCCTGCTCTTTCTTGGTAAAAAGAATATCTTTTTTGTTGCCGAACTCCTCGTCCCAGCTCTCCGCGTCAATCACCTCTTTTAGGTCCGATCTTATCTCCTCTAAAAATTGGCTGGGCACCTGCTCTCTGCCATCCTCTCCGTGATAGGCGTAGCTCAAATAAAGCTCTTTGCGCGCCCTGGTAAGACTCACGTAAAAAAGCCGGCGCTCGTCTTCGTTCTTTTCCAGCTCATCTGAATCCACATACTTTCCGGAGGGCAAGTTAAACTTGGTTAGATTGCGACGATTGCCCCAATGTCCATCCGTGAGCCTAGTTATAAATACCACGTCAAATTCTTGTCCCTTAGCGCTATGCGCGGTCATAAGACGCACCGCCTCCCGCGCGCCGCGCATCCGCGAACGGATAGCCACGCCGTGCTCTTCTAATATTTGGAGGTGAGCCAGAAACTCTTTTAGGGAGTAATCTCCCCTATTGCCCGCCATTTTCTTTGCTTCATCAAAAAAAGCGTTAAGTTTTTCAATCCTATGCCAGCCCTTCTCACTCAAGAGATCTGCCAAATACCCGGATTCGCGCACCACCATTTCAAAAACTTCTACAAAGGGCTTGTTCTTGGCTAGACGATGCCAGCTCTCCAATTTATGATAAAGCTCTTTTAGTTTTTCCGGCTGGTTTAGCTTCACATCCTTTCTGCCCTGTCCGGAAAGCATTATGCGATGAAGGGACGCTTCGCCGTAATCTCTAGCGTAAATCAATTGATAGGCGTCCAGCGGATCAATACCCAAAAAATCTATATGGAGCGCCTCCGCCAAAGCGATATCGTTGCCGAATTCTTCTATGGTCCTAAGTAATGCTATCAACTTGCGAATGTCGGAGTCGTGCAGAATATCTTTGTCTGACTCCAAGCTGACCGCGAGACCCTGCTTTTCCAAAAAATCCGCCAGCTTGAAGCCGTCCGCGTTGTCCCGAAAAATAACCGCTACTTCTTCCGGTCTGGTTCCGCGCTCTATCGCTTTTTTGATATTCTCCGCGACAAAATACAACTCCGTGCCCGGTAGACTAAAACCCGCCAGTTTTATCTTCTGGGCAAGATGTTGCGTCTGCGATTTAAGCTTTTGACCCAGAACCGCGCGATTATTCTCTATCAGACTCTGCGCCGAATCCAATATGTTCTGATGAGAACGATAGTTGTCCGTAAGCGAAATAAGCTTCACCTTAGGATACTTATTTTTGAAATATAGAAAGTTCTCCAAGCTCGCACCCTGAAAACGAAAGATGGCTTGTTTCTCGTCGCCTACCACGAACAAATTCGGGCTCTCATGGAAACTGGCCAAAAGCTCTAAGACAATATTCTGGGCGGTATTGGTGTCCTGGTGCTCATCTACCAACAGATACTGATATTTTTCTTGTAGTTCCAATAAAAAGTCATTCTTATCTCTGAGCGCGGAAACGGTCTCCAGTATCATATCGTCAAAATCGTAACGTCTCCGCTCGCGCAATATCTTTTCATAAGCCAGGTAAACCTGTGCCAGCTCTTGATTCTTCTCTATATCTTTAAGCTTTTTCTGGTACTCGCCCTTCATTTTGCCCTTATGCGCGCCCTTCTCGTGGTATAGGTCGGAAATTTTATCAAACTCGGATTTTTGCTCTTTGGCCCATTTCTCAAAATCTCCCGCGCTCATGCCCTCGTTTTTAAGATGCTTAATAGCCCAAACGATATCCTTAATGTAGTGATACTTGTCGCCAAAAGGTTTTAATCGTTCCAGCTCTCCGTTGTCTAAAACCTCCCGCAAATAGCCGATTTGGTCCACTTCCGCTAAGTTCTCCGAACCTATAATACGCGGATAGTATTCCGGATACCCCTCTATTAGACGGTTGCAAAAACCATGAAAAGTAGAAATATTCACGTAATATCCCGGTGCGCCGATAAGACCAACTAAACGCTTGCGCATATTGGCCGCGCCCGCCTCCGTAAAGGTTAGCGCCAAAATCGCGTCCGGAGGCGTGTCGGTTTGGAGCAGAATATTCGCGATACGCAAAGTGAGTATCTGGGTCTTGCCCGTGCCCGGACCCGCGATGACCATAACCGGACCCTCAATCGCGTCTACCGCCTCCTTTTGTCTGGGATTAAGTTTTTTATATGCCTCCTCAAACTCTTTCTTCATAATGAACGATGGTTGAATTTTACTCCAAAGCGGTCAAATTAAGTAATCTTTTGTTGACACGATATATTTTTTATCGTATGAATATTTCTAGCACACAGGGAGGCACAGTGACGAGAAGGTTAGCGGACCTTATCAGGGAGTACGAGGCCAGACGGTGGACGCCCGTCCGCCGTAAACGCGAACTGCGCAAGACCATCCTCCAAAAGATGGCGCGCGCAATCGCAATCTTCTGCATAAATAACGGCAGACTGAGCGGTAGCGTCATCATTCAGAGCGCGGGTAACGTCACCTGGGAGCCAATCAAGACGGACGCGCCCATCCTGACGGAACAAGCGTTTGTGGAGTTGTATCCGCGCGTTGTCTTCTTCGCGAGCTTCTGCAAGAAATACCGAGTCGGTAATCTCGGTATCAGGGTACCGGGCATGGGCACGGTGCACTGGGCTCCGCGAGAAGTCAGCCTAGAAACCTCGCGCCGAAAGAGGTAACGGCGCAGATTGAGCGACTAGCACCATGGGTGCTGGTCGCTTCGCTTTTATGGAGCCCAGGGGGCAGAAACTATTTGATATATATATGGATGAATCCTCTCAAATAAAAATGCGCCAATAAGCCAGTAGGAACTGTGGAGTGCGCTAACGTGCCCTCTGTAATTAAAAGGCATACTAGAATAATCCCACAAACGCACCCCAAAAAAGCGAATTACGAAAACGGAACCGGCGAGCTCAAGCAACGTTAAAAATATTATATAAATTAACAGTCTTAAAATTAGAGGTAGTGCGTAGATAGAGCTTGAGAGTAAAAGTAGTAGCAACGCGCCGAATCCATAGATAGGTAAAAGAGGGATAGGCTTTCCTAAATACTTAAACAACCCCGGAAAGATAAATTTTTTAGCGAGAGCGGAGCGGTAGATGACCTCGATAACCCAACCCAAAAGGCTGTAAATGAAGAATATGGCTGCCAGCTCTATGGCGCTCATTAAAACGGATGTCATATACCAAATCCTGAAATTATTTTATCGGACTGAGCCATGGGAAGTATTTTAACATCCAACCCGTGAGCGACAAAGCCTGACGCAATATTTTTATCCCCCGGCAACCTGCTGTTTCCAGAGAGCGGCATACAGGCCGTTTTTACTTAGAAGTTCCGCCGCGGAACCACGCTCTATCAGCTTCCCCTTTTCTAATACAAAGATGGTTTCGGAATGGACAATCGTAGAAAGACGATGAGCCACAAGTATGGTAATGAGATCCGGGCGCGTGAATTTTATATTTTTAATGGTAAGTGTTATGTCTTCCTCTGTTAGAGAGTCCAAACTGGAGGTCGCCTCGTCAAAAATAATCAGGTCGGGTTTGCGCAAAAGCGCTCGCGCTATAGCCAATCTTTGCTTTTCTCCGCCGGAAAGCTTGAGTCCACCCTCCCCAATGCGGGTTGAAAGACCATTCTCTCCACGCTCAATAAGCACACTGGCAGAGGCTGCCCTAAGCGCCTCCTCGCAATCCTCATCGCTCGCCAGAGGATTCGCGAACAACAGATTCTCTCTGATGGTTCCGGCGAAAAGCTGGGTGTCTTGCGAAACCAGACCCATCTTTTTTCTCAGCCCCTCCTTATCTATATTCAGGTAGGGCTCTCCATTAATGGTTATCTTACCGGCGGTAGGTTCATACAGTCCTACAAGCAGCTTTATGATAGTGGACTTGCCCGAACCGGACGGACCCACAAAGGCGGCAGTCTGCCCTGGCCCTATTTCAAAATCTATTCCATTTAGAGCATGCTCCGAGCTGGACTGATAAGAGAAAAAGACTTTATCAAATTTTATCCTGTCTATTTTCCCGATCGCGACCGGATGTTCCGGCTTCTTTTCCGCGGGTGTTCGGAAAAGCTCTTCTAGGCGACCCATGCTTGCCCGCATTTCCTGATAGCTCTTAGTCACATTGCCCAACTCACTCAAAGGATTGAAGACCGCGAAAGAGTAGAAGAGCAAACTAAAGAACTGGCCAAGGGTAATAGTACCCCTAAAGATTAAAAGCAACATTAGGAGCAGTAGTCCGGAACGCAAAACGTTGATTAGCGTGCCTTGGATAAAACTCATCTTGCGCACCAGAATCACTTTCTTGAGCTCCAATTGCAATATTTTTTCGTTCACGTCGTTTAGGCGTCCGATCTCCTGCTTTTCCAAACCCAAACTCTTCACTAATTCCACGTTACGCAAAGTCTCGGTAGTAGAGCCCGCCAGCCCCGCGGTCTGCTCAATTATGGTTTTCTGGGCGGTCTTAATCTTGCGGCTAATATAGTAGGTAGCCACGCCCAAAATAGGAATAATGGAAAAGTAAATTAGGCCAATCAGCCAGTTGACCGAAAACGCGTAAGACAAAACAAACACCACTCCGATTAGGGACAGAAAAACAATATTAATAGCTCCCCGAATAAATTCTTCCGCGTCCGTGCGCGCTTTTTGTAACTTTTGCAAAAACTCACCGGAGCGCTGGTCCTCAAATATGGCGTAAGGCAAAGAGAAGGAATGCTCCACACTGTCCGAATAAATCTTGGTGCCAACCCTCTGGACTACAATGCTGACGTAATAATCTTGAAAATTTTTGGCTACCCGGGAGACAAAGGCCACGCCCACCGAAGCTAAAAGCAACAAACCCACCCCGCGATAGAATTCCGGCTGGCTTAAAGCATCTGCCTTGGTGGCGTAACCGTCTATCAGATGCCGGAATATCTGCGGATCCAGCAAGGAGAATATCTGGTTTATGGTGGCGAGCAGTAGTGCTAGAAAGAGAGCTCGCCGATAGTCTTTAACGTATTTCCAGAGTAATTTCATGGAATCCCGATTCTAGCATGATCGAGACACAAAAACACGCCTCCACGCCCTCTCGGGGAGAGTAAAACCAACTTGGGCCTATCTACCCCTTTATGCTCCGTGCGAGGTGCGATGGGCCAGATTCCATAGCCAACCCAAAACATAGCCCACCACATAGCCAATGATGCCGGTTACGATGATGAGTAGAATGGCATTACCGAATCCGAATGGATCAATAGAGTACTGGACCGTCATAAAATGCAGGCCCAATATCCAATCCATAAGCGGTTTGGCAATATTGACCAGCACCATAAGCGCCCAGACCGCGTGCAGAATGGCGAACAGACCTCCCAGCGTTAGACCGATTTTGTGAGAATTTAACTTCATGTGAGATTTGATGATCTTCGACCTTTTTTATAAAAAATCTAAGAGCTATTCCGGAAAGAAACCATATTGGAGCGAGTATTTAACGGTCAGGGTTTTGCCTATCGAAAGGGACTCCTTTTTGCAGACAGATTTCTTTATGGGTACAAAATACTTTTTACCCTTGGATGCGAAAAGCGAGGTTCGCCAGGTTGTTCCGCCTACCGTAACCGTGACCGGAATACTTCCCCACCCGCCCGGACGCACATTGGGGACCTTACCGTCCGGAATAGAAACATAACTCCACGCTGCCGGACCAGGAAAGACGCACAACTTGCCCGTCACTGAATATTCTCCTGGAGGGTTCATCTTCTTCGTCCTTATGTTTGTGGTCGCTAAGCTCCAGCTAGAAAACCAAAAAGTTGATGTACCAAGAAAGCTGGCCAGAGAACGGCCTTGAGCAATCCTAGTGCCCCCATCCCGAAAGAGGTGGCGTTGCTTATGAAATAAACCGCCCCGCCCACCACTCCCAAACCATACACCGCCCCGGACGTACCTGCGCATTGCATTTTGTTTTGCATGTATTAATTATCCCACTCACATAAAAAAGCGCAAATCCTTATTCGCCCATTCCCTCTTCCGCTTTCTAACTTCTACTTCCAACCTCTATCTTCTATATTCTATCTACTAACTTCTACCCTCCACTATACTTGAGTATAGTACCGGGGATGAGAGAGTGGGAGTTGAGAGAATGAGAGCTGGGGGGTGGGAGTTTTGGGGGGCGGGGTGGGGGTGGGGGTGGGAGGGAGAAAACGGGTTGGAAAACGCGAGGGGGTTATTTTTGAGATGGGATAAGGGTTGGTGGGGTCAGATATTTATGAACCAGGTTTTCGGAATGCTTGTAGGCCTCTTCGTTAATAAGGCTACTTCTCGATAAAAAGAAGTTATGACTACCCAGTGGTCTTTTTGAGTTCTGGAACAGTCTCTTCGAGCAACGCCTTGATTTGATCTGAGTCAAGTGAGGACAATGCGGAATATCCACCCCTGAGATTAAGCCTGCGCATTATCAGACGTACTTTTGCCTCCTTGCTATTCGAAAATAATGTTGGATTTCCCACTACAAATTCAAGCACGGCGAATCGTATGGTCTCATTTCTTCCTTGGGCACCAGGCAATAGATGCGTGGTGTAGTCCAACATGGAAAATACCTCTCGGGTAAGGACGTAGGGATCTTTTGCGTCCTTCGTCTTCGTGAGAGAAACAACCCACCAGAGCCTTGCGATGTCGTTGTTCATCAACGATGCGGGACTCATCGGATCGACAAACCAATGATCGAGAATATATTTACCTCGCTTACTTTCCTTCTGGGCGGATACATCCGTCCTCTTTTTCATATAGTCGAAAAAGTCCACGTGGGTAAGGTATGTCCAAAAGCGCTCATCCGATGCGTCTTCGGGGCTCAGCGCGCTGTACGCTTCGAAAAGTCGTATCGCGGCCTCCGCAGAATCCCTACTGCCCCCGCCCGGCGGGTTGGGAAATAATATTTTGGACATGGGAACCTTCAGAGACGACTGCACCGTATCGATATCTTCGACGGAGAAACTTTCTCCTAAATATTTTTTTACGCCTTTCCCTGTACGCAAATCATCCTTCATTCTAACGAGGGCTGCGGTCGTAAATATCGGTCTGGTGTTTTTTTCTGGCATATCAGGAGAATGTTATTTTATCGACGATATTGTTGAGATCGTTCAGCGAATTGGTGAGGGGGTAGTCGAATATCGCTTGCACCAGCTCGGGGATATTTTCCACCGAGACGCCTATGCGGCGCATTCGATCCTCTTTCATCAGGTCGGTCAGTTTCTTGTGCCACTTCCTGTGGTTGTGCGTGGCACTCCTATCTTCCGACAAAAACTCGCTCATCACCCAAAGCATAGCCGGATATACGTACAGCGATATGAATACTCGTTTCAAATCTTCGCTCTTTTTAATCTTCTTCATATTTTCGTAATCCTCTTCGGGTAACTTTATGAGGATAGGGTCCGACCCCAATTCGTACTTAACATCTTTCCCTGCATGCTTGTAGAACATGAAAAATGCGCCTTCCGATCCCGGCGTCTCCCAATCTTTGGTGACCTCGAAAGAATCGCTGCCGCTGTATCCGAGTATTTCACCCTTATGAACCGTGAAAGTTTGCCCATCGAAGAAATCTGTGGTGTAGGCATTTTTGTATCGCGGTATATCCTGTTTTGCGATAATCAAACACGTCGCCACAACCGTATCTCTGAGATATTTCGAATCTATCCTTATTTGCCCCGAACCGTCTCCAGGAAGCTCGAAGCCCATTCGATACATCGTCGAGGAACAGGATACGTCGACAAAGAAAACCGCCTTGCCGTCAGTTATTAATTTCTCCATAGCTTCGTTATGGAGGACCTGAGAAACGGTCAAGATCGTCTCTTTGGCGATAACGAGTCCAATATGGGTCTCGAACCTACCGACGATTTCGCCTCCGTCCTTGCGTAGTATTGGATGCGGCAACGATACAATGTCGAGTTTCATCGAGATTTTTTGATTAGTTCAAAAGCGTTGAGCTTCAGGGAATATTTTCCGGATTCCGAAAATTTTACCTTCAGTCTCCTTGCGCCCATTTTATTCAAAACAAGATCACGTATCTCGTTTGCATTGAAGCTGGGCTGATTTTTAACCGTCTTATCCGCTATGATCGTTTGCAAAACTAACCTCTCGGAAGAATCGTCGCCACCCGCAACTATTTGAACGATGTCTATTTTCTTTCCTGGCTCTCCCTTGATCTGAATCTGATGAGTCGGATTACTTTCGGAGTCGGAACCCGCAAATGAAAGGAATGCGATACCCGCTAGCGGTCGCGCGTCGTTATTCTTTGTTTTCGATTTTTTCTTTCCCTTGTTTCTCTTGTCGGCAACTGGAATATATACATCCCCACCTTCCTTCTCGGCGCGTTCTTTGATGCTCAGGATCTTCTTTTTTACTTTCAGATCCAAATTCCGCATTTCCTCGACGGTCACCTCGTCGCCGTATTCTTTTTGGGTGTATTCTTTTTCTCCGCCCTGCGCTCCAGAACCTTCGTCGGTATCCATTGCAATAAAATCCTCCAACCCCTCGATAGAAAGATATCGTTCTTCCCGAGAGGTGCTCAGTTTTTGCAACTCCCTTTTGATAAAATTCTCCATTTCCAGATACGCCAACTTGGCCTTTTCGCGATTCTCTTGCGTTTTGGCGTTCTCCCATTTCCATTCGTTGTGTTCCTGGTTCTCCATCTCCCTGAGGAGCGCATTACCATTTTCGTTGTCGCAAATAAAAACCGCGGCATACCGATTCATCGAATTCTTCTTGATGCAGTCCACGACCATGCCGGGTTTCCGGATCAAAGCCACCCGGTTGGGATACCCGTCAGCCAGTAAAAGATGCAAGCGAACCTTGCCGAGGTGATCCAATTCGTCCTCTATCGGAGCATCCTTACGATAGGCGTAGTAGAGAGGTAGCGGGTTCGGCACATCCGTGTTGCCCCACTCGAAAGGAGCTTTGCTGAAATATTTATGGAGGAGGTGTTCGACGGTATTTTGATTGATGGTTTCGTTTTCCTGCACCTTAACGGTAAGCTTGCCCGTAATGATGGGCAGCCAGAAATAGCGGAGGATCGATTGAACCAATTCTGAGGCCCAATCGTCCTCACCGATGAAATCGGGGATTAAAAAGTCCGTGCCAGGTCTTATTCGCTTAAACACGCTCGGAAAAAGCTTGGTGAAATTAGTTGGGATGAGATCGCGGTCGTGAATCGGCTTTTGATCACCCACGCCGTAGGTACCGTTATTTTGTTTTCGCTTCCCGTCTTCTTCGAACGTGGTAACGATGGTTTTCCCAGCGAAGGTATAAGAGTTGGCCTCGTCGATACTGGAAATGAAAAGGGAAAGAAAGCCGGACGAGACATAGTAAGCGCCTTTTCCCAGACCGAACGATCCACCGCTCCCAGACTGTTTATTGCTGAAACCGACGGATTCCGCAAACCGGAACCAGTTCTCTTTTGTCATGCCGACAGTATTGAAATCACTGATCCTGAGAACTTTGACCGTGGTATTTTTCGAGATTTTACTCGCTCCTTTCTCGAATTCGACTGCCGTATCAATCGCTCCTTTCTCCCTCAAATAAACGGCGCACGCCGAAAGTATCTTCGCGAGCCGCTCGGCTCCAGGCACGCTTTTGGCGGGCATCGTAACAACGCTGAATTCAGCTTCAACGGGCTTCCCTGAACTCGAATCGTGCGCGTCCATTATATTTTGGAGGGCCTCTCGGGCGATATAGTAGGAAGGATTACCGCGAAATTCAACCGTGGGCCCAGCATTCGGGCCATCGGCCATACCCCCCCCGAGATCCCCGAAAATCCATTCAGGCTTATTTGAATCTGTTGAAGTCTTGGGCATTTTTATAGTTCAAACTCCTTCTCTTGTTTTTCTTCACCCCGAAAACGAGCTTCCGCCTTCGCAAGCGCGTCTTTCATCGCCCCGAAAATCTTCCTTAATTGGTCTGGGGTGTAGTCGTAAAGCCCACGATTATGGAGATTGGAAACGATCCGGATATCGTCGAGGACTTTCCTGACCCTTTTCTCCGCCAGCCGCTTGAACCGTTCCGCCTTTTGTTCGTTATTTTTTGACATAGTATTTTAGGAAGTATTTCCTGAAGTATATTCTATAGTATTTTCTATGTCAAGTCTCTTATCTTCGGGCCTCTTCGGGGCCTAAACACCTCTTCATTTTGGTCTCTACGCGATCCGGATGCTTCTTTATGACCGATCCCCAGAATCGGAGCACCTTATAACCGCGTTTGCGTAGTTCCCTGATCTGACGGCTGTCCCTTTTTATATTCGCAGCAATTTTTGATTTCCAAAAATCGGGAATTCGTGCGCCCCATTTTTTAAGCCCTCTTCCATGCCAAAAATCGCCATCCGCGAAGATGGCGATTTTATTTTTCACAAAGACAATGTCGGGTTTTCCCGGGAGACTGGCTACGTTTTTTCTGTAGCGTTCAATTTTCCAAAAAGGCCTGACTATTCTGCCCAATAGTTTTTCGATGTCGGTATTTTTTGTACCGACTTTCTTCATCAATACGCTACGCGCTTCTTTGGTTAATTTATCCATGCTCCTCGACGCGTGGATAAATAATGCGTGCCTCTGCGACAAGAGCTTTAGTAACTGTTATATTCCATCCCCGCATAGTCTTGTGCCACTTCTTCAGTCTGAAAAATTGTTCCCATGTGATCTCTAAAATTTTCTTTGGCTGCAGATTCTGATCTATTAAAACAATAACGACGTACTCGAAT
This sequence comes from Candidatus Liptonbacteria bacterium, assembly GCA_023244895.1. Lineage (GTDB taxonomy): Bacteria > Patescibacteriota > Minisyncoccia > UBA6257 > 2-01-FULL-56-20 > JAHFLL01. The sequence continues at coordinate 440,792 of JAHFLL010000001.1, forward strand.
TTCTTTTCCGAGGGATGCTCGATTTCGGGATCACCGAGTCCGTAAAAAACACTCGTCAAACTGTTCGGCTCGGTAATTGTCTTTATGCTGTACCTGTCTCCCTTCCGACTCAATGCATCAACATTCTGGGTTCCTTCCGGAGCTGCTTGGAGCTTAGGCAACCCGGGAATTTTGTTATATGTTTCGATGGCCAAAAACTCGCCACGTTCCCCGGTGATGTTCTTGGTCCGTATTAACCCTCGCTTTTTCAAAAGAGTAATCGCAAACGCGTAGACGCTCCACACGACGTCATCACTGGCAGCCTCTATCTTCTCAAATATCTCAAATTCCTTTCCCATGAGTAAATCTACAGAAATTTTATTATTTCACGGCCAATTTCCCGTATCACGTTTATCGCCACGCTATTTCCGAGCTGCTTGAGCATCTGCGTATGTGTAACCGTTGTTGGAAAATCGAAATCCGCCGGAAATCCCATCATCGTTTTCATCTCACCCACAGTCAAGACATGTTTTTCCCCTCCAACAATATATGTATCCCAACTCCTCTTGTCCACAAACCATTCTCCGTTTCTTTTTTTGTATACTGGCGACCCGCGCCCACCAACTCGAATGGTTCTCCCTATCTTGTTCGGCCATTTCTTATCTTTAAAGAATTTACATAAAGTCGTGCCTCCTGGACTAGTTGGCTTTGGGAATTTAAATTCCTTGGCGCCAGGCGCTCCTTTTTTAAAGGCCACTAAATAAAATCTGGGTCGAGCGGTCGGCAGACCGAAATCGCTGGCATTCAGAAAGTTCCAGGAATCGTCTCGCTCCTCGTTTACGTAATATCCAGCCCTGTCCAGTTTTTCCAAGATAATTTGGAACGTATGCTTATTGTCGTGATTAACAATGTTCCTCACGTTCTCCAGAAAAATAACCTTCGGCTGCTTGGCCAAAATTATTCTCTCTATGTCACCGAATAGGGTGCCTCTGTCATCATCAAATCCCCGTTTTTGTCCGATACGACTGAACGGTTGGCATGGGAAACCAGCACACAATACATCGAATTTTGGTATAACCCTTTTTATATTTTTATCCCAAATTGTTTTTGATTGCCCAGTATCAGTAAGGGTTATGTCCTTTATGCTTTTCCAAAAATAGGGTTCGCGCTTCTTGCTTTTAAACAATTCGGGGTTGGTCTTACGAAAATTATGCTCGTATGTCTTCCGTGCATTCTCGTCGAATTCATTTACGAACACGCATTCACCGCCGAGCTCCTGTAGCGCGAGATGGAATCCACCGATTCCAGCGAAAAGGTCAATAAATGTAAACTTTGGCCTCCTTTTCTTTTTCATTATTTATACAATCAGAATAGCATAATTTCCCTCCATTTTCACAGATTTATATACCCCAGCGATGCGCCAGAGCGAATGGTTTATCTTGCTTTATGGGATAGCTCAAATAACTTGTCCTTTATGCTTTCAAACTGGGCTCTAGTAATTGGATATGGTGTACCCCCGCCATGATTGAAAGAGTTTGAAAATGGCTCGCTGAATTCTCCCTGTTTCCCAAATTTCAGCTCAATATCCTTCTTGGACTTTTTCTTTATCTCAAAATCAACAAAGTGAGGCCAGTGCCGGTTATTTATTTCCAGGGTCCTTCTCTGATCTTCAAAAAATGTCCCCCTGTGGTTGTCGAGCGCCATATAATACGGTTCGACAATACTGCAAATGTAGTATCTGTAAATAGTTATCTCCGTCTTAGGGTTTTTGGGCATAGCCATACTATTCCCGGCCTTACCGAATATAAAAAGTATCTTGTCGCCTTTCTGCATATCCAGAATATGCGGCAATGCTTTTGCATGCTGTCGGAATGCCCAGAACGGCTTAGAGGGCTTACTCTTGAGCATCCTATCAAAGTTCTTCACCGCAGGGCCATTGGCTCCTCCTTTTAAGAATACGACCCAATATTGACTCTTGCTTGAAAGATTCTTGCTCTCGGCCTGATAAATTAGAGACTCCCGCGAGAGCCGAGAAATATTTTCCGCGACCCAATCGGCAAAATCATCATGGTCAATGGCTACAACGTCTATCCCCTCATATGTCTTTAAATCAGTCTCCCCAAGGACAACAACAAAACCATCTTTTTCTTTTATATATCTTTTCTGATTGTCTTTCTTAAAATCGGTTAAATGCCATTTGACCTCTACCGGTATGCCGTTCTGCCGTTTTTTAAAAAAGATCTCCAGGTCGGCTCGATAACGAGCTTCTGTCTTGGACCCTTCGGGTACAATAAGATTTATCTGATCTTTTTGGAGTCTTTCCGGAAGCAATTTTCTCCTCTGGCCAGAATCACCAAAATAATATCTTTCGAAAAGATAACGGTGGATCAGCTTTTCGTTAAAGGCATTTCGGTTGATCTTTTTGAAGATATCCAGTCCGCTCATTAAAATCTCTTATGTTTTTTATGACCTACCCCTTCTTCCAATCCCTGATGGTGAATCCGCCGGGGGGAAGTTTTGGGCTCTTATTTACCTTAAATAATATGCCCCTCTTTTGGCTTTAGCAAGAATAAAATTCAAGGCAGTAAGTAGATAGTAGCAAGTAGTAGGTAGAAGGCGGAGTATATAAAAAAGAACCAGCCCCGGACGCGCGTCGCGCCGGGGCCGGAATAGAATCCGTCTGACTTCTCCGCCACTTACGCCGCTTCGCTCCGGCGGTAGAGCTCGAAGAACCTGAGGAAGATCTTGGCGACACGCCGGCGGACCGGCGGGCTCTTCAAGACCCTCACGACCTCCTCGTGATTGGTCGCGTTTGTGCCATCCTTCTTGGTTGTATTGGACACGATGGAAACGGCGAGCGTGCGCAGACCGCGATTGGTCGCGACGATCACTTCGGGCGCGGTAGACATGCCCATCGCGTCCCCGCCCAGAATCCGAATCGCACGGACCTCCGCGGGGGTCTCGTAGGTCCGTCCGGTCTGGACGAAGAGCACGCCCCTGTGGACACGCCGAGACTCTCGCACGATTGCGGCCGCGCGGTGGAACATACTGCGCAGCTTCAGGTCGTACGTGCCGACCTTGGGGTACATGGGCTGGAAGTACCAGTTGCTCCCAAAGTCCAAATGCGGTCCGAGAAGCGGGTTGGGCATCGCGAGAGCGATGTGGTCCGTGACCACCATCAGATCTCCGACCTTGTAGGACATGTTCGCCGCGCCGACTGCGTTGGTCGACATGTAGATCTGGACACCGAGCTCCGCCATCACCTGGACGGCGAGGGTAACCCACCACATCGCCCGCGGGTCGGGAGCGGCGTTGTAGTAGTGCTCCCGGCCGGACAAGGCGAAAACGGGCACGCCAGCGATGGTCCCGTAGATCAGCTCGCCCTTGTGCCCCGGAGCGCTCACGCCCGGGAAACCGGGAATCAGCCGATACGGGATCACAACCTCCTTCACCATCTGCTCGGCGAGGTCGTCCATCCCCGAGCCTAGCGTGAGCGAAATCTTGGGCATGGGGCCATTCACCCTGCTCCGGATGTAGGCTGCCGCCGCCCGAACCTTGGCCACGTAGACTTTCGGCGAGATCATCTCTCAGTCCCTCCCTGTTATGCCTCACGGAATAATATCAAAACCGTTTCGGATAGCTCCTCGCGGCTCATCACATCATTATGCAGTCAGGTATAAAAATCAATGTAGTAAGCGAAAGTAGAGGCTAGTAGCTAGAAGGTAGTAGGTAGCGAGCAAAATGAACCTAAACGGGAAAACACTGCTCATCTCTCACTAACCCTATCTCCCCCAACTCACACCCCCGTGGTGGGTACTATACTACGGTATAGCGGAGGATAGTAGGTAGAATATATAAGGTAGAAGTTGGAAGATGGGAAGTGGTAGGTAAAAAGCGAGGGGTAGAAGTTAGAAGATAGAAGTTGGAAGGTAGAAAGTAGAATGCGGAGTATATAAGAAAGAACCAGCCCCGGACGCGCGTCGCGCCGGGGCGGTCAATCTCATCATCCTACTAGTCATAGAAGCGCGTCACCGGGGAGTAGTGCTCCCGGATGAAGGCGTTGAAGCAGGGACCTTCCTTCTGGCCACAGGCAAGCCAGCCTCTATACATAGTGGCACCGACCGGGTCCAGGTTGCGGCCCGCCCTCACTAGAGCAGAGACGGTATAGCGGCAGGTCCTGTCCCATGCGGTGACCTCGGAGGCGATCAGCGCCTCCTTACCGTCCACGTTGTCACAGCCACTCGCAAGATGCTCCAGCTCGTGGAGAAGACCGATCACGATCGAGACTTCGAAGGTCTGCGGCGTGACCTTTCCGCTTCGATAGAACTGTAGCTGGGCCGGTACGAAGATCCGGAGCACGGGATTGCCACCCCGAGCATCGCAACCGGCCAAGACGTCTCTGGAGCGGTTATTGAAGGACGTGCTGGCCTCGATGGCGAACACCTTGCCGTAGCGCTCAGCGCTCCGCCTGGAGAGCTCCAGATAACGGTTGTTGATGTCCGAAACCGAATACCTGGCCCGGAGCACCTCCTCCATCACGGTCCGGTTGAAGTGGGAGTCCCAGAACGCGTGGAGCTCCTCGTCCGAGAACTTGCGCTCCACCCTCTCCGCCACGGTGGGGGTGGGTTCATTCTTCTTGTCTATGGGGCAACCAAGAACCAGAAGAATGGTCGTCAGAAACAGGATGCGCGCCGTTCTTCCGCGTCGCATGGACACAGGTTGCCTCCCCTATTGTTTTGCCGTCATTGCGGCGATGGTAAACGAACCGACCATATAATACAATTTTTCATGTAAAACACAAGATAACCCTCTTTCATTAATTATCTAGCCCCTCACGTCCCCAGCTTGACTAGGACATAGCACCAGGTAACAAGTAGTGGCTAGTAATTAGTATTGAATAACGGTGAGTTAGAAGACGGTGGTTGGTAGTTAGAACGTGGAAAGTGGAACGTAGAACTACTGCCACTACTACAATCATAATTCCGCTTACTCATCCATCAACCCCCACAGTGGGCACTATACTACGGTATAGTTATCCACAGATAGGCATTGACGCACAGACTGGACGGCTATAGTTTTAAATCAGCCCCCGAAACGTTAACCTCTTTCAAGGAGCAGTGTCATGGGTAGCAACAACACGCCACGGTACGAGGAAGACACTCGGCAGGTCTCCTCGGCCACCAGTGCGGCGGGCATGGCAGCGGCAGTCATGATTGCCGGGCCGTTCGCAGCGCTGTTCGTCGATCCGAACGACAAGTGGGAGCACACCATCACCGATACCCAGACTGGTAACCAGGTTGTGGGTACCGGGAGCACCCCGCAAGAAGCTCGCGACGAAGCCCTGGGCAACATGCGTCGCTAATCGTTTAGCGAACATCCAGCCCGGATATAAAAAGAGGTACAGACACAAAAGTAAGGCAAGAAAGGGGCAAAATAGCCCGCCGCAATTAGCGGAAAATCCACAAGGCGCATATTACGCGCGAGCCCCGGCTATTGCTAACGCACCCGGGGTTTTTGAATATTAAAATCAACACAAAAAGCGAGACCCCGGACGCAGCACGATGCTGGCCGGGGCCCGAACTCTTCTCCACGCACAGAACGCTATTGCGGAGGCCAGATGGACTCGTCCTCGCAGACGGGACACTCGTAGCGATCTCCTCGCCTGGCCGACTCTGGCAACTGCTTGTCGCAATTGGGGCAGACCGGTACCAAAACAGTGTCCTCGTTGGCGGGCAGTCGGCAACATTGCGGGCAGTAGCCCGCAACCTTGCCGTTTCGATCTTCTACCCTCTCCAGCAACCCTCCGCACGCCTTGTGCGCGGACCACCACTCTGTCGGCTTCAAGGCGATCGCCAGAACGCTCATCCGATTCTCCTCCCTAGCACCTGGTGCAGGATGTCACGGTGCAGTAGGTCTTGGATTCCGGTCCGCCGCTTCTGCGAGCGCTGTCGTTGCAGCCCTCGCAGACCAGGGCGTTTCCACCCCGGACCAGACCCGCGCCATTGCAGTGCGAGCACTTCTCGCCCTTCTTCCCGCCGCTCCCTCGGCAGAAGGAGCAATTCATGACCGGGACGTCTCCGAGCGCCATGATGTCCCCCAATCCAGACACGGGATGTGTCTGCTGGAGATAGATTTTGATACAACCAGAAACAAAGTCAACGCCCAAGCGGTTAAAGCTCTCCCAAATCCAAGGTCTGGTCTATTCTTATTTTTTGCACAAAGTCCGGCACGTGGCTGACTAATATCATCGCGCCCTCGTAGCGATGTAAGGCTTCCGCTATAACCGGGATGTGGCGAAAGTTGATGTGATTAGTGGGTTCGTCCAAAATCAATAAACCCGGATGCTGTAAAGTAATTGCCGCAAAAGCAACCAGGCCCTTTTGCCCTTCGGACAGAGCTCCTATCTTAGTTTTTAAAATATTGGCGTCCAATAAAAAGCCCGCCGCGTGAGAACGCAAAGACTCTATCGTCCCGCCCCGCACCACATCTTTTAGAGCGTCGTAAACGGTCTGCTCAAAATCCAGGGTGGAAAAATCCTGACGATAATACCCAACTCGAATCCCCTCCTGTATATGCTCTCCCTTGGCGTGACCACTCGCGAGTTTTTCCAAGAGGGTTGTCTTGCCGATACCATTCGGTCCGGCAAGCAAGAGATGCTCTTTCTTTTTGAGGTCAATCTTAACTTTCTTTACGACCGGCTTGTGGTCTCTAATAACCGAGACCGAAGAAAGGCTCAAAATAACTCCGGTAATATCTTCCTGGCAGGGAATGAAAAATTTACGAATAGTTTTATCTTCCTGACGTCCCTCCACCATATCGCCTTCCAGCTCCACTATTTTCTCATTCATCTTACGCGCCACGTCACGCATATGCCCTCCCTTCTGAGCGAAAAAGTTGGCCTGCTCTTTACGGTGCGCGATATCTTTTTCCAGGCGCACATTTTTCATTCTTTCTCTCTCCAGGCGCGCCTTAATTTCTTCCACCACCGCCAGATAGTTGCCGGGGTACTGCTCCACCTTGCGGGTAAAGCTGTCCAAATAAAGCACTCCATGCGTAAAAGCATTCAAAAAATCGGCGTCGTGCGAAATAACAATACAGGTTTTTTTATAATCAATTAGAAACTGGGTTAAGTGCGCGATGCCCTGCTTGTCCAAATTGTTGGTCGGCTCGTCGAGCAACAGAATATCCGAATCCTGAATCAACGCCTGGGCCAAGAGAATTCTGGCTTGCTGGCCTCCGGAAAAGGTCTTGAGCGCGCGCGTGAGCGGAGCGGAAAGATGCACCGCTTCCAAAACCTTTTTTACCCTGGGCTCAATATCATAAATCTTTTTAGGGAAGGCGCGCTCAAAAAATTCCAAAACGGAAAGTTCCAGTTCGCTCCGCGCGATAACCTGGCGGGCGGTCGCAATGCTTAAGCCCTTTTCCACTATCACGTCTCCCTCCTCCGGGGGAAGTTCTCCGGTGATAAGCTTAAAGATGGTGCTTTTGCCCGCACCATTCTGACCCATTAAAGTAACTTTCGCGCCACGACGCACGGAAAAGCTGGCGCCCGATAGGATTGGCTTTTGATGTCCAAACTCAAAAACCACCTCATTGAAGCGAATAATCACCTCGCCGTGGACCGGCTTGGTCTCGATTGTAGCGGAAACTGGTTTCATAGAAAATTAAGACCCCCAAAATTGGGGGCGAACCACCAAAAGACAGCCTGATTATATCAGATATGAGATAAAATGCCAATGCCCGAGGACCCTAGCCTTATTCCCCGGGACACCTGGCAAACTCGCAATTCGGACCAGTTCTTGCAACAGAGGATCCATCCGCGCAAAGCTTGGCCTCTTGCGTGCAAATAGACGCTCCCCCGCCTACATTTAAGGGGCCCGGAGCTACCGCTCTGGGGCATTCGGCGAATTCACAGTTAGGACCGGTTCTGCCTACCGCCGAACCATCCGGACATATTTTTGCCTCTTGTGTACATCCACGCGTGTTCCCGCCATCCGCATAATCTGATTTTCTATACGAAAGAAACAGCGCCATAACGGCCAAGACGACCACCACCGCTCCAACCATCAAAATCGTAAATCTACTATTCATTTTATTTATCTTTGTCTTTATTTTTTTTATCCACGACCTTTTTCTCCGCAACCGTGCCCGAGCGGAGGACCATCTTTAGGTATTTATTACGAGATAATTTCTCTGGCAAGAAACTTTCCGCTCCGTAAGGCTTGTAGTTCTTGCCATAGCCCAACTCCTTCATAAGATCGGTGGGCGCGTTACGTACTACAAGTGGTACGGGCAAGTTTCCAAACTTCTTTACATCCGCCATGGCCATAAGGTAAGCGTCGTAAGAATTTCGGTTCTTCTGCGCAAGCGCGAGGTAAGACACGCCGTGCGCCAAGTTTATGGCCGCTTCCGGCAAACCCACCGTTTCCACCGCGCGAAAAACCGCGTTCGCGACCAGAAGCGCGGTAGGGTGCGCTAGCCCGATGTCTTCCGAAGCAAATACCACCATCCTGCGCGCGATAAACTTGGGGTCCTCGCCGGACTCCACCATGCGCGCCAGGTAATAAAGCGCCGCATCCGGCTGACTAGCGCGCATACTTTTTATAAAAGCACTAATAACGTTGTAATGCTCATCTCCCTTCTTGTCGAAACGCAAGAATTTATTCTGAACCGTATTTTTAAGCGCCTCCAGGTCTATTTTACTATAAAGCGCGGCGGCATTTTCCAGAACGGTGATGGCCTGGCGGGCGTCGCCATTTGCCATGCGCACCAGCCAATCCTTCGCGTCCTTGGGTAATTTGATTCCGGTTCTCTTAATTATCTCTCCGATTTCGCCGTCCGATAGTTCGTTCAGAACAAAGACTCGACAACGGGAAAGGAGGGCGGGAATAATTTCAAAACTGGGATTCTCGGTGGTGGCCCCGATCAAAACCAAATTTCCCCGCTCCACGTGGGGCAATAAGAAATCCTGCTGGGCTTTATTGAAACGATGAATCTCGTCCAAAAACAGAATCCGGGGACCGCTCCGCAAGGAGTTATCGTTCACAATATTCTTGATATCCTCCTTACCCGCGGAAACGGCGGAAAGATCGTAAAGCTTAGCCTCCAAAGAATTGGCGTAGATACGCGCCAGGGTAGTCTTACCCACTCCGGGTGGACCCCAAAGTATAAAAGAAAAAACATGCTTATTCTTAATGGCAATATTAAGAGGCTTGCCCTCGCCTACCAGGTGCTCCTGCCCTACAAACTCTTTTAGGGTTTTGGGGCGTATCTTTGATGCCAATGGCTCCATAAGAAAATACTAACACCCTCGCGCCTAAAAGGCACAAGTTTATATATGCGCGATGTATATACGGCGGACCTCCAGAAAATTTCTACTTTTTCTTTTTAGAAACCTCTTTTTTAGCCACCTTGGCTTTCTTTACAACTTTAACCACGCTCTTCGCATCCTTAGGAGCAGACTTGGTGGCGGGCCAAACTATTTCCGGCGCAGCTACTTTGGGAGTAGATGACGCGCGATTCGCGGCTCCTACCACCTCAATCAGCTTATCCAATTTGGACATAAGGCTATCCAACTGACGCTTGATATCGTCTATGCGACGATCTTCCACCTTGGGCGCAAAAGCCTGAGGAGTCGGGGCGGAAAAATCACGCCGGGGAGACCTACCTTCTGGCGCGCCACCTCTGTTCAAACCAAAACAGTCGCTACAATAAACCGGGCGGGAACCGTTCGGTTTAAACGGAACCTCACATGATTTACCACACTTATCGCAAACTGCCGGAAATAACTGAGGCCTATCAAAGCTTCTGCCTTCGGGCCTGCCAAAACTCGGTCTACGATCAAAGCCGCCTCCACCACGTTCTCTCCTAAATCCTCCTTTTTTGAAATCTTTCACCTTCTTTGTTTATGACCTGACAACCTATCGACTACCACACCATAGCCTTTTCTTCGCTTTTCGGCAAGCAAAACCTAGGTTCCGTGCTGCCAGGAGGCAAGATATTCCTTCTGCTCCGCGGTTAAGGCATCTATTCCCAGACCCATAGTTTTGAGCTTAAGAGACGCCACGTATAGCTCAATCTCGGAATCCACTTCATATACCTGCGGGGAAAGCGAGGCGTGATTTTTAACCATCCACTCCGCCGCCAATGCCTGGGTGGAAAAACTCATATCCATAACAGAGGCGGGGTGCCCCTCCGCGGCGGCAAGGTTAATCAAACGCCCTTCCGCCAGAAGATAGATGCGCGCGCTGCCTTTTTCTCCCGTAATTACGTATTCGTCCACGAAACGCCGGACATCTTTTCTAACCGAGCTCGCGAGCGCAGCCAAATCTTTAACATTCACCTCCACGTCAAAGTGACCGGAGTTGCAAACTACCGCTCCATCTTTCATCAAACGGAAGTGATCTTTGGTCAAAACATTTATATTACCGGTTACGGTGCAAAAGATATCGCCAATCGGGGCGGCGGTCTGCATAGGCATTACCCGAAAGCCGTCCATCGCGGCCTCCAACGCTTTTATGGGATCCACCTCGGTTACTATCACCTGAGCGCTCATACCCCGCGCGCGCAAGGCAAGTCCCCGCCCGCACCAGCCATAACCGGCAATCACAAAATTCTTACCCGCGATTAAGGCGTCGGTCGCACGAATTATTCCGTCCAGGGTGGACTGGCCCGTGCCGTAACGATTATCAAAAAGATTTTTAGTCTTGGCATCATTTACCGCCACAACCGGAATGCGCAAAGCGCCGTCTTTAGCCATGGCTCGCAAACGGATAACCCCGGTAGTTGTTTCCTCCATGCTGCCCCATAATTTCGCGAGCTCGCTCGGAAATTCATTATGAATAGTGGAAACGAGGTCAGCGCCGTCGTCCATCGTAATTTGAGGCTGGTGCGCGATAGCGGTTTTGATGTGCGAAAAGAACGTGTCACGATCCTCGCCTCGAATGGCGTATACCCGAATGCCATAATCCTGCACTAAGCTGGCCGCCACGTCATCTTGAGTGGAAAGCGGATTGGAGGCACACAAAAGAACATCCGCTCCGCCTACTTTGAGCGCCCGCGCCAAATTCGCGGTTTCCGCGGTAACGTGCAGGCAAAGCGACATCTTGGTATCCCTAAAAGGCTGCTCCTTTTCAAAGCGCGCGTAAGTTTCGGCTAAAACGGGCATGTCTCGCTCCGCCCATTCAATTCGTTTCTTACCCTGAGAGGCAAGGCTTATATCTTTTATGTCGTAGTCCATAGGCAATCAGTTTAAAGGAAGATTGGCGTAAAATCCAGATTAAGCGGGCAACTCCTCGCTAAAATTCTGCGCATAGCGCGCCCGCGCTTCCGCTAGAGTTAGACTATATTCCTGAGTGCCGTTTACTTCTACCGCATAGGCAGAGATAACACTCGCAAACCGTCCTACTATTTCCAAGGGCCAAGCCATAATAAGCCCCTTAATAAATCCAGCGCGATAAGCGTCGCCTGCCCCGGTTGGATCTATTGCCGCATCTACCCGCGCGCAAGGAATATCTATTGTTTTCTCCCGGGTGCGAATGCGAGAACCTTCCTTGCCCAGAGTAGTGATAATCATTTCCGCATATTTTAAAATATCCTCCTCGCTCCAGCCTGTTTTCTGAAGCACCAACGACAATTCATAATCATTTGAGATTAAAGCCTTGGCGCCGGTTATACCATTTTTTATCTCCTCCCCGGAAAGCGCGGCGATTTGCTGGCTGGGGTCAAAAATAAATGAAATGTTTTTCTCGCGGTACATGCCGGGCAAACGGCGCATATCTTCAATATTGCCGGGAGAAATAATTGCTAATGCTTGCGTGGGAATATCGTCCGGCGTCACCTCGCAGGAATGAGCCATCGCGCCGATAGAAAGAGCTGCAATTTGATTGTCGGCGTTATCGGTCATAATGTGAGAAACGGTAGTAGTTTTCTCGGGAACGATTTTCACGAGGCTCAGATCCACTCCCACGCGCGACAGCCAGTCGCGATAACGTTCAAAGTCCCGCCCGGCACAAGCGAGAATCAGCGGTTGTTCTTCTAAGAGAGCCAAGCCGTAAGCAATATTGCCGGCGGTTCCGCCAAAATGCTCCTCTAAATTTTCGGCTACAAAACTAAGGTTTAAGGTGTGGATTTTACCCGGCATAATATGGTCGCTGAAACAGCCGGCATATTCCATTATCTTGTCGTAAGCGATTGAGCCAGAAACTAATACGCGCATATAAAGCTAATACTAAGCGCGCCCAGCTCAATTTGCAATTTCATCCACATCTTAAAATGTATTGAATGCTCGCTCTCCTCCCCTGGCTACCACTTTCTACTTTGCACATTCCACCTTCTGTCTTCTAACTTCTACCCGCTACTTACTACCTACTGTCCTATCATGTATAATGCTTTTCATGCGCTTAAAGCTTATATCTCTCAATCTCTGGCAGGGCGGGAAGCTCTGGCAAGAGATCGTTGATTTCTTGGAGAGAGAAAAGCCCGATATTTTAGCCCTGCAAGAGGTCTATGAATCCAGAGAGCCCCATCCGGAACAGAGATATAGATCCATGACAAAACTACAGGAAGCCCTGCCTTATCTATCTTTCTATCAATTCGCCCCCACCCTCACGGGACTGTCCCTAGATGGTGTGCCATACAGAGAAGGCAATGCCGTCTTTAGCAAGTTCGAGCTGAAACAAAGGGGTGTTCATTTCTTTGATGTGCCTTATGGAGAATTTGATTATGCAGGCACGGCGTTTGATCCCGCCCGTGCACCCCGCAACATTCAACACGTCGTAGCGGATATAAACGGAACCGATCTGAATATTTTTAATCTACAGGGTATTTGGGGCAAAAATGAGCTAGATAACGAGAGAAGGATGAATATGGGGAAAACCGTTGCCAAACTTGTAGCCGGCAGAGAACATGCTCTTCTCTGTGGGGACTTTAATGTGGATATTAAAACTCGAAGCATCGCCCAAATAGAGGAGGCTGGACTCGTAAACATATTTAAAGGCAAGATTGAGTCCAGCATGAATACTCTGCGCCGGCCACAAGAGATATTCGGTAAGATAACTCCAGACACGATTTTTATAAGCCCCGACCTGAAACTAATTTCCGCGGATTGCCCCAAGGTGGACATATCCGATCATTTGCCCCAGATAATTACCTTTGAAATTTAGACCGGGCCTTGAAAACAAAACACCCCGCAAAGCGGGGTGTTTTGTTTCTACCAATTTTACTTAGTAGCTGGAGCCTTGACCACGACCACCGAATTCACGGCGGGGGGCACGAGCCTCCAAAGGACGGGCCTCGTTGACGGTTAAGCGGCGACCTTCGAAATCCTTACCATTCCACATTTCGATTGCCTTCGCAGCGTCAGCGTCATTGACCATCTCGACGAAACCAAACCCACGGGAGCGGTTGGTCATCTTGTCCATGATTATGGACGCGGATGCAACCTCTCCAGCCTGGGCAAAAGCCTCGCGCAAGCTGTCCTCGGTGGTGCTGTAGGGCAAACCACCAATATATAGCTTTGTAGCCATTTTGTGCTGTATTTTTAATCTTCGTGTAAGTCGACTTGTTTATTACTTTCTCTCTGCTGATTCACACGAAGACCAACAAACGGCTCCGCGAACTGCTTGTGAGAAGAATTCTTACAGCTCTCGTATTATACCATTTGGCTTAAATTAATGCAAATACCCTATTTAGCTATATTTTACCTAGCTTCCTAGCCAACGCCTCAGCTTCACTAAGCAGTCTTTCTATCTCATTTAAACCCTCGTGCCAGAAGTCCGCGCGAGTAATATCTACGCCCAAATCCGCGAAGATATCCTGGGGAGACTTAGAAATACCCGCAGAAAGAAACCTTTTCACGGCTTCAATCCTGGTCTTGTCTTTACGCACTTGAGCCTGCAAAGATTTTGATATCAGGAGCCCGGTCGCATAGGAATAAACATAAAAGAAGCTGCGAATATGGCTCCAGTAGACCCACCAATTTTCGGAACCGGGAGATTGCTCCACCGCCTCGCCCATATAGTCTGCCATATGTTTCTGGAAAATCTGCCCGATCTCAATATGGGATAAATATCCTTTTTCTCGAAAAGTTTTGTGAAGTTCTTGCTCAAAACGGTAACAGGCCGCCTGGCGGAAGATACTGGAGACATCATCATTCAACTTAGTGAGCATCATGGCCAGGCGCAACTCCTCATCCGCTTCTTTCTCTATACGTTCCAGCACGAAGTCTTCCATAAAAGTACTAGCCACTTCCGCGCTGGCGGTAGAAGTCCCGAAATAGACTCCTTTCTGCTCCGGGCGCATCAGTTCGTTGTTAATCGCGTGCCCCATCTCATGCGCTAAGGTCATTACGTCGTTTAGGCGGTCAGTGTGATTTAAAAGCACATATGTCGGCTGGCTGACTAGAAGATGGGAGCAAAAGGCGCCATTGTGCTTGCCCTTCCCCGGGAAAACATCTATCTGACCATTCTCTAGTAACCGTTCTAATATTTCGGGAAAGGCCGGATCCAGTCCGCTGAAGACATCTTTAACCAACCCCACCGCCTCCCCAAAAGTATATTTTTTATCCGCCTCGCCATAAGGCACGTTGCGTTCGTGGTATGCGAGCTTAGGCACACCCATTAATTTCGCCCGTAAGGCGTAATAATCACGGGAGATTTGAAAATGGTTCCGAATGGTTTCTATCGCCACATCTACCACCACGGTAGAGATGTCGTCGTGCACGTGACGCAGAGTATCCGGGCGCTCCACTCCGCGTAATTCATCATCGCTCTTCTTATTATCTAAGACCGCGTTTATCTCCGCCTCCGCCACATCCAGATGTTTTACAAAAATATTATTCAACGCCTGCGCCGCGGAGTCGCGTACCGGTTTTTCAATATTGTTCGCGAGGCTGGTTAGCTCCGAAAAATTTGCCTTCTTTCTGTTTCCCTCTTTGTCTACTAAAACCTCAGCTTCTTCTTTGGAAATCAAGCCAGACACCATCCTGACCCACTGGCCGTAAGCGGGCGAGGATTTGAAGTCCATGATTCTCTCTTCCGGTTCGGAAAGCAAATATTTGCCTTCCGCAAACAATCTTTCCAAAAAATGCCTAAAATATGAAAGCTCCGACGCCGTGAGCATGCGCGCTTGCGCGTCCGGCTCTATCTTGGAAATCCTTAGCTCAAAAAAGCGCACCTCATCCGCGATTTTGCGCGCGAATTCTTCCGCCTGGTTTAGTTTCGCCTTAAGCTCCGAAGAATTCTGGTCCTGCTCCGCCCTTAACCAAAAATAATAAGCTTCATCCCCGCCTTGTCCGCAAGAATTTTGCCAAGCTTCATATTCCGTAAGCGCTTGCGCTAGCGCCTTCGGGTCAGAGAGGTAGTCTTCGCGATTTTTCCAAGCCTGCACAAATCCAGCCGTTTTGGCCTGTATCTCTTTACGCTTAGCTTCTTTCGCCGGGTCATCATCCGACACAAGGAGCGGGCTCAGGTCCCAGGTGGTTTTTATGTCTTTTTCTGTCATCTTTATTTTATATTTACCTACTACATACTACTTTCTACTTACTGTTCAACACTTTCTGTTCTACTCCACACCAGGGACAAAACCAGGCATTGCGCTTGGGCGCGTCAGCTATGGACCACCATTTATTACACTTCCCGCAACGAAAATGAGAAATCTGCTCCAATGAAATTCTGCCCTGTAGTTTCTTCTTGTCTTCTGTTTTCATTCTATCTGACGATGTATTCAAATAAATTTCCTCTGTCCAATTTGAATCTTTTAGTGACGCCAAGAGATGGCTGGATCGCAAAGCTTTCCCCGGGTCTACGCTCCGCGTAATTAACTTCAATTACACCATCTTTGATAGATATGTTCTGAGGCGCGATTCTATCACCCAAAAGAAGAGAGTTTGTGCCTCTCGCACCGGTATTTGTATTCAAGGCAGAAGAAACATAGAAGAAGGTTCCGCTACCACCCGAATCTTGGGTTAACATAACCGCCGAATCCTCTTTGCCGTCGCTATCTAAATCTCCCAGGGCTGGCTCTCCAAATATGCGCGTAATTATCTTGCTCGCGGAACCCGGCGCGGCTTCTTGCTCCAAGACTCCGTTCTTCAGAGGATAAAGCAAGTTCTCTATGGTGTAGGTTGCATTTTTCGGCTCAAAAAGAGTTGCGGAGTTGTCCGGAGCTATGCTCGGCCCTGTTCCGTTCCAGTAATAGAACATCGCGGCCACAACCACCACAAAAGCGCCAACAACCATAACTTTTTTCGTCATGCACTAATAATAAGACCCTGCGGAGATCTGGGCAAATCAGCTAGTAAGACTTTCTAAAATTGGTCCATAGTCTTTGTGGCCAACTCTTACCCATGAAAAATAACGCCAAATCTATTTCTTCAATAATTCTTTTATTCCCCATCCACCCCTCTTGAGACTTTAGCCCGATGAGTATTCTTTTCGAAACTGGATAATAAGCTGAAAAATTTCTCAATTCGTATATAATAGCTATCTGTCTATCAAGTTTTATTTTTCTATCTGGCTGCAACTGCTCGTTTACCAGCTCGTCTATCAACTTATGATATATATTAAAACGTTTATCTTTTAGATAATCTCTAAATTTCCATAACGCCCAAAAGCCAGCCATTATTAAAGACAGCGCTCCTATGCCGCCAGAATGAATATCTAAAAAATTTAGGATGTCATTCACGTTAAACATGCTAATTAGTTGAGTACAACGGCACCACTTCCAAGTCGCCCTTTTGGGGAGCGCGCACAATATCTATGACCTTGCCGAAAATTTGAAAGTTGCGATTTACGATTATCGGCTTATATTGCGGGTCGGAAGAAACCGGGTGCAAGATGATGGCGTTATTCGCGAACTGAATCTTCTTTATAACCGCGAAACCGTCAATTATTGCCACCACTAAATCTTCCTCATAGATGGCCTGAGTCATCTCCACTAAGACATAGTCGTTCTCGTTTATGCCCGCGTCTTTCATAGAATCGCCCACCGCGCGAATACCAACCACATTATCTTTGCGCCGCCCTTGGAGCATTTCGCTCGCCACGCATAAAAACTCATCAAAAGAACTTTGCGCGAAGACGTTCACGTTATCGCAACCCGCGGAAGCGATAACCGGAATTTCTACTTCTTCCTTGGGCTTATCGTTTTCCAACTCCAGCACACGAATACCACGCCGCTCGTAGCGGGAACGCTGGATTAGGCCCTTCTTTTCCAAAACCATTAGATATTGAGAAATACTGCGCGGAGAAGACAACTTCAAGGAACGCGCCATTTCTTGAATGGTGGGCGCCTCGCCGTGCCTATCCGCATAGCTTTTTAGGACCTCGTAAAACTTTCTTTGTTTTTCCGTCAGCGTTGAGATTATTTTGTTCATGCTTAAATTGTATTACATACATTACTCTCGTCAATATATACATTATATATATTACCCGGGCCAAAAAGCCCGTATTTCCTAGCTTATTTCTCCCCTCCTAAAAGTTATCCACAGCCTTAGAGCTACTGAATCTTATTGTCTTCCAAATATTTTATCGCTACCTCGGCACCCTCTATGGAAATTATTTTGTGCTTGTACCCGAAAAATTCGGTTATGGATTTCCGAACTTCGTCCGGCAATTCCACACAGCTCTTTCTCGGATCACCAACATCAACCACTATCATCTTATCGTCTCCATCCTCCCGACGTAGTAAGCCTATCGGCTCAACCACAACCTCTCCCCCTACGGAATATTTCTTATTAGATATTAACAAAACATCTACCTCATCTTTATCATTAGCGTTAAATGTATTCGGTACGTAGCCATAATCGACTGGCATAATGCCATTATTCACCTGTATGACGTCTTTGATCGGACCGATATCCACAAAACCGGATTTATCATAACCAAGATGACGCCTGCGATCGTCTCCCTTCGGCATTTCTATAATTACCTTAAACATGACCAGACTAGTCAGTCTTTTCTCTTTTGACCAACCCCTCAAAAGTGATGCGAATATAATCTCCCACCGTCACACCTTTCATCTTGTATATCTGATTGGTGGAAAAAATTCTTTTATCTTCCGGATTAAGACCGAGCCAGACGATTGCCTCATCAATTTTCTGCCAACTATCTGATTCAATCTCCAAATACGGCTCAAGTTCCGGATAGATGTCTATATCAAACTCCACGCCCTCCTTAGTCCAGCGGGTGCGTTTATTTTCCACATAATGCTTTTCAATAAATCCGATGCTTAAGAGCAGTTGGGCGGTCTTCTCAAAATCGTTCACGATTATTTCCGTCTCCTCCATGCCGTCGTCATTGCCGGTACCGTCATGTTTCTCCGCGCCAAGCCGTTTTTTGAAACTTAGAGTAATTTTTTCGCCCTCATCCCGCAGACGCAACCAGGAGTGGGCTTTGTCTAGGCGCCAATCCGGATAGTCAAAAACTCGCCGGCGGTAAAAAAAATCGCCCACTTTCTCCGCGCCAACCTCCAGAAGCTTGGCCTCCAAGCTCGCGAGATTTACATTTAAGAATTTAACCTCTATTTCTTCAGCCATATGGATGAGCCAATTATAAATCCAATTCACAAAAAATATCCACAGACCGGGAAGTTTGACAGCTTTCTAAAACGGGCAGAATATTAACCTCGCACATTAGAAATATTTTAGGAATCTGGGGAAGCGGGTGTAAATCCCGCACAGTGCCGCTACGGTGATCTCGATAATCTTATCGGGAAAGTCCGACTACCAGTCCTAGAACCTTTTGTGTTCCTCGAGCAAGGAACAAACTGATTTTGTCCAATCAGGATCCCCTTGCTCTAGCGGGATTTTTTAGTTCCGCGCAGAACAAAATGTTTAAAAAAATAATCGGCGTGCTTGCGGGCGGAGTAGTCG
The DNA here is from genome assembly GCA_023244895.1 of Candidatus Liptonbacteria bacterium. Lineage (GTDB taxonomy): Bacteria > Patescibacteriota > Minisyncoccia > UBA6257 > 2-01-FULL-56-20 > JAHFLL01. The sequence continues at coordinate 459,642 of JAHFLL010000001.1, forward strand.
TGGCAGTCTTGGCAATTCCCTCTCTCTCGCGGGGAGATATAAATAAATCGGTCGCATATCTGGAGTCAAAATCTCTTAGCGCCTGGAGTGTTATGGCCTTAGTCTCGGCGGGCAAGAACCCAAGCACGGATTCCTTGAAGAGCATAAGCGCAACCCAAGCCATAGACTTGGAGGCACCGATACTCGCTCTCACCGCGGCAGGCAAAGATCCACGCAGCTTCTCCACCGAGAATCTGGTTACTAAATTAAAAAATTATTACGACGGGACCCAATTAGGCAGTGCATCTATTCTAAACGACGACATATTTGGACTTCTGGCCCTCAAAAGCTCCGGCGAGAGCGATTCGGATACTACCGTTTCCGGAACCAAGGCCCTTATACTTTCCAAACAGAATTCGGATGGCGGATGGAGCTACGCGATTGGCGGAGCGAGCGATACGAATACGACCGCGGCGGGCATTATGGCGCTTATTTCCGCCGGGCAGAACAAAGAGAGCGCTCCAATTACAAATGGTCTTAATTATCTTAAATCCGCCCAAAATATAGATGGTGGCTTCCCTTATGACCCTAAAAGCGCTTGGGGCACGGATTCGGATGCCTCTTCGGATGCCTGGGTCATAATGGCTTTACGTTCGGTGGGCATAGATCCCGCAACCATAACCAAGGACGGTAAGTCCGCCCTTACGCATCTCGCGACCCTTTCCACAGAAGAAGGATATTATCGCTATCAAGCCGGCAGTTCGGAAGATTCTTTTAGTCCAACCACTACTTCTTACGCGGTTATCGCTCTCTCCGGCAAATATCTCCCAGTCGGAACAATCGCTCCCCCGCCCGCAAGCAAAGCTGGATTCAGCTATCGCATTGAAGGCGCAAGTGGCCAGCTTTGCGCCGGAGAGGCAGATGGATTAACCGCGCTTGACGCGGTCGTTATCGCGAGCGAGGCCTGCAACATTACCTACCATATGACTCAGATGAGCTTCGGGGATTACGTGGATGCCATCGGCGGAGAAACCGCTTTCGGCACAAATGGCTGGATGTATCTGGTAGACAATCAAAAGCCAAGCGTGGGCGCGGGAGATTACAAGCTATCCGCGAACGATGAGGTGCTCTGGTACTACGGAGACTATGCCTGGCAACCGCTTCGCCTATCGCTTAATTCCACCAGCACCACCGGCTCAACCCTAACCGGCAAGTTGGAATACTTTGATGGCACAAATTGGAAATACTCCGAGGGTGCGACCATAAAAGCGAATGATAAGACTGCTACGACCGGAATAGATGGAACATTTTCTCTAACTCTATCTAATGGAGCTTACAAAGTGTTTGGCGAGAAGAATGGCTTTATCCACAGCAATCGTTCCAATTTTAACGTCGGCACCGCCAGCCAGAGCTCTTTGGATCTAACTGTAGATCTGGGTTCTGGAGGTAATAGCAGTTCCAACCCCGACCCGACTCAGGAAATATCTTTTTCCGTCCAGACCGAAAATTCTCTTAAAAAATTTAATTTCGGTAAGAAAAGTAACGGAGCCCTTCCTGTCCAGAAAGCGACTCTGACCAATTTAAGCGCGAGCCCAACTCACTTTGAGAGCAGTGTCTCGGGCGATGAGGTCTTCCGAAATTATTTGAATCTAGACGGCAAAACGTGGCGGATGTTCGGAGTAAATCTCGCGCCGGGCGGGGCCAAACAAACCGAGATATCTCTCAAGCTTCCTTCCGGGCATACCGGTACGGGCGTACGCAATGGGTCGCTAATATTCTGGGCCACACCCGCTCTCTAAGATGAAAAAAATAATTATTTTGACGGCGGCGTCGTTCTTGGTCATACTCGGCTTCCAAACTTCAAGAGCGAATGCAATAGGTATATCAGTCCGTCCGTCCGAGCTCCGCATCCAGGCCCAAACCGGAGAGACGGCAAGCGCGCGGATAAAAGTAAAAAATCCCTCCGAGGAGGTGGCGCTTTTTGAGGTTTATCCGGAGGAATTTGAAAATAAGATAAGCGCCTCCCCTGCCAAGTTCACTTTGGAAAGCGGAGAGGAAAAAGATGTGGTTATAAAATTCAAACCCAGTGAGGATGGAATTTTTAGTACATCTCTTGCGGTGGTGGCTCGTCCACTAGACAATCCGGGGGGTATCGGGAGCGGGGCCAAAATAGCGTTCCAGGCCGAAAACAAGCCTCGCTCAATTGGCTTGGCGCTCATATCGGATATTTTTTCCGGCCGAAGGGCGGCTGTCGCAATCATAATATTGGCCGCCCTGGCCACTCTAATGCTAATACTTAGAAAAAGAATTGCTCAAAAACAAAACTAGACCTTGCGACGGTGCTCCTTTTTGATGCGCCAGTATTCCGAATCCCCGCCTGCCCCAGGTTCCTTGCCTCGGCTTTTCTTCATTAGTTTGGCGGGATATTTTTGGGCAATATGCGCCAATTTTTCGCGGATTATTTTTTCGGTGTCTAATCCCAAAAGAACGGATAAGTCCAACGCATAAATCAAAACATCCGCCAGCTCCTTTTTGATATGCTCCAATTTCTCCTTATCTTTCTTTATTTCTTCCAACGGCAAATTTTCCCACTGAAAAAGCTCTAGAAGCTCCGCGCCCTCTATCATAACCGACTTGGCCAGATCCGCCGGACGCAATTTATGCCAACCACGCTCTTTAAGATATTTATATATGTCTTTTTCCAGCTCCCTCATAATCAATCTCCGATGTATTTGAATCTGGGACCTTTGTAGCCGTCCCGCTCTATTTCTTCTGTAAACATGATGGCCGGTCTAACCCACAACTGCTCCTCTCCGCAGACGTGGTATATAACCATCTCTTCCATGGTCTCGCTATGTTTTGCGAAACCGACAACCTCGTAGTCTTTGCCCTTAAAGTGCCTATATTTGCCCAACTTAATTTCACTCATCTCACTATTATATGTTTAAAATACTTTTCCTGAAAATGAACTTTCTCCTCTATCTCCACATCAGTTAAAGTTTTCCCCTTAGACACAACCACTAGCTTGTCGTCGTCATCTTCCAGGCGATGGATTATTGCGATAACCACACCGCTCACCTTATCCAGAGGTTCGCTTGAGCTAAGATGGTATGCGTCCAGCTCCTTCCCATCCGGAGCTATAATCCCGGGAATGTAGCCTGCATTAATTTCGTATATCTCATCCGGATATTTGGGATGCCGGCTGCCCAATGGCCGGTCAATCACCATCTCCACCTCTTTACCAAGAAATGGCTCTGCTAGCCTAAACGAAATTGATTTATCCTTGTCCATGCTCTTTTTTATACAACATTGTGTCGTATCCTTCAAAAACTCTATCTTCCGGTTTCACGCCGAGGCTGACTAGAAAATCCATCAGCTCGGCTTGCACTTTCTTGCCATCCTCCTCGCTCATTTTTTCTACTTCAATGAAAGAACCCAAACCCTCCACCTCGTCCAGACAGATTTCTAACTCTTCCACTTTGCCCTTACGCCTGTTCTTGTTTACGAAAACAGTATGGGTAAATCCTAATAGTTCCAACATCTTACGAGCTCCTACCGAATCGCTCACCTCCACTTCTTGCTCAAAACAATCCAATTCTCCGCTGCGGTCTTTTTTGGCGGTTAGTAAATATCTACCACCACTACTACGTATGCGCATAACCGTGCTGTCGCCTAAATTGCTTGGGGTGGCCCCGGGGATATTAAATATCTCGTCTTCCTGGCGGACGGGGTCGGAAAGTTTACAACCCAAACTCCCCAGTTTTTCTATTATGGTTTTTGCATCCGATATTTTTGCCTTAACTTCTATTTCAAACACTTAGCGCTTTTTTATCTTAGCGACAGATACGCGTAAAATACGCCACGCCTCCTTCGCGGCAAAGAGACCAACTTCGTACAAGTTTATGAACCGTGACATTTCTTATATTTCTTCCCGCTTCCACAGGGGCAGGGGTCGTTGCGACCAGCCTCCTTACCATCCGCGCCGCGCATACCCTTGTTGGATATGTGGATTACCTGAGTTTCCTTGCTGGTATTACTTTCGCTTTTCTCGGGCTTAAATATATTACCCAATACCCAGGAATTGAAGTTATCCCAAAAAGTGGCATATAGACGATGCGCCTCCTGGCGATATTCTACCAGAGGGTCTTTCTGGCCATAGGCGCGCAAACCGACCGACTCGCTTAACGCCTCCAAATCTTCCAGATTATTCATCCAAAGCATATCTAAAATGCTCAAAAGCTTGGCATAAGCATTCGGCTGCAAAGCCACCTCCACGCTTCGTTTAGTAATAATCTCGCGCAGCTTCGTCAAATCCATACCAGGCCAGGGATGATCCTTATCCACAATGCCCGATTCCTCACAGGCCTGCTTGAGCGAAGCCTCTCCTTCCGGCTCCTGCTCCATCCCTATAAATGTTTTTTCCATCCCGGCGGCAGCAGCATCAAAGATCAACTGGGGCAGAATAGCCTTGCCCTGGCTCTCTAATATCTCCTGGCGCCTCTTATAGACCGCGGAGCGTTGCTTGTTTAAAACGTCATCGTATTCCAATAGATGTTTGCGCATATCAAAGTTCGCGCCCTCCACCTTACTTTGGGCTTGCGCAACTGCTTTAGAAATAAATCCGACCTGAATCGGCTCATCTTCCGGTAAATCAAAACGCTCAATCATGCTCCTGATACGGTCGCCTCCGAAGATTCGCAAGAGATCGTCGTCCAAAGCCAAATAGAATTGAGAAGAACCACGGTCGCCCTGCCGGCCTGCGCGCCCGCGCAGCTGATTATCTATGCGCCTGGCTTCATGACGCTCCGTACCTATTACATGTAGACCTCCCAGCTCTTTTACCTTCTCTGCCTCCTCTTTGGTGGGCGGATTGCCACCCAGGATTATGTCCACACCACGGCCAGCCATGTTGGTCGCAACTGTTACCCCCTTCAACCTGCCTGCCTGCGCGATAATGGAGCCTTCTCGTTCGTTATTCTTGGCGTTTAAAACTTCATGCGGGATACCGTCCTGGCTTAAAAGCGCGGAAAGGTGCTCGTTCTTTTCAATAGAAGTAGTTCCCAAAAGCACCGGCTGGCCTTTTTCATAACAGGTTCGCACATCCCGTACCACTGCCCGCCATTTTGCCTCTTGGTCTTTGTAAATTACATCCGACCGGTCTTCTCTCGCCAAAGGCCGATTAGATGGAATAGAGAAAACGTCCAGATTGTATACCTTGTAGAATTCTTCCGCGGAAGTTTGCGCCGTGCCGGTCATGCCGGAAATGTGTTTATACATACGGAAGTAGTTCTGAATAGAAATCTTGGCATAAGTCTTGGATTCTTCTTTTACCAACACGCCTTCCTTGGCCTCAATAGCCTGATGCAAGCCGCCGTTATAACGCCGACCCTGAAGCATGCGCCCGGTAAACTCATCTACAATTATTATCTGTCCATCTTTCACCACGTAATCCTTGTCTTTGCGATAAAGCGCGTGCGCGCGTAAGCTCTCTTCCAAGTAATGCACTAGGCGTAAACTTTCAGGCGCGTAAAGGTTCGGGACGCCCAAGGCTTTTTCCATTTTCTCTATGCCCGCCGATATGATGCTGACCGAACGCTTCTTCTCGTCCACGGTGTAGTCGTTGTCCACCTCCAGATTCTTTACCAAGCGAGCGAAAACTTTATAGTACTCGCTGGACTGTGCATCCGGCGCGGAAATAATAAGCGGAGTGCGGGCCTCATCTATCAAAATACTATCCACCTCGTCTATCACCGCGAAAAAGGGCTTGCGCTGAGCCTGTTCTAGGGGATTATAGGTCAGGTTGTCGCGCAGATAGTCAAAACCGAACTCATGATTGGTACCGTAAGTTATGTCCGCGAGATATGCCTCCCGGCGAGTAATTGGCCTTAGGAAATCCTGTTGGATTAAAAAACTGCCGGTTGTGTCTTCTTTTTCGTCCAAAGCCTTAACCTGAGCCGCCGGAACCTTCCATTCCGGATCATATAGATATGCCGCGTTCGGCACCAAGCAACTTACCGAGAGACCCAGCGCGCGATAAATCTGCCCCATCCAAACCGCGTCGCGACGGGCGAGGTATTCGTTTACGGTTACCACGTGTGAACCCCTACCCTCCAGGGCGCGCGCGTAAACCGGAGCAACCGCGGCCAACGTCTTTCCTTCTCCCGTCATCATCTCCGCCACTCCCCCGCGATAAAGAACTACGCCACCCATCAACTGCACATCATATGGCCGTTGATGCAGGGTACGTCGAGCCGCTTCCCGCGCGAGCGCAAAAGCATATTTAAAATCCGGCTCTGCGTCTTTGCTGAAAGATTCTTTTAGCTCCAAGCTTTTTTCTTTAAGTTCCGCGTCGCTCAACTTTTCCACCTCCGGTTCTAATTTATTTATCTCGGAAACCAAATTACGCAGTTCATCCAACTGCTTCCCACCGAAAAAGTTTTTAAGCGCGCCGAACATAGCGTGGTAGTATTTTATGCCTATTGATTATTTTCCTGATTTTTGCCTGGCGCTTACCTTGCGCACTCGGTCAACTTTCTGAGTTTTATATTTCTCAATTTCCAGACGCAACTTAGACTGCACCTCATCCACTGCCGCTCGGACATCATCGGATTCTTGTTTGGCCCTCAAAACTTTGTTCGGTAAACGCAGAGTCGCCTCCGCCATAAAAACCTCTCCGCGATGGTGGTGGCGGGTGGTACGGGCTACCTCCAGCCAAAGCTCGGGTTGACCGGATGCGTCAAAACGCTTAAGCAAACGCTCGATAACCGCCATTTTGCGCCCTATGTAAACCTTCAAGGCCGGAGTCAAGACCAACTCTGTCGCTTTGATGTTCGTTTGCATATATCTATGGTATCAATTGAGTCGCCGCTTGTCTATTCTATATATTACAAGCTCCTTCTAGTATTTTTCGTGGCGTTCGCTATAAAAAACTCACCCCCGCGTTGCGGGGGTGAGTGAAGGGCTAGATTCTCTTCTTCTTCGCTACCTTCTTTGTTGCCTTCTTCTTCTTAGCTGGCATGGCAATTATTTACTTTTATTTGGTTGGGTTGCCGACTGCCCCAACTTTTTTTTGAAAAGACCATGAGAAAGTTTCCCCTCTCACGACGCATTTATTATAGCAAATTGATTTTGCTATTTTTCGCAAACCTGTGGATAACTCCGCTCCGGGGTTTATTTCGTGGCAACCATTATAGTTTTTCCAGACCAGAAAAACTTAATTGCATCTCGGCAAAAACAATACAAGTTAACCAAGGTGGTTTTTGCCTGCGATAGCTTGCCACGAAACAAACTCCTACGCTCGACTGGATAGATCCGAGAGCTTCTCGCGAAAAAATCTTACGCTTTATGAAAAGAAATAAATAACCTTAACAGCTTCCATAAAAACACGAACTTACGCTTAACTAAAACATTAGAAGGTTTCTTTAAGAACTAAACATCTATGGCTCCAGGGATAATTCTTTTTCCGGATTTTTGGAGGTGAGCAGTATTAAGCCGAAGAAGAGCGGCACAAAAGAAGACAGCTGCCAAACGGTCGGGATGTTGCCCAAGAGAAAGTAGGCAAAAACCAAAGTAAAGAGCGGGCTCACGCTGCTTAGCGCTATTGCCTTAGTTATAGAAAGGCGGTGTATACCCTCTATCCAGAATATCTTGCTTAGCCCCAACAGAACTACTCCGTTTAATAAAAGCGTCGGCAAGGAATTTTTTATGTCTGTCCACGCGAGAACTTCTCCGAACAGATTCGCAGTCAGAAATATGGCCGGAACAGAGACTATGCACCTCAAAAGCAGGATTGTTTCGGTGCTAACTTTTTTCCTTGCTCTTTTTTGAAAATAATTTCCGGCCGGTCCAGTAGCGGCTGCGGCCAATATCAGCAAATCTCCCGCGTACCATCCGCTGGATTTCGGTAAAAGGATTATCACCGCACCCAACAGCATCAACAGCGAACCCCAGAGGTATTTGACCGAGAAATATTCTTTCTGCCAAACCTGAAAATATAAGTAGCTGAAAAATATTTCCATCAAAGCTACTAAGCTAACATTACCGCTGGTGCTATATTTCAATCCGATAAAATAAAGTATGTAGTACAGCGCGCCATTAATCAGGGCTACCAAGAAGATATCTTTTAAGGCTTCCCCATCCTTCAATTCCGGCCATCTTTTATTCCAAATAAACAGAAAAAGGAAAACCAGGGAAGAAAAAAGCGTAGCAAAGCCTAAAGACACCAGAGGGGGCAGGGAAAGATAGGTCATTGCGGTTATGACCGGGAATAATCCCCACAGCCAGCCCTCCGACAGAATAATTATCTCCCCTTTCCTCTCGGTAGACAGAGAGTTGAAGCTTTTCATATCTAGATCCTGATGATTTCTTCTTCTATCCGGATTTTGAACTTATCCCAAACGGATTTCTTGACCAACCCTATTAAGACTTCTACGTCTTTAGCCTTAGCCCGGCCCATGTTGACTATAAAGTTAGGATGCTTGGGCGAAACCATCGCGCCGCCGGATTTCTTACCCATCACGTCCGCCTTGGAAATGATATAAGCGACCGGCACGACCGGAAAGGGATCGTTTTTTACGACTTCACGATACAAGGCCTGCTGTTTTTTGGTTAGACTCGCCAAGGGAATATTCTTGAAGGTGCTGCCTATACTGGGATGCTCCATCGGGTGCCTGCTCCAGCGATAATTTATTTTGTCTTCTATGGATTTTTTTATATCCTTTGCGATGCCCGGCTTCAGCTTGAAAATAGCCGAAGCAATAATTTCTTCCCCGTCTCTCTGCTTAAAAATACTGTCGCGATAACCAAACGCGCACTGCTTATTGTTCCTCTCGATTATCTTTCCATCTTTGACCCGAACGCTTTTTACGCTCACAACCGAATCCTTTGTCTCCCCGCCGAAACAACCCGCATTCCCCCGAATTGCCCCGCCCACGCTTCCCGGCAATCCTCCCGCCCACTCCATACCGCTCATTTCTTTCTGGACCGTAAATTTCAAAAAATTCTTAACCGACGCGCCTGCGCCGACTTCCACAAAATTACGCTTAACAATTTTAAAAAAATCTAAAACCGGACGAATAACGATTCCCTTGAAACCGTCGTCGCTTATTAAAAGATTCGTGCCTCCTCCCAAAATAAATATTGGCAACTTTGAGCCCCGTGCGAACCGAATCGCCTGCTTCAATTCGCTCACCGTCTTGGGTTCCAGAAAATAACTGGCCGATCCGCCAATTTTATAATTGCTATACTTCGCTAAATTTACGTTCTTTCTGATATTCATTAGAAAACAACAAACCCGCTTGAATGGCTGCGAATAATGGTTGCGAGCGGTCCCACTTCTAGGGATAACGCACCTTAAGGATTATGGTGATGAGTGGTGACCTCTCCCGCAAATCTCCGACGAACCAGGTCCTAGGGTAGATTTGCGAGGATCCCGTTTGGCCACGATGCTAATTATGCCATATCTCTCATTCGGAGATAGCGAGATCGCGCCAACTGTAGCCACTCGCAATTGCTCGTGGACAGTTGCGGGACAATTCTGACTTACCTACATAGTGGTGATGAGTGGTGACCTCCAATTCTGTTTGTTATGAATGAGTGCTCAGCTCATCACCACTATGTAGACAATTTATTAATGTGCTCAGCTCATCACCACAATCCCCACAACCCTTTATTTCCCTTATTTCGCAGCCATTTAAACGGGCTTATGGCTCTGATTATATATAAAACCCCTGAAAAACTCAAAGCCCCGCAAGCGGGGCCAAGAGCCAAACAGTTTGGGGCATGCCTCAGTCGATATCATCGTTGAGGTATTATCACCCATTCACGAGAGCCATTATAGCCGATAAACCCGAAAAAGTCAACCCCTACTCCAGGCGAACCTATGACTTAGGGGCGCTAGGCGTGGCGTCTGATCCGCTGGAGGCCGATTTTCCGAAAACCAAAAGCTTATAACCGAAGAAGTTCCCCGCCATACCGGCAAAGATACCGCATACCGGAGAGACTACGTTGACCCAGATTAAACCCTCCGGTCGTATAGAGCTTACGAACGTAGCTACTCCCACATTAACCAAAAAATTCAAACCGGTTATAACGTAAAACTTTATAACCTTAGAGGCGTCATTTTTAGACGCGTCTCCAAAGGTCCAAAGCTTATTCCAGAAATAACTATTGGTAGTCGCGGCCAGGAACGAGGCCGTCTTCATGGCTCCAAAGGCAAAAGTGCCCCCCAGGGGTTGTCCCATCAGCAATCCCAGCAAGCTGAAAAAACCGAGGTCAATAAAGCTGTTAAGCGTTCCGACCGCCGCAAACTTGGCGACTTGATAGACAAACGCCAAGGATCTAGCCACAATGCTTGCCAACCAGAGAGCTAGAGGCGCCAGCCCCAAAAAGAATAGGCAGATTAAAACCCGAAGCGAAATCTGAGACAAAGGCACATAGCTCGTTGCCAGCACCAGAACCTTGGTGCTGGAAAGAATAGGTTGAATAAGTAGGCCCACCAAAAGGCCCACCAGAGCAACAATATACAGATCTTTCTTAAGGTTATTTGATGGCATAGGTAAGAGCTACTTCAACTGTTATTTCTTGACTACCCGGCTGGATAGAGGGAGCGATAGACGACTTCATCATGTCCCCACCCATACCCATAGCATACTCGCCACGATAAGAATCCGCGGGCTGATATTCATTCACGGAAGTTATTCTGACCAAATCAACGCCGGCATCCTTAGCCATCTGCTTCGCCTTCTCCTTGGCCTTAGACATTGCCTCTGCTCTCGCATCCGCTAGAACCTTGTCTCTGTTCTCGATGTCAAAAGACACGCCGCTTATTTGGTTAACACCAAGAGGGGTTATGCCTCCCAAGATGCCAGCCACCTTGCCAAGGTCGCGAATCTTCAAGCCCACCGTCTGAGTCATAGTGTAACCGGTTATATAGCGGCGCTCGGTCGCTTCGTCGTAGCGATAGTCCGGGGCCAACTCGTAGCCAACGGTCTTAATATCCTTTTCTTCTACTCCCTGAGACTTGATGTTATCTATCACCGCCTTCATCTTTTCATTATTACTGTTAGCTAGCTCTTCCGGATTCTTACCCTTAGACACGATAGAAAAAGACAGTCTGGCTATATCGGGAGAAACCGTAGACTTGCCTTGGGAAGAAACAGTCATGGAACGAGAGGGGTAAAGCGAATCCTGATATCTTGAAACCGCAGGCATAACGAAAAATACTCCCAAGATGACTGCGACCGCCAGAAAACCATTCAATAGGAACCAAAAATATTTTTTTAGATTATCTTGTTGCATATTATTTTTATTTATTTTGTCTATTTTTTATTTATTTTATTGACCTTTTTATTTACGACAGTTCGGAAGCTATCTTAACTACTCCCCCAAAATCAGCGGGCCTCAGGCTGGCACCGCCCACTAAAACTCCTCCTATCTCCGGGCAAGACAAAAAACCGTAAGCGTTCTCGGAATCAACCGAACCGCCATACAGCACCGTGATATCCGAAAGCAGGATTCCGAACATGCGGGCTACCAACTTCTTGATGCTGAAGATGGTTTCCGTAGCATTCTCTGGAGTATCTTTTTTCACCCCGGGAGTGGTGCTGATTGCCCAAATTGGCTCGTACGCCACAATCAACTTTTTATTAATAAACATGTTCTGGTCTACCCCCCTAAGACCTTCCCGCAGTTGAGTTGCTAAAAACTTACCCACCGAGAGCTTCCCCTTAGAATGTGTTTTCGCATCCTCTCCCACGCACAATATTGGAACGAGTCCATTCGCCAGGGCCGCTTTTAGTTTCATATTTATATTTTGACCGGTTTCTCCCAATCTACGACGCTCGGAGTGGCCAATTATTACATACTTAACCTTAGAGTTCTTGAGCATTAAGGGCGAAACTTCTCCGGTATAGGCCCCTTTGTCCAACCAAAAAACGTCCTGTGCCCCATATTCTAATCCGGCCTCCTTCTCGTGAGACATATCTGTAAGCCACGGAAAGGGCGGGCAGACTACAACTTTAACGTTCTTATGCTTCTTGGCACTCAATCCCGCGGCTTTGGCCAACTTCTTGGCCTCGGCATAGGAGGCTGGGTTCATTTTCCAATTGGCGATTACCAGTTTTTTCATAATCGTAAGTTGGCTATATTTTAACATAAATGAAGAGCGGGGACAGCGTCGTAACGCCGCCCCCGTCTTTCGCTTCCCCTACTTCGGGAGCCGGCTCGGATCGAGATTCAGGGGCTGGTAGGCCGCCTGAGCAACAATCGGAGCCGCCCTCTTCCACTCGCGGCGCGGGGTGGTCGTACGCGTCAACTCACAGGCCAGCATGGGAGCAGTCCTCCCTGTCGGCGCTGCGACTTTCTTCGTCTTCTTTCTCCCGGTACTCGTGGACATTCTCTCGCCCCGCCCGAATCTGCTCGGCATGGTTAGAGCCTCCTCGTCCCAATGAATTGGGACTGAAAGTAGTGGTTTGTCTATTATCTATAAACCATGAAATTCGTCAATGTGCTTGCGTCAGGCCATATTTTGAATACAATATAAGGGCTCTCTAAGGGCGAGTAAACATCAGACGGCGCCATCGTCTAGCCCGGTCTAGGACACTTGGTTCTCATCCAAGAAACACGAGTTCGAATCTCGTTGGCGCTACGAAAAATCAGACACCCCCTGTGGGTGTTTTGATTTTTCTTGCCAAGGGATTCGAACTGGGAAAAGGGTCGGGAAAACGGGAGTTTTCCCGGGGCGGAGGGGCTGGAACCACTGGGCTCCAGAAAATATTGTGAAGCAATATTTTGTTCGATTCTCTTGGCGCTACGAAATAGTTAATAGTCTTTAATCTGATCGATAGAAATTAATCTTTCGTGATTTTTCTCAAGCTCTACTATATTAGGTACCCCGCCTCCAATATTTTTAATAAACGCTCCAAAATATTCATAGCTGAACGATCTGGGAGCGTTCACTATCTTCCTGATACTTTTTAGCCCGAATCTCCTCGGCAAATATTCCAAAACTATTTTTTCATAAAGTTTTGCGGCTAAATCACTTGCCTGCACCTCATCGATCTTGCCTCCATGAAAAAGCTTATGGCGAAATCTATTTCCATATATTCCCTCATAAAGCTCTTGCCCCATGATGCTTTTTAGCATATTTTTATCGGCCGAAGGATATTCATACAAAGTATTACAACTCTTGCAATTACCCTGAGTCTTCCCTTCGCCCGCCAACGCTTCACTGGCAATTATCAACATCGCTATAAATGCAGTTGGCGTATGAGCATAATTAGCTTCCCGGAGATATGTAAAAGCAACTCTCTCTTTATTGTTCTCTCTTGTAGTTAGGCAAATCTTTTCAATATCGTTCGCTTCTTCTAAGTCCAAGCCCATCCCTACTGTGACCCCTTCTCCACCATAATAGAAAAATAGTGTCTCGTTACTATTTTCATTAACTCTATATATGAAATAGCTTGACGATGCCAAAGAATGGATTACGCATTGAGTAATCACGGACATGGCGTCTAAGATTGGCACCAGTCCTACAACGAAATCTATATATGCCTTATTACCATCAGTAGCAGAAATCTCTTTAGAGATAACAAATCCCTCAGCTGGTCCTTGCGCGACAGGATCTGCCAATAAAAATAATTTGTAGCCCATAAGTTCCATCTCGCGAAAAGGGCGAATAGGTGTATTTATTTTCTTATGGATAATGTAAGTATTCATACTCTATCGTCTAGCTCTTTGCCGCTACACCTCTAAAATATTGATCTCGCAATTGTCGGAGTAGTCGGGACGTCTGTTCTGATACATTAGGAATAACACTCTAATCACCCCCTGGTGAGTCACAACCAGAACCTTCTTGTCCCGATAATCTCTCTTAACTCTTTCAATAAATCTATTGAGTCGCGCCCTAACCGATTCCGCGGACTCCCCGCCGTAAGGACTAAAATCAAACTCTAGGTCACGAGCAAGAATCTCATCATTCAACTTCCCTCCCGTTGCCTCCAGAACTTCCTGGTCCGTCTTGCCTTCTAAATCGCCCTTATCTCGCTCAATAATATCGGCGTCAACAACAATTTCTTTATGGAGCCCTTCATTAACAATGCGAGCGGTTTCCAACGTTCTCTTCATCGGCGAAGAGACGATAATATCAAAATCGGCGTCTATTTTAACTCGACGGGCCTGTTCTACTCCTACGGCATCCAAGGATTCGTCCGTCCTGGAGCCAACGAGCAAATCTTTTGTGTTTGCTTCTATTTGCCCATGGCGAAGTAGATAAATCTTCATATTTCTCCGTGTTACTGAAATCAGTCCACCTTAACCATGCTTGTATCTACATATCTTATCTCCTCCACTACCTTATCTAAGCCTATCGCGCGGGAAGCTTTAATTAGGACCAAGTCCCCTTTCTTGAGCAGGGCCTGCACTGGACGAGCGGCTTCTTCCGCCGTGTCGTAAGAGTGAATATTGCGCTTATTTAAACCCGCCTTGCGGGCGCCTTCCGCTATAAACTTGGCATGCGGACCGACCGTCACCAGGACATCCGCGTATTTGCCCGCAAGCGCGCCAACTTTTTCATGCGCCTCTATGGCATAAGTTCCTATTTCCAGCATATCGCCCAAAACCGCCATTTTGCGCTTGCCCGGGAAGTTTTCCAAAACTTCCAGCGCTTTCTCCATAGCGAGCAGACTGGCATTATAGCAATCGTTCAAAATCCAGGTGTTCTTTACTCCGGGCAGTATCTCCATGCGGGAATGCGCGGGATGATATTCACGCAAGGCCTCCGAAATTTTTACCAGATTCATTCCGAAGACCACGCCCACCGCGGCGGCGGCGGCACCCGCGTAAGCGTGCGCCTTGCCAAGCACGCCATTTATAACCATGGGCACAACGTTACCTCCATAATTCAGCTTGTACCCAATACCTGCAGGATGATTATCCTCTATCCTATTTTCAAAATTAGATACTCGCAGATCCGCTCCCTTATCAAATCCAAAAGTCATAATGTGCCCGCGAGTTCTGTCTCTTAGAGACATAATACGTTTGTCGTCATATCCCAATACCGCGTAGCCGGAAGTAGGCAGACATTCTATTAGATGAGATTTTTCGCGCGCTACCGCTTCCGGTCCGTCGTAAAACTCCACGTGCACCGGCACGTCGCCTATCGCGGTCAGTACCGTAATATTGGGACGGGCTATGGAAATTAATTTTTTTATGTCCCCGGGGTGATCCGCGCCATATTCTAGAACCAACACTTCCGGGTAAAAATTCCGCCTGGCGTGCATAATATGGAAGAAAGATGAAAATATTACTTTTACCCAAAACCATATCTTCTCCGGCCTCCTCTCTCCGGCAGGTTGAGCGCGGCTCACTAAGCGTAACTCCTCTTCCGACCAATCCCCCAAAATTGTAAGTGGTAAACCAAGCTCGTTGTTAAGATTGCCCTTGGACCAGCGCACCTTACGCTCGTGAGACAAGACTGCGGCTATCGCGAGCTTGGTGGAAGTCTTGCCGACATTGCCGGTCACGCCCACGATCGCGGGTCGGTAACGCCAGATGGTAGCTTTGGCTAGAAGCTTCAAGGTGCCACCTAGAGTATTTATTAAAAATTGTTTCATTAACTTCTATTCTATTTTGGAATTTGGTGTTTGGGATTTAGGATTTAACTACTCTACTCTATCCGGCGGGATATTATAGTAATTCAACATAAACTGAGCCAGGTCACGAAACGCCGGAACTACCGTTTGGCCCGCAAGCGGAGCGCCGACCGGTTCGTTCAACTTTATCAGAATAGTAAACTTTGGGTTGGAAGCGGGCGCGAAACCGACATAGGTATTTATAACTCGGTCGGTATATCTGCCCTTTTCCGGCACTAGCGCCGTGCCGGTCTTGCCCGCCACGGAATATCCCTTAATATGCGCCACCTCCGCCTTATCTACCGCGGAAACCATCATGTTAGTCATCTGCGTCGCGGCCGCTTTGCTTATTACGTCCCGAATTAATTCCGGCTGGAGCTCAGAGTTAAGGTACGGGCGCATCAACTTCCCGCCGTTTGCTATAGCCGAAACGGCACCCAACATCGCGATTGGCGTAACTGATATGCCTTGACCGTAGGAAGCGGTTACGTAATTTATTTCCGGTGATTTGGGAGCGATTGACTTAAGACTTCCGCGCACTTCCCCGGGTAAATCTATCCCGGTTATCTCATCAAATCCAAATTTATTGAGATAGGAAAGAAAAGCGCTGTGCCCCAGTTTTTTCTCCGCGAAAGCGGAACCGGTGTTCAGCGATTTCTCTATCACATTGGTCATGGTGACCCAGCCGTGCGCCTTGAGGTCCCAGTTCTGAATCGTTTTATCGTAAACCGTGAGCTTGCCAAGGTCGTTGTATTTGGTTTCCGGTGTTACCTTGCCGGCATCTAATGCGGACGCCATGGTCACGATTTTGAAAACAGAACCCGGCTCGTAAACCTGCTGGGTAACGGGATTGAGAAAAACAGAAACGTCTGCTTTGGAATAATTATTGGGATCAAAGGTTGGATCGCTAGCCATCGCCAGTATCTTTCCGCTCACGGGCTCTTGCACCATGACGCTCCCCCCTTTGGCTCCAAACTTATCTATCAGTTCCGAGAGTATTCTTTCGCTTTCTTTCTGAATGCTCAAATCAACTGTCAGCCTCAAACTTTTGCCCGGTACGGGCGGGGTCAGTTTTCCGCCTTCGGAAACCTCTCCCGGAATTCCGCTCAATCTTTCTTCGTAATATTCCTCTAAACCGTACTTACCGCTCTTGCCGATGCCATCACTGTCCGGCGCCACGAAACCGAGCATCTGCGCCGCGGTGTTGCCGGAAGAATAATACCTAGCCGATTCGTCACCGATATAGATGCCCTTGATGCCTGCGTCAAAGACTTTATTCACCATGTCTTCTTCCGCCTTACGCACCAAGAGCTTATAGTCGTCCTTGGGGCCGGATCCTTTCAGTTTTAAAGATAATTCTTCCGCCGGAATATTTAATATATCCGTCAGTTGATACGCTGCCTCGGAATAATCCTGCACCTCCCGAGGTGAGGCGTAAATTTTTTGAAAATTCTTATTGGTAACAACCGCTAAGTCATAGCCGGATTTATCCGTGAAAAATATTACGCCTCGTTCGGCGTATTGTTTTTCCCCGGCCCGGTAGCTGCGGTGGGCTTGAGCCAAATATTCCTCACCGTGGTTGATCTGAAGATCGTATAGATTAAAAACCAGCCCTGCATAGGCTAAGACTGATGCTACTATTAACGTCGCGATGCGACCGATAGCCATTGAGAAGTGTTTGTTATATATTGCGGCTCGCGATCTTGTACTAGATCCCTGCTGGTGGCCAATGCACTCAAGTTGGCGCCATCCAGCAAGGCAAATACTTTATTTTTTAATTCCGTTCCCTGAGCCTGAGTTTCGCCGAGTTCCGATTCCAGTCTAACCAGGGAGTTGTTCAGACTATTTAAATCTAAATACCACCAGACCAACCAAACCGTGCAAGACACACAGGCCACTCCCAAAAACAAGATTGCAATATTTAGAAAGGATCGGCTACTCTCTGGTCGTATTATCGTCATAATTTTACTTTATTTTTATCTTTTTTACTTTGTTGATAACTTTATGGCTCTCAATTTCGCGGATCTACTTCTATAATTTTGTAAAATTTCTTCTCCCTGAGGGCTAATCGGCTTCTTGGTTAAAAGTTCCCATCCTCCCGCTCTCGCCAAGTCCCGGAAACTGTCTTTCACGATTCCATCTTCGAGCGAGTGGAAGGTTAGAATTATCGCGCGTCCTCCGGGATTTAAGATCTGGGGCAGTTCCCCTAGAATCTTCTTCAGATTATCCATCTCTCGGTTCGCGAGTATCCTTATTGCTTGAAAGGTGCGGGTGGCGGGATCAATGCGGCCTCTCTCATATCCTCCCGGCACGGCGCTTACTATCGCGTCTCGCAATGCCTTGGTTGTTCTGGGTCGGGCAGATTTTATCGCGGATGCGATGCGCTTCGCGTATCTCTCTCCCCCGAACTCCCGAATAATCTTCTCCAGCTCGGATTCCCGCATCTTCGCCACTATCTGCCAAGCCGGCTCTTCTTCTTGGCTGTAAGTCATCTCTAGCGGTTCATCCTTTTGAAAGCTGAAGCCACGACCGGTTTCCAATTGCCAGGAAGAAAATCCCAGGTCCAAGAGAAGACCGTCCGCGCGGGGCAACCTATACTGCCGGAGGATATCCGACAGGTCGGCATAGTTGCCCGCCGCAAGGACGATCTTCTCTCCCTTTAGTTCCCTTCTAGTCTTCTCTATCAGTTCCGAATCCCAGTCCACTCCCAGAAGTGTTCCGCCCGGAGATATTCTTTTTAATATTTCGCGAGCATGGCCACCTCCATTTATAGTGCCGTCAATAATAAATTCTCCCGGCTTAGGATCCAGATACTCTAGGGTTTCATTTAAAAGAACTGGTACGTGCGACATCTGTTAAATCCCTAACTCCCCCAACCTCTCCGCAATCTCTTCCGAAGCGCTTTCTGTCTTCTGCTTGTAGCGCTCCCAAGTTGTAGAATCCCAAAGCTCTATGCGATTCATAAGTCCGGTCACCACTATCTCTTTTGAAAGACCGGCATATTTACGCAAATAATCTGGAATAAGAATTCTGCCCTGCGTATCCAGCTCCGCATCCATCGCTCCTGCCAGCATCAAACGCACAAAGGCGCGCGAGTTGGCCTGAGCCAAGGGAAGATTCATAAGTTTCTCAGAAAGTTTTGCCCATTCTTCGCCCGCGAATACAAATAAACAATTATCCAAGCCACGTGTCACAATAGCCCCAGTTCCAAGCTTCTCTCGGAATTTGGCTGGAACAGCTACTCGACCTTTCGGATCTAAATTGTGGCGATATTCTCCTAATAACATGTTGTTTTTTGTTAGCGAATGTAGTGAGCGTTACAAAAACCTACAGCCCGCCCTCTAAGCATTGATTCTTTTCTTGAGCGCTCGCCAAGCACTACCGTGATACTTGAGACGTCTCTCCCTTTCTCTCGCATATTGCTCGTCGACGTAAGCCTCGTAATAAATCATTTCATCCTTGGGGAACATTTTCCGATGCTCACCTAGGCGACGCTCAAGATTATTCGTATAGCCAACGTACAAACCGCTGTCCGCCATATTCCGAATAACGTATACAAAATACATATCGGCATAGAGGGCGGGCTTTCGCGCCAAGCGCTCAACCTCTTTTAATTTACTTGGGGCCCTTCTTCCCCAAAGCGGTTTTATGGGTAATTCAACACTCTCACCCACTTCTCACCACTTTGATATCATTCTAAGGCAATTTATATATGAGTCAAACCCCAATATCCATATATAAAGCCTAAAAAACCCTTATAAAACAAGGGGTTTTTGAGGTGGGGAAAAAGTTATGCACAACCCCCTAGAATAGTAGCTAGAAGTTAGTAGTTAGAAGTTAAGAAGACAAAGATTAGGACATAATTCCTTTATTTAACAACTCTCCAAAATAACCATCCAACCGACTTCCCAAAGCCTTCATTTCTTCTATGGTGAACCATTTATAATCGGTGTGATCTTCGTCTAACTTTGGCTCCCCTTCTATTGCCGCTACATAAGTCAGACGCACCACATGTCGTCCAGGTGTACGCAAGATATCCTGCGCGGCAATTAGTTTTGGCTCTGAAATTAAATCTAATTGCGTTTCTTCTTTGATTTCTCTCTTAAGATTTTCCAAAAGCGGTGTGCCCGGATTAATTCTTCCGCCCACGATATCCCAAGGGTCTTTTACTTCAGGATATTTCTCTGGCGAACGATGAAGTAGTAAATATTTACCGTCTTTGTTTTTTAGCAAAACCTTCACGCCCACCTGTAAAACTATTTGTTCTTGTTCCATGTTTTTATTTTTTATCTTGGACCAACAAGCTTAATATTTCATTCTCGTAGCCACGACTTACCCAATCTGGATGATTGGCAATATTAATCTCCGTCAACTCATCATTATCCTTCCACTCAGTCAGGTCTAGTTCATCTTTTTCTGGCTTGAGTTGGTCTATATCTATATCTTTCTTAAGCAAATATATAGCGGAAAATTCTTTTAGCGCTTCCTTCCGGAATATTCCATGAAATTGCAACTCTTCTGGGGCAATATCTAGATTGAGCTCCTCCTTCAATTCTTTAATTGCGCAAACAATATATTCATCTCCTGCATTCGTATGCCCGCCAAAAATCGGATCCCACTTACCCGGATTCGTATCTTTAAGCATAGAACGCTTCCCGCAAAGAGTCTGCCGCTTAGAATTAGTTATCCAGACATGGCTATTTCTATGCCAATATCCCCGCGCATGCACCTCCTCTCTGGACGCGGGCGGAAGCGGATTGTTGTTCTCATCCACCACGAATAGCAATTCTCTACTGTCTATGGGCATATTTAGTTTACGGCTTCAGTTTTAAGCCACTGCATTATTGTAACAGGTCTCACAATAAATCTTATATTGCTTTTGCTGCTCCGGAGAGTAAGATGTTTTAAATTCGCTCCCGCACATAGCGCAAACCCCTGGCCACAAATCGCGCGTATTTCTCTGGCTCATTCTATTGGCATGTCGACAGTCGAAACACATCCTTGGCACAAGTAGCCCGGCATTCTTATAGAAACCGACCTCTCCTTCTGTTAGCTTGTAATTGCGGGAGCACTTATCACAAGCTAGGACCTCTTTACACAGTTCAATTGAAATAAGGCCCGGCTCTCTGGGTAAAGCATCGTTCTTAAGGGTCTCCTGCCCGGTGGTATACGGCAAGTCATCCCTCCAGCCATAGCCCATTTCCAAAGCCTCATCTTTCTTAAGCGGGAAATATTCCTGAGAAATAGATTCGTTGTATTTGAATGGAGATAATTTAGCGGAAAAAAACTCGCCCCATTCTCCCGTCTTTTTCATATGCTCTATTATCTTACTTTTTAGCTCCACGTATTCCTCCTTGGAATATTTTTTGTTAAATATGCAATACTCTTCACTCTTTAGCCCTGCACAACCAAAAATATTGGAGCAGGAAAAGCAGTTGTCGGAGTAATAAGCATCCGTTGAACTCAAGCAGATGTGGCAGAAATACGCCCTATTGCTCTTCATGCAGGTTAGAGCCTCGTATGAATATTCTATGTCCGGCGAAAACGCGACGTCGTAGCTATCCACGACATTGCGGGCAGTGTAAGCAAATTTTGAATTTTCTCCTCCCTGAACGTCAAAAGAGTGTTGCACGTTCTTAGCGTTGTGGATGTGGTTCCCGGAAACATCGTTGTTGTGCGAACCGAAATAGTTTTTTTGAGGCAGATTTTTTCTTAACTCTTCTCTTTTCCCCAGTATTAGCTCTATGCTCTTCGTGTCCCCGAGCGGGTGTTCCGCCAAAAACTTATCGTACTCCTCTTTGCTAACCGGTTGGTTGAAGATGTGGCGCGATTTTTGGCGTAAGCCTACACATCCAACGCAATCGGTACAACCCTTGCAGTCATAGAGCCCAATACTATCACTGCAATCCTCACACTCACCAGAATAAAATAGCCGGTAGGAATTGAGGCAGTCCACGCATCCGTAGCATAGTTCCGATTTGTGAAGATATAAATTATCCAGTGAGTCCTTAGATTCCCAAACAATGTGTCCATAGGAACAACCTTCGTCTTCCACGCATCCAAAAACCAAATAGCAGTTTTTGCTTCCATTAGTGAAGTTGGAGTACTCGCAGGCTTCGCTGTTAAAATTCATCAGGGCGAACCTGGGCACGGACAGAAGTAATTCCTGAAACTGCTCCGTGAAGGTTCGGCTAAAATCAAAATCTCTGCCAAAGCTCTTGGGATCCCAGTCGTCCTGCCACCATTCTTCGTGGCTCCATATTTTATAAGGCGCCTGGGGTGAGTACATAGAAACCAGGGACTTCATAGAACGGTCCGAATTCCTCTTATATAGAGTCTTGAAGTTGCGAAACATCATCCGCCTCTGCTGCCGGCACCTTGGGCAAAGCTTTGGCGTGGGCACATCTATCCGCGCGTAGAACGCAAAATCCTCCGGCTCAATCGTGAATTCCTTTTTGCAATTCTGGCAGGTTCTTTTTTCTGAGTTCATATTTTACCTTCTACCTTCTATTCTCACGCTACTTCCGATTGGTAACAGGCCTCGCAATACACAATCTCCGACCTATCCGGAGCGTAAGTAGTCTCAAACTCAACCCGACACGCAGATTCTCCGTGGGAATGAGGAGTGGTGTTTTGATACAAGCCATTTTCGGATTTAATCCCCGCGCACTGACACTTGCGCGTCCACAAAGTAAGCGGGTTTCTTTGGGCCAACCTCTGGAAGTGGCGGCAACTTGGACATAAGCTCGGAAGCGGGATGTTCATATTTCTGTAATATTCCAGCTCCGCGGGGATAATTCTGAACGCTTTCGTGCATTGCTCCACGCAATCACCTTGGTGGGCACACTCTATGGTTTCCTGCGCTATAGAGTCTTCGGTCTGGCTTATGACGTCCGGAATCGCGTCTGCTCTAACTGTTATCTTATATCCCTTATCCACATCTTCCCGCCAAACGTATCCCAGCTTGCTCGCCGTTTCTTTAGACACCGGGGCAAGCTCCTGGGCAACTGTCTCGTTGTACGCGAAGGGAGAAATTTCGGGCGGGAAAAATTCGCCGTACTTATAAACCCTGCCGACCTTATCCACATACGGGATATCGCTCATATGCTTTATCAATCTAGGCAAAAGAGATTCGTACTCCTCTTTAGGGTATTGCTTATTTAAAATACAATATTGCTTATTACGCACGCCTATACAACCGAAAAGAGAGGCGGAGTTGTGACTGTTATAAGAATAGTAGATGTCATGCGCGGAAAATGTGAAACGGGAATAGAAAACGGTGCTCCCGGGATATATGGTGGAAGAATCTATGCCCTTCTCCGCGTTTAGACCAACTCGATCGCAGTCATATAAGTCTTTTATTTTCGAATAGGCTAACCATACGTAACCGCAGTCTTCCGCCCCGCCAAATATATCAAAACATTTTTTACTGTCCTTAACCTGCTCCAGGTTGTCTCCGGTGGAGTTAGTGGAGTGAAGCACATACGCGAAGCGGCGCGGGTATTTTAGAATATGATCCCTAAATTCTTTTTTGACTTTTTCTACTCCGGCTCGGCTGGACAAGTCATATCGTTTGATTCTTTCAAAATACTCCTCCTTGGTATATTGAACGTTAAATATCTGATAAGACTTACTATTCAGGTTGGCGCAACCAAAACAGTCATGGCAGTTACGGCAATTAAATAGAAAGGCGCCATCATAACAGTCTCCACAATAACGACTATATCTCAAGCGCGAACAAGAGATACAATCCACAACCTCATAGCACTGCTCGCCTTTGTCCAACCAATAGGTATCCATGCACTCTTTAGAGTGAAAGGAATAGGTAGAATAGTAGGTATTTTCATTAAAATCTCCTCCAAAGACTAGGTAGCAATTCTTATTGCCTTCCGTAATACTGCAATACTCGCTATTGACGGGGTTTATGTTGAGCAGGGCTACATCCGGCACCCTTTGCCACAACTCCCCCACTTGCGCCAAAAATGGCCTATTCCAGTCAATATCTGCCCCGTAATCCAGAGGGCTCCAGCCATCTCCCCACCATTCTTTATGGTCAAAAACTACCTGCTTATTGTTCGGCGAAAATATCGATATTAGTTCCTCGCCATGTCCCGGCGCGTCACATTTTCTTTTATACAAAGTCCTTTCATTCCGGAAGGACATACGCCGAATAATCCTACAGCTAAAGCACCAGGTCGGCGGAGGGACTTTCATCTTTTCGTAAAACCCAAAATCCTCCGGCTCTATTACGAATTCTTTCTTGCAATTCTGGCAATTTCTAGTCTGTCCCGAGCTTATCGAATGGATTTCTGGTCCCATTTCTTTGGTTTTTGCCAACTACTAGATTCTAGCTAGTAACTGCTATTTACGCCACTTCCGCATTGTAGCAAGCCTCACAATACACTATTTCCGACCTATTAGGAGAATAACTGGTTTCAAACTCCGCGGAGCACTTCCCAGAATGGGCATGGCTGGATTTATCACACATACAGGCACGATGCCAGAGCTGATAGGGATTCCTGCGTTTAAGCCGTTCGTAATGCCGACAATTATAGCAGGCCCTGGGTAAAGGAAGATTCAAATAGCGAAGCATCTCTAGCTCCTGCTTGGTCAGCTTGAAAGCAGTCGCACAAATTCCTTCGCACATGGCGTCGTGGCCAAACTCTAGATGAGCGCAACCTACTACTTCGTCCAATATTGAATCCTTTGTGTCTTGGATGCGATCGGGCATATCTGAAGCACGCATCGTTGGGTGATAATCCTTTCCGTCCGGCTCGCGCCAGGAAAATCCATATTCCACGACCGCAGATTTAGTTAGCGGGAAATATTCTTGAGCGATTGTTTCGTTGTATGAGAAAGGAGACAGTTCTCCCGGAAAGAATTCTCCGTAACCGTACACTCTGCCTATTTTATCCGTGTATGGTACATTTTCCATTTGTTCAATTATCTTTGATTTTAAATCTTCATATTCTTCCCTGGTATATTGCTTGTTGAAAACACAATACTGTTTACCCCGCAAACCAACGCAACCAAAAATGTCTGTGCAGGAATTGCGTACATTGTCGCAGTACTGGATGTTTCTTTCCCCGCTAAAAGAATTAGTGGAAAAGTAGATGTGCTCATCTCCCATGAAACCAATATTGACCCCCTCGTATAGAAAACTAGCCTTATCTCCCGCCCCGTATAGATCACAGGAGTCCCTGCATTTATCCGCTTGTCCGGTGTATCTCATGTTCTGACTGTCTTTAACATTAAAACAGTAGAAACACTCTTTTGAGTTAACGATGTAGTTTCCAACGGAGTCCTGAGCGTTAACGTACTCTGCTGGACGATGAATGAGCGACTTGCAAAGGTTTTTGTATTCACCGACTAGTTCTTGCATCACTTGATGACTACCGAAATCTATCTCCGACAATCTTTTATCATATTCTTCCTTGGTTAACTGCTCACCTCGCCAAACATGATTTTTCCCGCGCAGATTACCGCTCATGAAACAATTGCTGCAATTGCGAGAGTCATAAAGAAACTTACAGCTCAAACAATCCTTGCTGGCAAGCAGATAGATAGATTCCGAACAGTTAACCGCATGGACGGATTCGTAACACCATTGGCAGTTCTGAAGATTAACGGAGTCAATAATATCCCGAGAATACCAAGTCCCATTAGAATTCACCACATTCTCGGAATATAAAGTGGACGGAGAAAAATATGCATCCTTGCTGTACCAGGTAAAATTCGTGTAGGGACAATTTTGATTTTGATATGCCTCTAACGCTAAGCGCGGAACAGAATCATAAAGTTCCTGGAATTGAACAAAAAAGGGCTTATTGAAATCATAGCCCTTGCCATATGCCAGCGGATCCCAGGCATCCGACCACCAGCACTCGTGGCAATAAATTTTATAGTTTTTTTCGGGCGCGTAAGCGGATAGGACATTCTTGCCGCAAAGACCACAAACGCTACGATACATAGTACGCTCATTGCGGAACATCATCCTGCGCTGAAAACGACAGTCCGGACAAAATGTCGGCGGAGGAACTTTTATTCTTTCGTAAAAATTAAAATCCTCTGACTCTATTGTAAAGCTCTTCTTGCAACTCTGACAGATTTTATTTTGAGCTTCGGTCATACGACTTCGGAGTTATAACACTGCTCGCAATACACTATTTCCGGCCGGGCGGGCGCGTAAGGTGTCTCAAACTCCACGGAACATTTTTCCTGATGCCCATGATTGGATTTATCGCACATGCAGGCACGATGCCAGGTCTTCATAGGATTACGCTGGATCATCCTTTCGTAATGCCTACAGTTGGAGCAAAGGCGTGGCAAGGGTAGGTTGAGCCTACGATATAGACTAAGCTCGGAAGGTATTATCCGGAAAGCAGTGGTGCATTGCTGATTGCACTTCCCTTCGTGCGCGCAACCGATGTTTCTACTAAGGATATCGTCCGCAACATCTTTTATGTCATCCGGCAACTCGGATGGTCTAATATCCACCGAATAACTCTTTTCTTCTGCGTCTTTCCAGGCAAAACCCATTTGCAAAGCCTCTTCTTTGGATAGTGGATAGAATTCCTGGGCTTTAGATTCGTTATATGCAAAAAAAGAGAAGTCGGGCGGGAAAAATTCGCCATACTTATAAACCCTGCCGACCTTATCCACATACGGCATGGCATTCATGTGCTCAATAATCTTAGGTACCAATCTCTCGTAATCTTCCTTGGAATATTCTTTGTTGAATATGCAATAAGATTTGTTTTTTATACCCACACAACCGAAACAGTTAGAGCAAGTATTAATGTTGTAGCAATATTGCACATCATGAGAAGTTGGAGACAGGGCCGAAAAGAAAACTCGGTGCGCCTGGGAAAAGATTATGTGACTGTTGTAGATCAGCTCACTGCCATAACCAACATGGTCCGAGTTGTAGGAATCTTTTATATTCCAGCCAGCAAGGAATAAATCGCCGCAATTTTCCGAACCGCTATAACATTCATAGCAATTCCTGGAATTCTTACCCTCTTGTAGATAATTACCCGTACAATTCACGGACTTAAAAATGTCCGCGTATTTCCTAGGGGAACCATTTTTCAACTCCTTAAATTTAGCGGAGGCCAATTGCAGTCCAGAAAAACTACTTAAATTTATTTCTGCTATCTCTTTTTCATATTCTTCTTTGGAATAGGGCTGGTTCCAAATGTGATACTGCTTGTTGCGCAGACCCACGCAGCCAAGACAATGATTGCAATTCACGCAATCATACAGAAACATTGAGTCTGTGGAGTTAAGAGTATTTTGACAGAAGGCTACCCTAAAAGAATTGTCCGTATCGGTGCATTCGTAAGCCAATTCCAACTTGTCCACCCAATAGAGGTCCATGCTGTCCCGGGAATGGAAGTTCATGTAGCCATAAGAGCAATCCTCGTTGAAATCTCCGCCGAACACTAAATAGCAGTTTTTATTGTCGGTGGTATTGCTGCAATACTCGCTGTTCGTAGCATTCCAATTGGTGATAGCAGGTTCCGGAACGGCCTTCATTAAATCTCGAAGTTGCTCGAAGAATGGTCTGGAAAAATCATAATCCTTGCCGTAATCCAACGGGTCCCATCCGTCCCCTCTCCAATATTCCTGCTTGTAGACCGTTAAATCCTTATCCGCGGAATAAATTGAAATAACATTTTCACCATTTAACGACTCGGGACGACGATACAGGGCTCTTTCGTTGCGAAACATTTCTCTCTGCTGATGATTGCAATCCGGGCAAAAGGTTGGAGTAGGCACCTTTATGCTGGCGCAAAAGTTAGCCAACTCGGGATAGATTACGAACTCTTTTTTACAGTTCTGGCAGGTTTTAACTTCTCGCTCCATGTTCTTTATTTTTACTAACTACTATCTACTTGCTACCTACTACTTACTTTTCTTGAGCGCTTCTACCCCCGGCAACCTCTTACCCGCCAGATAATCCAACATTGCTCCCCCGCCGGTAGAGATAAAGCTGAACTTCTTATCCAACTTGTGTTTTTTGAGAAAAGACACCGTCTCTCCCCCGCCTGTTACGGAAAATGCCCCTCTGTTCCCAGCTATCGCTCGCGCGACTGCCAAATTACCCAACGCGAACTTATTTTTTTCTATTTGACCCATGGGCCCGCTCCAAATAATGGTACGCGCGGATTTAATCTTTTCCGCGAATAGCTCTTCCGTCTTGGGGCCGATATCGTAAATTGCATCATCCTCCTTCGCCCAATCTATCGGCAAAACCACCTTCTTACTTTTCGCCAACTTGACCAGATATTTCAAGTCCGCCTTTGCATCCACCAAAGACTTACCCACTTCCACGCCCGTAGCTTTCAAAATAGTATTGGCCGCGGCTCCCCCGAAAAGGATAGAATCGGTCTTATTGTAAATCTTTTTTATCACGCCCAGCTTGTCCGCGGTCTTCGCTCCACCCACAATCAAAACCAAGGGACGCCGAGGAGAGCTCATCACGCCGGACAAATTCTTTATTTCTCGTTCTAATTGCAAGCCCGCATAGCTAGGTAGATATTTTTCTATAGTTGATACGGAATCGCCCTCGTGGTGGTCCACTGGGAAAGCATCATTCACATAATAATCCGCAAGTTCGGATAACTGTCGCGCCAGTTCCGGCTCGGGCGTAGACTCTTCTTTTAAAAACCTTATATTCTCCAGGAGATACACGGATCCGCGCGGAGCCGAATCCAACTCGCTCTTTATCTTCCGCCAGTTGAAACCAGACAGAAAATGCACTCTGCGCCCTATTCTAGCCTGCAACCGTAGGGCGTCTTTTTTTAAGCTCAAATTACTGTCGAATCCACTAGGCTTACCCGCGGTAATTTTAACGGATTTGGGGCGGCCGCGATGACTAACCACCAAAACTAGGCGCGCGCGGCCTAGGATCGATTTAAGAGTGGGTACGGCCGCATCCATCCGCCAAGCATCCTCCGTGTTAAAGTCCAACCTCACCAATGCCCGCCCGTCCAGTTTGCCGGGGTCGGTTTTGCTCAAATACTTTATAGCCATACAGACATTGTAATAGAATAGGGCTCAAAGTTCCAAGTAGTGGGTAGTAGTGGGTAACCAAACTCCACGATAATTAACGATCGTTAATTATCGTGGAGTTTGCGATTACAATTGCGGTAGTGATGGCAATCAATGGCATATTACCAGGCTCCTCTCAGAAACGGCTACATCCTTAATCTTTCGTAAATACTTCTCTCCACCTCTTGCCGGTCCGCGCCATATTTCAAACGGGAATACTCTTTAATCTTATCCGCGAATTCCCTGTCGCCCGGATTAAAGATAGTTGTTTCTACTTTCATATTAAAGGGCTTGGTGGTCTGCCCCTTGATTAGGGTCTTGGCGTAAGCATTCAGATTATCAATATTAACCAGGTCGTTCTGGTCAAAAGTAGGTTCAAATTCCTTAACCAAGAATTCCGCATCTTGCACGCCCACCCGGAAGACAATCTTGGTGCCTACGTTTCCAAAAACCGCATCCCTAATTTTTTCTTCCAGCTGGGCGATAAACTGGTGCGCCATTATCATATTCAGCTTGTATTTACGCGCTTCGGAAAGAATGGTGGCAATGGAGTCCGTGGTGAAATTCTGGAATTCGTCTATGTAGAGATAAAAATCCTTGCACTGGGACTTGTCCATCTGATCCGTGCGGGATAAGGCCGCCATCAATATCTTGCCGGTAATAATCATGCCCAAAAGGTTGGCGTTAATGTCGCCTATCTTGCCCTTGGACAAGTTGACCAGTAAAATCTTGCCCTCATCCATAACCTGCCGGAAATTAAAGGCGGACTTGGGTTGACCGATAATGGTGCGCATGTAGTCATTCGCGATAAAATTGTTGAACTTGGAGGTAATGTAGGGCGTCATATTCGCCAAAGACGCCTCTCCCCCGGCCTTAATGGCTTCTTTTTCCCAAAAATCTATTACGACCGGATTCGCTATTCTGGACAATTTGCGCTTGCGGAATTCCGCGTCGGTAAACACGCGCGGAACCTCAATCAGAGTAGCCGGCTCGTTCGGTATGTCTTCCATCAAAAGCAGAAGGGCGTTTCTCATGTACTGCTCAAACATAGGACCCATACTCTCCGCAACGAAAAGTTTATTGAAGATACTCTGCATCTCGTTCACAATGAATGTCTTTTCCTCCGGTCGGTCCAGATTGTAGTCCAACATATTGAGACCCAGGGGATGCCAGATATCGCCCGGCTCAAAATAAATCACATCATCCAGACGCGACTTGGGAATATGACCCATAATGCTGTGCACTAGCTCTCCGTGCGGGTCTATAATCGCCACGCCCTTGCCCTTTTGCACATCCTCCACAATCATATGTCCCAAAAAAGTGGACTTACCGGTACCGGTCTGACCAATGGTGTAAACATGGCGACGGCGATCGTCGTCCAACATATAAACCGGCTTGCTCTCGCCCCGGAAATTGCTATGCCCGATAAGCGTGCCCTCGCTCGGCATATCCGCAGGTGGCTCTGCCTCCTTGGACTTTAACCACTTGACCTTGGGAGTGTCGGTGTGCGGGATCGGGAAGTGATAAAGACTGGCCAACTCTTCGCTTGATAGAATCATGGCCTGACCCGAATCAAACTTGCGGAAAATAAAGGGGTAGACAATCTTTTGGAAATTCTTGACTTTAACGAACTTGAATTCGTTGCGCCTGGGACTGGAGAATTGTTGAAATCCAGAGATTATTCCATCTAGAATATCGTTCGCCTGAAACTGAGTCGCGGCAGAAGCGAGCAAACGAACGTTTACATGGAAAAGCGGCTTAGAAATCTTTGCCTCTAAGGCTTTAACCGCGTCCTCGTCTACCACCTTCTCCTTAATTTCTCCCTTGTCTTTGGTTTCGGTGCTTATTGCCTCTTTTATGTCGTCCCAATCAATATCAAAAGCATTTAAAGCCTTGCGCGCGGACTCTCCCCTTTTTATGCGGTCTATTATTTTTTGGACCGATTTGTTGAGATCTTTCTTGGCAGGACTTACGGCGATTTGCATGGCCGCGCCCTCTCCGAACTCATTCACCTTGGCAAAAGCTCCCAAAATAGGGGCAAAGGTGTCCGACTCCAACTCCTGGTATGTGCGAATGGGTAGATAGGCATTCTCTCTTTGCTTTACGTAAGCGGTGGAGGTGGCGCCATGAGGGTTAAAGATATTGTAGTCTTCATTAGTCTGAACGACGCTCGCGCCTGGCCAAGCAGATTGGATCTGTTTGCTCGTCACCTCCACCGCCTTCTTGGGCACGGATACGTAAAAATGTATTTCTTCTCCGATATGATGCACGGCTATCTCAAAAAGAAAGGGTTCGCGAGCGGAAGCCAGGTTGCTAATCAATTGCTCAAACTTATTTATCTCAAATTTGAAATAGTCCTTCTCGGGCTGATTTTCTTCCTTCTTCAGTTTCGGAACCTTAACCAAGAGAAGGGCTTGATTTAGAGAACGTATAATTCCCTGACGGCGCAGCCTGCCGTAAAGAAAATATCCGCCCACGCCCAAGAGGGCGCCCAGAATCAATATGAAGATAACCGAAAGAAATCCAAGCATCGGGTAACTTAATTATACAGCAACCCGCGGTAAGTAGTAAGTAGATGGCGAAAACTATAAAGAACGATGTGATAGACTTTCGCCTACCGATTTACGCAACTTCAGCCTGATAACAGGCTTCACAATATACTATCTCTCCGCGGTCAGGGGCATAGCTGGTTTCAAATTTATTTTGACAAGGCTCGGCTCCATGAAAATGAATGTCCGTGTTTTGATAAGTCCCATTCTGCGACCTATTCCCAGCACACCCACAGGTCCTTTTCCATAATTTTAAAGGGTTGAGGCGAGAGAAGCGCCTTTTATGGCGACAGTCAGAACACTTGTTTGGCAGGGGTAAATCAAACCGACGCAAGAAGGCAATTTCCGCGGGGACGAAGCGATAGGCTCGAGCGCAGGACGCGCAGGCGACCACCTCTTTTAATATATCGTCTCCTACTTCATCAATGGTTGCGGGCAGCTTCTCGCCTCTAATAGTTGCGGTGTGTTCAGAAGGAGCGCCGTCACACCACCTCCATCCCGTCTCCAATGCCCGTTCCTTAGTCAGCGGGAAATACACCTGCGCGTCCGTTTCGTTGTACCCATAAAGGGAAAAGTCATACGGCATGAACTCGCCATACTTCCAAACCCTGCCCTGCGCATCAACATAAGGATTACGTTCCATGTCCGCAATAATTTGAGTTCTCAGAGAGCGAAACTCTTCGGGTGTATATTGCTTATTTAAAATGCAATATTTTTTCTTGCGCAGACCAGAACAACCGAGAAGGTCTGCTACGTCTATACACCAAACACAATATTCAGTGTTTAGCGTGTTGCCGAGAGCGCACACATAAGAAAACTTAGCATTGTGCGTACCAGCACCTACATTCATGCACTCATAAATAAGCTCTACATTGTCACCCCACATAGTATAGTCATAAGCGTCTTTGGTATGCGCGTCCTTAATAAATTGACAGAAACGAACATTCTCCAGTCCGCGCGCCTGAAAAGAATCCTTGGCGTTTTTTGATTCATATATATAGTCTCCGGACACGTTCACGTTTTGGAAGCCATGCATAAACTTGTGCGGCACTGAACGCCAGACCTCCTCCGCTCGCGCCTGGAGCTGCAAGATACCCTCTTGCGTCCTCATACTCCGGCGCAGCGATTCTAATTCTCGGACATACTCTTCTTTAGAATGAGGCTTGTTCCAGATGTAATAACTCTTATTGCGCAGATTTGCGCAACCGAAACAATCCGTACAACCCCAAAGATTTTTAGAAAAAAAGACATTCACGCAGTCGCTGGAATCTTCCGAAAAGAAAAGTCTTGATGACTTACGACAATTCACATCCTCATAACACAGATCCGATTCTCCTACTATCAGGAGGTCCATGGAGTCTTTTATATTAGACAATCTTCCGCCGTAAAGCACATCTTCGCAATAATCCGCATCAAAAATAAGATAGCAATTCTTAGACTCGCCCGACTCGTTCACATATTCGCTATTAATCAGGGTGGGATGATTAGTCCCTAGTGCCACTAGGGGTGTTTCGCGGAGTAAGCCTTCTAACTGCTCAAGAAATGGTTTATGGGGATCATACTCCCGCCCATAATCTAATGGACTCCACCTGTCCGACCACCAACAAGGCGGACAATAGACCACGCATTGCTTATCGGGAGAATATGTGGAAAGAGTAATTTTTCTACAAAGTGCGCACTCCCGCTTATAGAGGTGGCGTTCGTTCCGAAACATGAGCCGCCGCTGGAGCCGACAATTGGGACAAAACGTAGGTGGCGGCACCTTTATCCTCTCGTAGAAATTGAAATCCTCCGGCTCTATCGTGAAGTCGGATTTACAATTCTGACAGCTTTTTGTTTCTGAATTCATATTCTGCATACTACATGCCACATTCTACCTACTGCTTTTTCCTTATACCACCTCCGCATTGTAGCACTGCTCGCAGTAGACTATTTCTGGCCGGTCGGGGGCATACGGGGTTCTGAATTCTATCTG
Source organism: Candidatus Liptonbacteria bacterium (assembly GCA_023244895.1). Taxonomy (GTDB): domain Bacteria; phylum Patescibacteriota; class Minisyncoccia; order UBA6257; family 2-01-FULL-56-20; genus JAHFLL01. The sequence goes on from JAHFLL010000001.1 coordinate 492,830, forward strand.
GCATTTTTCAGAACCATGCACGTGAACCACCTGATTCTTATATACGCTATTTAAACTGCCCACACCCGAACACTGACATTTTCTTGGCCACAGCCCAATCGGAGTGCGGAATTTATCTCTCTCGGAGTGTCGACACTTCGGACAAAGACGCGGGATAGGTAAACCAAATCTTTTATAGAATTCCAATTCTTTTTCCAAAATGCGATAGACTCTGGCACACCCTTCACAAGATATTATCTCCTTCACTATTGCCGAGGTTGCGTCCTCTATCGAGTCCGGCAAAGCGGAAGAAGATGTGGTCGGCTCGTATTCCCGCTCTTCAATTTCTCGCCAACCAAACCCCTGGGACAGAGATTGTTCTTCGGTAAGGGGCATGTATTCAACCGCGCAAGACTCGTTATAAGCCAAGGGGGATGTCTCGGGCGGTAAAAACTCCCCGTATCTGTATGTCTTTCCCAGGGCATCTTTATAAGGAAGACTGTTCATGCTCGCGATAATTTTATCTCTTAACTTGTAATACTCTTGCTCGCTATATTGCTTATTAAAAATACAGAACTGCTTCTTCCTTAAGCTCACGCAACCGAAAAGATTGTTGGAAGAGTGACAGCCTATGCAATACTCCAAATTACTGGAGGAGGGCCAACAATCAAAGCAAAATTTAAGATTACTCACATTCTCACCGCAAGAAATACTTTCATAAATCAACTCGGCATTTATCCCCCAATTAGTGTAATCCATACAGTCTTTAACGCGGTCCGAAGATATTTGGGAATATTTTACATTTTCCGCGCTGTCTATAATCAGATAGCTTTCATTTACATTCTTGCAGTTATACAAATACTCCCCCTCGGATCTTTCGTTTCTTTGAACGTGAGCGTACTTATTGGGATATTTCAGCCAAAAATCAAGAACTGTTTTTCTTATTTTCTGAAAAGCGGCATAGGAGCTGGTGTTAAATTCTTTAATTTTTTTAGCATACGACTCCTTATCGTAAGGCTGGTTAAAAATATGGTATTTTTTATGTCTTAGGCCAACACAGCCGAAGCAATCATTGCAATCTGAACAATCTTTCATAAACCAGCAATTGCTTAGATTATAGCTATCCACCGCGAAACGGGCTTGAAAACAGTTGCCCGTATTGTAATTCTCATAACACAACTCGTTGCTCTGGACGTCAGAAAACTCCATGCATTCCTTGAGATATCTACCCATATTACCGTACATGCAATTTTCGGAATCCCCGAAGTCAAAACACAGATAGCAGTTCTTGGCGCGGGAAGCCTGGTCGCAGTAATCGCTGTTTTCCAAAACCTGAACCGAACGGGATGCCCAGGGCACATCCCTGGAGAGGGTTTTAAATTGTTCAAAAAAAGTTTTCGAGAAATCATATTCCCGCCCATAGTCCATGGGATCCCAGGCATCCGACCACCAATAATCCCGTTCGTATATTTTTATATTCGAACTGTCCGGAAAAGAAGAAAATATTGTCTCCCCTTTTATTGCTTCTTTCTTGCGAAAAAGGTTTTTCTCGTTCCAAAAAACTAAGCGTCTTCGAAGCCGACAACTCGGACACCAGGTCGGGGGCGGAACCTTCACGCGTTCATAAAATTGAAAGTCCTCCGGCTCGATAACGAATTCCGATTTGCAATTTTGGCAGTTTCTTTCCTCGGCGATCATACTACTTCGGAATTATAACAGCTCTCACAGTAAACTATTTCCGGTCGATCGGGGGCATAGGAAGTTTCAAACTGATTAGGACATCCGCCCTGGTGGCTGTGGTTAGGCTTATCGCACATGCACCCTCGGGTCCAAAGTCTGAGCGGATTCCTTTCCGCCAATCTCTCATAGTGCCTGCAATTAGGGCAAAGCCTGGGCAGAGATAGGTTCATGCGCTTATAAAACTGTAGTTCGGCGGGGATAAGTTTGAAAGCAGTCACACAGCTTGCTTCACAGTTGGCGGTATGATGGTTCTCTTGGGCATGAAGACACCCTATCACCTCCTCTAGGATGGAGTCAGGGGTGTCTTTGATATGGTCCGGCAGGTCCTGGGGTTGTTTGGTCACGGTGTATTGCTTGGTATCTGGGTCTCTCCACTTGTATCCCTGAACTAGAGCCTGCTCTTTGGTTAAGGGGAAGTACTCCTGGGCGATGGTTTCGTTGTAGGAGAAGGGAGAGAGTTCCGGGGGGAAGAACTCCCCGTATTTATATACTCTGCCTAGTTTATCTATATAGGGCATAGTATTCATATGCTCTATGATCTGGGGGACCAGAGCTTCATACTCCTCCTTGGTGTATTGCTTGTTCAAAATACAGTACTGCTTGTTGCGCAGGGCGACGCAGGCAAAGATGTTCTGACAACCGTGAGAGGCATAACTATACTGCACGTTATGCCCGCCCCAAACGAATATATCAAAGAAGAATTTGGTTCCATTTAATCCAGTGTCAACTGATTCATATATGAGCTCGCTTGTTTCCCCTATGCCATAGCCGTCGTAAGAATCACTCAGGCGCACTCCCCCATTGATACAGAACTTACAGTCGCGAATGCCACCCCAGAAGTCGAAGCATGCTTTACAGTTGCTGGCCTCTCCCACGTTGTCGCCGGTAGTATTTTCTACCTTATACGTATTGGCATACTTCCTTATCGCCTTAAGCTTGAGCTTCTCAAATTCCTCCTTTACTCTTAAAACATTTCTATAGCTGCCCAGGTCCAATTCCAGCAATTTCCTACCGTATTCTTCCTTGGAATAGGGCTGGTTGAAGATATGATAGGATTTACCACGCAGATTAGTACAACCAAAACAATCATTGCACCCCTTGCATTGATATAAAAAGGCGGAGTTGGTGCAATTTTCTGAATTCTGTATATAGAAAGAGTGGGCTATCTTTTCTGATGAAGAGCCCTCATATACTAACTCTGAGTCAGTAACATTAAGTGAGTCCTCCGAGTCCTTCACGTTGCCGCATTTGGAAACATAGTTGGAATCTTCTATGCCCCAACATGCATGAGAAAGGTAAGAATTTTTCGCCTCGCCGGTGTGATTGCAATAGTCGCTATTAGTAGCCCGCGACAGGAATAATGCCGGCATCGGAACCTTGTTTAGCAGCTCGCGATATTGTCCAAAGAAGGATTTTTCAAAATCATACTCGACTCCATAAGAAAGCGGGTCCCAGGCATCCGACCACCACATATCCCTATCATAGACGTTTATGCCGCTCTCCGGAGAGAAACAGGTTATGACATCCTTATCGTTCAGAGATTTACGACGATACAGAGACCTCTCGTTGCGCCAGCTCATTCTCCTCACGCAACGGCAGTCAGGACAAAATGTCGGCGGGGGCATCTTTATACGTTCGTAGAATACAAAATCTTCCGGTTCTATCGTAAAATCCTTTTTACAATTCTGGCAATTTCTAATTTCCGGTCCCATTTATTTTTTACCTCCCGTTTTCTATATTCTATCTTCCAACTTCTAGCTTCTATTCTACCATCCCCCTTTTCTTTAATTCTTCGTATAAATTACCGGCTAAAGCATCATGAAAAACGTCCAGAATATACGGGTTGGATTTGGCGGCCTCACTTGTCGCTTTTACTATGCCTTCTCGAAATGCCATGCCAAGAAGATTCTCTACCTCCAACTTCGTCTCCGGCGGAGCGGACTGAGCGTATTTCGGCAAGACCGAATCTTCCGACTTAGTAGGTTCTGCTGACCGGGCTACAGGAGCTACGCCCGTATAGGACTGGATAGACTGCTTGACCAGTTCGTGCCCGGAAACACCTTTCATCTCCGGATTTTCCTGATGACGCTTCAGCTCCGCGGCTACGCCGTGCAAATCTTGCTCTTGGACAGGTACTTTGATTTCTGGGGTTAGTTGATCGGGCATGTTGATTAGTAGTTAGAATTTAGAAGCTAGAATATAGACGAGACATCCTAGCGCGATGTTTTTATTGTATAATTTAAACTATGCAAAAACGCAATGTTTTATGGGGACTGTTTCTGGTCCTGATTATAGCAACCTTCCTCAGAACCTACCAACTGGATAAATTCCCACCCGGACTCTACCCGGACGAGGCCATGAACGGCAACAACGCCCTAGAGGCCATTAAAACCGGCGATTACAAAGTATATTATCCTGAAAATAATGGCCGGGAAGGTCTTTTCATAAATATACAAGCACAGTTTTTGCGCCTGATTGGACTGAATGAACCCTGGGTTTTGCGCCTAACAAGCGCCCTAGTAGGGATACTCACCGTGTTGGGGATTTACCTTTTTGCCAAGGAACTGTTCTCGCGCAAAGTCGGGCTATTGTCCGCTTTTCTTTTGGCCACAAGTTTCTGGCACATAAACTTTTCCCGCATCGGCTTCCGAGCCATCTCCGCTTGTATGTTCGCCGTTTGGGGATTCTATTTATTGTGGTACGCTCTTCGCAAATCGAACGAACAAAAGGGCGGCTTGTGGCAAGCAATTTTAGGCGGAATAATTTTCGGGTTGGGTTTCCATACCTACATTGCCTACCGCGTTACACCTCTCCTGCTACTAATACCGCTTATTTATTTCCGGAAGAATAACGGCTTCTGGAAAATACTACTAGCGTTTCTGGTCGGCGCTTTCATAGCCGGCTTACCAATTGGTCTTTATTATCTTCAAAACCCAGGCGACTTCTTTGGGCGCACCTCCCAAATCTCTGTTTTCAGTTCAGACTCTACCCTCAAAGACCTTTCTCTCAACATAGGCAAGACTCTTTTAATGTTCTTCTACGACGGAGACTATAACTGGCGGCACAATTACGCCGGTCGCGCGCAACTCTTCTGGCCGGTAGCCCTCATGTTTCTCGGTGGCATAATTTTAGGGCTAGGCGCCATCTTTAAGAGATATCTGGGTTCAAGGAGCCTCCACGATGAAGATAATTCCGAACTGGGAGCCCGGAAAATGCGCGCTTCTTTCTGGTTAATATTCTTGTGGTTCGGCCTGGGGCTTCTGCCGGTCATTATCTCGAACGAAGGCCTGCCCCACGCCTTGCGGGCCCTGCTTCTTATTCCCCCTGCCATAGTCCTCGCTGGAGTAGCCGGAATATGGTTTTACGAGAAAGCCAAGGAGCGTCTACACCCTAAAATACTGGGAGGGCTGACCGTCCTATTTCTAATCCTTTTGTTTTTGGAAGCATATCAAACCTATTTTCTACTCTGGGGACCCAATCAAAATACGCAAGGAGCCTTCGCGGCAAACTACGTGAATATCGGCGAGCAAATCAACCGGACCTCACGCCTGCACGACAAATACGTAATAGTAGAAGGAGGCGGCACGGATGTGCGCGGACTTCCTATGCCAACGCAGACCACCATGTTTATAACCGACACCTTCCTGCCTCAAGACCAAAGGGACAAAAAAATCCACTACGTCCTCCCTGGACAAATTGAGCAAATCCCACCCGGTGCCCTGCGCTTCTATTTAAGATAGCTTACCTTCAGCTTCTTCTCCTCTCTAAATCTATCTAAAGCCAACTGGATAAGACGGTCTATCAGCTCACCGTAAGGCATACCGGAAGCCTCCCAGAGCTTGGGGTACATACTGATATTGGTAAAACCGGGCAGGGTGTTTATCTCGTTAACCAGCACTTCGCCGTTCTCTTTCAGGAAGCAGTCAACTCTGCCCAAGCCTTCGCAATTTAACGCTTTGAAGGTTCTGATTGCTAGACCCTGCACTTTCTTTACAACATCTTCCGGCAAAATGGCGGGGATTTTCAAATCCGCTCCGTTCTCGTCCAGATATTTCGCCTCATAAGAGTAAAACTCATGTCTCGCCACAACTTCTCCCGGCACGGAAGCGATGGGGTTCTCATTGCCCAGTACGGAACACTCTATCTCGCGGCCGGGTATGAATTCTTCCAGGACTATTTTCCGATCATATTGAAAAGCATCTTTTAGCGCCGTCTCGTAACCAGGCTCATCTTTTATCTTATGCACCCCCACCGAAGAACCCATATTGGCCGGTTTCATAAAGAATGGCGAACCTATTTTTTCAACCACCTCTCCATATCTCATCTTATCTGAGCCGGGAGCTAGGGTTATAAATTTTCCGATAGGTATGCCGGCATCACGCAAAATATGCTTCATCACGTCCTTATCCATGCCAACTGCCGAACCTAACACGCTTGGACCAACGAAAGGGATATCCGCCAACTTCAAAAGACCTTGGACCGTGCCATCTTCGCCAAACGGTCCATGTAAGATCGCAAAGGCCACATCTACTTTAGGGAATATATTTTCCGAATCCCCAACCCCTCCAAATCTAAATGCAAGCGCGTCTGATTCTTTTTCTATATCCGCCAGCGAGATGGTCGGCTTATCCGCACGAAGTAGGCTCTCTGTTTTCACCTTATACCACTCTCCTGACTTAGCTATGCCTATCGCCTGCACTTCGTATTTTTCTGGATCCAAGGCGCGTACAATATTACGAGCAGACTGGATGGAAACCTCATGCTCCGCGGAGCGCCCACCAAAAATAACCGCTACTTTCAGTTTTTGAATCATAGAGATACTTTAACTAGCGTAGGGCTAAAAGACAAATCCCCTACGCCAGCTGGCGCAGGGGATTTGCTTCAAGCTGTATGTTCTAAAATTTACACGCTTACCACCGTCACTTCCGTAAGCTCTTGGCGATGACCCTTCTTCCTGCGATAACGAGTCTTGGAGTGATACTTAAAAATTATCTTCTTTTTATCCCGCATTTGGCGAGCTACTGTGGTCACAACCTTGGCACCTGCGACATAGGGATCCCCGACCTCTACCTTATCCCCATCCGCTACCAGTAACACCTTATCAAAAACCAAGTCCGCCCCGGCAACACCTGCCAGTTTTTCCACTTTTATCTTATCCCCCGCGGAAACCTTGTATTGCTTCCCGCCGGTTTCTATTACAGCAAATTTAGACATTGTATTTTATCGATCCGAACTGTCCCGAATGCCCCAAATCACTTCGGATAATTCGGATGTATTCGTAGATTGGGATTACTTTTTAATTGACCCCTATTATAGCCGCAAAACCTATAAAAAGCAAGGCTCCTATAAAAACATTAACCCCGGTAACAATGCGGGCCAACATGGTGTCGCGATTCGCCAATTCTAGGGCTAATACTAGATTTAAGAAGGTTAAAATTACTCCAAAACCGCCTGCCCAGGCCAAATCACCGAAAGAACCATACTGATTTATGCCGTCCAAGTTGTTGAAGTGCACAACGAGAGTTGGTCCGGTTTCATACGAATAGAACACTAGCCACAAGTAGCCCGCTAAGGACAAAATCGGCCCCAAGAGAGAAATCAGCGTGATTAAACGATGCCTTTTTACTTTATCTAATTGCCGTCCGATAAAATTCATATTATTTTTTCCTACCACGCAAAAGCGCAGCGGCAAAGTCGGGATCTATCATGTTTATCTCCACTCCCGTGCCTAACTCGAAACCGGCCTCGGGAGGAGGTACGTTCGGCATAACCTCAATATGCCAGTGATAGTGGCTATGATCCTCCTTGTTCTTAAGAGGTGCTCCATGGATATAAAAATTAAGGTCTGGATCGTGCAAGCTCTTGCGCACCATTTTGAGAGTTTTTTGCAAAACCTCTGCAACTCCTATCAAAACCTTATCGCCCGAATCCTCAAAGTTAGGTATGTGGGTTTTAGGAAATATTCTTATCTCAAACTTCTTACGGGAAGCAAATGGGCAAATCGCAATGGCCTCTTTGTTCTGGCAAACGATTCTGCTTTTATGTCTTTTCTCGTAAGTCAGCATAGCGCAATGCGCGCATTGATTGTGTTCTTTGACATAGAGATGTGAACCGGACAAAGAGCGGCGGGCTTCGTTTGGAATAACCGGCAAGGCTAATATCTGGAAGTGGGGATGGTATAGGGATGCGCCCGCGCTCGGTCCCCAATTGTGAAAACCTATCGCATAGCTGAAACAACTATCCTCTGCGAGAGTGCGATACCGTTCCCGAATAACCCGCAGAACATCAACTGCCTTGCCCGGAGCTAAGTCAGCATAAGGACAATTATGATCCTTCAGTACGACCACGTCATGCGCGCCGATACCACTTCTGGTTTCATAGGGACCAACCACATTTCTAACCGCACATTTCATACCGTGCGTTACAGCGGGATATTTATTCGGTATAACGACCACCTCCCACTTCGCCTCATTTGGCATTGAAATCATGGGTGGCCAGTTGCCGGTTTTCTTTAGATCTTCGAAGGGGCAACCTTCTTTGGGCACGACTACTCGTTTTGCCATGCCCTTGCGTATATCGTGAGGACGCCGTGCCCGTTCCGGCGCGTTAATTACCCAATCCCCCGTTACTAAGTCTTGTCTGTATTCAGCCATATACCATACAGAATATATTATTTAGAAGTTAGAATCTAGTTCTGTGTGCGCGCACAAGGGATCGGACCTTGGACCTCTTCGATGTGAACGAAGCGCTCTACCACTGAGCTATGCGCGCCATTGCCTGGATAATATAAACAAAACGGGCGCATTTTTCAATGCGCCCGTTTTGTGACAGTAATCGCCAGCACGGCCTATTGCGGTTCGCATCCGCCATAAACCGGACCCCAGCTGATCCCCCATATGGGCTTATCTCCCATGTTTTTGCATTCTTCTGCGGAAATTTTATCTGCATAAACAACAAAATAACCTCCGTTATCCGGACAGACATCCCCGAAACATTGATAAATCTCATTGACCATTCTACCTTTGTACCAACCTAAAAATTTAAGATGGTTTTGCGTTTTAGACACCCAATCCGAGTCACCGTTCCTACTGGCATCCAATTGATCCACTCTATTTTTTTCTTTCTGCAGATCTGCCTGAGTCATATTTCTCAGATAATTATGGAATCCTAACCTATAATCAACTCCAATAATCATAGCTAGAACAATGATTAAAGCTGAAATAGATACTTTTGCCTTCTTGCTCATGTTGTAAATAATACCATACACACAACCAACGCAAACTAAAACCGCCCCAGATGAGGCGGCTTTAGAACCAAGCGAAGCTAGTTGCTACTGAAGTTCGACAGTCGCACCGGCACCCTCTAGTTTGGCCTTCAATTCGTCCGCCTCTTCCTTCTTCAGGCCCTCCTTTATCACCTTGGGAGCGGCGTCTACCATGTCTTTGGCCTCCTTAAGGCCCAGACCGGTCGCTTCCCGCACCACCTTGATAACATTTATCTTCTGCTCGCCCGCGGACTTCAACATAACGTTGAAGGCGGACTTCTCTTCCGCCGGAGCGGAACTAGCAGCGGCGGCGGCAACCGGAGCCGCGGCGGAGATTCCAAACTTTTCCTCCAGAGCCTTGACCAACTCGGCCAATTCCAGGGCGGTCAGTTTCTCAATCTCAGAGATTAATTTCTCAAATTTTTCGTTTGCCATGTTTTTGTATTATTTATCGACTTTAATTAATTACTTAGATGGTTCGGCAGAGCTCGCCATCTTTGACTTCTGATCTAAGACATACAAGAAAGAGCGAATGGGCGCGGCGAGCATACCCAAGAGCTGGCCCAAGAGGGCCTCTCTCGGAGGCAACTTGCCGATGAAGACGGCCTGCTCCGCGGGAATAAACGTTCCCGCCATCACGTCGTATCCTCCCAACATTCTCATCTTGTCTATCTTTCTCTCTATTACTAGACCCTGAAAGAATTTGTAGACCGAAGCGGAAGCGGATTCCAGGTTGGAAGCGAAAACCGCTCCGACCGGCATCTTAAAATCCGCGTTTTGGAACTCAATATTCTTGTCCTTCAAAAGCAGTCCCAGAAGACGCTTCTTAATGATCAAAAGCGGATTACCGCTCTTCTTGAGTTCTTGGCGCAAATTGCGCAAGTCGGCAGTCCTGACTTTAGAAAAATCTATAAGCAAAACCACCTGGCTATCCTTTAGCAATTTTCTGCCTTTTTCTAATTCCTCGTTTTTTTGAGCTTTACTTTTCATTTATTGTACAGATGTACTATTTCGACCTTGGCAGTTCCTTAAACGATAAATCGCCCGTTCCAGGGCGACAAAAGCAGACGAAATATCTGCCTCCTCGGTTGGGTTTATGGTCGCTCACGCGACCCACCAACTGTCTTTGGAACTTGGCAAGATATTAACCCAAATAGACCCAAAAGTCAACATTTAGGAACATGTCGGAACTATCGAACCTGCACCGACTGCGCCGTAATACTACCGTCCGGGTTTTGGCTGCCCATAACCGTAACCTGCCCACCCGAGACCAGATCGGACATAGAACCGGCGGTTGACTTTAGAACTTGAGTAGAACTGGAAACAAATACTATTCTGGAACCGCCATCCCTCAATTTAACGGTGATACTCTTGTCGTCCAGACTGATTATTTCTCCCCCCACGAAGCCGCCTCCTCTTAGATTTCCCATCATCCTATTCTGTCCGCTATACGCGCCGCCCATCATTCCGACCACACGACCCTGGAAGTTGCGCGCATCCTGATTCGGAAGGTTCAGAGAATTCTGTCCGCCGGACCTGAATCCCAAATAGAACGCAAACACTCCAACTACAACCGCTGTTATTATGGCTAACGGAACCCGGCCGATATCTTTTATTTTTTTCATTTTTTGTTTTTTATTTTTACGACTTTATTTTTTATTCGTATCTTAAAGCCTCAATTGGATTCAGGCTCGCGGCGCGGCGGGCGGGATAATAACCGAAAACTATTCCTATCGCCGCGGATACACCGAAAGCCAAAAGAATGGAATTGTAGGATATCTGCGTTGCTATGCTGGCAAACTGAGAAACTGCCAGTGCCAAAAGCCAGCCTAAAATTACGCCGAACACTCCGCCCAAAAAAGTAAGCATAACCGACTCCGCCAAAAACTGAGTGCTGATATCAGATTTTTTGGCGCCAATCGCTTTACGTAAACCGATTTCCCTGGTTCTCTCGGTAACGGTCGTAAGCATCATATTCATGATTCCGATGCCGCCCACCAGAAGAGATATGCTGGCGATAGCGCTTAGCAGAATAGTGAAAATACTTGTCACCGAAGATGCGGTAGCTACAATATCGGACTGGTTTAATACATTAAAATCTTTGAGCTGGGGGTCGGAGATATGGTGGCGCGACACTAGCAAGTCCGTGACCTGTTGCTGCATGTCGGTCATAGTTTCCTGGTTTTCAGCCTGGATACTTATGGTCGTAACGTACGTATCCCCCGCTAAGAAGCGCTGAGCGGTAGAGAGTGGAACGAAAATCATATCATCCTGACTGCCGAAACCGCTGCCGCCTTTGGCCTTCGTAATGCCGACTATCTTAAAATCAACCTTATTAATTCGGATAGTCTGTCCGATTGGGATAGTGTCTGACCCGAATAAATCGTCTCGCACGGTCGGCCCGATCACGGCCACCTTCGCGATACTGCGGACGTTCTGATCGGAGATAAAGGATCCTTGATCCACTTCTACGTTCCTGACCCCGGGATACGCGGACACGGTTCCCACAACCTGGGTGTTGGTATTCTTGCCGGGAGAAGTCACCTGGTATCTCCTGGATATTTCCGGAGCAACCGCTTTGGCACTCGTAATGTCTTTTATGATGGCGTCCGCATCTTCCTGGGTTAAAGTTTGAGCCGAACCTCTTCCGGCGCTCACCTGTACTCCCGGCCCGCGTTGCGCGCCAGGCATAACTAGAAGCAGATTAGAGCCTATTGACTGGATACTGGTCTCAATCGAGCTCTGCGCGCCCTGGCCGATGGAAACCATGGCGATAACTGAACCAATCCCGATTACAATACCTAAGATAGTCAGCCCGGATCGAACCTTGTTTACCGTGAGCGAGGAGTATGTTTCTTTAAACAGATCAGAAATGGTCATGCCTTGTGATTGTGAACTATTAGCTTACGAACGTTCTTCTTGTCTTCCAATATCATTCCGTCCTGGATGTGGATTATCCTATCGGCATGCTCCGCAACATATAGCTCATGAGTGATTAAAACAATGGTATGCTTGTGTTCTGAGTTGAGTTCTTGGAATGTTCCCAGCACAACCTCGCCGGTCTTGGTATCTAAGTTTCCGGTTGGCTCGTCCGCTAAGATTAAGGCGGGGTTGTTGACCAGCGCCCGAGCTATCGCAACCCGCTGCATCTGGCCCCCGGAGAGCTGGTTGGATAAATGGTTCCAGCGGTCTTCCGGCAGCCCGGCTGAGGTTAACGCAGCAGCAGCACGCTCCTCTCGCTGTATAGGCGGAACTCCGGCATAAATCAAAGGTAGGGAAACGTTGCGTAAAACTGTAGAGCGAGACAGAAGATTAAAAGACTGAAATACGAAACCTATTTTGTTGCGGCGGATTTCTGCCAGCTCGTCATCGCTTAATTTAGAAATATCGTGTCCATCCAGGTGATACGAACCAGAAGTAGGCGTATCGAGCGCGCCCAAAATGTGCATCAGGGTTGACTTGCCCGAACCGGACGGACCCATTATCGCAACAAATTCACCGCTCTTGATGCTGAAAGTTATGCCTTTCAAGACTACGGTTTCTACGTCTCCGTTTACATAAGACTTGCCGATATTTTTGCAATCAATCATGTTTTATCTTCCGCCTAAGCCAGGCAGCCTAATACCACCTGCAGCGGATTGGGTCGTTTGAGCCGCAGTAGAGGAAGAAATGGTTCTTACCACTACCAGGTCTCCCTCGTTCAAACCGCTCAGAATTTCGGTTGCAGATTCGTTAGATAGTCCGATTTCTATGGTCTTGCGTGTAGGCGGAACTTTAGATGCAATCCCCTGGCTGGAAGTAGATAATCCGAGCGAACTGTCTAGAATTTCCACATACTGAGATCCATTGCTGATTTTAATCGCGGAGTTAGCCACCGTTAGAATATCCTGTTTCGAGTCGGTGATTATGGAAGCAGATACGCTCATGCCTGGTTTAATTTGATCGTCGTCGGTATCAAAAGAAATCTTCACCCCATACGACACCACGCCCTGACTCACCGTGCCGATAGAATCTACCTGGGCTACTTGCCCGGTGATAGCAAGGTCCGGGAATGCATCAAAAGTCAGAGTCGCCTTTTGGCCAACTTTTATTTTAGCGACATCCACCTCATTTAAAGAAACTTCCGCTATCTTCTTGTCGGTTATAACCGTAGCTATCACGGTCGCAGGAGAAGCAGGATCTCGCAACTCAACATTCATTTTCCCGACCACTCCGTCGAACGGAGCTCGGACATAATAGTCGGATAGATTCTCCTGCGCATCCAAAAGACTATTCTGCTTTTGCTTCAAAGATAACTGCTGGGATTGGATATCTAAAACATCCGCGCCAGCTTTAAGCTTAGCTAAAGATTCTGTTTTTTCTTTAATCGACATATCGGCGTTCGTAATAGAATCTTTGTCATTCTGGATGCTGTTCTGAATATTGAGCAGATTACCCAGATGGGTATTAGCCGTACCAGTATAGGTTTGCAAACTTGATTCATGGGAAGCAAGAAGCGCGGGCGGATGAGCGGATTGGGAATTAGTCGTTAGGGTGTCGTTCACCAAATCTAAGAATGTTTTAGTGTTTTTTATTGCCTCAGAAATCTGTTTAGTCGTTTCGTAAGTCTCCTTAATTAAGGATTCTATCGTCGCCTTGGCCGAATAGCGGCTTACATTTTTATAGTCCTGCAGATTTTTATCATAAGATGTCCTGGCTTTTTGATAACTGGCTATCGCAAGATCCCGAAACTGATCCGCATCCGGCCGATATCCTTTTATTAAACTGTAATAAGCATCCGCGTTGCTTTGAGAATTGTTTAGAGCGCTGCCGTTCAGAATCGTGTTTAAGCCAGTAATCAAGCCCGGAATATCTATAAAAGCATTAGAAACGGTGTTAAAACCATCATCATAGACTTTCGCCAGATCAGACAAGGCATTCTGTTTGGCCTGGTTAGCAGAAGCCAAGCTGTTCTCAGCCTGGGTCATAGAAAGAGCATCCGCCGGTTGAACCAGTTTTTGCAAAGCCAGCTGGGCGGACTCTAAGGCAGACTGTGCGTCTCGAACCGATTTCTCGGCCGCGGTGGCATCAAGCTTTACGAGCAATTGACCGGATTTTACAGAGTCTCCCTGCTTCACTCCTATAAACACGATGTCTCCAGAAGCTTTAGGCTTTACGTCTACCTGGCTCTCTGCGGAAACCTGACCCGTGCCGGACACAGAAGCAATCAGTGTTCCCTTCTGGACGGAGGTAAGCACATAACGAGTCTCGCTACCCGCGGCAAACATTTTTCCATATCCATAATATGCCACCCAAACCAAAACTATAGCTATTAGTACCGATGCTATCTTATGGCTGATAGCCCACGCCCAACATTTCTTAAAATAATGCCTTATGCCCGATATTTTATTCATGAAATAAATTTATGCCCACATACCCGAAAACGTTCCCGCTTCTTGTTTGAAGCGGGAACGTCATTCGAGAGAAGACTAGGATCCGAAACCCATATGTCTGCCCATCATACCGCGTCCGGCCTTTTTTACTTTGCCCGCATTACTTTCCATGAACTTCAGCCTCTGGTCCGCCTGAGTTTGAGTTATCACGCCTTTATCTACCAGAATCTGCAAACTTTCCTTCATTTGTTTCAGACGAACCGCTTTCATTTTGGCCTGAAGCTGTTCTTGGGTTACACCCTTCTCCTTAGCGACTTCCAGAAGAGTCTTACCATTCGCCCAGGCGTTCTTCACCTCATCTACGCCTACTCCCAGAATATCCGCTTCGGACTGAAACTTAGACTGCTGATTAGACACGAGCTGCTCCGGGTCCATATTGCCCATACCCCAGCCAGCGGCGGAAGCGGTGCCGTATCCCAGAATACCCAGTCCGATAATTGGCAAAGCCGCGTACATTAATATTTTTGTTTTGCTTTTCATATTCTTTTTTTATCTATTATTTTTTAATTTTACTTAACCTTTAAGTTGGCACGACCAGATTGATTTGCGCAGAACCCTTCTATTCGCACGCAACTACTTATTACTACAGACCTCGAGGTCTATTTATTTCATTACCGGAAACATCTTGCCCGAACGGCGGAAACCAGAGTCTAAGTCAAAATCGCCTATCTCTCTTATGCCGAATGCACGAATAGTGCCAGATTCATCCTTTTGCCCAAACACAACAATGGTGTCTCCCGTTTCAAAATCGGCTCCATATGGCAAACGTGTTTCCGGATAGATAACAACCGTGGAGGTGCCTCCAAAAACATCCTGCATTTGGAGTCCGTCCGAGTTTCTGCCAATCACCTCTCCGCGGTGCACTTCCCCGGGTCGTTGAGGCGGACCGAAATTCTTATAGAATAAACCCATCATGGGTAATTTATTTTCCTGAGCTGATCTGAAAAAACCGCGGTGCATAGGCGCCATAAAAGCACCTCCCAGTAAAACCAGTAGCAATACCGCGGAGGCGGAATATAAAAGCGGCTTGCGATAAGCAAAAGAATACTTTTTTACCAGCACTTCCAAAACAACTATAAATATGCCGGAGAGGCAGATAAGTAATAATGGCAACGAGCGCAAGAACACCAGCCAACCGCGCGGACCAAACACCGGCACAAACCAGTTGCCAGCTTGTTGCATAGTGAAGAAAATAAAACTTATAAGATAAAACAGAAATAGAAACATTAAAGCTATGCCGGTTATAAGCAAAACTGCCCTCAACACAAAGTGCCAGCGCGGACGCATCCTAATTTTGCCACGCTTTATGGCCTCTAAAACACCGCCGCCGATATTCTTCCTGTCTTGTTCTTCGTTCATTTTATTTATCCGGCCTAATGTTTTTCTTGAGCAACGCTCGCCCGCGACCCAAACGCACGCCCACCGTAGAAACAGGAATCTGTAGAATATCCGCGATTTCCTGATAATTCATCTCCTCAAAATAGTAAAGGACCAGGGGCTCGCGATATTTGGCATCTAAAGAATTTAAAGACTTTTCCATCCAATCCTTGATCTCTCGTGAATTAGCTCTTTCATCTGCCGTCTCTCTGGCTATGGGATGAGGGAAAAGCACATCTATATCAAAAAGAGAAAAAGTCTCCTTGCCCTTTTTGCTCTTAATTACGTTCAAAAACTCATTGTGCGCTACCCGGTAAAGCCAGGGCGAGAACCTTCTTTTCGCGTCAAAGCTTTGCAGATTAGAATAGGCCCTAATAAAAACATCCTGCACTAAGTCTTTAGCGTCATCCTGACCGAATAGGAATTTGCGGGCGTAACGCAATAATTTCTGCTCGTAGCGTTCCACAACTACGCCAAAAGCGTCCACGTCCCCGCCCTGCACCATAGCGACAACTTCCTCATCGGTCCGATCCGCCAGGCTCATAGTATTAATACAAGATCTAATAGATGTTTATTTCAAGCTAGGAACCCACCTCATCCATTTCGTCCATTATTCGCATCACTTCATCATAGATATCCGTCTCTCCTGCGCTATATAACTGAACGCGCATAGTTTCTAAAATATCCCAAGCCTCCCTGGTAAACCCGGCCGCACGATAGAGCTTAGCTCTTTTGACGTCAAACTCATTGTTGGCGCGGGGAGAGTTAATCTCGTTGGCGCGCACTTCTTCTGCTTGCACCCAAGCCACCAAAGACTCTCTCGCTTCCTGGTTATCCGGACCAAGGCTTTTAAGCCTGTCTATCAGTTCAAGTTCCGCTCCGGAAAATTCCAATGTTTCAATTCTTTCTGACATATAAACTACTTAAGCGTGATGGACTCTATTACTACTGGACTAATTGGTCGGTCGTTCTGATCGGTCGGGACGGAATTGATGGCCATAACCACGTCCAGACCCGCGGTTACCCTGCCGAAAACGGTGTGTTTCTGGTCTAAGAAGTTGTTAGCGGAAACATTAATGAAGAACTGACTACCATTGGTGTCTGGCCCCGCATTTGCCATAGCAATCGTACCCACGTCATTTCTATTGCTCGCAGTTATTTCGTCCTCAAAAGTATAGCCTGGTCCGCCGGTCCCCCATCTCGCCATCTGAGAATCGTCCTTACTTAGGGGGTCGCCACCCTGATTCATAAAACCCTTTATAACCCGATGGAATTTAGTTCCGTTATAAAAACCCTCTCCCGCCAGCTTGACGAAGTTCGCCACAGTCTTGGGTGTGGTCTCTGGGGTAAACTCAACACTGAAATCTCCCTTATTGGTGTGTATGGTTGCGTTCATAATTTTATTGTCTGTGTTTATTGGATTAACGACTGGTTTGTTATCTTCTGAAACCGCCCCGCCCAAGTCGCCCGGCACCACCCCCGGTCCCGTTACTTTAGTTCTATTATTATCCGAAATCCAATATATCCCAAAACCGATTATGAGCGCGCATATTATTAGTAAAACAATTTTATTGGTCGTCATTGGAACATTCTAACACTTTCGGTTGGAGCTGTCTCAAAGGATTACAAAATCAGAGCATATTACAGGTTCTTATAAACTTTGATAATTACCCGAAATAGACCCGAGAAACTGGGCCCGTTTAAAGCTTCTTGAGCTCTTGTAATATCTGGGGGGACGTCTCGGCTCTATATCATATGGCAAAGGTCGAACCATCCACATCAACAATCAAAAAATAAAAACAATGAAAACAACGAAAAAGTATCTGCTCTTATCTTTAGTGACCGTCCTTACGGTTACGGGCATGAGCATCGGTTCTTTGGGCTTCGCGCAAACAGTCACGCCTTTGGTCTGTACTTTAGGAGTGTCTTCCGTAAGGGCAAATCAGGCGGAGATTTTAACTGCGACGGGCGGCAACGGAACCTATTTCTGGTCTGGTCCGAATCTGAACATTACCAATACAGCTGGCAATCAGTTCGCGGTCAGCTATCCGGATCCCGGTACCTATTTGGTAACAGTTGCGAGCGCTGGTCAAACAGCAACCTGTAGCGTAATCGTTACGGCGGCGGCATCTACTGGCAGCATCGCCTGTTCCCCGGCAGTGCAAAGCGTCACATTGGGACAAACCGTTTCTGTTTCGGCAACGGGAGGTAATAGCGTATATGTCTGGTCTTCTCCGGATTTGACCATCATCAATCCGAATGGCTCGGGCTTTAGCGCTAATTACGCGTCCAGCGGACTTAAAACCTTGACCGTCACAAGCGCGGGACTAATGGATACCTGCGCGGTGAATGTCTTGAGCGGTGTCGTTACTCCTCCGGTTACTCCTGGCTTACCGAGCACGGGCGGTGGTTTCGGTCAATAAAGAAATAAGCAGGCCGAACGCCTTTAAGTGATATGAGCGCTAATTCTACAAAAACATTTTCCTGGAAAGCGGCGATTCTCTTATCTTTGGGCGTAGGCCTGCTCGTAGCAGGCCTTTCCATTTTCCTGCAAACCAGAAGTCAGACCCGGCAAATCTTCCCTATAGGAGCAGAAAGCCCCGGGTCTATCGCAGAGGTTGTGGAACCAGTGGCAGAAGATCCAAAGCCCATGGCCGCGATTCCCGCGGCAGTGAGTCTTGGATCTTCTTTTGATGTCCCTAGTCAGCCGACACGATTACTCATTCCCGCTATCGGGGTGGATGCCAATATTCAGAGCGTAGGACTTTCTTGGAGGAATGATGGAACCATGGGCATCCCCACCAACTTCACGGATGTCGCCTGGTATAATTTGGGACCCAGGCCCGGTATGCCGGGTAGCGCCGTGATTGACGGTCACTTGGATGGCAAGAAAGTTAAAGAGGCCGTCTTTTATAATCTCGGCAATTTGAAACCAGGCGATTCCGTAGGGGTGGTGGATCGGGCGGGTAAGACGGCGCAGTTCCGGGTTGTGGAAACTAAAATCTACGAACACGATGCCGTAACTACTGATATTTTTTCTAATGATTCCGGGAAGACTAGGCTCAATCTAATAACTTGCACAGGAGATTGGATCAAAGACCAAAAAATGTATGACCGAAGAATCGTGGTGTTCACCGAACTTATTAACTAGACGCCTAGCGAATTCAGGTCACGTAAACTCCCTCAAATATTCAAGGGTAAATATTTTTCCTCTCTACCTCGGCTAAACCGTACGCTCTTTTGAAATTACCGCCAGCGCGGTCAAGACGAATAGGAGGAGACCCGAGATTACGATAATGTCTCCCGAGAATGTACTATCTTCTGGAAGGAATCCTGCGTCAGGAAGACTGGGGGTGGTCACTAGAACATCAGCGAAGGCGTAGCCCAGCGCGGTCAAACCATTAGCCTTACCTTCTGCAGTAGCGATATTCCTGGTTGAAGCTGGAACGTTTGTCCGGCAGGTATACGCCCAGATTTCACTCGGCTCAAGCAGATTATTACTGTTCAGATCTCCAGAGATACGAGAGACTGGAGCGCACTTGTCGTCCGTTACGACCACATCGTGCAACGCAACTACGCCCGGATTTATTACGGTATAAGCATAGGTAACATCACCTCCTCCGAATGGGAACGGGGTCAGGCGATCGGGCACCTTTATGATATTAATGAGCGGGGGCGTGAGTGGTGCGCCGACGACCACCGTTGCGATTGCGGTGGCGATCGTGGCTTGGTTGGCGCCGTCGTCGCTATGCCCAATCGCAATCGCGGTATTGGTGGTAGTGTTCGCGAGCGTTGCGGCGCAACTGTATTTCCAGTATTCGCCTGGATCAAGCTTGGCGTTGTTGTTAAGGTCGCCGGAAACAAAATTTACCGGAGCGCACTTGTCGTCCGTTAGTGTAACATTAGTCAGAGACTGCTGACCTCCAACATTCCAAGCCGTATAGTTGTAAATGACCGAGCCGGGACCCGCAGGCAAGGCTAATGGCGTAGGAACTTTGACTATCCCAATCAGGGGTATAATCCTGCCGCCTCCGGCACCGATAAGAACTGGCGCCGCCAGAGGAACGAAGGTGTTAACAATAGTACAGGTCCTGTTTTCGCCCGCGGCGAGCGTCACGTTCCCGCTTGAGTTACAAGCCCCGCTGAAACTTCGCACATAGGAAGTATTCGCATCTTCGCTAACCGCGTACGTGCCCGCGGCGAGAGAATAAGAAATTCCAGGCGCCGCGACTCCCGCTGCCGGGCTTCCCGACACCTCCGTACTGGAAGAATTTTTCACGTGCACGCTGAAACTTGAAGAAATCGCCGCACCGCCACCGCCGTTAACAACCAGCTTAACCACATTAAGAGTAGCGGGTAGTGACCCGCAGGTCGGTACGGTGATAGTGTTCGTATCAGTAGTGATGGTTCCACCAAACGCCAAAGACCTCCCTGTCCAAGTAGTGTTGGCGCCTACGGTTACCCCCGCGTTACTGATAACGGTACCCGCTAATGTGGTGTTGGCGGCAAATGTTGCGGCTTGCGTTGGCGTCCAGAAAACGTCGCAAGCAGACGCTCCCGTGAGAGTAACGGTCGCACCCGCTGTGGAAGTAAGCGCACCAACTGGCCTGAAGATGTATGTTCCACTCCCGTTTAACGTAAGCGGACCTCCTATGTCCATCGCTCCCGAGCTACAATACACTCCGGGCACGTACACGCCAGCAGTGCCATGGGTTATGTCGGTGGAGAGATTAATCGCTCCTCCCCCGAAAGTAAAAGTACATAATTGAGAAGCCAGAGCAGATAGAGCGCTCCCCTGGTCCGCGCCCGCGATAGCGTACGGAGCACCGGAGCCATAGTTTATATGTGTGCCCAAAGGAGCAACTGCTGGTCCGGTAGTGAACCCTACTCCTCCATTAATCGTGGTCCCTGCGGTAGTGTTGGTATAGGTACTACCCAGCACGCCATAAGCTGCCGCCGCTCCCAGAGATGGGGTTGTGGCCGCCAGCGCGGCAATTGGCCCAGCAAAGCCGAGCACGAATACCACGGTTAATATGGCTACTATTATTGTATTTCTACTAGGCTTTTTCATGTGTTTTTACCGGCAAGTTAGCTTTAGTTAATTATTTGTAACTAGCCTTTATACAAACGCCGTCTCGGCAGGCGCCTTATTACAACATGTCTAAGCCTGGAGTATTATCGCCTACCCTGCTTTTATTTTTCGTCAAGTTTTGCCGCCGCCTCCGGAGTTGACACTGTTTTGCTCATAAGAAACAGCCGGACAATCGCGAGGGCAATCATCCAATAGACCAGCATCGCAAGCAGGGTGGTCCACTCAAAGATACTGCCCTGCACGACGGTCCTCGGAAACACCGCGAGAAATGGAGCGGTAAAGGGCCAGGTTAGGGCGTATATGAAGCTGCTAAACCCAGCCGTGGGGTTTGCCCCCGTCAGCTTGAGCACAAAACGGAATACGAGCAATACTTCCAAAAGAGAAACAAGATACCATACGATCTGAGTGCCTTTAAACAACGGCTTAGTAGTGGGAGAGTTATATGAGTCCATAGTTTTTAATGTTAATTAGTGTGTTTCCAGAACGACTATTTATTTTAGCGACGCAATATCCGCAGAATAAAGATGAACACGCACGCTCCTAGGAGTGCGACTAGAAAACTGTAGATATTAAATCCTCCCACCCCGCTTTCTCCGATGATACTCATCAGCCACCCGCCGATGAAGGCGCCGGCTATACCGACCAGAATATTAAGCAACGCTCCCTGCTCGGCATCCGTCTTCATTATTAGAGAGGCTACCCAACCAACTAGAGCACCAAACACTATCCATATAACAATTCCCATATTTTTGTAATTAAGTGTTATTTTGTTTTGAAGACCATCGGTTCTCCGCGCACAAGTCCAAGACTATTCTGCGCCACCCCGCGAAAATAGTAGTTAGTTCTCGGAATCAACTCGGACGCTCTTGCATCAACCGATATTACACTTGATCCTGCCCCAACCGACTTCTGCTCGGTTGAGCGCAATAAGGCAGAACTAAAGATGGAGTCCGGACTGTACTCATACCAGTATCTGGTTTCCGCGCCATTTGGATTAACCGTACCCCGCAAGGTAACGGAAGAAGTGCTTATATTAATAGCGCTCCTCGTAATGACGGAGGGTGCAGCTGCCGAGACTGGGCCAGTGGTTTTGAAGTTAAGTATCATGCCATTCACGGTGCCAAATTGATTTTGGGCGTTGAGGCGAAAATAATACGTGGTATTGGGGTCCAGACTAGCAAGAGATGCGGACACCGACACCCTGTCCATACCGTTTCCAGCGGAAATAATTGCCGTGGTATTCCCCAGGTCAGCGGTTTTGCCATACTCAAACCAATATTGCGTAGATACTTTATTGGGGGTTACTTCTCCGTTCAGATTGGCAGTAATTCTTGATATTTGATTTGCCGCTAAGGTTTTTACTACCGGAACACTGCCCACTATCGGAGGATTGCTGGGACTAGTCTGGAAGGAATACTGCGTGCCAACCGTTTGGCCATATTGATTTAGAGCCACCAGGCGGAAATAGTAGGTTGTGTTTTTAGCTAATTCCGTAATATAGCCAGGCGCAGAGATTGAGACGAATCCAGACCCAACCGTTTGGCTTTTACCCGATATTTTATTGTTCAGATCAGAAGAAGTACTGTACTCATACCAGTAGCTGGTCAAGGCACCATTTGGAGTTACAACGCCACCTAAAACCGCGGCTATGTCAGAAGCGGCAACATTGGCGCTGGTCGTCACTAAGGGCCTTCCGGGTTGGCGCGCCTGGACTGGAGGTGTGCTGGTTGGACTTACGTCCACCACCACTTCAGTAGTTGATGTGGTGTTGGCGCCAGGAGAAAACCAGGTCGTATTCTGACTGGCATATACGATAATCCCGCCGATTACCAATAGAACAACTACTCCGACCGCGACCGTAACTTTGTTCATAATATTTGTATTAGTTGGTTAATAAATTTACGCGAACTTTCCAGAAGACGCTGCCGTCTCCGCGACAAAGACATTACGACTATTCTTCGTTTTTGCCGTATTCGCTCTCCGGCAAGGCGCTGAGAGCACGACGCAGGATTTGCTGTAGGAATCGTAGTATCGTGATCTTAGCTCTGGCCATTTGGGGTTATGGCTTTCCTTTTAGTGCATTAATCTCCTGTTCTAATTTCCCAATGTGGGCTTCCAGCTTCTGGGTCCGCTCCATAAGCTTGGCTTCCAGTTGATTGGTGTGGCTGGCCAGCGTTTCCGCCACCGCCATCATTTCCGTAACGTCTTCCATGGCTAAAAGTATGATGGGCGGGAATATTCCGGAGACAATATCGTCTTCGTTATGGATCTGCCGCGCGTTCAAAATCATTATTTTGCGTCCAATCAGAGGGAATTCGTGGTCAACTTCAAAACCTTTAAAAAAGGTGTTTTTGGGCAAAATACTCTCCAGTAGCTTGCGTAGGGCAGGGATATTCCACTGACCGTCTCCGAGTTCATAAACAATCTTGCCCTCGGTATCTTTCGGCCCAACCTGAAACATCTTATAGAAAGACTCATTGCCCGCCATCACGCGAAGGTCCTTATCTAAAATCAAAATCGGCTCTCGTACCACGTCCACCACGGTCTTAATATATGTCCAGCTCTTCTCCCAAAGAGGACCCAAAAAATCGGCTCCGGTTGTCTTAGTTTTTTGCACAATATCTTCTTTGTTTGTTTCCATAATAATTACGCCGTTATAGGACTTAAATTGTTACATAATACATCTCATAAATAGGTTCTCTCCTTGGGGTTACCCGCCCTGCTCCCATTACCAGTATTTCCTCATAAATTGCGCGACGATAACTGGTTCTACCCCGCCCTGAACCAAATCCCCCGTAATGGTGACTATATCGCCCGCCCGGACGTCTTCTAGGGCCTCTTTCTCGCCCCGGGAGGTTATGAATTCCGTAAACGATTTAGTCTGTATTCCCCAGGTAAAAGAAATAGAATCCCAAGCCGTAACTACACGCACGATGCCGTTGGAAGAGGACACGACCCGTGCCCCGCGCAAAATGATCAAGCCGTTATTCGCAATATTAACACCCAGCGTTGGTTGCTTTGAGAGCGGGGTTACGGGAAGAGTTGCTGCTCGAGTGGTGGAAAAATACGTCGCGCCCGAAGGGAGAGCTCCCAACGGGGACTCCGTGGAATTACGGACTGAAAATTGAGCGTAGACCTGGTATAGATAAGGACCAAACCAGAAAAGTGCCGTGACCACAACGGCCGTGACCAAGAAAACTATTTGCAAATTAACACTTTTCCGTAAAACTTTTTTATCCTTTCGCATATAACCATAGCCGCCCCAGACCCGGAATTGTTTCATTGGTCTGAAATAGAGGCCCAAAGCTATGAAAGTTCTAGGACGCTCAAACGGGCTATTAAACGCGTAACGTGCTACACTCAAGAACCAATTACCTACTCCTTAGCGCGCGACTCTGTAATCTCGGTGCGCTGAAGCACCCCATATCCGGTCGGTCACAAACGCAGGAGAGCCTATATATATCCTCGTTTTTACCGCGCCGTTGTAATGCCCGTGTAATATTGCACGCAAACGGGCGGCTTAGATACCGAGGACCTTTAAAACTCAATATGATAACCCCCGAGGAAGAAAAACAACAAAAAGAGGTTTTGGCCACGGCCTACCAAAGCTACAGCAAGGGGCTTAATTCATACGCCTTTTTCAAAGTTAACAACCAGGGAGTTAGTCAGGAGTTGGTGCAAGATGTTTTTATGAAAACATGGAGATACCTCCTTAAGGGTGGCAAGGTGGATATAATGAAGGCGTTTCTGTATCACGTCCTCAATGATCTGGTAATAGATGAATATCGCAAACACAAAACAACTTCGCTCGACCTCCTTTTAGAGAAAGGATTTGAGCCGGGCACGGATGATTCTGGGCGTCTTTTCAAAATTCTAGACGGCAAGGCGGCACTTTTCTTAATCCAGCGCCTCCCGGAAACATATCAAAAGGTAATGCGCATGAAGTATGTGCAAGATCTTTCGCTTCAGGAGATGTCCCTCATTACCGGACAATCCAAAAACACCATCGCCGTACAAACGCACCGCGGACTTGAGAAGCTCAAACGGCTATACAAAACTACATAAATGATGGCAGGCTACCACCAAGGTGAATTTTCCAAACCAAGAAGATAGAGGTAGCGAATTTGAAGAAGTTATAGAAAAACTCTCTTCTTTTTCCAGCGCTCGCAAAGAGCTGGTCATAGAATATCTCAAAAAGATGCTCTCGGACGATAAGCCCGCCGGGGCAACTCGTCGTAGAACAGCTTCAACCATATCTAGCCTGGAACAATTAGTAACGCGCTATCCCAACATAGATTTCGCGGGGTTTATCTCCCGAGAAAACGACAAGGAACAATACCAGCTATGGAAATTGATTGACGCGTTTGAAGAAACGTCTAAACAACTTGGGCCGGGCGCTTTCGAGAAGCTGCGCATTACCCTGATCGTATTTGGCGAGAAAATTACCTATGTAAGCGACGGCACCATTGCCATAAACTACGAGCGGTTTTCCAAGGGAAACCTGGTAAAACAGCTGGTCGCGATGGCGCAACAGCAGGGCTGATATCCGCCCTAAAACAGAAACAACCTAGCCGGAATAAAGCCGAACCATATTCATTAGTTGGATTACGAGGAACGCGGCGTAGAAGCTAAGCAATATTAGGCCTTCTTTTCTGGTGACAACCCATTTGGACGAGGCAAAAAAATAGAAACAGATAAGACCGGCCATGGTTAGAATGACCGTAAGAATAAACTCACTCGCCTCCACCACAAAACTTCCGTTTACCAGAACCAAAACCCCGAATATCAGGGTATTGGTCGCGGCCGAACCGATATAGTCCCCAAAGGCTATATCTTTGCGTTTCTTCAGGATTGACTGGGCAGCAACCACCAACTCCGGCACATTGGTCCCGATAGATAAAAGTATCAAACCGATAATGGAATTTGGCACATGGAGAGCGTTCGCGAAGTACACGGCCTGTTCCACTAAGAAGTGCCCGGCTATAAAAATAAAGATCCCGCCCAACAATATTTTTGCTCCATCTCTCCAACCGATATTATTCCCAAGAAGGTCCTTTTCAATTATTTGCACATCCGCCCTAACGGAGTCTTTTTGGTTTTCAATCAGAAAGAGTAGAACCGCAAATGCCAATATGGAAGACAACCCTTCCAGTCTGGTGACTCTTCCATCAATTACAAATAGGGCAGGCAGAAGAATGGCCAAGAGAGACAGCTGCAAATTGCGGTGAGATAAGGTGTGACGCAACTGGACGCCTTTTCCGGTTACAGCTAAGAAAGGAATAATAAAAAGCAGAATCACGAAAGAGGCACCGATTAAGTTACCTACCGAGACCTGAGGCACACCCTCAATCCAGGAGTTGGTCGCAACCGATATCTCGCTGATGGACGTCAAGAAACCCAATATAAAGAAGGCTATCGCAAAACCACTTTTGTGAAAGTGTTTCGCGACCCGGTCCACGGATTCAATAAGCATGCCCGCGAAAAACCAGATGACCGCGGAGGAGAATAAAAAAAGAAGAATATGGGCGAGCGTATTCATGCTTTGATTATACCAGGAAACATGGAAGGGTTAGGCCTTGCTCTTGAGCACCTCAACCACATCCCAAGACTTCTCCCGGCTCATATCCTCTCTGCCCAGGCGGTATAACCCTGCCTCGTTCGGCAAACGAGAATATAGGGGAGAAAAATGCGGATAGTAGGGCGGTTGAGATACGGCGTGAAAAACCTCGCGCGGGTTCTCATACGCAAGCTTTTTCTCTAAAAGATGATTGTTGTCCATCTCGCGCAATAGAACCAGAACTGCTTGTGTTCCAATGATAATCAAGCTAACGATTAAGCTCATAAGCATACTCCCGTCTCGGATAGCTAAAATAGTTGTTATCATCAAAACCGCAAGCGTTATAAGAACAATCCAGTGACCAGTGGTCAGATTGTTTTTCGCGGCCAGTGATATCTCTTGCCGACAAGAAATAATTTTATCTTTCATGTCTAGGATGCGTTCCAGATATTCTTTTTCTTCAGGACCGACTGCGAGAGCGTTGATGGCCGTCTCTATTCGGTCTACTTCTTTCTCTGTTTGAAAAACATGACCGAGCGTTCCAAGGTTTAACTGAGCAATCATATATTGATCAATGGCCTGATGCACGCTCTCCGATTTGTTGTCGCCTATCTTCCTCGCGGTGTCCGCTATGGAAATAAGCGAGGCGTTTTCTTCCGCTATCAGGGTCTGTAGACGCAAGTAGTTAGACATGGCGTCCGCAATAAAAAATCCGGCAACAATCGCGAAAACCGTGGAAGTTGCGCTCACTAACGTACCCAATTCGTTACCAATCTTAAAAAGTGGCAACAAAAAAGAGACTAAAACAAGACATATCCCGAGCGCGATATCTTTTTTAAACACACGCATACTCTTATTGGAATAGTCCCTATACGCGCTTCTTTCTAGCCGCGAGCATCTGCCTCTTTATCTCCAAGCGCTTCTTGGTCTTATGGGAATGCGATTTCTGAGGAGTACCTACTGTCGTGAATCTTTTTGCCATATGTGTATTTGTTGATTAGTTGATTACTTGGTAAGTGTAGCAGGAATACCGTTAAAAGAAAATATTTGAGCGGAAGCTAGATCTCTAAGACGGCTTGGAAATTGCCCCGGAAAGCCGGGTTCTCGGCGTCTCCCTCGCCCAGCTCTCCGACCTTAACCACCACTCTCCCGCCCTCCTTAAAAACACCAATTTCATTTCCCCCGCCCGCAAACCAGCACTGCACGCGCGAAACCTCGTTCGGGTCGGCGGACTCGCTTAGTATGCCGGTCTGACCAGCCTCCACCTCGTGACAACTACCGGTATATTTACCCACTGCGCGAGTATTTCCATTTGTAGTGATACTAATGGTTGTATAGGGAACGCTCTGTTCGTCCGGTTCGGATTCCACAAAACTCCATTTGTAGGACTGGGCAGGAGCTGCTAGCACTTCAGCCCTATTCGTTCCCGCCTGCTCCCCTGTCTTCTGCATATAGAAATACACGGCCGAAATAGCTACCACCAGAACAACAACCGCGATAATTATTTTTTTACTCATAAGGTTAATATTTTATCATCCTATCCGAAGAAGAGAATGGAAACAAAAAGCTAGGCGTGAACACTCAACCTTTTTGTTTGTCCGAAATTATTATTCGATCTCGTAACGAAGCGTGACATTAACCGTAATCTCCTGACTCCCTGGCTCAACCGTAGGCGCAGGCGGAGCCTTTACGGACGAAGCGGATTCGGTAGCGGCATAATCAAGCGCGGAGTTATACACTCGATACGGGGCATAGCCCTCGTCCACGGAGAGCAATCTTCCCAATCTGAATCCAGCGGCGGTGGCAACTTTTTCCGCCCTAGCTTTTGCTTTCTGTATCGCCTGTTCGCGCGCCTGCTCCTGAATAGTGCTCGGATCATCAATCTGGAAGGACAATTGCGAAACATCGTTCACGCCCCGCGAGACAACACCGCTCAGAATATCACCAACCCTAGCGAAGTCACGCGCCTTTACCTGTACGGTTTGGGTAATCGTATATCCGACTATCTCGGCAGGCGGACAAACCTTAGAAATCACATTCTCCGCCCCCGGTATTAACGGAGCTGGCATAATCTCGCGGCAGGTCGCATACTGATAGCGCGGAGAAAGGCTGTATCCCTGTGTCTTGATATCTTTCGCATCCACACCGCTCGATTTCACAAATTCGATTGCCTGGTTAACTTTTTCCGTGTTTTTAGCCTGCAAAGACGCGATATCTTTCCCACCCTCACTTATCACACTGAAGGTAAATACCGCAACGTCTGGAATAGCAACAATCTTCCCTTCCCCGACAGCCGAAAAACTGCGGAACGAAGACGGCTGAATCGATTTATCGTAAGAGCTGACATAGGAAAGAGCGGAATAACCAAACACTAGAACCCCGACAACGATAGCCCCACCTAGAACATTTTTAATTTTTTGATTCATTTTTGTAAGTTATTTTTAGCCTTTCTATTAGTTTACAGCATATCCGAGAGAAGACAAAGCAACTATTTGTTTGGGTGTTAATCGCCAATAGTGAGAGGAGTCTCACACGCTCCCCTTCGACAAGCTCAGGGTCGTTTTTGAGACCCTCCTGTTCCAATACCTCCGCCCTTGGAAAACTCCCGTTTTCCAACTCCTTTCCCTATTCGATTCCTACCGCCAAAAATGTTTCAACCCGCCACAAGGGCGGGGCAAAACATTTGCGGGGGCACTAGGAATCGAACCCAGATCTCTTCTTTTGGAGAGAAGCATTCTACCACTGAACTATGCCCCCAATGGTAACGGTTAAATTTAACAGGATAACTTAAAACCCCGCAAGTGCGGGGCTTTAAGGTTGAAAATCTATTTCGCGGTTATCTTGGCTTCCTTGTGGACGGTGTGCTTTCTGCACCAGGCGCAAAATTTCTTGTAAGCGATTTTACGCTCCACGGTCTTCTTATTCTTGGAAATATAATAATTCCGCCTCTTGCAGGTTTCGCACTTCAATCCGATAAGCTTGTCGGAACGCTTTACTTTGGCCATTTTATTAGTAAGTAGTGAGTAGAAAGTAGTAAGTAGGATACTACTTAGAACTGGGATATGGTACCCCAAAAGAACGTTTTAGTCAATTATAATCTGAGCCGTTGGCCGGAATTTCACTACTCGCCTCTCGGTAACCTCGGAGCTGCGCTTTCGGAACCCACGGTTCCGAATAACCTCCTTCTTCGGAGGGAACCCGGTAGCTTTCCCTCCGACACCTCCTTTCGTTCAAATTGAGCCGTTGGCCGGATTTGAACCGGCGACCTACTCCTTCGCTTACACCCCTATTTTCTAGACACTATTAGGGGACTAGACTGTATCTTATCCCGCGGAGCGGGACCCCTTGTCAGTCGTTCGAGCCGCTAAGCGGCTACGGTCTTAACCTGTGCAGGTCTTTAACCGTTATTCGGGATTCATCCGCGATGTTGCCATCGGGATGGGCAGGAGACTTGCGTCCCACCATGGAGTTGCTCTACCAACTGAGCTACAACGGCTTATCTACCTTATCAATAAGCCCGACCATTATATCCCTTAACTTTGTATTTGAAAAGTGGACAGTTATTACCCCGTACCTACTCTTCTTTCGGTAGGTTCCCAGCTTACCAGACCTGGTTACTGTTGGTTTATAAAACTGGCTCACTCCAACTCCCAGCTCTTTTTTCCAAAAATCCATAGCCTCTTTGGTATCTATGTCCGAGAACGTATGCAAATGGAATTTGAAATTGTTTTTATCTATCCCGAAAAATCTTTTAAGAAACTTCATAAACGCCAAGATTAGCTTGGGGTCAGAATTGCCCAACCGAACCTGATTTTTATCTGCCTTGGTGCCCTCGCCCCAATAGAGCCCTACGCCCAGCCCAAATAATCTGAAATCCTCTGGGGTTATGGGCGCGAAAAACTTGAATGGGTCTCCGTTCGGGTTGCATCTAGCGTAAACCGCATCACTAATGCTCCGTTTTTCTATCGCATATTTCAAAAGCCAATAATTAACTTTATTTTCGGAACAATTCAATATTTCAGAAATCTCTTTAGCGGATCTCTTCTTCGTTAGGTACAAATCTACAAGCATCTGCTCTGCAATTATCCCTCTATTACCCTTATTCATGGCATTTATTTAAATATCGGTTGACCTCTTTATTATATACAATTATATCAAACAATATAAGTAAAACAAACTAATGAGATGAAAACTCACGATCCATCTCCCCCCTCTCCTCTGCCCCATAGCTGAGCCACCTCCCGGACTCGAACCGGGGACCTTCACTTTACAAAAGTGTTGCTCTACCAACTGAGCTAAGGTGGCGCTACGAGCCCAATAATAAGGAAAAGCGGGGTTTTTGTAAAACGGCTAATTGTTAAATTTGGGTAATTTTTGTACAATGAACCCGGTTGGAAAACCAGCCGAATCTCCCTAAAATCCCGCCCTGCGGGATGGTGGGCAAAACAATATTTATGGCTAAATTTACTCACTTACACACCCACAGCCACTACTCCCTCTTAGACGGCCTGACCCAGATAGACGCTATGGTAGGTAGGGTCAAAGAGCTGGGGATGGATTCAATTGCTCTTACCGATCACGGCGTACTCTATGGCGCGGTGGAGTTTTACAAGAAAGCTAAGAAGGCTGGCATTAAGCCTATTTTAGGCGTAGAGACATATGTCGCTCCCAAAGACCGCTTCAGCAAGGAGGCGGGTGAAAGATACTACCACCTCATTCTACTCGCCAAAGACAAGCAGGGCTGGAAAAACCTTATTAAACTAGTCACCGCCGCTCATCTGGAAGGATTCTATTACAAGCCCCGGGTAGACAAGGAACTCTTGCGCCAAAATCACGAGGGGCTAATCGCCTCTTCCGCTTGTCTGGGCGGAGAGATAGACCAGGCACTACTGGCCGACAAATTTGATGAGGCGGTAAAAATAGCGAAAGAATACGAAGAAATCTTCGGCAAGGGAAATTATTATTTGGAAATTCAAAAGCATCCCCACATACCGGAAGCGGAAAAAGTTTGGCCGCTTAAAATTAAATTATCCAAAGAAACCGGAATCCCCCTTATCGCCACCCAGGACAGCCACTACACCTACCCGGAACAGGCGGAATATCATGATATTTTGCTTGCGGTTCAAACCGGCAATAAACTTTCGGACGACGACCGCCTATCGCTTAAGGAAGACGACTTCTCTATCGCTGGCCCGGACACAATGGCGGAGAGATTCGCGGAGGTGCCGGAGGCGATCTCCAACACTCAAGTTGTCGCGGACATGTGCAATGTGGAGCTAGAGTTGGGCAAGGTGCTACTGCCGGATTTTCAGAAACCGGACGGCAAGACTGCCAATCAGTATTTGCGAGAACTGGTTGAAAAAAGAATTGGCAATCGCTTCAAGCCGGAAGAACAGACCAAAGAGGTGCACGACCGCGTGGAATACGAATTAGGCGTGGTAGAAAAAACTGGTTTCGCGGACTACTTCTTAATAGTGCAAGATCTCATTAACTGGGCCAAAGACCATGGCATAGCGGTCGGTCCCGGCAGAGGCTCGGCGGCGGGCAGTTTGGTTTCTTATATTCTGAATATTACCGACGTTAATCCCCTGCCCTATGACCTATTGTTTGAACGCTTCCTAAATCCGGAACGTATTCAAATGCCAGATATTGATATTGACTTCGCGGACAAGCGCCGGGACGAGGTTTTAGCCTACGCGCGCGACACCTACGGCGAAGATCGAGTGGCCCAAATTATTACTTTTGGAACCATGGCGGCGCGCGCCGCTATCAGAGACGCGGGCAGAGCCATGGGCATGACTTACGGCTTTTGCGACCAGATTGCCAAGCTAATACCTCTCAACGAAAAATTGGCGGTGGCCATTAAAAAAGTGCCGGAGCTCAGTGAATTTTACAATACCAACCCGGATGCCAAAAAACTACTTGATGCGGCGGCGCACCTGGAGGGAGTCGCCCGCCACGCCTCCGTGCACGCTTGCGGAACAGTGATATCTAAGGAGCCATTGGTAAATGTGGTGCCGCTTCAATTCGCTCCGCAGGAAAGGAGTAATGTCATCACCCAGTTTGAAATGCACTCCGTAGAAGACCTGGGATTGCTCAAAATTGACTTCTTGGGGTTGCGGAATCTGACTATTATTGAGAATACGGTGCGTCTCATAAAAGATTTGCACGGCGTGGATTTGGATATATCCAAACTGCCGCTTAACGACCAAAAAACTTTTGAGCTGCTGCAGGTCGGCAATACCACCGGAGTATTCCAGTTTGAGTCCAGCGGTATGCGCCGTTATATGAAAGAGATTGTGCCAACCGAATTTGAAGACCTGGTGGCGCTGGTGGCGCTATTCCGCCCCGGCCCAATGGAACTTATCCCCTCCTATATTAAGCGCAAACACGGCAAGGAGAAGATTACCTATCTACACCCCAAGCTGGAGCCAATTCTAAAAAACACCTACGGCATAGGTGTCTACCAGGAACAGATGATGCGTATCGCGCGCGACTTGGCCGGCTACTCTCTGGCGGAAGCGGATACTCTACGCAAAGCTATCGGCAAGAAGATTAAGGAGCTGCTGGACGAACAGGAAAGCAAGCTAGTGAACGGTATGATAAAAAATGGCATAGACAAAAAAATCGCCAAGGCCATTTGGGAGTTGTTCCCGCCCTTCGCGCGTTATGGCTTCAATAAAAGCCACGCGGTCTGCTATGCTCTAATCGGTTACCGCACTGCCTATCTTAAAGCGCACTATCCGGAAGAGTTCATGGCGAGCTTATTAAACGCGGAGGTAAATGATATTGAGCGGATTTCTTTGCTTATTAACGAGGCACGCCAGAATAAGGTAGATATACTGCCTCCCGATGTGAACAAAAGCTTTGTGGACTTCACCCCAGAAGGAGAAAAGATAAGATTCGGCTTACAAGCCATTAAAAACGTGGGCGAGGCTATCACGCAGGCCATTATTGAAGAAAGAGTAATGCGCGGACCGTTTACTTCTTTTAGTGAATTTTTAACTCGCACCCAACACAAGGATTTAAATAAAAAATCTTTGGAGAGCATGATCAAGGCGGGTGTATTTGACTCGCTCGGGCTGGAACGCAATCAGGGACTTTTCAACTCGGATGAAATAGTTAAATTCGCCTCTAATTTCCGCAAGTCCCAAGAACAAGCCAGTAGCTCTCTCTTCGGAGCAGGCACCATGCCAACGCCAACCCTGATTCTCAAGGAGTGCCCACCCGCTACCTCCGCCCAAAAATTATCCTGGGAAAAAGAATTGGTAGGCTTCTACCTTTCCGACCACCCACTTAACAGCTATTTAGATGTTATAAAAAGAGTTAACGCCAAACCCATCGCCGAAGTGCGCCAAATGCAAGACAGCGATGAAAAAGTGATTATCGCGGGCTGCGTTTCCAGTCTGAAAAAGATCACCACCAAGAGCGGACGCGCTATGATATTTGCCAGCGTAGAAGATTTTTCCCCTCAACCCATAGAAGTCGTAGTCTTTAACAGCACTCTCACTAAAACTCTCCCGGTCTGGGAAGTGGGAAACGTGGTTTTGGTGGAGGGTCATATGTCTTCTCGCAACGACGAGCCCAAGCTGGTCTGCGACAGAGCGCAGAAGATTAATAAATAAGATTTAGAACTTAGTCATTAGGACCTAGCGGGAGATATACTTCAAACGGAAAATTTGCCCGATTCTATCTTTTAAGTAGGCTGGAATGATAAACGTTCGGTTCAAAAGATTTCATAACCTTCACCTCCGGATGCCAATCAAACTCATCTAAGTGGGATCGAAGAGAATCTGCCAGCTGGACTTGGTCGTAGCCCAAAGCGATAACTTCCGGACGATGCTGCCTCACCACTCCCCAAGTTTCTATTTCCGCGTCCCCTATCACCACCTGGTCCACCTCGTCTTCGTCCAACAAGTGCTGGAACCTTTCTTCTAGATTCATTTCCGGTAAATGACCCTTTAAATGTTCAATCACATGGTCCTGCGCCACAACGGCGATCAAGTACTGACCCTGATTTTTAGCTTCTTTTAAAAACTCGCGATGCCCGCGATGTATACCGTCAAATGTTCCAAACACCATTACCTTACGCATTGCAGAATGAATTATGAATTAAGAATTGGGAATTAGGGATAGTGGATGAGGATGCCCGCGGACTTGCTAAATTCGTGTTCGTCTTTAGCGCCTTCTGAATCTTCCCAGCGCGGACCCATAAAAATATCCGTGACGTAGCCCGAACCCAAAACATCTCTCCAGAATATTTTAAAATCAGCGTCTGGCAGTGATTCCAAGTTTATGGCGCCGTACACGTCTTCGCTAAATACATCTACCGCCGAAAAAATAGGAAAGTCATTAGCCTTCCTAAGCTGCTCCGCGAAATCATCTAGGGCGCGAATATTCTCCCATATTTTATCCCGCCCATCCGAAGCAATCATTCCAGCTACATATCCTAGCTTCTCTTGATTACCTCTAAACTCCTTAATCGTTGAAAGCAGGGTGGCCTTTAGACTATCCAAGTCTTTTATGGAGTCTATCTCGGATTGTATTTTATCTC
Source organism: Candidatus Liptonbacteria bacterium (assembly GCA_023244895.1). Classification (GTDB taxonomy): domain Bacteria; phylum Patescibacteriota; class Minisyncoccia; order UBA6257; family 2-01-FULL-56-20; genus JAHFLL01. The sequence goes on from JAHFLL010000001.1 coordinate 527,825, forward strand.
TTATTTTTTTGTGCATGTTAAATAGTTGGAATTAGGATTTATTTAGAAATTAGAGCAATTAGAAATTTACTTTCTACGCTCTACTCTGTGTCTTCAAGCCACTTCCGCATTATAACACTGCTCGCAGTAAACCATCTCTGGCCGGTCGGGCGCGTAACTGGTTTCAAACTCATTGGAGCAACCCGGCTTCATACACTTGCGATGCCAGAGCTTATAGGGATTTTTAAGCTTGAGGCGTTCGTAGTGCCTACAATTAGGACATAATCTAGGAATAGGTAATCCTATCTTCTTGTAAAACCCCAGCTCTTGGGGTATCAGCTTGAAAGCCGACGTGCATTGATGATTGCATCTTGCCCCATGCCCACACCCTATCACCTCCTCTAGAATAGAGTCGGGGGTGTCTTTGATGTGGTCCGGCAGGTCCTGGGGTTGTTTGGTCACTGTGTATTGCTTGGTATCTGGGTCTCTCCACTTGTATCCCTGAACTAGAGCCTGCTCTTTGGTTAAGGGGAAGTACTCCTGGGCGATGGTTTCATTGTAGGCGAAGGGAGAGAGTTCCGGGGGGAAGAACTCCCCGTATTTATATACTCTGCCTAGTTTATCTATATAGGGCATAGTATTCATATGCTCTATGATCTGGGGGACCAGAGCTTCATACTCCTCCTTGGTGTATTGCTTGTTCAAAATACAGTACTGCTTGTTGCGCAGGGCGACGCAGGCAAAAACGTTTGAAGAGGCGTTGCAAAAGTCGGTAAATTCAACATTGGCCAGGTTGCCAATAGAGTTGGTGGAAAATTTTATGCCAGTGCTTTCTCTTCCTCCGGTCGCATATTCGTAGGATAAATCAGAATAAATGAGTCCGCTTATATCCATACTATCTTTTAGATAGTATACGCGCATGGCGTTCTTGACGTTTTCAAGCTCCCAGCCCTCAAAACAGTTATGGCAATTTTTGGCGTTAGAAATAGCATCTCCATCGGAATTAGCGCACTTTATGACGTCCGCCCAACGATGTAGACAGTTTTCCATCATCACCCTAAATTCAGTTTTAAATTTATCTAGATTAGAATGGCTTCCAAAATCGAATTCTTCCGACACTTTTTTACGATATTCTTCCTTGGTATATTGCTTATTGCGTATCACATACCTCTTATTCCTTAGGTTGTGAGACATTACGCAGTCCTGGCAATTCACGCAGTCAAACAGAAACCAGGAATCCACACAGTCAGTAGCGCGAAAAATAAAATGGCAGTTATTACATCTACCCGAATATGCGTCCCCGTAACACATATTGAGGCTCTCTGCATTTAAACAATCATAAGCATGAACAGAATTATCTACTGCCCGAGAATAATAAACATCTTCACAGTTAACGACCGAGTACCCTAAGTAAACATTCTTAGATTCTCCGGTCATGTTGGAATAGCTGACGTTCTCGGAGTTATGGCGTTGCCACAGAGCCATGTGCGGTACCGCTCTGCGCAATTCCACAAACTGCTCAAAAAATGTCTTGGAAAAATCATACTCCCGACCATACTCTATCGCTTCCCACCCATCCGACCACCAGCAATCATTGCAATACACGACCAACTCCTTGTCTGGGGAACAGAAGGTAATAGTGCTCTTCCCACAAAGCGCGCATGCCCCCTTATACAGAGAGCGCTCATTGCGAAAGCAGATCCTTCTCTGTAGTCGGCAATCCGGACACCAGGTTGGAGGCGGAACCTTAATACGCTCATAGAAACCAAAATCATCCGGCTCTATTACAAATGCGCTGTGACAACTTTGGCATGTCTTGGTTTCCGGTTCCATTTTTTTACTTTTTACATTCTACCTACCACCTTCCATCTTCACGCTACTTCCGCATTGTAGCATTGCTCGCAGTAGACGACCTCTGTCCCGTCGGGACGGTAGCTGGACCTAAACATATTGGGGCACCTGCCCTCGGGATGGTTGGTATGGCTCGCGGTATTTTGATACACCTTATAGTCACATCTGCATTGCTGAGGGGCGGAAAGGCGATTCGGACCGCGGGCGGTCATGCGTCGGTCGTGACGACAATCGGGACACATCCTGGGAATTGGAATATTCAAACGCTTATAGAATTGCAACTCTGGCGGAATAATACGATAGTTTTTATCGCATTTTACGCAAGAAAATATCTCCCTACTCACATCCGCCACGTTAAGGTCTCCTATGGCGTCCGGAACGTTATCCCATTTCAAAGTTTCTTTGCCATAGGTACCGCGGGGATATTCTTCCCAGCCGAATCCCAGCGCCTCCGCCCTCTCTTTCGTAAGCGGAAACTGTTCTTGAGCAACAGTTTCGTTATATCCGAAGGGACCGAGTGAAGATGGGAAAAATTCTCCATATTCTCCGCTCACCTTCATGTCCCCCACTATCTTATCTCGCAAAGATTCATATTCATCTTTGGAATATTGCTTATTCAAAATGCAATAATCCTTTTTGCGCAAACCGGCGGAACCCAGGCAGTGGTTGGAATTAAAACAATTAAGGGCATACTCCATAAAGGTAGAACTCCAGGCCTGCGCGCAGGACACACAGTTAGACACGTCTATGCCGGTATTAATGGAATTATAGATTGTGCTTGCGTTTCTGCCCGCGGTGCTCACGTCCACGCAATCCTTAGCGTTGCGCCAAACATGCTCTCCGTAAGCGCAATCTTCCGCTTCATAAGAATGGAAACACTCTCGGCAGTTTTTCGCGTCGGATATGTAGTTCCCGGATGAGCCCGGCGCGTTTACAATCTCCGCGTATTTTCTGGGCTGGGTTTTAATAAATTCTAAAAACTTGGCGCGCATAGCCTCTACCCCGCTTGCGGTATCAAGCCGTGCCTCCGTTATAAACCCTTCATATTCTTCTTTGCTTAAGGGCTTATTGAAGACATAGTATTGGCGATTACGCAGATTGACGCATCCAATACAGTCACTGCAACCCCTACAGTCGTACAGAAAATAGGAGTTTCTGCTGTCATAACAAACTTTACTATAGACAAGCTGATAACAGTTGTAGCAATCGTCACTTTCATAAGAAAGTTCGGTCTGGTGCGAGAAAGAAAGGTCCAGCGAGTCCCGACATTGCTGTACCCAATAGGAATGAATACAACCTTCATTGTTGGAGGACTCTACCAGCATATAGCAATCCTTATTATCCGCGGAAATATTCACGTACTCCGAGTTCACGCTACGCACGTAAATCAGCGCCACCTTGGGCACTTTTTTATAAATCTCATTAACCTGCTCTAGAAATGGCCGGCTTGGGTCATAATCCTGACCGTATTCTGTCGCGTCCCAGTCATCTTTAAACCAGCACTCATAGCACCAAACCGGATATGGTTTATTGGGACTATACATGGAAACCACCTCCCGCTTGCACTTATCGCAGGCGCGCTTATAGAAGACACGCTCGTTACGAAAAGCTAGTCTGCGCTGGGCGCGACACAAGGGACACATTTTCGGCAAAGATACGCCGATTTTTTCGTAAAACGTAAAATCATCCGGCTCTATCGTAAAGTCCTTTTTGCAGCTCTGGCAGGTTTTAGCTTCCGGTCCCATTTCTTTTTTTTACTTCCTACGTTTTGCCTACCACTTTTTATCTTTACGCCACTTCTTGATTATAACAACTCTCGCAATACACTATTTCCGGTCGGCCGGGGGCATAGCTGGTTTCAAACTCATTGGGGCAGTCCGACTTCATGCATTTGCGGTGCCAGAGCCTGCGGGGATTGCGCATTTTAAAACGCTCTGTTCTGCGACAGGGATAACAATATTCCGGAACCGGGATACCCATTTTGCGATAGATCATAAGTTCCGTAGGGTGTAAACGGAAAGCACCCACGCAAAGCGGGTTCCTTGTTTTTGCTTCTTCATCTTCTTGTGTTCGACAACCGATAGTTTGGCTTAGGATATCATCCGAAGCCTCAGCTACGGTGGACGGCAATTGGTCTGGAGTCATAGTGACTTTATGGTTGGTAGCCGGCTTGTCGTACCAACTATAACCCTTTTGAATTGCCTCTTCTCTAGTCAACGGAAAGTAGTCCTGCGCCATAGATTCGTTATAGGCGAACGGGGAGACATCCGGAGGATAGTATTCGCCCCACTCCCCGGTTTTTCTCATATGCTCTACGATCTTCTTTTTTAAATCCAAATACTCCTCCTTGGAATATTGTTTATTCAAAATGCAATACTGTTTTTGTTTCAATCCAAAACAGCCGAAACAATTATTAGCACCAAAACACATGTCGCAATAACAGGAATCAGTTATGGTGCTAAAGCAACTGCGAGCGACGATGGTGCGATGCGGGGTATCCACCCCTTGCGTCTCGTAGGATAGTTCGGCATTTATTATTTCCGTGCAATCCCTACAGTCCTCAGTGTTTCGCCAAGCATCCTGCATATAGGCCACATCCTTATTGTCGCGACAGTTAAAACAATAATTCGCTCTTTGAGTGTTCTCCAGGTAGTCTCCGGAAGATTCCTGAGCCTGGGTACCGTGATAGTTTTTTACCGGCTTAGTTAATCTAAAGCCAGCGAATTTTTTAAGTTGCTCCCGGATAGACAATCTTGTCCGGGTAAACTCTTTCTTTCTTTGCTCGTATTCCTCTTTAGAAAGCTGTTCGTTAAACCAACAATATTGCTTATTTCTTAATCCCCAACAGCCGAGACAATCGACGCAACCTCGACAGTCATCCGAAAAATAGATGTTTACACAGTCGGCGCAATTGCTTATCCAGGCGCAATTGGAACATTTTGCCAAGTTAATGCTCTCGTAGCAGAGTTCGGAGCTCTCTATCATGTAGCAATCAGAACACATAAAGCACTTGCGCTGGTTCCAACTGCCATACATGCACTTTTCGCTGGTATCGCTCGTGACCAGCATGTAGCAGTCCTTGTTATCTTGGGACTGATTTGTGTATTCACTATTTACGCTATTCGCATTAACCAAAGCAAGATGAGGAACTACTCGGCGCAATTCTTCGTATTGCTCAAAAAACGGGCGGTTGAAATCAAAGTTCCGCCCATAAACGGATGCGTCAAAAGCGTCCGATTTCCAATAGTCCTGCTTGTAGACCGGAAATGAGACGTCTGGTCGGTAAATGGAGATTATGTCCTCCCCGGTAGCATCGCACTTGCGCTTATAAAAGTTGTACTCGTTTCTATCCGAAAGCCGCCTAATATATCTGCACTCCGGGCAAAGAGTCGGAGGCGGCACATCTATTTTTTGATAAAACGTAAAATCATCCGGCTCTATCGTAAAGTCCTTTTTGCAGCTCTGGCAGGTTTTTACTTGAGATTCGGTCATTTTGCTAAACGGAGATATTCTTTTACGCCCCTGAGCCAGCCACCCTTAAACTTTTCCTCCGGGCGGAAAGTTCTAACATCTTCCCAGCTCATTTCCGTATGACGTTTTGATAATTTAATTTCTCCTCCAGTCAACTTTGCTTCATAGCCGATTGCGAAAATCTGGACCTTCAACTTTCCCCCACTCACGCTCTCCTGTCTTTCGTGGCGCATAAAAACAACCGGCTGACCGAGTTTATACTTCACGCCTCCCAGCTCCTCTTTGATTTTCCGAGCGATAATCTTCTCTATCGGTCTGCCGAACTCTTCCGGCAACATTCTGCCACCCGGCAAGTCCCAGCACCCAAAAGAATCCTTTAAAATCAACAGCTTGTCTGCCTTGCGTAAAAAGACCTTAAAAGCCACAAAATACAGGCCTTTACCGTTTAAGCTGTCCGATTTCATTGCTTAATATTACCACCCACCAGCTAAAAGATGCCAGAAAAATAAAGGTCATCACCTTGACCTCAAATGTATGTTTTAGCCTCTACCTCTGTAGCAGAAGTGGGGGCAAACATATTGTTGCTGTCCATATAATCTGTCGCAGGAAATAGGTTTTTATATAAATTTATTGCCTATTTTATAAAGTGTGTTGCTGTTAGTGATTTTGGGGATAAGTGCCCTATTCTTGCAATATATTATTTTGAGTAAAATGAAATTGCCACAGAGTATGTGGTTTTTTAATTAGAACAGCTCTTTTGCACGGGATAAGATAGCTCAATAAGACTGGCTCCGACAGAAAACCTTAACCTCCCAAAATCGTCTTATCTGACTGATCAATCTCTTATCCCGTACAAAGGAGCCGTTGATAAAGTATCCTAATGTGATTATAGCACTCCGTAAATAGGAGGTCTGTTGATAACCCCATTTTAGCCTTATAAAGCCTACTTTCCCTGCGGACGCATTAGAGGAAAAAAGACGGTCTCCCGCACGGGCTTGTCCATTAGGACCGCAAAGAGTCGCTCGGAAGTGCCAAAACCCGCCGCGGGTGGCATGCCGTACTCCAACGCCTCCAGAAAGTCTTCGTCCAGCATTTGAGCCTCCTTGTCCCCTGCCTCACGCAATTTCATCTGGTCCTCAAAGCGCGCGCGCTGGTCAATCGGGTCATTGAGTTCCGAAAAGCCCTTGCCAAGCTCCGTGCCCGCGGCCAAAATCTGGAACCTCTCTACCTGACCGGGTTTTTTATCACTACGCTTGGCCAATGGCTCAATCTCTACTGGCGGGTCTATCAAAAAGCAGGGCTGAAGCAATTTCGGCCGAACGGTCTTTTTATATATCAAATCTATGAGCCGTCCCTTGCCTAAATTTTCTTCCAAATCAATCTTCAAAGATTTGGCCTTCTTCTTCAACTCTTCCACGCTCGCATTCACGGGATTCAAGCCATTTTCTTTTTCAAATATTTCTACATAGTCCACAGAGGGCCACTTGCCCGACCAATCTATTTCCTGCCCACCATAAGTGGTTTTTAGACTACCCGTAACGTTTTTAATGGCCTTTTGATACACATCCCGCATTAGATCCATCGCGTCGTGATAGTCGCGATACGCCCAATAAAACTCCATCTGAGTGTAGTCCTGTAAGTGCTCCTTATCTATGCCTTCGTTGCGAAAGATGCGTCCGATCTCAAACACCGCGTCAAATCCGCCCACTAAAAGCTTCTTAAGAGGAAGCTCCAGGGAAATGCGTAGATAAAAATCCGTATCCAGCGCGTTGTGGTGGGTCACGAACGGCTCCGCTTCCGCTCCACCAGGAATCGCTTCCAGAACCGGAAGCTCTACTTCCGTAAATCCATTTTTAGTAAGCTCGGTACGAAATGTTTGCCAGAAAATATTTTTCTTTTCAAAAGTCTTACGCAGGTCCTGGTCCATTACTAAATCAAGATAACGTTTGCGCAAGCGGGTCTCCGCGTCTTCCAGACCGAAATGTTCGGTCGGTAATGGCCTTAGACTCTTTGAAAGCATAACCACCTTCTTGGCGGACACACTCTTGGTGCCACGATTAGTGACCATCAGTTCTCCGCTAACGGAAATAAAGTCGCCCCGGTCCAGATTAGCCTGCCAGAAATCAAAATCACCCAAATCCTGCTTGCGCAAGACCGCCTGGATTTCGCCGGTAGAATCCCTTAGGTCGGCGAAGATCACGCCCCCCTGATCGCGCAAGGTGATAGCGCGGCCCGCCAAAGATACGGTCTCGGCGCCAGCCATTAGAGCGTCAAAGCCAGCCAACGCCTCGCCTATACTGTGGGTACGCTCGGTTTTTATGGGATAGGCCGATACCCCCGAGGCGTTTATCCGGTCCAGCTTTTTCTTACGTTCCTGTATTATTTCGTCTAACATGTTAGTTTATGCACCTAATAATACCCTATTTTGTAGGAAAAACGCCATAATCCAATGGCTTAGCGGGTTAGTCTATTTTGAGAACCTTGTAGACAGATTTACCGGAAGGCGTAACTATGGTCACCTCTTCACCCACGCGCCTATCTATCAATGCCCTGCCAATCGGAGATTCATTAGAGATCTTACCCTCTTCCGGCTTGGATTCACTGGAGCCAACAATATTATAAGTAAACGAATCCTTGTCTTTTTTTAGAACAACCACCGAACCAACCTGGACCCGATCGCCTATACCGGTCTTTTCAATCACCACCGCTTTTTTCAAAAAGTCCTCCAGTTCCGCGATGCGCGACTCCAGCTTAGCCTGCTCGTCTTTAGCCTCGCTATACTCCGCATTTTCGGACAAGTCGCCGTACTCCTTGGCGCGCTTAAGGTGATCCGCGACTTCCATTCTCTTATTGGTGCGCAAATCTTCCAGCTCCCTATTCAATTCTTCCAGTTTTTCTGAACTGACGTAATACTGATTCATTTGTTTATTATTTTTACGACGTTTGCGCCTCCTTCTTTTCTTTATAAACCCCCGTCCACAACCACCAGCGAATACGAACCGTGTCCCAAAGAGTGGTAATGTAGGCAGACATACCTACGGTTGAATTAATATCATTTACCCAATGGACCGGAACTTCTTTAATCCTGAAACCGAACTTCTTGGCCAGAGCTAGAATCTCTACGTCAAACCCCCAACCTGCGATACGTGATAGCTTAAAAATCTTTTCCGCGGCTTCCGCCGAGAATGCCTTGAAACCGCACTGCGAATCCCAAACGCCGGGCAAAACCAGTATCTGAATAATCAGATTGCCTATCTTGCCGGGAATTTGGCGATAGATCGGCTGAGGCGGATCCAACTTACTCTCTTTATGCGCCCTGGAACAAATTACCACTCCATAACCCTCGTCGAAAAACGGGCGCATCTTTTCAAAGTGATCAACCGTAGTGGCATTATCCGCATCCATGAAGAGGCGGTATTTGCCCTGCGCGACCAGCATACCCTGACGCACGGCGTTACCCTTGCTACCGATCTGCAACTCCATCAAACGCAAGCCTTTTATAGTCGGCATCATTTTGCGGACTATCTCAGCGGTATTATCTTTAGAACCATTCTCCACCACTAAAATCTCATAATCGTAATCCACTCCCGACATACGCTTATCAATGTCAAGTAAAGTTATAGGCAGGCGCTTGGATTCGTTATGCGCCGGTATAATGACGGACAGAAAGGGCTGGCTAGGGCTCATGCTGTTAATAATTTAGCCCGCAGAGCAGGCCTTTTTTAATACTTCGTCTGTCTTATTGTATCATGCCTAAAATATCAGAGCAACCTCCAGGAGGCCTTATTTTATAAGGCTAAAAATGGGTCGTCCCAGAAGACCCATCCGGGGGCGCAAGCATGGTTCGTAACGTTATTACAAGGTCAACACCCTTGGGCCAGTCTTAGTTATGGCTATAGTATGTTCGAAATGCGCAGACAGAGAACCGTCCGCGGTGCGCACCGGCCACTCGCCCGGACGAGAACGGAGTTTGTAGCTTCCTGCTGTAATCATTGGCTCTATCGCCAAAACCATTCCTTCCGCCAATTCCAATCCTGTCCCCGGCCTGCCGAAACAAGGAACCGCCGGTTCCTCGTGAACAGCGTAACCAACTCCATGTCCTATCAGGTCGCGCACCACCGCGAAACCCGCCTCTTCGGATGTCTTCTGAATAGCATGACTTATGTCCCCTATACGATTACCGACCCGCGCGACCGCAATGGCGGCTTCTAGCGCGCGTTTGGCAGTTTTGGTTAAACGTTCCGCTTCTTCGGAAACCTTGCCTATCATCACTGTAACCGCCCCGTCCGAGTAGAATCCATCCAAGTTTACGCCCAAATCCAAACCCACAATATCCCCTTCCTGCAAAATAATATTGGGCAAGGGCACGCCGTGCACCACCACGTCATTTACGGAAGTACACAAAGATGCCGGAAACTCATCTTCATCGTGGCCGGTATAACCTTTAAAACTAGGCTTCCCGCCAGAACGCAAAATTTCCTGCTCCGCTATTTTATCCAGTTCCGCCGTAGAAACACCCGCCCGGGCTTCTTTTACCGCTAAAGCCAAAGCGCGCGCTAAAATATTACCGGAAGCGGCAATCTTTTCCACGTCTTCCCTGGACTTAAGCTTAAACGGTGGCTTCATAAAACTTTGGATAAATAATCGGCTATACGTTTCTTGACCTCTTGGCGAGAGCCTAAGCCTGATATCTTCTTATGCTTATATTGAGAGTTGAAAAATTTTACCACCCGTGCGATATCCGTGCGATAGTACTTCATTCTATTTTTCATAGCTTCCGGGCTGTCATCCGGACGTCTAGTCAATTTACCATTAACCTTCTCTACTCTCAATTTCGCACGCCTAACTATTTCAACAAAGGGAATGAAAAGATAAATAAAAAGCGGTTCGGAACGATTAGTTTTTTTAAGCAAGCCAGCCACCAGCTTAGCCTCGCTTATTTTCTTGGGTGTACCATTAAAAAGAATGCCTCGGTTGGTCGGTATTTTATTCAGTAAAAAATCACGGAATATGCCCCGCACAACCTCAGCCCTAGCGAGAATACCCTTGCCAGAACGATTAGCATAATCATATTTCTTGATTGAAATCGGCTTGCGTAGCTCGGCGCCCATATCAAGATTAAAAAGCTTGTATTTCTTTATCAAAAAACCAGCCTGGGTGGCTTTGCCCGCGTTCGGGTCCCCGAGCAGTATTATGTTTATCAGCTTGTTTTTACTCATGTATATCCAAAACCCTAAAGATCTCCTCGGTTACCTCTTCTATGGAGGGAGTTCCGTCTATCTCAACAAATTGAGTCTTTGTCTTCATGTAATCCAAAATCGGTAGGGTGGCAGTTTCGTGTTCTTTAAGGCGGGACTCTATAGACTCACGGGTGTCGTCCGCCCGATGCTCTATTTCCGCACGCAAGAGCAAGCGCTTAATAGATTCCTCTCGAGGCAGGTCAATATATAAGGTCATAAGATTTTTGTACTCCCGACCGGCAAGATAATTGAATAAATATTCCGCCTGGCCCATTCGGCGTGGGATGCCGTCAAAAATTATTCCCTGTGCCGAAGGCAATGTTTTAAGCCTGGGTTCAATCACTTCAATTAATTGCTTGTCGCTGAGGTAATTTCCAGCATCCATAATTTCTCCCGGGGTTAGCCCGTCGGATAACTTAAACTCCTTGGAAGCACGCAAAATGCCACCCATTTCCCAATAATACATATTTAGTTTTTCAGCCAAAATACGGGCCTGGGTGCCCTTACCACAGCCCTGCGGACCCATAATGAAGATAATCTCGGGGGTTTGCATGGAGCTAATAATAACCCGAAACTGGCCCCAAAATAAAGCTATTCAATACCCTCGTATTCACGCACCGTGAGCTGAGAACTGATCTGGCGCATAGATTCCAAGGCTACAGCAACAACGATTAAAAGCGCTGTGCCGCTTACATTCAAGACGGAAACCTTGGTTATATATTGAACGATGATAGGCAGAATAGCTATCAATCCCAAGAAGCCAGCACCGAAGAAGGTCACCTTGTTAACGATGGAAGAGAAGAATTTAGATGTGGCCTCGCCGGGTCTAATGCCGGGCACGAATCCACCGCCCCTTTGCAAATTCTTCGCGATTTCTTCAGGGTTAAAGGTAATGGCGGTGTAGAAATAGGTGAAAGCAAAGACCAGCGCGAAATAAACTATTCCATACAAAATCTGGTTGGCCATAAATTTAGACACCCAGCCGTTTAGGGTTAAAGCCAAAGCGGGAGAAAAAACAGAAGAGATTTGGGCGATAAATTGCGGGAAGAGTAAAACGGAGATGGCGAAGATAAGCGGTATCATGCCAGCCTGGTTTACCTTTAAAGGTAAGTAGCTGGAAACTCCGCCGAACATCTTTATGCCACGCACACGTCTAGCATAAGTCACGGGGATCTTACGCTCGCCTTCATTCAGATAAACCACGCCCGCTATGACCAGCACCAAAACTATCACAAATCCGATGTAGGCCGGCAAAAGGGAGGGCTGATAGCCGTTCCAAGCCTGTTGGATACTCCGAGGCAAGCCACTTACGATACCCGCCAAGATAATTAAGGAAACACCGTTGCCGATTTTCTGTTCGGAGATAAGCTCACCCAGCCAAAGAGTCAACATTGACCCCGCGGTTACGGCCAAAACGTTTGCGACCAGACCCCAGGCAGTGTCGGGACGAGTTATCGCGCCTTGCGAAACTAAAATATTTAAGAAACCGTAAGACTGAAGTAGGGCCAAAGGTACCGTTAAAATTCTGGAATACTGATTGAACTTCGCCTGCCCGCGCGCGCCATCTTCGTAGTACATCTCCTTGAACTTCGGAAAGATGATGGTGAGAAGCTGCATAATGATGGTGGCGGTAATATAAGGACCGACACCGAGCATCGCTAGAGATAAATTGGAAAGACCGCCACCCGAGAAAAGATTTAAGAAACCCAATAGCTGGTTGGATTGGAACAGATCCCGCAAACGCATAATATCTACCCCGGGAATAGGGATGTTGGCCAGTAGTCTAAAAGCTACTAAAAGACCCAAGACAATTAGCACCTTGCGGCGCAGGTCCGGTATTTTGAATATTTGGATTAGTTTATTCATATTGGTTGGAAGATAGAAGCTAGTAGCTAGAAGTTAGTGCCCGGACCATGCTTCATATTACCAAATTCTAATTCCTCATCCCTAGTTTACAACCTTACCGCCCGCCTTCTCAATCTTAAGCTTAGCGCTCGCGGAAACTTTCAAGCCCTTCAGAGTAATCGGAAAATCTATATTGCCATCACCCAGTATCTTGATTGGACCATTAAAGCGCATGGGCACAACCTTGAGGGCGCGCAGGGTTGCTAAGTCTAGTAATACCGACTTATCCCCCACCTTGCTCTTAAGGGAAGCTAAATTGGATAAATTAATAACGAAGGACTTCTCGGTAGTCGGTTTATTGCGAAAACCACGTTTCTTAGGCAGGCGGATGATAAGATCCCGCAAGGCCGGACGAATCTTGTGCCCAGCGCGAGACTTTTGACCCTTAATACCGCGACCGGAGTAAGAACCTCTCTTGCCGCTACGGCCAATACGAGGCTTGGGAGATTTAGTTGTTTTTGTAAGGTTGTGGAGTTGCATGTCGGTATTTATTTGGCGGACGGTTTAATCTGGCGCAAGGCTTCCAGCGCAGCCAAAGCATTGGTTAGCTTATTGGGGGTCCTGCCTAAACATTTCGCGGTGGCATCCTTTATGCCGGCCAAGCTCAAAACGAAACGAACCGCGCCACCCGCCTTAAGACCATGACCGGAACCAGCTGGCTTAATGACCACCTTGGCAGCACTATACTTAGCATGAACTTCATGAGGAATGGTGCGACCATCTCGCAAGACAACCGTAACCATACTTTTCTTGCCCTCCAGCTTGGCCTTGTTGACGGAGCTAGCTACGTCTAAGCCCTTGGCCACACCCACACCCACTCTGCCTTTCTCATCGCCAATCACCACGGTGGCACGGAAGCGAAATCTTTTTCCGCCCGCAACCACGCGCGTTACACGGCGTAAGTCCAAAACCTTTTCTTTGAATTCGTCTTTTTTAGCGTATCTGTCGCGTACCATATTTTTACATTTTTATTCCTCCCTTACGTACCGTCTCCGCCAATGCCTTTATCCGACCATGATAAGCATAACCGCGGCGATCAAAAACAACACTTGAGACCTTGGCGGCTTGCGCCTTTTTAACGATAATTTCTCCCAGCATTACCGCTTGCTCGGTCTTATTTTTCTTTAAAGACGCCTTCTCTAGCTCGCGGGAAGTAACGGCAAACAACGTCACGCCCTTCACATCGTCAATCGCCTGGGCGATCATCCCCTTATTGCTGCGAAAAACCGTAAGGCGGGGACGCTCCGCGCTACCGGATATGCGCGCGCGAGTGCGCCCGATGCGGCGAGTGCGTATTTGATTTAGTTTCTTAGAAGAGTTCATATTGATTCAATTTATTCTCTAGCCTCCGGAAGTGGTAGCTTTCTTGCCGGCCTTACGACGGATTACCTCGCCCCGATAATGGATACCCTTGCCCTTATACGGCTCCGGCTTCTTGAGCTTACGAATCTCCGCGGCAACCTGACCGACTTGTTCCTTATTGTTGCCAGAAATGGAAATGGCATTTTTCTCTACCGTAATGGTTATGCCCTGAGGGATCGGGAACCTAACCGGATGAACATAGCCCAGAGAGATAACGAGAGCCTGACCTTCCAGCGCCGCCTTATAGCCTACGCCTTCTATCTCTAGAACCTTGCCATAACCTTCTGTTACGCCCAAGATGGAGTTTCTGGCCAAAGACCAAACCGTCCCCACATTAGCACGATTCTGCTTTGCGGTCTTCTCGGTGCTAACGGATATTTCATTGCCATTCACGGCAACGTTTATCCCATATGGGATGTTTACCGTGAGCTCCCCCTTGGGGCCTTTAACACTCAAGACAGAACCATCCGAAGACACGGTTACGCCGGAAGGAATTATTAGTGGTTTTTTAGCTAATCTAGACATGGTTTACCAAACTTCACACAAATATTCTCCTCCGACCTTATCTTGCTTTGCCTTCTTGCCGGAAACAACTCCCTGAGGGGTAGAAAGAATAGCGTTGCCATAGCCCTGACGAACCGGTTTAAGAGAGCGATAATCCGAATAGATATGACGGCTAGGCTTGCTTATTATTCTAAAATCGGTCATGCCCGGACGGCCGGCGCGATATTTCAATTTTATCTCTAACAAAGATTTCTTGGCCGAGCCGCGCTTTTCCGCTTCCTTTATATATCCTGTTTCAACCAAAACCTTCCCGACCGCCAAATCAAAATTAGAAAAAGGCATCTGGAAAGATTCCTGGCGGGCAGCTTGAGCATTTTTTATTCTGGCCAATAAATCGTAAAACATTTTTTTGATTAATTCGGATATTTCTTTCGTGATTACCAAGACGACTTTCTTACTCCTGGAATTTCGCCTTTGGTAGCCATCTCTCGGAAGCAAATACGGCAAATCCCGAAGGTGCGCATGAAGCCACGCTTGCGTCCGCAACGAAAACAACGCCGGACCTCTCGGGTGGAAAACTTGGGCTTCTTTTTACTGCGCGCGATTACGGATTGTTTAGCCATATTATTTCTTAAATGGTACCCCGAGTTCCTTATACGACTCCAGACTCTCTGCGCGCTTATGCTTACGTGGTACCAGGTTCACGCCTAGAGAAAAAGCGAATCCGGATTCCTCCGGGTTTATCTCCGGGAAAACATACTGGTCCCGAAAACCAATATTAAGCACACCTCCCTTATCTACCGAGTCCTGACTTATACCGCTAAAGTCGCGCACGCGAGGCAGGACTATTGTAAGCAACCTGGTCAAAAAATCAATCATTTTCTGGCGACGCAAAGTCACCCGCAGACCAACCACCTGTCCCTCGCGAATCTTGAAACCCGCGATGGACTTACGCGCCCGACGAATCTGAGGTTTTTGGCCAACGACAACAGATAAATCCCGGATGATCTGGGGCAGAACCTTGTCTTCAAAATTGGGTTGCTGGCTGGCGCGCCCAACACCCGCGTTTATTATTATTTTTTCAAACGCGTTGCGGGGACTTATAGAAGATTTGTGGGCTGGCTTAGTAGTCATATTTATGTGGAGGATTGGCACTTGCGGCAAAATCTGACCTTTTGATTGCCCTCTTTGCGCATACCTAAACGCGTCGGCTCCTTACAATTGCTGCAAATCAGAAGAACGTTGGAAGCATTAAGCGGACGAACCACGGTCACGGTTTCTCCTTTCTGGCCCTGCTTTTTAGGACGCATTCTCTTTTTATAGGAGTTGATGCCTTCTATTGAAATCCTATTCGCCTCAGAAAGAACCTTAAGCACGGTCCCGGTCTTACCCCGATCCTTGCCTGCGATTATTTTTACCTGATCTCCCTTTTTAATACGCATGATTATACTATTTCTTCCGCCATGGTCATCAGTTTTTCGTAACCTTTGGCTTTAAGCTCGCGCGGCATTGGACCGAAAACGCGGGTCGCGACTGGTTCCTTCTTGGCATCCACTAATACCACTGCGTTCTCGTCAAAACGAATGTAGGAACCATCCTGGCGGCGCAAGGCTTTCTTCTGGCGGACGATAACAGCCTTAACAATATCTTTCTTCTTCACGCTCTTGCGGGGCTCGGCGGACTGAACGGAGGCAACAATTATATCCCCTACTTGGGCATAGCGGCGACGAGTACCACCCAGAATTCGGAAACAGCGCACCATTTTCGCGCCACTGTTGTCCGCTGCTTTTAATATCGCTCTTTCTTGTATCATGTTAGTCCTTGATTATTTCCCAGCGCTTATCGCGAGAAAGCGGCCTGGTTTCACGGATAGTTACCTCTTCGCCCTTTTTGGTCGCATTCATTTCGTCGTGCACCTTGAATCTCTTGGTTACCTTGTAATAGCGCAAATACTTGGGGTGCTTACGCAGTCTAGTAATAGCTACCACGCGGGTTTTATTCATCTTATCCGAAACCACCACTCCCACGAGGGTGCGACGGATAACCTTTTTGTCTGTTGGAGTAATTACGGCCATGATTATTTAGATTCTGGTTTTTGATGAATAAAAGTAAGCAAGCGCGCGATGGTTTTGCGCACGTGTCGCAACTCACTCACATTCTTAACCTTTCCAGCAACCAAGTCAAACCGAAGCGTGCGCAGTTTCTCATGCTGTTCTTTGAGCATCTTCTCCTGCTCTGCCAAAGGCTTGCTCTTCAATTCTTGAACTTCTTTGAGTTTCATATTAGCGGGATATTATTCTGGTTTTAAAAGGCAGCTTGTAACCGGCCAAACGCAAAGCTTCGTGGGCCTTTGCGGCGCTCGGCGCATCCATCTCAAAAATGACTCTACCGGGTCGAACAATGTAGACATAATATTCTACCGCGCCCTTTCCGCCACCCATGGTGGTCTCGGGCGGACGCTTGGTAATCGGCTTATCCGGGAAAACTCTTATCCAAAGACGTCCCTCACGCTTCATAAAGTTGGTAATCGTGCGCCGGGCGGATTCAATTTGGCGAGAATTAAGGCGGGCGGACTCCAGAGCCTTGATACCGTAGTGGCCGTAGCTCAATTCCAAACCACGCGTCTCAATCTGACGATCCTTGTTGCGGCCCTTGTGCCACTTTCTGTGTTTTACCTTCTTGGGAATAAGCATGTTAACTAAATAAAATTAAAATATGGGAACGGAATTATCTGTATCTGTTATTTCTGCGTTCGTTGCGGCTATTTTGTTCCTTCTCTTTGTCCGCCTGTTTGTCTTCAAAAACCTCTCCCTTATAAACCCATATCTTGACTCCAATAGTACCGTAAGTAGTAGTCGCGGTCGCGGTACCGTAGTCAATATTCGCGCGCAAGGTCTGAAGCGGGAGTGGACCCTGCTTCATGCTCTCGGTGCGGGCTATTTCCGCTCCGTCTAACCGGCCGGAAACCATAATCTTGGCGCCCTTCACGTCCCGGCTCTGCATCATCTGTTCCAAATACTTTCGGATAGTCCGGCGGAAGGTCATTCTGCGCTCCAGGTCCCATGCAATTTGTTGAGCGACATAGGCGGCAGAAACATCTGTGCGCTTCAACTCCTCCACATTAACAGACAGAGAAGAGCTGGACTTGGTTTTATATCCCAAGCGCACGCTTCGCAATGCTTTCTCTATTGCCTTGCTTAGATCCTCTATGCCCTTACCGCCCTGCCCGATTACAAAACCAGGACGGGCCGCGCGGATTAAGACGCGCAAGTTGTTGGTAGTACGCTCAATCTCTATGGCAGCTATTCCGGCCTGGCCTATTTTTTCACGGATTATATTGCGGATAGCTTCGTCCTCCGCCAGGTAGCGATGATAGAAATATCTGCCGGTGTGCGAACCCTCCCCTTTCCCGGCGAAAAACCAGCGGGCTGGCCACTTTTTGTTTACCTGCAGACGATACGAAGTTGGATTAATCTTGTGACCCATAGTTGTTTAGCTTGCCTATTCTACTTAAAAATTTATTATCCGTAAACCTTTAGACCGCCTTACGGTTGAAGTTACGACGGAAGAAGCCGGGCTTGGACGAAGCCGCCTTTTCCGAACTTTGTTCCGACTCTTTGGCTTCTTTCTTGCGGCGGGACTTGGACTTATCTTCGCTGGACTTCTTTTTCTTCTGCGCCATTATCTTGAAGCGGGAGTCTTTCTTCTCCGGCATATCCGCCAAGGTTAAAGTGATATGGCTCATCTTTTTCTGAATAGGGCTGGCCACGCCGCGGGCGCGAGGCAAGTGACGCTTCAACATTGGACCCTGGTCAACCTGAATGGATTCCACTTTTAAAGATTCCGGGTTGAGATGCTTTGTAGTCTGAGCCGCGCTAACTGCGGAACGCAAAAGCTTCAATATGGGTAAGGTAGCGCGACGACGCATCATTAAAAGTTGCGCTTCGGCTTCGTTTACCGAAAGACCGCGGATAAGGTCCGCAATCGCGCGCACCTTGCGGGGCGCCATTCTCAAATATCTCAGTTTTACGGTTTGAGTGGTCATGTCAGTTTATTTCTTGGCTGCGGGCGCGGCGGCAGCTGCGGGCGCGGCGGCAGCGGCTTGAGATTTTTGCTCCTGCTCCTTTTGCATTTTACCGCCATGTTTTATGAACTTGCGGGTTAAAGAAAACTCTCCCAAACGATGCCCCACCATGTCCTCCGTCACGCGAACCTCAATAAAGTCTTTGCCGTTATGAACAGCGAAAAGATAGCCAACCATTTCCGGAGAAATTTCGGAAGCGCGAGACCAAGTCTTGATAGCTCCACCGTCTGGCTTTTGCTTGGAAACTTTTTTGAGAATGTTCGGATCCACGAACGGACCCTTTTTGGAACTTCTGCTCATGATTTTTAGCGTTTGGGACGACGTTTGGTAATAAACTTACTCGACCGGCGCTTGGGATCACGGGTCCTGTGGCCCCCGGTAATCTTGCCCCAAAGCGTTTTGGGCTTGCGGGTACCACGCTGAGTGCGGCCTTCGCCACCACCATATGGATGATCCACCGGATTCATAACCGAACCGCGCACGGTCGGGCGAACGCCCAGCCAACGCGAGCGACCGGCTTTTCCAAGATTAACCAGATTGTGCTCCGGATTGGAAACCTGACCAAGCGAAGCATAGCCCTCGGAAGAAACCCGGCGCAATTCGCCGGAAGACATTTTTATATCAGTGTAACCCTGCGCGTTACCCAAGACTTCCGCGTAGGAACCGGCGGAACGAGCCATCTGTCCGCCTTTGCCGACGTTCAATTCTATATTGTGAATCTGATAACCGATTGGAATATTTTTGAGTTGCATGCGATTACCGGGCTTGAAAGGCGCGGCAGGAGCTATTGCCAAAACATCTCCCTGTTTTACGCCGTGCGGAGCCAGGATGTAAGCCCGAGAGCCGTCACTGTAAACAATTTTCGCGATAAAAGCGGTGCGATATGGATCGTATTCTAGAGTCTCCACGCGCGCGGACTGGTTAATCTTATTCTGTTTGAAATCAATCACGCGATAACGTCTCTTATTACCACCTCCCTGATGACGCATGGTTATACGACCAGCGGAGTTGCGTCCGGCATGCTCTTTTAACTTGCGCAGAAGCGGCTTGTGGGGCTTAACCTTGCTTAACTCACCGTAATGAATATTGGTTAAGTGGCGACGGGAAGGAGATGTGGGAGAATAAGACTTAATCATTTTTTTATCTGGCTAGGTCTATTTTTTGACCGGCCTTGAGCGTAACGATTGCTTTCTTGTAGCCCGGCTTTTCGGACCTCATGCCACGATAGCGGCGGGACTTAGCGGGAATGTTTACGATATTAACCTCCGTAGCGTCTACCTGGTAAAGCTCTTTGACCATCTTTTTCATTTCGTTCTTGGTGGCGTTGTCCTTAACTAAAAACACGTACTTACCCTCTTCGTTCAAGCGAGTAGACTTTTCGGTTATCCAAGGCTTTTTAACTAAAAATGAGTCTTTCATGTTAGAAGGAGTAGTGCTTGGTTATAACCTCTACCGCCTTTTGGTCTACAAAAATATTCTTGTGATTCAAAATGTCATATACATTTAAGGAAGTCGCACCCAAAACTTTAGCCTTGGGCAAGTTGCGCGCGGCGCGAGAGATATTCTTGTTTTCCGTTTCCGGCACGAACAGTAAATCATATTTCAAAACTTTCTTGGCGGTGAAGAATGGCTTTAGATTTTTAGTCACAATCTTAGTTTTTGGCTCGGCAATGTTTAGAGTATCAAAAAACTTAATCTCCCCATCCTTGAATTTGCGGGAAAGAACGGCCGCGAGCGCAGCCTTTTTCATTTTAGCGTTAACTTTCTGGCTATAGTCGCGTTCGTTGCGCGGACCATGCGCCTTGCCACCACCTACCCAAATAGGAGAACGGGTGGAGCCATGACGAGCGCGCCCAGTACCCTTCTGACGCCAAGGCTTCTTACCGCCACCGCGCACTTCGCTGCGGTCGCGCGCGTGCGCCCAGGGGCGACGCTTATTAGCCAACTGCGCCATAACAACCTGATTAACCAGAGCCTCATTCCAACGCTTGCCGAAAATACTGTCCGGCAACTCGATCGTGCCAACTTTACTATTTTCCCAGTTATACAAATCCGTCTTCATATCTAGAGTATAAAATTACTTAGACTTCTTGCTTCTGATTTTGACTATTTCTAAAAGTCCTCCGCGCGCGCCCGGCACCGCGCCACGCAACATAAGCAAACCCTTCTCCGCATCCACTTCCGCAACCATTAAATTACCAACCGTAACCCGTTCCGTGCCCATGTGGCCGGCCATGCGCCTGCCCGGGACAACTCTCTGAAAAGCGGTGCTTCCGATAGAACCCGGCGCGCGGTGCCGATTCTTCTGACCATGAGTCTTGGGGCCTCCCGCGAAACCATGGCGCTTTACCACGCCCTGGAATCCGCGACCCTTGGTTAGACCGGCGACGCGCACAATGTCTCCCGCCGAAAAAATATCAACCTTAACCTCGTCTCCAACTTTAAACTCACCCAGAGCCTCCACTCCGCGCGGGCGGAATTCTTTAGCTGTTTTGCCTAATTTGATTTGAACCGCCGCGTAGCCGTCTTTTTCTTTGGTACGCAAAATCGCCACCTTGTTGGCGGGTACAGAAATGATCGTGACCGGCAGGATTTTTTCACCTTGCCAGAGCTGATCCATCTTTACTTTTCTACCCAAGATCATCATATTTTTACTATTAAAAAATCGCCTAAGGCGCAGCCCGGCGATTCCGGTCCGTCCTTGTGAAGCGCCCCCTTATGTTTCGTCTCTCTGGGCACCCATTAAAGCGACCGGGATATGATAGTTTAAAAATAGGTTTGTGTCAACCCCGTAGCGACCCGTGCAGTTTTTTCTGTTTTGACATCTTGAATATAAAAATTTATGCGGTAGATAATAATGTAAATAACGAACATAGACCTACTGCCGGGTCTAGTACGGGGTCAATATTTAACTGGGAATAAACGACGAGCGGCTCCGGGGATGACCCACGGAGCCGCTGACTCATGCCGCTCGCTGAAGACGTGTCCGCAGAAGCCTATACGCGTCCAGCTCCTTGTAGTACGGACTGTCCTCTTCTCCTGGCCGGGTTGCTCTCTCCCCTTTCACTTGGCAAATCGGGATGCCACACAGGACATCCTTGGGAGCACCGTCCACCACGACCGTTATCGTGGCTTCGACGGCTCCAACCAAACACGCCATAGCTTCCAGATCGCTATCGCTAGCTACCTGGACAAGCTCGTTCCGTCGCTGGACGAACTCCGCTTCCGAGATCTTGCCTTGCCCACGCGAGAGCAGTAGGTCAAACCAGTTCATGGGACCTCCTACCGGGCAGATTAGCACCCGGGAACTTTTTTGCAAATCAGAAAAACTTAAAACCCCCTTACGGGGGCTTTAAGCGTCTAACTTCTAGATTCTATCTTCTGCCCTATACTATCTTTATTTCAATATCCACCCCTGCTGGCAGATTCAGATTAGACAGAGACTCAATGATTTTCTGATTGGGATTCAGGATATCTATCAGGCGCTTGTGCACCCTAAGCTCAAACTGTTCCCTGGAATTCTTGTCAATAAAAGTAGAGCGGTTGACCGTGTACTTTTTGACTTCGGTCGGCAAGGGAATCGGACCCACAACCTTGGCATCGTTTCTTTCCGCGGTTTCAATAATCTGACGCGCGGAATTATCGATGAGCTTATGGTCGTAAGCGCGAATCCTTAGCCTTATCTTTTGAGGAACTTCCTGATCCTTCTTCTTAACCATTTACTTGTTGATTTTAGTGACTACGCCCGCGCCTACAGTCTTGCCACCTTCACGGATGGCGAAGCGCTGCTTCTCTTCCAGCGCGACCGGAGTGATGAGCTTGACGCCCAACTTCACGGTATCACCCGGCATAACCATCTCGGTGCCTTCCGGTAGGAAGACCTCGCCGGTCACGTCCGTGGTGCGGATGTAGAATTGCGGCTTATAGCCTTTAAAGAACGGGGTATGTCGACCGCCTTCCTCCTTGGAAAGGACGTATACTTCACAGTCAAACTCGGCGTGAGGCGTAACGGATCCCGGCTTAGCCAAGACCTGACCGCGCTCCACATCTTCTTTCTTCAAGCCACGCAGAAGGGCGCCGACGTTGTCGCCAGCCTGACCTTCGTCCAAAAGCTTGTTGAACATTTCAATACCGGTTACGACGGTTTTCGCAGTTGGGCGCAAACCTACGATTTCAATTTCCTCGTTAACCTTAACTCTGCCGCGCTCCACGCGACCAGTCACAACGGTGCCACGTCCTTCAATCGAGAAGATATCTTCAATCGGCATCAGGAACGGCTTCTCTAGTTCGCGAACCGGGTCCGGGATGTAGGTGTCCAAAGCGGTCATCAAATCAATGATGCACTTTGCATCCGGATCATCCGCAGACTTGGCATTTAAGGCCTTGAGCGCGGAACCACGGATAACCGGGGCGTTGTCGCCGTCAAACTCATATTTCTTAAGCAACTCACGAACCTCGGTCTCTACTAAGTCAATCAGTTCCGGGTCGTCCACCATATCGCACTTATTAAGGAACACAATCATATTCGGAACACCTACCTGGTGAGCCAAGAGCACGTGCTCGCGAGTCTGAGGCATAGGACCATCCGTCGCGGCAACCACCAAAATCGCACCGTCCATCTGAGCGGCGCCAGTAATCATGTTCTTGATGTAGTCCGCGTGTCCTGGAGCATCGATGTGCGCATAGTGGCGCTTGTCGGACTCATACTCGGAGTGATGCAAAGCAATCGTGATTCCACGTGCTTTTTCTTCCGGCGCATTGTCAATCTGGTCTACGCCTTCCGACTTCTTGGCTAAACCCCTCATGAATTGAACGCTCGTAATAGCCGCAGTCAAAGTCGTTTTGCCATGGTCAACGTGACCGATAGTACCAACATTTACGTGCGGCTTGCTTCTGCTAAACTTTTCTTTTTCTGCCATTTTAGAAATTAAAAAACTGCTTCGACGTTTTGTTTATTTTTTATATACCAACGATACCGATAAATTGTAGCGAAAACCTGCACAAAGTCAACCCCCATGCTAAATAAGCCGTAAGATACGCTCACCCTCTTTGATGCGAGGGTCGCAATCTTAAGCTCCAAAATCTGTTTTAGGAGTTCGTCATCCGAGCACGAATCAACTTTTCAACCGCGTACGGGTCCTTAATGCCCCGGAAAATTATTTCCGCTTCGGGCGAACCGGCGGAGCTCACATAAATTGTGCCTAAGCCCAAGACGCGCTCTATCACGCCTTGACTCACTTTCAGATCTTGTATTTTTAGGTACTCGATAAAGGCCTGACCCGTAGAGATAAAGCGCAAGCTCTTTTCCACTCCCTTCTCCCCTAGCGTCATAGTTTCCGCTCTACGGGAAAGCTCGCTAATAGCAAGCATAATTATACCCAACAATGGATACCAATAGTTATAAGCGAATCCCAGACAGAAAACCAAAAAACTCAGGGCGTAGTAGCCAAGATAAGAGAGCGGATGAGG
Source organism: Candidatus Liptonbacteria bacterium (assembly GCA_023244895.1). Lineage (GTDB taxonomy): Bacteria > Patescibacteriota > Minisyncoccia > UBA6257 > 2-01-FULL-56-20 > JAHFLL01. The sequence continues at coordinate 551,690 of JAHFLL010000001.1, forward strand.
ATGCCAAGACTGCGGCATGTCTCTATTTTAGCACACGAGTATTATTTCTTCTTACCCTCTATAATCTGCTGTTCCACATTCCTGGGGGCAGGAGTGTATTCGCTAAACTCCATCGTAAAGCTTCCCCGGCCCTGAGTCATAGAGCGTAATTGGGTCGCATAACCGAACATTTCTGAAAGCGGAACCTGTGCGTCAATAACTTTGATGTTGGTGCGGTCGGAGATGTTCTCAATCTTACCGCGGCGGGAATTCAAATCGCCCGTGACCGTACCCTGAAACTCGGTTGGAATCAAAACCTGCACCTTCATAATTGGCTCCAAAACTACCGGCTTGGCCTGACGAGCGGCTTCTTGAAAAGCCATTGAGCCCGCGATTTTGAAAGCCGCTTCGGAAGAGTCTACTTCGTGATAGGAACCGTCAAAAAGAGCAACTTCTATGTCTACCATGGGGTAACCGGCCACCACGCCTTTATCCATCGCTTCTTTAACACCCTTACCGGTCGGAGCAATAAATTCCTTGGGGACCGAGCCTCCCTTAATTTCATCCAAAAATTCATAACCAGACCCACGTTCCCGCGGTTTAATTCTCAACCAAACGTGCCCGTACTGACCACGTCCGCCAGACTGACGGATGTACTTACCCTCCGCTTCCGCACCGATAGTAATAGTTTCTTTATAGGCAACCTGCGGGCGGCCAACATTCGCGTCCACGCTAAATTCGCGCTTCATACGGTCCACGATAATATCCAAATGCAACTCACCCATACCTTCAATAATGGTTTCACCTGTATCTATATCTCCCCTCACCCGGAAGGTTGGGTCCTCGTCCGCCAAACGATGCAAAGCCACGCCCATTTTTTCCTGGTCGGCTTTGGTTTTAGGCTCAATGCGAATTCCAATAACTGGCTCCGGAAAAGTAATCTGCTCCAAAACTATCGGTTTGTCTATGTCGCACAAAGTGTCTCCGGTTGTGGTGTCTTTCAGACCTACAATGGCGGCGATTTCTCCCGCGTATATCTCCTCCACTTCTTCTCTCTGGTTAGCATGCATACGCACTAAACGGCCGATTCTTTCCTGCTCGCCCTTGATGGAGTTGTAGACATAAGAACCACGCTTTAACGTGCCGGCGTAAACCCGGTAGAAAGTTAAAGCACCGACATAGGGGTCGGTTGCAACCTTAAAGGCCAAACCGGTCAAAGGTTCGCTGTCTTCCGGCTTGCGGGTTATTTCCTCTCCAGTCTTGGGATCGGTGCCCTTGGTGGGTGGTATATCTAAGGGCGAGGGTAAATAATCCACCACCGCGTCCAACATGTATTGCACGCCCTTGTTTTTTAAGGCGGAACCGCACATAACCGGAACGATTTTGTTGTCTATAACACCTTTACGCAAAACGCGCTTCAAATCTTCCAGGCCAATTTCCTGTCCTTCTAGATACTTGGACATGAGCGCGTCATCGTTCTCCACAATTTTCTCCACTAATTCATGACGATGCTTTTTCACGTCTTCCATCATGGAGTCCGGTATTGGAATCTCCACTATTTTTTCGCCATGCTCGCCCTGAAACTCAAAGGCCTGCATGCGCAGTAAATCTATAATCGCCTTAAAGTCCGCCTCCGCTCCGATTGGTAACTGTATCGCGACCGCGTTCGGGGTCAGGCGCTCCCGAATGGAACCGAAAGACTTTTCAAAATTCGCACCCATGCGATCCAATTTATTAATAAAACAAACCCGCGGTACGTGATATTCGTCCGCGTAGTGCCAGTTGGTCTCGGACTGCGGCTCCACGCCTGCCACACCGTCGAAAACAACCACCGCGCCGTCCAAGACACGCAAGGAGCGCTTAACCTCCACCGTAAAGTCAATGTGTCCCGGGGTATCAATCAGGTTAATACGGATCTCCTTACTTTTATCTCCTTTCGCGTAGGTTGGAATCCAAAAAGCGGTCGTGGCGGCAGAGGTAATAGTAATACCGCGTTCGCGTTCCTGTTCCATCCAATCCATAACGGTGTCTCCGGTGTGCACTTCTCCAATCTTATGAGAAACGCCCGTATAGAAAAGCACGCGCTCCGAGACGGTTGTCTTACCCGCGTCAATATGGGCAATAATTCCGATGTTTCTTACTTTTTCGTTGGGATAAAGTCGGGGCATATATTTTTTATAAATTTCTAATTCCTAATTGACCTAATCACTAATAGGAGAATGTTTAATTCGGATGCATTCGTAAATTCGGATCGCGCTATCCGCTGAAGTGAGCAAAAGCGCGATTCGCCTCCGCCATACGGTGCATATCAAGCTTTTTCTTTATGGCCGCGCCTTCGTTCTTGGAAGCGGCTATTATCTCCGCGGCTAATTTCTCCGCCATGGGCTTGCCCTTCTGGGAACGAGCCGCGCCGATAATCCAGCGGCAGGCCAGAACAAATCTACGCTCCGGACGGACCTCGCGTGGAACCTGATAGTTCGCGCCGCCCACACGCTTGGAGGCAACTTCCAAAACCGGAGAGGCGTTAGCCATAGCTTTTTCGAAAATAGAGACTGGCTCCTGTTTGGTTTCCTCTTCTATCTTTTTGAAAGCGTCATAAACCACTCTCTCCGCCACGGATTTCTTGCCGTCATTCATCACGTAGTTAATAAACCTGCCCAAGTCAATACGGCTATGAATTATATCTGCCTTATAATGCTTTTTGTAAACTCTCTTTTTTCTCATATTGCTTATGCCTTCTTGGCTCTTTTCGCGCCGTATTTAGACCTCTGTTGTTTTCTGTTCGCCACTCCGGTTGTGTCTAGCACGCCACGTACTACGTGGTAACGGACGCCCGGCAAATCTTTAACGCGCCCTCCGCGAATAACCACAATGGAGTGCTCCTGCAGGTTGTGGCCTTCGCCCGGAATGTAAGCGGTTACTTCCATACCGTTCGTAAGACGCACGCGGCAAACTTTACGCAAAGCGGAGTTCGGCTTTTTGGGAGTAGTGGTAAAAACTTTGAGACACACCCCCCGCTTGAAGGGCGAAGGCGAATCTACGGGAGCATTTTTTATAGTATTGAAATAGTAAGACAAAGCCGGCGATTTGGTCTTCGCCTTAACGGTATGACGTCCTTTCTTAATGAGTTGATGAATAGTAGGCATCGTTACAAAACTAAGCGCCTCCTTGGAGGCAGAGCAATTCTAAATCAAAAAGCGCTTTTGTGTCAACTTATAGCCCACCAAACAATGCGCCCGCGACCGACCGACCGACTATTGCTATAAAGGAATTTGTAACCGCGTAGTCAATCACGAAAGAAAAGAAATATATGAATACAAATATTATGGCTATTCCATAAAAACCAAGTCTTTCCATGACCATGGTCCAGCGCCGTGGCAAAATTAAATTCAATATTTGGGAACCGTCCAAGGGTGGGATGGGTAGTAGATTAAAAATGGCTAGACTGATATTTATCAAAACTATAATAGCTAAAAGCCAGACAAAGCCCGCGGGTAGATAGAATGCTCCAAAACGCACCAACATTCCGAAAATCAGAGCCATTAAAATATTGGAAAGCGGACCGGCTAACGCAACTTTAAGCGGACCGTATTTGGGGTCGCGCAAATTATAAGGATTATATGGCACAGGCTTGGCCCAGCCGATCATAATCGGAGAGTTGCTAAAAAATAAGAGCAGTGGCAAAAGTATTGAGCCGAACATATCTATGTGCTTTAGAGGGTTAAAGGTTAGTCGCCCGGCTAAACGCGCGGTCGGGTCCCCTAGCTTCTCCGCCACGTATCCGTGCGAAACCTCATGCACCATTACGGACACGATTAAAACTATAAATTGGAATATTTTGAACTCAAATCCAGTCATGGGCGTATATTCTACACTATATCTTCTTGGTTATCACGCTCTTTCTAACCCTGCCTTTCATCTCTTTCTCTAACATGGCGTCGCTCACTTTCGCGTAATCGCCCAATCTGCCCATGGCGATAACTACAGTTGGCACATTTTCCGCGGGTATTTTGAGCAGTTTCACAATCCCGTCGCGATCGAACATACCCATTTGGCGGGAATATATACCCAAAGACTGCGCCTCCACAATAGCGGCCATTACCGCCAAGCCCAAGTCGTGCGCGGCGAACTTATTCTCGCCGTTCGGGCAGTGTTCGCAACGCGGGATGCGACAGGCCACCACTAAGAGCGGTGCTGTTTCCGCCCACTGATTGCGCTCCGACAAACAAGTAACAATTTTTTTGTAAGACGCGGTCCCTTTGTGCGCCCAGTAGAAAAACCAAGGTTGGTGATTGTAACCCGATGGCGCCCAACGCGAAGCCTCAAAAATAGACTTGATTTCTTTTTCGCTGAGCCGTTTTGCCGAGAAAAGAGTAGGGCTGAAGCGATCGCGGAGCGTCTTCGTTATCGGCGACTTGAGGCTTGGCCTCTTAAGCTTGAGCATCTTGCCCGTCGTCATTCCTTCCATCTTCATGCTTATGATTCTAATTCAAAGCCTTAAACGAGTTTTTTATTATCTGGTCCACCTCCTCGTAGCCCAGAGAAAAAGCATAGTTATATCTGGCAGGTAAGGCAAAAACATATTTTGAATTTTTACCGAGACCGCTCGGACCGATCGGCGCCGCGCCGATATGGAAGCTTTCTTTATTGATACCCGCCCATTGCTCCGGCGTGAAGACCATCACAGGAATGTCCTGCCGGGGATTCGCTTCCGTCCACTCCGGATGCCTTACTTTAAACAGAGGACCCCTTTCCACCACCACATCTCCCTTGCCCTCTACATATCTATATCCCTTCCACTCCTCATTTATTATGGAATATCCCTTCCAGCTAGACGGCAAGTTTATGGCAAAACCATAATCAGTGTTGCGATATTCAATTATTCCGGGCTGGATAGATGTCGGACCCTCGGTTGAGCTACTCGCCAGACCGCCTTCGCCAGCCGGAACACTTCCATCCCTAGCTATCTGATACCGTTCCACGAACTTGAAGAAGCCGATTAGCGCGATAAGCGCCACCAAACCGTAGATTATTTTAAGGGTACTCTTATTCATATATATGGAAATTATAACATTGTGCGCCCGGAGGGACGTCTCACGTCGCTACGCTCCTGGGAACCAGGCGGTTCCCAGCCTCCGCAGTTGGGAAATTACCGTTTCCCAAACCCTTTCCGTTCGAGTCCAAGTGCGCCCGGAGGGACTCGAACCCCCAACCCCTTGGTTCGAAGCCAAGTACTCTATCCAGTTGAGCTACGGGCGCAGTGTTTCAATATTATCTTAGTTATATCGCCCGAGCAAACTTGACTAAACATCAATTTAATAATATAAATTGCCCAGCACCGCATGGGGCGGGCTAATCAACTCCTGTGCTGGGAGGAGACATAGATGGCGAAGAATGCGGAAGCGCGGAAAAGGTCAAGAGACAAGAACGAGGCGCTCTTCCTCGTGCAGATCGCACTGAGCAATAGGGGTACCGCAACAGAACGGGGTGCTGTCCAGAAGATGCGAAGGATGGCGAAAGATCCCGAAGTTGAGGCGCTTCTTCGTCGGAGACTGAGCGACTCGGCCGCCAATCACAAGCCAAGCTTCAGCGAGGGACGCGGAGAGGAAGCGAAGGGCGGCTCGCGCGCCAAAGAAATCGAGCGCCGTCTGGCGGCAGAGGTGGCCCGACGCCTGCACGTGAACATCACCTTCGTCGAGATCGACATGGAGATGTTCCCGGAGGACTAGCTTGAGAGCAATAGAGGCCGGGGCGCGCAACGTCGCCCCGGCTCTCCAACTTTTACATATCCACCCTTTGCAGTTTTTTTCGTTTTTTTATAAAATGTAGCGGTTAATAATGCACCCATAGCTCAGCTGGTAGAGCAGCTCCCTCTTAAGGAGACGGTCCGAGGTTCGATCCCTCGTGGGTGCACCCCAAAATCCAGAAAGTAGAACGTAGCAGGTAGAATGTAGAACCTACCAATAAGAATGCTCGAACTAAATACCCCCCTTGAAGCATTGCCTAGCGTCGGACCAAAGTTTTGGCAAAAATTCAAACGCCTAGGATTAGATACTGTCCAGGATCTTTTATTTAACTTCCCTGTTCGCTATGAAGATTTTTCGGAAATATATCGCATTGATGATTTAGAGCCCGGTCAACAAGCCACTATCCAGGGCATTGTGGAAGAGGTGGATATTCGTCACACCTGGAAAAAGAATCTAACCATAGTTGAAGCCCGTATCCGGGATGAGTCCGGTAGTATCCGCGCGGTTTGGTTTAATCAGCCTTACGTCAAAAACGTTTTACGTCCCGGCAAGTTGGCAAATTTTTCCGGCAAGGTTTCTGTCTCAGAAGAAGATATTTATCTTAGCCATCCCACCTACGAACTGGTCAGTTTCCGCGAAACACGCCACACCGCCCGCCTGGTTCCGGTTTATCCCGAGACCAAGGGTTTAACTTCCAAGGGTATCCGTTTCGTAGTCCAACCAGTTTTAGCAAACTTAGGACCCTTAGGTGATTGGCTACCGGAAGAGATTCGCGAATCACGCGACTACCCGGCTCTAGACAAAGCCCTGCACGACATACACTTCCCGAATAAAATGGAAGACGCAGAGCGTGCTCAAAAAAGATTTGCATTTGAGGATTTGTTTCTCCTGCAACTGCTTAACTTGCGCCAGAAACTTAAGTTGGCCCAAGAAAAAGCTCCGCCCGTAGAAATAGAACTGCCAGAATTAAAAAAATTGCTGGGCTATTTGCCTTTTGAACTAACCACATCTCAAAAACGCTCCCTTTGGGAAGTGGTGCAGGATATAGCGAGACCCAGACCCATGAACCGTCTTCTGCAGGGCGACGTAGGTTCCGGTAAAACCGCGGTCGCGGCACTCGCCGCCATGGTTGCCGCGCGCAAGGGATATCAGACCGCCGTTATGGCGCCCACCGAGGTTCTGGCCGGACAACATTTTGAAACTTTTCGGAAATTGTTGAAACGGCTACCCGCGAGCAAACAGCCCACGCTCGCGATTATGACCGCTCACCAAAATAAAATTGTCTACGAAAGCGACCTGGAATCGGAAATAAAAAAGAAAGAGCTACAACAAGCGATTAAGAAGGGCGAGGCGAAGATAATTATCGGCACCCACGCGCTCATTCAAAAATCGGTCAGCTTCAAAAAGTTGGGGTTGGTTGTGATAGATGAGCAACATCGCTTCGGAGTAGACCAAAGAGCCAAGCTGACTCAAACCACCAGCTTGCCCGGTAAGAAAAAATATGTTGCCGGAGGCAAAAATCTTCTGCCGCATTTTTTGAGCATGTCCGCTACTCCCATCCCTCGCACGTTAATGCTAACCGTCTTCGGCGACTTGGACATTTCTACTATTGACGAGCTGCCCGCCGGACGCAAACCAATTTTAACCAAGATCGTCTCCCCGGAAAATAGAATTAAGGCGTATGGCTTTATTAAAGGACAAATCCAAAAGGGCAGACAAGCTTTCGTAATTTGTCCGCGCATAGATCCGCCCGAATCAGACCCGAATAAAAAACCGGATCCGCGCCAGGCCAAGCTCTGGGAAGTAAAATCTGTCAAAGAAGAATATCAAAAGCTTAAAGAAAAAATATTTCCGGAGTTTAGGGTGGCAATGCTCCATGGACAACTCAAGAGCGCGGAGAAGGAACAGATTATGAAGGACTTTCGACAGGGCAAGACGGATATATTGGTTTCCACTTCCGTGATAGAGGTAGGAGTGGACGTGCCGAACGCCACCATTATGATGATTGAAGGTGCGGACCGGTTCGGCTTGGCGCAGTTGTATCAATTTCGGGGCAGAGTCGGACGGGGCGAGCACCAATCTTTCTGCTTTTTATTCACCGAGTCTAAGACTCGCTCCACCGCGGAGCGCCTTAAGGCCATAGTTACCGCAAAGAGCGGCTTTGAGCTGGCAGAGCGCGACCTGGAACTGCGGGGGCCGGGCGAATTTATAGGTCAGAAGCAAACTGGCCTGCCGGATATAGCCATGCGCGGTCTTCAGGACGCAGCCCTTATAAAAGATAGCCGTCAGGCAGCAGTGGAGGTGCTTAAAAAACACCCGTCTTTGGAGGCCTATCCCCTGCTTAAAGCGAAAACAGACGAGTTCCAAGCTCGTATTCATCTGGAGTAGCCGCTCCGGTCCAAGCAGAACCCGAAGTTCGCCGAGAATAGGCTCGGTTTGGTCTAAAAATCTGTCGCAAAAGACAGGTTTATATAAATTTATTGCCTATTTTATAAAGTGTGTTGCGCTTAGTGATTTTGGGGATAAGTGCCCTATTCTTGTAATATCCTATTTTGAGTAAAATGAAGAAACCGAAATAAATCCCGCGCATAGTCGCAACCGCGCGGAGTTTCTAAAAGACAAGATGACCAACACCAACCACCACTTCAAGCAGGTTCGCAAAAGGGACGGAAATTTAACCGACTTCGACCAAAATAAAATCACAAACGCGATCGCGAAAGCGATGCGCGCGGCGGAAGAAGGCGACGCATTGAATGACGCGGAGAAAGTTTCCGATCAAGTGGTGTCTGCTTTGGTGTTGCGCTACCCGGAAGAATACATTCCTTCCATTGAAGAGGTGCAAGACATCGCGGAGGAGCAACTTATCGCCGCGAATTTTTCTAAAACAGCAAAGCACTACATTTTATACCGCAATGAGCGCGCCAAGGCTCGCTCCGAAAGAAAAGACATCCCTTCGCATGTGCGAGAACTGGCAATAGAGAGCAAAAAATATTTCCGTAATCCATTGGCGGAGTTTGTTTACTATCGCACCTACTCCCGCTGGATAGACGAAGAGAGCCGGCGCGAAACTTGGATTGAAACCGTAGATCGTTACGTGGATTTTATGCGCGAGAATCTCGGAAACAAACTTACCGCGGAAGAATACGCGGAAGTTAGAAACACGATTTTGAATCAGGAAGCAATGCCATCCATGCGTCTTCTGCAATTCGCGGGTACTGCCGCGCGCACTTCTAATGTTGCTGCGTACAACTGCTCTTTTACCGCACCGACTAAAATCCAAGACTTCGCGGAAATAGTTTACATCTCTATGTGTGGAACGGGCGTGGGTTTTTCAGTGGAAAGCAAATACGTACAACAGTTGCCCCAGATAAAAAGGCAAACCGGCGAGAAATTGGAAGCTTACGTTATCCCCGACTCCAAAGAGGGCTGGGCGGACTCGCTCGCTTTCGGTATGCAAACTTGGTACGACGGTAAAGATGTGGATTTTGACTTCTCGCAACTGCGGCCCGCCGGTGCGCGCCTTAAAACTATGGGTGGAAAAAGTTCCGGACCGGAACCTCTGCGCCAGTTACTGTCCTTCGCGCGCGCGAAAATTCTAAAACGCCAAGGGCGACGCCTTACTAATTTAGACGCGCACGATATCATCTGCAAAATTGGCGAGATAGTTGTCTCGGGTGGCGTGCGCAGGAGCGCGCTTATCTCGCTCTCCGATTTGGACGATACTGAAATACGCGACAGTAAGAAGGGTCAGTTCTATTTGAACGAACCCCAGCGCAGTTTAGCCAACAACTCCGCGGTCTACGAGCAGAAACCCACCACCGCCGAATTCATGGAAGAATGGGTAGCCTTGATGAAAAGTGGCAGTGGCGAGCGCGGCATATTCAACCGCGGAGGATTGGCGCAAACCCTACCGGAAAGGCGCCTCAAAGCATTGAATGGCTACGTGGGCGACCTAGGCACGAATCCTTGCGGAGAAATAATCCTGCAAACCAAGCAGTTCTGTAACTTATCGGAGGTAGTGGCCCGCGCGGAAGACACGCTTGAAACCCTGCTCAGAAAAATCAGAGTCGCAACGATACTCGGCACCTATCAGGCCACCCTCACGGACTTCAAATATCTTTCCAAAGAATGGAAGGAACATTGCGACACAGAAAAACTACTGGGAGTCTCAATCACTGGTCAGTGGGATTGCCCGGTGGTACGCGATGCGGGAACGTTACAAAAACTCAAAGAAGAAACTATCAAAATAAATAAGGAATATTCGGAACGTTTCGGAGTCAACCAGTCCACCTGCATCACCACCACTAAACCCTCCGGCAACTTGTCTCAGACCGTGGACTCTTCTTCTGGAATGCATCCGCGCCATTCCGAGTATTATATCCGTCGCGTGCGCATCGCCAGAACTGATTCTTTATTTGAAATGTTAAAAGACCAGGGCGTGCCCTATCATCCGGAAGTCGGACAAACGATGGATAACGCCAGCACTTTCGTAATTGATTTTCCGGTTAAGTCCCCAGAGGGAGCCATCTTTAAAAATGACCTGACCGCCACCGAACAGTTAGAGCACTGGAAATTAGTTAAAACTAATTACACCGAGCATAACCCATCCGTCACAATTTCCATCGGTGAAGACGAATGGCTCAAGGTGGCGAATTGGGTGTATGAAAACTGGGAGATAGTGGGTGGTCTGTCTTTTCTGCCTCGTGACAATCATATTTATCAATTAGCGCCTTACGAAGAGATAAATAGCGCTCAGTACGAAGAGCTGGTGACTAAATTCAAGGACCTGGACTTCTCTAAGATCGTGGCTTACGAGCACGAGGATGAAACCAATCGCCGAATGGAGCTGGCTTGCGCGGGTGGAGTGTGCGCGGTAGATGATTTAGCGGTAGGCAAAGATTCTTCCGCTAATAAATAATAAGAAGAATTTACCCTAACCAAAAAAACCGCGCGCATGGCGGTTTTTTTGGTTAAATGATAGACTTCTCCTCATCCAATAAGGTCCACACGGCAAATACGGCCAGCGGACCTGGATCCAACCGAAAGGTCAAAAACACTATTAAAGACATGGCAAATCAACAAGATTACCAAGGACAGACTCAATGGTTTGAGGGCGACTGGAAGTGCAAGGATTGTGGACAGGCGATAACCAAACTGCCCTTCAAGCCAGACGAAAACAGGCTAGGCGAGTTGCGCTGTCGCGACTGCCACTCCAAAAATCGTCCCCCAGCGCGAGGCGGTTTCCGCGGAGGTCGATAGAAGTTTCGCTACATAATTCAAAACCCCCTTAATGGGGGTTTTGAATTTAAACTTGTTCCTCTCTGGTCTAGCCGCCCCCCGCCGCCATTTTTACGATTTCCGGGTTAACTATATCCGCCATCTCCTCGTATGGAATATCTAGCGATTGCGGACCAGCCACATAGGGCGCTACCTGATACACATTGAAGATTAGCGTAAGCCTATCCTTGCCAAAATTATACACGACATAATTCTCCGGATTGGGCTCTGTGCCGGACATCACAAACTCTTCTACGTAATATTCCTGCATTTTATCTTTCAAGATGGTCCTGGATTTTTCCGAAAGGAAAGACAAGTAGTTACTGTCTTTACGGAACAAGTCCGCTAAAATTATGGGCTTATTTTCTTTGAGATTGTAATTGAAGGAAGAGATTACTCCTAGTCCGTGGGCGGATCCGGAAATGTAAGAGTACGAGCTAAAGTTTAGGCTGAGCAAGTCGCGGGTCTGATTTACAATCTCATATCCGGAATCAAAGGTGCTCGCATGCTCAAAGCCCTCCAAGGCCATTTCTGAAACCTGTTTCTTAAATTCTCCTACCTGACGTTCCATTTCTTGCTGGATAAAGTTGTTCACGCTTGCGTCCACTTCCCTATTCTTCAGGTCGGAAAATACCGGATACTTAACGGATACTTTATAAGTAGTGGTACTTTCCTTTATTTCCAGATCCTTATGGGTCGGATCGGGCGCGGATTGGGCGGGGCTAGGAATTGTCGTCTGGGGATTTATTTTCGGAGGTGCTATAACCAAAACCCAAATCAGCCCGGCAAGAGCTAAGCCTCCTAAAACTATTAAACCAAGCAAAATAAATCTGTTTTGCATATTCTATTATCCTAAACTTTATCCCATAAAACGCAAAGCGGAGACGGGATAAATCCCATCTCCGCTCAAGGCCAATTCCAACCACTCCAATCTTACTCCGTGGTCTTGCCGTCAAAATGCTCTTCTTGGGCGGTTGCTTCCGCCTTGGTGGCGCGCAGAATACCGTCTTGATGTTCCGGCGGAGAGTAAATAGTATAGAGCTTCATCGGCTCCGTCTGCGAACCATTTATGATGTTGTGGCGCGCGCCGGCCGGAACCACGATGGCGGAACCATCCGCAATCACATGCTCTACTCCATCCAAAACCGCCTTGCCCACTCCCGCTTCCACCCGCAAGAACTGGTCCAAAGTATGCACCTCCTCCCCAATGTCCTCCCCGGGCGCCAAGCTCATCACCACCAATTGGCTATGTTTGCCGGTATAGAGCACCTTGCGGAAGTTGGTGTTGTCTATGGTTATTTTCTCAATGTTGTCTACGTATCCTTTCATAATTTTATTTGGTTTTTATCGACCAAATCATTATAGCACCTCCAAGACCTTGTTTCTCCCCTTCCCGCCGCGTGATATAGAAATAAGACTCTGCGGAACCCCCAGATGCTTGGCCACCGCTTTTATAACCGCCCGGTTCGCCTTGCCGTCCGTGGGCGCGGCAGTAACCCAAACCTCTAGAGACCCGTTATCCAATTGGATCACTCTTTCCGAGCCGGAGCTTGGCTTAACCTTTATGCTTAATCTCATATATTTAATCTTGGAACAATACCTATAAAGTATGCTAAAGTCCTAAATATGAAAAGAGCCCTTATTCTATTCTCAATCGCCTTCTTTATCCTGCCCCAAATATCCCTTGCCGCATCCGCCAAGTTTACTTATGGCGCCTGGATTCCATTCTGGAAAAAAACCTCGGGCGTGCAGGAGATAACCGACCACATCATCCAATTCCAACAGATAAGCCCCTTCTCCTACGAAACCGACAAGACCGGCAAGCCGATAGATAAACTGAAGATAGACGAAGGTTTTTGGCCGATGTGGCTTTTGGCTATTCGCGACCTCAAAATAAAAGTAATTCCTTCTATCGCCTGGTTTGACGGAGATGGCCTGCACGCGCTCTTGTCCAATACTAAAAATCGGCGCGCTCACGCGGACAACCTGGTCAAACTCGCGGTAGATAAAAAATTTGATGGCATAGATATTGATTATGAGAATAAAAACACCGAGACAAAAAAATATTTCTCTTTATTCATAGAAGGACTTTCCCAAAAATTACACGCTAAAAAGAAAATCCTGACTTGCACCATAGAGCCACGCATGCCACTCGCGGATAAATTTAAAGTTGTGCCCGCCGACCCCGGCTACGCTAATGATTATGTGGCGATAAATAAATACTGCGACCAGGTGCGCATTATGGCTTACGACCAGGGCGTAATTGACCTAAAACTGAACGCTAAAAAGGGTCAAGCCAATTTCTACGCTCCGGTAGCCGACCCGGAATGGGTCGCGAAGGTTATTAAAGAAACGGCCAAGACCGTGAGTCGCAAGAAAATAATCCTTGGTATCCCAACCTACGGCTACGAATACGAGGTGGTCCGTTCCGGAGATTCTCTAATTTATAGGAGAATGCGCAGTCATACCTACTCCCAAGCCATAGAGCGCGCGAGCTCGCTCGGCCTCACGCCCTATCGCAACAATGCCGGTGAAATGAGCTTCATTTACACGACCAGCACTACCGCTCAGATTTCCAACGCCCTGACCTTTCGAGTAGACCTTGGTTCCACCTCTACTATAACCACGACCACCAACACCTCCTCAACTCCGGTTATAAGCCAGAGGTTTGTAAGCTATACCGACGCGCAAGCGATAAAAGATAAAATTGATTTGGCCAAAAAGGAAGGTTTAGCGGGAGTAATTTTGTTTAAGCTGGACGGCGAAACCGACCCCGGGCTTTGGGAAAAGATTAAGTAGTTAGAACTTAGGACTTAGGACTTAGCGGAGGGGGCTTAGTCGCCAAGATTCGCATACCTAAACGAAGGGGGTGTTTTTTAGTTATCCCCAATGGGGCATATTTGACACATATACCCCCCTGGGGGTATTATAGAAATATGATAAAAAACAACAAACACAGACTTGTCCGGCGTCTCAAAATCATTGAGGGCCAGATTCGGGGCCTGCAGGAAATGCTCCTTAAAGATAAGTATTGCATTGATGTCATCACTCAAACCAGCGCCGTAAAGCAGGGCTTGTCCAGCATTGAAGATATTCTCATGGAAAACCACCTGGGCACATGTGCCCTGCACCAGATGCAGTCCGGTCAGGTAGAGAAGGCTAAAAAAGAAATACTCAAGGTCTATCAGCTAAAGAGAAAATAGGCTTTATGGCGAAACAAATTTTAAAAATAAAGGGCATGCACTGCGCGAGTTGTGCGGGCATTATTGAGAATAGGATATCCAAATTAGAAGGAGTAAATAAGGTCAGTGTTAACTTCGCGTCCGAGAAGGCTTTCATAGATTCGGACAATGCTAGCCTAGACCAAATGAATGATGTAGTCGGCAAGCTCGGATATACGCTCTATTCCGAACACGAAGAGATGGACGTAGATCACTCTGTTCATGTAATGGACAAGGGAACGGAAGAAAGCAAATTACAAGAACTCAAGTCTCAAAAGATGAAAGTGGCGTTCTCCTTCCCGCTGGCCATCTTAATGTTCGGGCTCATGATGTGGGACATAGCCACGAAATACTTCCCCACCCTACCGGCGACACCAATCTCTATGGAACTTTTGAACGCTCTTAGCATGATCCTGGCCAGCATAGTCATGTTCTGGGTCGGCCAACCGTTTTTATTGGGCGTTCTCAGGTTTATTCGCTATCGAGTCGCGAACATGGATACCTTGGTCGGTATCGGAACACTTTGCGCCTATGTTTATAGCGCCCTCATCACCCTATTACCGTCCCTACGCGTGGCGCTGGGCAATCCTAGCAATACCTATTTTGACGTCACTATCGTGGTTATAGGATTCGTAACTTTGGGCAAATATCTGGAAGCTAAATCCAAGCTTAGAACCGGCGAGGCCATAGAAAAACTGCTCGGCCTACAGGCTAAAACCGCTTTAATCTGGCGGGACGGCAAAGAGCTGGAGATACCCATCGCGGAGGTTGTCGTGGGAGATATCATTATCGTCAAACCGGGCGGCAAAATCCCGGTGGACGGTAAAATAGTTGAGGGGCGGTCCTCAATAGATGAATCTATGATCTCGGGTGAGTCCATCCCGGTTGATAAAAACATAGGAGACTTAGTGCTCGGTGCAACCATCAACAAGCAGGGTAGCTTCAAATTCCAAGCCGCAAAAATAGGATCAGATACTGTGCTCGCGCAAATAATCAGGATGGTAGAAGAAGCCCAAGGATCCAAGGCTCCCATCCAAGCTCTGGCCGACAGGGTCTCCGCTGTCTTCACCCCTATTGTACTTGTCGTAGCAACACTGTCCCTTATCGTCTGGTTAGGGGCAGGATATTCCACTCTGGGATTATCCTCCGCCCTCTCCTACGGGATACTTTCTTTTGTAGGAGTCTTGGTTATAGCCTGCCCCTGCGCCTTGGGCCTCGCAACGCCTACCGCAATAATCGTGGGCGTGGGCAAGGGCGCAGGCCAGGGAATTCTTATCAAGAATGCGGAAAGCCTAGAAAAGCTTAGTAACGCAGATACGATCGTGTTGGACAAGACCGGCACCATCACTAAGGGTCAGCCGGAAGTAAGCGATATAGTGGTTTTAGAAAAAGATATTAAGGAGAGAGAGTTGCTTCAACTAGCGGCTAGTGTAGAGAAAAAATCCGAGCATCCGCTCGCGCAAGCGATAACGGACAACGCTGTAATGAAAAATATCGCCATCTTACCCACAGATAATTTTTCCGCCCAAGAAGGAGTTGGAGTAACAGGGGTGGTGTCAGGTAAAAACATTTCCGTGCGCAAGCCGGGCAGAGAGGACAACGAACCACGGCTAAAAGAGTTGCAGAATGAGGGCAAGACGGTAGTAGTATTAGAGATAGACAATCGTAAGGCGGGGTTAATTGCTATAAGCGACACCCTTAAAGACGAGGCCAAAGAAGCGATTACCAAGATTCACAAAATGGGCATTAAGGTAATCATGTTAACCGGCGACAATCGCTCCGCCGCGGAACATATTGCCAAACAGGTAGGCATAGATGAAGTGATTGCGGAAGTGCTACCCCAAGAGAAAGCCGAGAAGATAAAATCTCTTCAGGCTCAGGGTCGCAAAGTTATTATGGCGGGAGACGGCATAAATGACGCGCCAGCACTTACCCAGGCGGATGCAGGCATTGCCATGGCGACTGGCACGGATGTCGCCATTGAATCGGCCGGTATCACTCTGCTCCACGGAAATATTGGTAAAATTTCCCAAGCGATAGAATTGTCTCGTGCTACTATCCGCACGGTGCGGCAAAATCTCTTCTGGGCATTTATCTACAACGTGGTCGGTATTCCAATCGCGGCCGGAGTCCTCTACCCCATCTGGGGAATATCGCTCAATCCTGTCTTCGCGGGATTAGCCATGGCTTTTTCTAGCGTGTCCGTGGTTGGAAATTCATTAAGATTAAAAACTAAAAAAATATAACTATGTCCGAGCAAAAAACATACACTTTTCACGTCAGCGGCATGCACTGTAAGGCCTGCACCCTACTGATAGAAGAAAATCTTAAGGAAGCCAAGGGGGTAAGCGCCGTTACCGCTGACTTAGCGCGTAATCAGGTTGTTGTTACCGGAGAATCGGAGCTGGAACCGATCTTGCTCGCGGAAGAACTTACCAAGCTGGTCAAAAACAATGGCTACACCATATCGCTTGAGGCGCCTGCGCCCAATCGCAAGTGGGCGGATTTTAAGTACGCCTTACCAATCGCGGGGATAGTTATTGCTCTATTTCTGTTTCTTCAAAAATTGGGCCTAGTGAACCTGATTAATTCCTCGCAAGTAGGCTACGGCACCGCGCTTTTAATCGGATTAATCGCATCCGTGTCAACTTGTCTCGCGGTAGTAGGTGGATTAGTACTATCCGTTTCCGCGAACTACGCTAAAACTGGCGGGAGCGCTCGTCCCCAGATTTTTTTCCACATGGGTCGCATCCTTAGCTTCTTTGTGTTGGGCGGACTGTTGGGCGGACTGGGTAGCTCCTTCGCCTTAGGACAAACCGGCACGCTTATTTTAAGTATCTTCGTGGGATTGGTCATGTTGCTCTTGGGAATAAATCTTTTAGATGTTTTTCACGTTGCCCGGCGGCTCACAATCTCTCTGCCCAAATCTTGGTCTAAGATAAGCAAACCGAAAATGACCGCGCAGAACGCGCTTATGCCTTTCCTTCTGGGCGGAGCCACCTTTTTTCTACCCTGTGGATTTACGCAGGCTATGCAAATTTACGCGCTCACAACCGGCAATTTTATGCAGGGCGGACTCATAATGCTTGTATTCGCCCTCGGCACCTTGCCCATGCTCGCGCTCTTATCTTTTAGCTCGGTTAATATCAACAATAAACCCTGGCGCGGAATATTCTTTAAGGCGGCCGGAATATTAGTGATTGTTCTCGCCATCTTTAACCTATTAAACGCTCTCGCAGTTACTGGTATGATTAACCCCATATTTAATTTTTAGGCAGCTATGGAAAAAAACACTTCGCTCGCGCTTTTATTGGGGACGTTTCTCGTCTTGTTCGCTATTTGGTACGCCAGCTCTGGCTCGCCTCCCAACAATCTCCCTCCCTCCCCTACTTCAGTCTCAATCGTAAACGGCGTCCAAATAATAGAAGTTTTAGCGCGGGGAGGATACTCTCCTAGAAGCATAGAGGCTAAGGCGGGCGTGCCCACCGTGCTTAAGGTCAAAACTCAAAACACCTTTGATTGCTCCGCTGCTCTAGTTATCCCTCAAATGAGTTATCGTAAAGTACTCTCTCCCTCCGGCACAGAAGAAATACAAATACCGACCGAAAAAGCCCAGGGCACACTCAAGGGCATGTGCGGTATGGGCATGTACGGATTTGAGATAAATTTTCGCTAAGCCTGGCCAATAACCCGCAGATAAACCCATCCTCCCAAGAAGGCCAAGGAGGTCATTATTAAAAAGAAAACCGTCCCTTCTATGATGTGGGGTAGATATTTACGCAACTTACGCATATACGCTTAATTCTAATATAAAAACATATTTCGGGTTAGTGTCTCGCGTCAATCTTTATATAGACGAGCAATTGGACTATGCGGAGAAAAAAGATATAATTTCTGAAACAGCTTGTATTAAAAAATAACTCACAAAAACATGGAAAGAATTAGTCCCCTCCCGGGAGATGACCCTGAAAAAATAAGGTTGGCCAATGCCCTCTTGGCGGAGAAGGAAAGCGAATTGGCGCTAGCGGCAACGAATAAGGGTTTATCTCAGATGGCAAAAGACCCCAAAGAGAAAGATAAAATTCGTAAAGAGATGGAAGCATTGGGAGTTAAGTTTTATCCCAACGTGCCTGCGTCCCAGAACCAGAAGCCTTCCCCGGATAATAGGATCGGCGGCTAGCTTTATCTCTTAAATACTAGTCCACTTTTATCTTAGACAAGAAAACTTGGACCGCCTTTACCTGGTCAAAATTATGGATGGAGACGGTTAGAATTTCCTTCTTAACCGATTTCAGGGATTTTTTTATTTCCGCTATCTTCTTTTCATCCACCGTATCCGATTTGGAGAGAATTATGTATTCTGATTTCTTCAAAAGTTTTTTGCTGTACGTGCCTAATTCTTTGCGGATTATTTTGTAATCCCTAAGCGCGTCATCCGTTCCGCAATCAATAAAATGAAAGAGTGTTTTGGTCCGCTCAATGTGACGCAAGAATTTTACGCCCAATCCCTTGCCGGAAGACGCTCCCTCAATAATACCCGGGATGTCCGCCAGGATCAGATCGTGATAAACACCGAGATGCGGCTCGAGCGTGGTAAAGGGATAATTCGCGACCCTGCTTTGGGAGTTCGTCATCTCGTTCAAAAAACTGGACTTACCCACGTTGGGCAGTCCGATTAAGCCAATATCCGCTATCAGTTTAAGTTCCAAGTGCAAATCAAATTCCTCGCCGGGCAGGCCGGATTGGAACTGTTTGGGAGAAGTGTTGGTAGATGATTTGTATTGATAATTCCCTTTGCCGCCCTTGCCGCCCTTCGCTATTAATATCCTCTCACCCGACTTGGTCAGCTCAAATTCCTCACCGGAAGTTAAGTTTTTTACCCAAGTTCCGCGCGGAACCGGTAGAATCAAATCCTGACCGTCGTGGCCGTCTCTTAGAGCAGAACGACCGTCTCTGCCGTCTTCCGCCCGAAAGCTCTTCTCGGAGCGATATTTGCGCAAAGCGCCTATATCCACCACCGCTTCTAGATAGACGCTGCCTCCCCTGCCTCCACTCCCGCCGGTCGGACCAAGGGTCATTTTTACGCCACTAAAAGTAGACGCGCCTACGCCGCCATGACCACCCGACACCTTTAGGGATATGTTATCTATCAACATCGTTTCTGCAGTATAGAGGAGGAGTGGATATAAATCCAATTGAAACTGTTCCAGTTTTGCCGTTACTAGACTATAATTATCCGCATGCTCACATTTATTTCCGCGCTCATCTTGGGAGTAATAGAAGGATTCACGGAATTTCTGCCCATATCCTCCACCGCTCATCTTAATTTGGTTTCCAACTTGCTGGGGCTAGAGCAAGACAACTACTTGAAAACTTTTGAGATTGCCATTCAGAGCGGCGCGATTCTGGCCGTTCTGTTTTTATACTGGCGCAAATTTACCAACAAGGACGTTCTAAAGAAATTGGTCGTGGCCTTTATCCCGACCGGTATCTTGGGACTTGTCCTCTACCCTTTTGTTAAAGAATATATGATTGGTAACACCACCTTGGTCTTGTGGTCGCTCGCGATTGGCGGATTACTCTTACTGCTGTTTGAAAAAGTTCATCTGGAAAACGACCAAGCCCAGGACTTGGCGCACATAGACTACAAAAAGTCTCTCTGGATAGGACTCTTCCAATCTCTCGCCATGATTCCGGGAGTCTCGCGCGCGGGCGCGACCATCGTGGGCGGAATGCTACTGGGCTTACGCCGGGAAATAATCGTGGAGTTCTCCTTCTTATTAGCGGTACCGACTATGCTTGCCGCAACCGGACTTGACCTCTTAAAGAACTGGGAATTTTTCTCCCCGGACCAATTCTATCTTTTGGGAATTGGACTCCTGGCGTCTTTCTTTATGGCAGTTTTGAGCATTAAGTTCCTTCTAAGTTATATCCGCCGGCACGACTTTACCGTCTTTGGCATATATCGCATTCTCCTGGTGGTAATCTTTCTCCTAATCGGCTGGTTCGGCTGGTAATGTGGTAAAATTCAAGCAATGCCTCGCGCACAAAGGAATAAGGCGTGGGTGGTTACGGTTAATATGGGCTATGGGCACCAGCGCGCCACCGCTCCGCTTGCTTCGCTCTCTCCCACTTTAAAAGCGATAACCGCCAACGACTACGAAGGCATCCCGGAGGCGGATAAGCTTATTTGGGATCAGAGCGAGTCCTTTTATTACTTTATCTCCCGGCTCAAAGATAAGAACGCGCTGGGCCGTTTTATTTTTTCCATTTTTGATAAATACCAAAATATCAGCGAATTCCACTCCGCCAATAAGGAAGTCGCTCCGACTCTCCAGTTGCGCAAACTCTATTCCCAGCTAAAACGCGGCTGGGGCAAGCATCTTATAGAAAAATTGGCCAAGCGCCCCCTACCGCTTGTTACCTCTTTCTTCTCCATCGCCTACATGGCGGAATATTTTAATTACCCCTGCCAGATCTATCTTATCGTAACCGACTCGGACATCTCCCGCGCCTGGGCCCCGCTCCAGCCCTCCCGCACTAAAATAAAGTACCTGGCGCCCACGGACCGGGCGGTAGAAAGACTTAAAACTTACGGCATAAAATCGGAAAATATAATTTACACCGGATTTCCCCTGCCCCCTGGCCTGGTAGGGAAAAAATCCTTAATAGCGAAAAGAAATCTAAAGGCCCGGATGGCGCGCCTAGACCCAGAAAATAGCTACTCCTCTCTTTATTCCTCTCTTATGACTTCCTATCTGGGAAAGTCGTCCAACATAGGAGCTAGAAAGCGCGAGCCGGTCAGCCTGGCCTTCGTGGTGGGCGGGGCGGGGGCGCAGGTGGATATCGGACTCCAAATACTTAGGAGTCTGGCTGGCTTGATTCGGAAAAATAAAATACATCTCTACCTCGTCTCCGGCATTTCCGAAAAGGCCAATCAAGATTTCTTGAAAGAAATTACCCGCTTGCGTCTTGGTAAGTTTTTAGGCAAATCCATCTTTTCTTTATTCCGCTACAACAAAGAAGAGTATTTCTCGGAATTCGACAAGCTGCTCGGCAAGTTGGATATTCTTTGGACCAAGCCCTCGGAATTATCATTTTACGGAGCGCTGGGCCTGCCTATTATTATCGCTCCGCCGGTTGGCTCCCAAGAAGTTCAAAACCGCAAATGGCTACTTGGCATCGGGGTGGGCACCGATCAACTTTCCCCAAGCTACACGCAGGAATGGCTACCCAAGATGATCAAAGATGGGCATTTGGCCGGGGCGGCCATGCAGGGCTTTATTGAGATGGAGAGAGGTGGCACCGAAAACATAATTAAAATAATAGAAAGATAATGCTCTGGTTCTGGCTATCAATTTTCGCATACTTCCTTTTCGCTATTAATCAGCTTTGGGACAGGTATCTACTTACCAAGCTTTTCCCGGACACCCTGGTCTACGCCTTCTACGCCGGCATGCTGAGCGGGGTGGTGGTGGTAGCCGTGCCTTTCTTAGGGTTTCCGATTGGCAACACGGCCTTTATCTTGTCCGCTCTTTTTTGCGGAGCCGTATTCGTAATTGCGCTGGTCGTAAATTATATGGCACTCCGGAAATACGAAGCTTCCCGCATCGTGCCGGCAATTGGCGGACTCTTGCCCTTAGTCACCCTGCTCTTAACCTATCTTGTTTTCCCGAACGAAAAGATGGCAACCGGGCAAATAATATCTTTTGGTTTATTCACATTGGGTAGCATAATAATTACCGCCCGGGGCTGGTCGCACATCTTCTCGCGTAGTTTTGGGTATGCCGTGACGGCGGCAATCCTCTTCGGAATATATTTCGCGTCTCTACGCTATGTCTACGAAATAGGACCGTCTTTTTGGGGAGGGTTTCTTTGGACTAGACTCGGGAGCGTTTTAGCCGCTATTCTTATTTTTCTCTTCGTAGGTAGTGTCCGCAAAACCGTACTCGCGAGACACACGCGAGAAAACGTCAGTGCCAAACAAGGCAGAATAAAAGCCGGCCTTCTCTTTCTGGGTAATAAGGGCCTGGGCGCGACCGCTACCATAGTCCAAAACGGAGCGGTCTCTGTCGCGCCACCCCTCGCTGTTTCTCTTATAAACTCTCTGCAGGGCGCGCAATATATTTTTTTGATGATTATCGCCTATCTGGCTTCTCGGGAGTTGCCTCAACTACTCAAAGAATCCTTCCGTGGTAAAATTCTGATCCAAAAGCTATTCGCGATATTGTTGTTTGCGGCAGGCACGCTGGTGCTTATTTATTACCAATGAAGATAAGGCTTATTCTTAAAAAAATTCTCAAAATATCCTCATGGGTAGCCATTTCTTTGGCAATCTTGCTTTTGGTTTTGGTGGCAATATTTTCTATCGGTAGCAATAAACCGGCAGAGAATATGGTCTGGGGCGTAAATTTTTCCCAAAAGCACGCATCCGCGCTGGGACTTGATTGGCGAGAAACGTATTCAGCCATATTAGACGACCTGGGGGCGCGCCAGATTCGCATAGCCTCCCACTGGGACTTAATTGAGAAAGAGCCCGGACGGTTTGATTTTAGCGACTTGGACTGGCAAGTAGACATGGCCGCTACCCGTAACGCTAAAATAATATTGGCGGTAGGCATGAAAACTCCCCGCTGGCCGGAATGCCACTTGCCAGGCTGGACAGAAAACAAGGAATTGGACTGGGTCCAGGGCAGAACGAATAACTACATCAAGGCAGTTATGGAAAGATATCGCTCCAACGCCAACATTATCGCCTGGCAGATAGAGAACGAACCCTTCTTTTATTTTGGAGAGTGTCCCCCGCTTGACCCTGAGTTTTTCAAAAAAGAAATCGCGGCCGCCCGCCAGACCGACCCCCACAGAAAAATTATGGTAACCGACAGTGGCGAATTTTCTTCTTGGTTTAGGGCGGCGTCTTTAGGAGACATAGTCGGCACAACCCTCTATCGGGAAGCGTATTTTCATAGACTAAAAATGTTCTTGGAGTACCCGCTCGCGCCAACTTTTTATCGCAGGAAGGCGCAATTAGTGAGCTGGCTTTATGATAAGAAAGTTTTTCCGGTGGAGGTGCAGGCCGAACCCTGGTTCCAAAGCTACCCCTTGGGTGTGCCCGGACAAAAAAATCAGGACTTTACCTTAGATAAATTCAAGAGCAATCTGGAATATACGCGCCGGACCGGATTTGAAGAGGCATATCTGTGGGGCGCGGAATGGTGGTACTACGAGAAAACTAAACAAAATAATCCGACATTTTGGGAAGAAGCTAGGGCTTTGTACAACTAGTCAAATATCTTGACCAGGTAATTGTCTATGTCACGCTGGGACATTTCGTAAAAATACTTACCTTGATTGTGGAGGTCGGTTGCGAGCGCCACGCCCACAAAACGCCAGTGCCAAGGTTCAAAAATGTAATAGCTGTTGTTCTTGGGATATGAAAGCACAAAGCCGTATTTATAAGCGTTTTCGTTCAACCACTTATAAGCGGAGGTGGATTCAAATTTAGTGGTAAGCACGGTACTGCTTGCGTTCAAAAGATCCACCGTAGTGCCAAGCTGATGTTCGGAGTAGCCCTGATCCGCGGAAAAGCGGTTCGCGCCCGATCCATAAGTTATTTTATAACCGGTCTTGACCGCGGCCTGATCCGCGAAAGAGCGATAGGCGGAAACTACTTTGAGCTCCATGCCTTGCGCGGAAGCATCCTGGAGCATCCTATTTAGGAACGGCAAAACCTGGACTAGAATCTGCTGGGTCTTCTTGGGGTCGGAAGAATATTTAGAGTCAATATTTAAAACGGAAGGCGGGGCATAGTTTTCATTCAAGAAATAAACTTTGGAATATTTGGCAAGTAACTCCGAGTCGGTTTTGCTCAATTTATCCAAAACTCCCACCGTGCCGGAAATCTGATTAATCTGTTGCTGAATGGAATATTGTAGCTCGCCCGTCTTTTGTTGCTCCGAACGCAAGCTGGTAGATAGGTCTTCGTTCTGACCTGTAAGATGGGCGTTTTCCGCGCGCGCGTTCGCTAGTTTGTCGCGGGCTTCTTTAAGTGATACTTGCAAAGCCTCCACTCCCTCCCTGGTCACCTGATTTTCATACACAAGAGCCCGATACCCGCTCCAAGCGTAAGCAAAACCAACCGCCAATAGAATAGCGACCAACCCCGCGATGGAGCCACGTAACACATTTTTCTTATTCACCCCGGACCAATCAATCTTCATCACAAAAATATTCTAACACAATCCGCCCCGTCTCTTAACTAATCTAATAACCTTCTTAAGACACATATCCGCACGCGAGACAATATCATCCTCCTTAAACCGCAGAACGTCCCAGCTCCCCTCTTTTAAAAACTCATCCTTTTCGTTGTCCCTTTGGCGTTGCCGAGTACCACTGTGCGCCTTAAGATTGTCGCACTCAATCGCTATTTTGCCCTGTTTGCAAAAAATAGCAAAATCTAAACGATATCTTTTTTTGGCGTCGTTCACCCAATATTGAGGTATCGCTTTAACGCCCGCTCCGCGCAACTTATTTTTTACCATCTCTTCCGTTTCCGCTACATCATATAATTGCAAAATATTTTGGGCACGCAAGAGGCACAACAGAGTGGTAAATCCGAAAGAGACTCTCCGAGGGCTGGCATTTTTAATCGGACGCGCGAGCTTATTCAACTTACCCACCCGAATCCGCACGTAGTCATCCTTGGCCCTGGGGTGTCCCGACTCATTCGGCAATAGGTCTTCTCTGCGTGCCGTGCGAGAAGACAAAACCCTGGCGTAGTAGATGATCCTCTTGCCCGACCGTCCGAATAACGCGGGCTGATAGAAAGCTAAATATTTAAACTTGCCCTTGGGTAGGTGTTTTTTGGGGATACGGTACCAATGTTCTTTAAGCAGAATCTCAAGATCGCGCCTACTCTTCAGTACTCCTACTAAAACTGTTTTTTCCCTTGCTTCTTTTTTGGACATACGCTTGGCCTATATTATGTCAACCAATAAGACAAACTATTCTCGCGCACTGTCTCGCCCGGCTCCGAAGGGAGAAAACGAGGGCGTGCTTCTATGGCCTGGAAACAAGTTTTCTCCTAAAGAGACAGAGCGAAAAAATAGAGACGTTCGCCACGATAGTGGTGACCATATATATGAGCGTTAAGAAATTGTATTCTCCTAAGGAAATAATCGTGAGCGCGTTTGATATCGCAAATATCGCCCAAGAGCTGGGCGTTTCCGTCCAGGGCTCTTCAAATGTTTTCCGGAAACTTGGAATATATCCCAGACCATCTATAACCGAAACCATTACGACTGCCAATAATGGATTGTTAAGCCTCCACCAAGCCACTGTCGCCAGCAGGGCGGCCATTAAGACAATCGTGTCCGCTATGGTAATATTTCGCGTGCCAAACTTAAGAGATAGTAAAAAAACCGCGAAGACGAGGGTCGTAACAACCAACATAGAAAGCGTGCCCCAGCCACCCCCGCCGTACCAAAGCCCGGCTGTCGCCGTGCCCATGGTTATAGCCCAGATAAGCCAAGTATAGACGTGAGGCCTTGTCTTCTTTAGAAATATATCTCGAAAATAAGGGATGTATGCGCCAACCATCACTAGGCTGGCCAAGACAGAGATTATTAATTTCACATCAAGCCCTCCCAGATTTGTCATTGGGAAATTATAACACTAAGCACGGATTCTCAGCTCCGACACCAGGACTCGAACCTGGAACCATCGCCTTAACAGGGCGCCGCTCTACCATTGAGCTATGTCGGAATATTTAGAACCCCCTTAATTTAGCAAATTTCAGATTATTTGCAAACAATTTGGTTTACATGAGATTGCTGCCGTGCTAAGGTTGCCCCACGCTTAATTATGAGCGGTAAAAGTCGTAAATCTTTCAAATTTGATACACATCATGTACGAAATTAAGAACCAAGCTCCGGCGGAACCCACTGTCCCCCAGGAACCTCAGGCTCCTCAAGAGCCACAACCAGTCGGAGAACCGACTACTCCCCCGACTGAGCCAACGACCCCGACAGCGTAGGACCAACCAGGTTTATACAAAACAAAACCCCTTCTGGGGGTTTTGTTTTTTGTTCAGGCAAAATCGGAATAACTACTTGTGGCTAGAATTGTTTTGCAAGGCATATAGTTTGCCCAACCGAGAATCTTTTTGACGCAACAACTCACGAAAACCGCCCCGTTCCACTATCTGTCCCCTCTCAATAACTATTACCTGATCAGCGTTCAAAAGAGTGGATAAACGATGAGCAATAATCACAAAGGTTTTGTCGGCGCCCAGGCCAGAAAAAAGTTTATCTATAATTCGTTTTTCAGTCTTACTGTCCAGTGCGGAAGTAGCTTCGTCCAAAACCAGAATGGGACAATTCTTGTAAATCGCGCGGGCGATACCGATACGCTGACGCTCGCCTCCCGAGAGAGAATAGCCCCGTTCCCCGATCATAGTGTCTAACCCCTCCGGCAGACGCGCTATTACCTCTTTTAGGTCCGCAACTTGAATGGCCAGTTCAAGCAGACGTGGATCCAAGTCACGCATAACCGTGATGTTCTCCCGTAAGGTCAGATTAAAAAGCTCTGTCTCCTGCAAAACAATCGCGAATTGGCGCATAAGCTCCTCGCGACTCATGTCATAGAAATCCAAATTGTCTATCCGGAACTCACCCGACTTGATTTCATATAACCCGAGCATAACCCTCGCCAGAGTGGATTTACCGCTACCGGAAGCACCCGCTACCCCAAAACGCGCGCCCCTGGGAATTGTTAGGTTAAATTTAGTAAGGCCGACTCGCTCTCCGGGATATTTAAATTCCGCGTTTTTTAAAACAATCTCGGACCAGTTATCTGGAAATTTGGCCTGACCGGAACGAATACTAGCGCTTTCTTTAAAGATAGGCATCATACGAGCCATATCCGCCTTGAAACCAATCAGAGTAGCGGTTAGATCGTTGGTGTCGTTAGCCGACTCCCTCAATTTGTTGAAGTAGGTATATAAAACTAAAATCATGCCCAAACTGATTGCCCCAGCTAAAAATTGACTGCCGATTATTAGCAGCAGCGCGGGATAGGCGCAAGCATTCCAAATCTGGAAAAAACGCCACTTAAGATTGTTGGTATAGATAACTTGATATTGGAGTCCTTGAGCGACTTCTTCTTGAGTCTTAATTTGTGAATGCATTTTCTGCTCCGCGCCAATCGCTTTGATAGATAGAATATTGCCCGTGCCTTCGATGTAGCTTCCGCTTGATTTTTCAAAAGCCTGGTTATAAGCAAGACTCAATCTTTCTATTTTACGATTAAAACCAAACTGGATAACAAAAAACACCGCGCTATATATCAGTAAAAACAAGAAAAACCTCCAATCCACTAATAAGAAAAAGATGGACACCGCCGTAAAATTCACTATCACCAGATAGAGATTGTTGCTCACAATCTTGGTGCACTCCATTAAAGATTGGCTACCGGTCAAAATGCGCTGGACCTTGTTGCCGGTATTTTCCTGGGCATGCCAAAGAATGGAAAAGTTCATCAGGCGCTCAAAGCCCATAACTTTAACCCGAGAGCGGGTAGCGATACCGATTCGGGACAATTCGTTTTTGCTATACAAACGAATAATCGCCACCAAACCATAAGACACGCCCAAAATAATAATGTATAGGTAAAATGGCGAGAGAGATGAGCCAAACTTATAATTTGTAAAAAAATCCACTATTTTCCCGACTAAGTATGCCGGAACTAATTCATAGAAATAAACCGCGAATAAAACTAGGTTAAAAATTACGAAACCTCTCTTGTCTGAATCCAAGAAACGCCAGACCGTGCCTGGTATGTCCCGCCAGCGGAACTCGGCTACATCAACCTTGGAGTCCAAGTTGGGCGACCTCAACAAGCCATATTGACTAGATAGGGGCAAACGCATAATAAGCCAATTATATAGAAAATAGACAGGAAAGGCGATTAATGTTTTCTCTAAAAAAGATGCCGGGGAGTCACGCGACTCCCCGGACCAAAAACCCGTCCCTCTCACCCGTTCCCGTGCTGACGCTCCTGCTGACGCCGGCGCGAGCGGTTATTGCCCCGCTTGTGCGAGGCGTGAACCGCGCGCGACCCTCCGTGAGGACGCCGAGCGCTGCCGTTCTGTCCCTTGGGCCAGCCATGGCCGTTGCCATTGCCCTGTCCTTGCCTGCAGTGAATGCCCATGTGTGCTTTTCTCCTATGGGGGACAAACTGGGTTTTAAAATAACACGGCCGGCTGCATTCAGTCCATGTTGATGGACGTGATTGACCCAAAACAAACTTGAGCTATCATTGATGCCAGTTACCCCCGACTGGAGGACTGACGATGAGCTACCTGCAACTGGAGCGCCAGGCCAGCCGGCTGGCCTGGCTGACCCTGGCCTTCCCCCTCCTCCTCGCGCTAGCTCTTGTCTTGCGCGAGAATCGTACTAACGGCGGCTCAACGTGAGCCGCCGCCCCCATTTTTGCGCCTAGCTCAAAAAACGCCTAGAATTGAGTTCATATGCTTTCAAAACTAAATCGGATCGGTGGACCCCTGTTGATAGTCTTGGCAGCCGCGCTGTGGGGCGTAGACGGTCTTCTGCGACGCAGTTTATACACCCTACCGTCTATAACTATTGTATTTTACGAACACCTGATCGGAGCGATTATCATCCTGCCCTTCTTTTGGCGAATCGCGAAAAAGGAATCTTTAAATAAAAAAGAGTGGAGCGCGATTCTGCTGGTCAGCCTGTTGAGCGGAGTGCTGGGCACCCTATTCTTTACTCTCGCGCTCAAACAGATTAACTTCATCTCTTTCTCGGTCGTCTTCCTACTCCAAAAACTCCAGCCCATCTTCGCGATTACCGCCGGAGTTGTGGTGTTGCGCGAAAAAATAAATAAAAAATTTATACTTTGGGCGGGTCTGGCCTTGGCAACAGCCTACTTTATTACCTTCCCGAACGGCAAAGTCAATCTCGCCACCGGATCCGGCACCATAACCGCCGCGCTCTTTGCGCTCGGGGCCGCTTTCGCCTGGGGTTCTTCCACTGCCTTTTCACGCTCCGCCCTACTTAAACACTCCCACACCCTTATAACTGGCTGGAGATTTATTCTCACGACCGGCTTGGGCCTTCTTTTTGTCTTGGGCATGGGACAATCCTCCAGCCTTCTAGGGGTCAGTTCTGGGCAGCTCGGCATGCTCTGCGTCATCGCAGTATCAACCGGTATGGTGGCCCTGTGGCTCTACTATCGCGGGCTTAAGTTCACCCAAACTAAAGTGGCTACCATCCTGGAATTAGCCTTTCCCCTGACCGGCATATTAATAGACTTGATAGTCTATAAAAATAGTCTGGCGCCTAGCCAATATTTGGCCGGGGCTTTTTTGGTCTTAATAATGCAACGCATCTCCAAACTAAACCGAGAAGTTGAGGGTTCGCGTTATCACGTAACAGTCATAACCGGCTATGGACGGGGCAAGCAAATTAGTTTCCCTACCTTAAACCTCGCCATACCCAATAACTTCCCGCACCATCACGGTATATACGCAGGAAGGGTTTCTTGGGAAAAGAACTCCTATCCCGCCGCGATACACTATGGCCCCATACCAACGTTCAACGACGATAAACCCAGCCTGGAAGCTTTTGTGCTTGACCAAAACATAGCAAGCGCGCCCGAAGAGATAGATCTGGAACTGGTCAACTTCCTGCGCCCGGTCCAGAGATACGAGAATCCAATGGAACTGCGGGAACAGATACGGAAGGACGTAGAGGAGACTAAGAAGGTCTTAGGCAGAAGATAAAACTACTCTACCTCTTCTGCGTCGCCTTCCGCGGATTCCTCGTGGTGAAGCACTTTTAGAATTGAACCGCAACGCTGGTGACGCTTATTGATATTGGGTAT
This sequence comes from Candidatus Liptonbacteria bacterium, assembly GCA_023244895.1. GTDB lineage: Bacteria > Patescibacteriota > Minisyncoccia > UBA6257 > 2-01-FULL-56-20 > JAHFLL01. Next base: position 581,820 of record JAHFLL010000001.1, read on the forward strand.
CTTATTATCGGTCAGGAAATCCTCGCACTTAGAACAATAGTATTTTGTTTTCATATGATTTGTATCCTCCGCTGATCCTGCTTGGAGCATGACCCCCACATTATAACCCAAAGGTGACTATTAAATTATCCCCAAATTCTTTGCTTTTTTACCATATTAACCAGATACATAAATATGTGCGCAGAGCGAGTAATGGTGCTAAAATTTAGACCATGGAATTAACCCTTTTGGTCGTTCTGGTCGTGGTCGCCGTTGGTGGATTTAGCTTGATATTTATATTTCTTAAAAATAACCGCGACGGTAAACCCCAAGACCAGTCCCTACTCTTACTCCAGAACCAGCTCCAAGAGCTAAACCGCACACTGGACCAGAAATTAGGAGAGTCAACCAAGATGTTTCAGGCTCAGTTTGGCGAATCCGCCAAAATAATCCGGAACGTGACCGAAAAGCTGACCATGGTGGAGGAAACCGGCCGTCAGGTTATAAATCTAGGCGACAACATTCGCGCGCTGGAAGACGTACTTAAAAATCCCAAGCAGCGCGGCATTTTGGGGGAATACTACCTAGAGACCCTGCTCAAAAATGTTCTCCCACCGGGAAGCTTTGAGATGCAGTACCCTTTCGCGGATGGAACCATCGTAGATGCGGCAGTTTTTGTGGGCTCTGACAAAAATCGCAAAATCATACCAATAGACTCAAAATTTTCTTTGGAAAACTATAATCGCTTGGCGGAAGAGAAAGATCCAGCCGAACGAGAAAAACTGGAGCGCATTTTTAAATCTGACTTAAAAAGCAGAATTGACGAGACCTCTAAATACGTCAAGCCAGAAGAGAATACCATGGACTTCGCATTTATGTTCATACCTCACGAGGCGATTTATTATGACCTCCTGGTGGCACAGGTTGGAGCGGTTAAGGTTAATACCCAGGATCTAATAGAATATGCCTTCAAAGACAAGCACGTTATCATCGTATCCCCCACCTCTTTTTTGGCCTATCTCCAGACGGTCTTACAGGGTTTGCGGGCGCTAAAGATTGAGGAATCCGCGAAGGAAATCCGTAAAAACATTGAGGCTCTCTCCAAGCATCTCGCCTCCTATGACTCTTATATGCAGAAGATGGGTGGACACCTAGCTACCACCGTAAATGCCTATAACACCTCCTACAAGGAGTTTAAGAAGGTAGACAAGGATATTTTGCGCATTACCGGGGAAGCGATGGAAATCGAGCCCTTGTTGGTCTCTGGTCCGCAGAGAGAAGATATTGAAGAGAATTAAGAATTAGGAATTGACAGAATAATTCCTATTTTTTCTTCCTTCTTAAAAACGTCGGGATATCCCAAACATCACTGTCGGTTTTTTTGGTTGGCAACTGCTTATTCTTGTCGGATCTCTGTTCCGTCTGGTCTTCCACTGAATTAGATTTGGGAGAATTTCGCTCGCCTGCCTCCGCCTTTTCTTCGGTCGCTTTTTGCTTTAAATCCTCAAAGGTCTGATAGGCGGAAGCTTTCTGAACACTTAAGAAGGGCTGTTTTCCGTCCAAGCCAAGCCCCTGGCCGAACAAGGAGTTGCTTTGGCTGTTCTGCTGGAAGCCGGTGGCTATTAAGGTAATTTTGAGCTGTCCCGGCCGCAGATGCTTATCGTGGTAGGCTCCGAATATTATTTTCGCGCCCGGATCCACGGTCTGAGCCACAATCTTCGCGGCATCGTTTATCTCGGTCATCTTTAGGTCTCGCCCACCCGAGATACCCAAAAGTACGCCATGCGCGCCCTCGGGATTGACCTCTAAAAGCGGAGAGTTGAGTGCTTGATTTACCGCGTTGACTGCCCTCTCTTGTCCACTTGCCACGCCAATACCTACAATGGCCGAACCCGCGTCCTGAATGACCGTGCGTACATCCGCGAAATCCACATTGATTATGCCCGGGGTGACAATAAATTCCACAAGTCCCCGCAGGGCCGTTTTCATGACATCATCAATCGCTTCAAAAGCCTTAAGCACGGAAGTGTCTTTGCCGATTACGGTAAAGATGCGATCGTTCGGCACCACTATCAAGGCATCCACCTTATCCTTAAGCTTTAAAATTCCATCTTCCGCAATGCGCTGGCGCTGAGAACCTTCAAAGGCAAAGGGCTTAGTCACAAAGGCCAAAGTTAGGGCGCCGGCCTGTTTAGACGCCTCCGCGACTATGGGAGACACCCCCGTGCCCGTACCTCCGCCGAACCCGGCGGTGATAAAAACTATATCTGCGTCCTTGACCGCTTCCGCTATCTCGGAACGGTTCTCTTCCGCAGCCTGCCGACCCAATTCCGGATTCATACCCGTGCCCAAACCCCGGGTCAGATTCTTGCCGATATAAATCTTCTTACGCACATCACAGTAATCCAAATCTTGATGGTCGGTATTGATAGCAATAAACTCCACTCCCCGCGTAAAATCCTTACTCATACGCGAAACCGCATTACCCCCGCCTCCACCCACACCCACCACCTTTATGCGGGCTATCGGGGAATTAGAAAATTCCCGGGCAGGATTTTTTGTCTTACGCTTGGATTTTTTCATATTATGGTTGGAAATATTTAAACAGTCGGCGCATGGACCAGGAGCTTTCTTTTTCCCTGCCCAGCCAACCCTCCTTCTCCGCGCCAGAGAGGACTAGTCCCAGCACGGTAGCGAATTCGGGGTCTTCTAGCGCCTCCATAAAGCCGTCGCCCGCCCACTCTTCCGTTGAAGCGCAGCCGATTTGAGCAGACAACTTAAGGGTATTTTTGGCCAGTTCCGTTATGCCCGGCAACTTGGCTCCCCCGCCAGTCAAGACCACTCCCCCCGCCAGTTTGCCCGCTTTCTTCAAAACACGCAACTCATTATTCACAAATTCAAATATTTCAGCAAGACGGGTCTCTGCTATCTCCGCGATAAAACGGCGCGACACAGAACCCTTAGCGTCCGGTACAAATTTGCGCATATCAACAGACTCTTTGGCGTTTACATCGCCGGAGACAGCATAGGCGTAATTAAGCTTAACGTTTTCCGCCGCCCCGACCGGAATTTTCAAAACTACCGCCAAGTCGTTCGTAACATTGCTCGCGCCTACTGGGAAAACGGCGGTGCCGGTCAATTTGTTCTCTTCATAAACCGACATGCTGGTAGTACCAAAGCCAAGATCAACCAAGAGCACTCCCAGGTCTTTTTGACGCTTGCTTAAAACCGCGCGCGCGGAGGCGAGCGGGTCTAGGAACATGCCCGCGTATTGACCCCCCGCCAATTCTATCGCACGCATAACACTTTTTATGTGGGGAGCGAAAGCGTCCACGATAACGCTTGATACTTCCAAGCGACTACCGCCCAGTCCAACCGGATCATAAACATCCGGCACTCCGTCCAGAATGTATTCCCGGGTGATATTGTGGACTATCATACGGTTAGCGGAAAGGTTAATTGCCTGACTCAATTGAATAACCCGATCCACATCGTCCTGATATATTTCGCTATCGGAGCGAGAAATAGCTACGATGCCCTTGGACAACTGGGCTTTCATTTGATGAGTACCAATATTCACATATATTTTTTTGAGGGAAGCGCGAGATACCTTCTTTGCTTCAAAAAGGGCCTTGGCTACCGCGGAAGATGCCTCCGCCAGATCCACCACCGCGCCCTTGCGCAAGCCCGCGGAAGGTTGCTTGAAAACCGAGATTAAGGCGGGCTTGCCCTCTCTATTTTCCGCGATAGCCACCTTTATCTCGGAAGTTCCGATGTCTAGTCCTAATATATTTTGCGCTCCTAGCTTAAGTTTCATAAATTTATCCCTCCTGCCAGCCCATCTTTTTTAATACCATTAATTCTATTTTACGCATCTCTATATTATCACTTTTACGGATATGGTCATAGCCCAAAAGATGAAGCAGGCCGTGCAGTAAAAGATAACGGGCCCGGACTGGATCTCGGGCGACAATAGTCTTATTTATAAATATTTCACCTAGAGAAACCTTGTCACTTTCCGGATGGGGAAAACTTTCTTTTTCCGGAAAAGACAGCACGTCTACTATGGCCGCGTCCTTTTTAAGATATTTTTTCTTTAGGCGCCGCAGCTCCGCATTGGGCAAAAAACTAACACTCACTCGCCCGCGGCGCAATTTTAAGGTAATTACTCTTCTGCCGTAAAGATAATTTAAAATACCGCGAACCAGGGATTCGCAGTCTTTTAGGGTAAGCGTGGCCTTCGCCATTCTCTGTTTAAGAAGATATGACCTTTTTGACTATTAGGGAAAGCTCTTTACCATCCACTCGTTCGCCTAGCTTCTCTTTTGCGAGGCGCATAACCTGGCCGAAGTCCTTCTCGCCCGAAGCGGCAATTTCTTTAACCGCAGATTCCACTTCCGCCATGGATAGTGGCGGTGGAAGATATTCCGCGATAATGCCTATCTCTGCCGTCTCTTTTGCGGCCAATTCTGGACGATTGCCCTGTTCGTATAGCGCAACTGCCTCTTTTCTCTTTTTTATTTCTTTTTGTAAAATCTGCTCCACCTCTGCCTCTTCCAACTCACGCCGCAATTCTATCTTACGGTTTTGGAGCTGAGCCAAAACCAGACGCAAGGTTGAGAGTCGCTCCGCGGCGGAGGCCTTTTGGGCTGATTTTATGTCCGATTCTATCCTCTCTAGAAGCGCCATTATATCGTTCCCAGCTTTTTCATACGTGTCACTTCACTCTTCTTCTTGGTCCGATAAATAGCGGATAGGCGGCGCTTAAGGCGATTAACGTTGCGACCCTTAAAGCGACGCTTGCGCACTTCCGCTAAAACTCCGCTCTGCCGAACTTTCTTAGTAAAACGGAAGTGGGCGGACAGGGGCGGTTCTCCTTCTTTCTTTTTTATTTCAATCATTTATTTAATTTATTTTTAATTTTTCTTTAATTACGGAAAGTTCTTCTTTGGGGGGACTACCTACTACGGACTGCACCGACCCTCCCCCGTCCCCTTTCCACCGGGGCAAAAGATGGACATGGAGATGCGGCACAACCTGGCCACTCGCCTCCCCCTGATTCATACCTATCGTTATACCGTCTGGCCCTAGAACTTCACGTATCCTTAGGGCGACCTTTTTAACAGTGGTGAAGAGTGGCCCTATCTCTTCTTCCGGTAAATCGGCCAAAACCGGAACGTGAACCTTGGGAATAACCATGACGTGACCGGTCGCACGGGGCATTATGTCTAGGAACGCCAAAGTTTTGTCATCCTCGTAAATAGACAAGGAAGGTATCTCTTTGGCTACTATCCGGCAGAATACGCAATCGGGCTCAGACATGGCTCTACTGGGCTCGTAAACGCTTCCTTATTTCCTCGACTAGCTTAGACAAAGTTACGGTTTCCTGCAAGCTATTCCGCAAGTCCCGCACAATGATGCTTTCCTCAAAAAGCTCGCGCTGACCCAAAATCAAGGCGAGGTCTATGCCCTCCTTATCGGCGGTTTTGAGCTGAGCCTTGAGGGAGTCCCTGCCCAAAGATTCCGCCACCGATATTCCAGCGGAGCGCAAGGTCTCAATAATGCGCAGGGATTTCTTTTTGGCCATTTCACCCACATGAATAAAGAACACCTTCTTGGGCAACTTCTGGGGAGGCTTAACTTCTTGAGACTTCATAACATACATTAGCCTTTCAATGGAACAAGCTCCGCCCGTAGCCGGCGTGACTCTGCCGCCCAGAGATTCCATCAAATAATCGTATCTTCCCCCACCCGCAATCGCTCCCGCTTCTGAACCATTTCCTTCGGTAAAAAACTCAAAGACCGTGCGGCTATAGTAGTCCAAGCCCCGCACCAAGAGATTGTCCAGCTGATACGCGATCCCCATCTCATCCAGGTATTCCAACACTCCCTTGAGGTGAGAGGTGCAGGACGCGCATAGTTTGTCTAAGATGCTGGGCGCCTTGGCCTTGAACTCCTGACACTCCTCTTTCTTGCAGTCCAGAAGGCGCAAGGGATTGGTTTTTAGGCGACGCACGCAATCAGAGCAGAGCTTCTTTTCAAAGTTCTTGTAGTAATTCTGCAACTGCCTCTTATAGAGTGGGCGGCAAACTTTGCAACCGATGGAATTCATGCGCAAGACAACATTTTTTATCTTCAACTCGTCTATCAGACGGTTAAAGTAAATTATGACTTGTGCGTCGTAGATAGGATCATTCTGGCCTCCAATCACCTCCATATTAATCTGGGTGAACTGGCGCAATCTGCCCGCCTGAGGATTGTCGTGCCGAAACACGGGTCCAATAGAATAAAGCTTTTGAGGCTGGCCCAAGCGACTTAGAGAGTGCTGGACATAAGCCCGCATTATCCCGGGCGTAAACTCCGGACGGAGCGCAAGCGTGTCGCCGCTCTTGGTTTTCAGAATATACATTTCCTTCTGAACTATGTCTGTATCCGCGCCCGTACCTTTTTCGTAAAGCTTCAAAAACTCCATAACGGGAGTGTCTAGGCGATTGAAACAATAAAACTCTGCCAAATCTTTCGCGGCCTTACTGATCTTCTCCCACCAAAGATAATCCGCGGGTAGAACATCGTGCATGCCCTTGGGGGTTTGTAAACCATGCGATTCTTCTTTACGTTTTTTCTCTTTATTCTTTTTGTTTTTAGGCATCCCCGTAAAAAATTAAATATTTTTCGTTATTGTGATTGGCGACATTTTATTTAGCAACATCCGATCCTTTGAGCTCCCCGGTTTCATCATGGAGAAAACATTTTCTCCACGCTCCTCACGGGACATATTTATTATTGATAGCTTGGAGCCGCGAAAACTTGCAGGCCCTTTGGTGGCCAGAGTCGGAACCGAGCCGTACCCACAATCCAGTCCCGATGCACTACTCCCCAATCCCGAGAATCGTAGCTATAAGAACGATTGTCTCCCAACGCCAAGTACTCCCCTTCGCCCATAGTGAACCTGGTCTGCCCCCCAGGGCGCACCAAGGTCTCTCGACCCCTAGGCAGATAATCTTCCGCCAAAACCAACGCATCCGAGGATCCCCCGCTATAAACAAAAATCTTACCGTCTCTTATCTCCACCCTTTCTCCCGGGAGTCCTATAACACGCTTGATATAATAAACATTAGACGCCTGCTCGCCCGCACCCTGGTTAAACCTAAAGACTATTACCTCGCCTCTTTTGGGCTCGCGAATATAATAACTTAGCTCGTCCACCAGAAGATAATCCCCGTCCGAAAAATTTGGCGACATGCTCGCGCCCTGCACTAAAAACGGCTGCACCAAAAAAGTCCTAATAATGAAAACCAGACCCAGAGCCACAAAGGCCACCTCCAGGACGTCTAAGGCGGAAACGAAGAATTGTCTCATTGCCAATCAGTATATGTTATGGGTTATAATACAGTCAAGAAAATGAGTGAATTTAAGGGCATTTTAGCCGGGCTGGGCAATCCCGGAGAAGAATACCGGGAAACCTACCACAACGTGGGCCTTCTCTTTTTGGACTTCCTAAAGGAGGCGCACGGCTGGCAAAGACCGGGGCGGAGGCCTTTTGAATACAGTCTTTTAAACAAAATAGTACTAGTACGCCCTTTAACCTATATGAATGAATCCGGACGGGCCCTGTCTTCTGCTTTAAGCTATTTTAAGGTCAAGCCCGAAAATCTGGTTATTGCCCAAGATGAATCGGACCTACCGCTGGGGGAGTATAAAATATCCAAAAATCGCGGGGCGGCGGGGCACAAGGGAATATTATCTGTTACTACAGAGCTGGGCGGGTCGGAGTTCGCGCGCATACGCATAGGCATACGCAAAACCTCCGGCAAGGCCGGCGATTTCGTTTTGAAACAAATTACCAAAACGGACAAAGAGAAACTCTACTTGGCTTTCGGAGAGATTTTGAAACTGATAGAAAAAGACCAGTTGCCCTTCTCCGGATTCTGACGCGCGGTAGTGGGCGGAAGTTTAACTTCTGAAATTCTTGGAGTCTGTCTTAATTTGTCCGAAAATTGGGAGATGTTTTCGTAAGTTGGAGCCTCCCCGGAAATATCTACCCTAAGGTTATATCCGGGAAAGTTCATACGCACCAGGTCTATCTTGTTCTCATCCATAATCAACTTAAGCATTTTTGCCACCTCATAGCGTGGCTCCATCGTCTTAAGTGCGGCAGAAATCATACCAATAGAGCTATTAAAATCGGAGACTCTGGCCTGAAGCTCTCCTATCTCCTTGGCTCGCCCCACATTAAGATTGAGGTAGGTATTGTTTTGCTCAATAGACCTGAGTGTCTGGCGCAGAAAAATATCTCCACCCACGAAAGCAAGAAGCAGTACGCTGAGCGCCACCGGCAAAAGGACCATCCAAAACTCTAAAAATCCGACCAGAAGGCCCCTTCTAAACTCTTCGCGAGCGCTTATGCCAAGTAGACTTATCTCCTTGTCATCCCTGGGAGAAATAAGTCCCCGCAGACCGCTACCGATCGCCACAAACCAAGCCGGACTTATCTTCTGGGGAAAATTAAGCTCCAAACTTAAAACCTTAATTGAAAAATTACCCTGGATGATGCTGACCAGAGCCTCTTCTAAGCCGGTGGCGGCAATATAAAATCCAGCCAAGGGTTCGTTCCAATGAGTATTATAAAAATTAAGCACCTGGTGCACGCTGCGCACTACCTCTGACGTAAACTTCTCTTGAGAAATCTGCCTCTCTTCCCCGTAAATATTGTGCCAAGGCAAAAAATACTGAAAATAGATGTTGCCCCGACGGATGACCACGAACTCCATACCACTGCCATCCACGCTTAGGGCCAGGTAAGATTTCTCTAAATTGAAACCCGCCCCCAGCTCCCGGATGGCTCTGGCTAAAGCGGCGGCGCGAGATTCCACGGAATGGACCTCAAATCCCATGTCCTTGAGAGATTGGGCGATTTCGTCTACTAAGCCCCGCTCAATAAAAGCGCTCAGAATCTCTAACCGCACCGCGTTCTGGTCTTCCCCTACCAGCTGCCAGCCGGAATAGTTTTCGGAATCTTTCTTGGGAGAAGCCATCTGAATATTAAGCTGGACGGCCTTCTCCAGGTTCTCTTCCTGAATCATGGGCAAAGAAAAGACTTGGCTATAGACGCTAACCGAGCTCAGAGAAACAGCCACATCTACTTTTTTGCGATTGCCCTGGATGGCAATAATTTGGTCCTTAAGTTGCCGTAAAGCCTGCCGGAAAGAGACCGGGTCTTGGATCTTGCCGGAAAGCATTAATCCGGGAGGCAGACGTAACACCGTTAAATACCAACGTACGCCGTCCCAGCAGGCATAGCGCAGGGCGGTATCCGAGATTTCCAGACCGCCAATCACTGGACTGACCTTAAGTAAAGAAAGTATTTTGCGCCAAGGCAAAAAACCGGACAACTTTCCCTGTAAATCGTTAGGAAGTGATAGGTTCATAAAGTTAGTTGCTGCCAGCTCAACATGTCCACCTGCCCGGTGGAAGAGCTTACCGACATTATGGCTCGTATTTTTCGCTTTCTCTGGCTTACCCCCGCTTCGGAAATTATAGTTACCTGCCCCGCCACCGGCGTATTTTGAGAAACTGTCACGGTCGCGCTCGCGCCGTTTACCGGAACGGTGTAGCCAACGCTCGCAAAATCTTTATTACGATTCAATTGCATAATAGCGTCGTTTGCTCCCGCAGAAGCGGCGGCGGCGGCTTGGTTGGCTGCTTGAAATCCGAAACCGGAATTTACGAAAGTCACTACCAAAAAAGCCATGGATAGACCCGCCATGATAATGATACCACCAATTAGAAAAACTAAGGAAAGAGTAGCTTGGCCTCCCTTGGGGCTGGGACGGGAAACGTGAAATAGGTAATGTAAAAGCACGGACTAATTATAACTCGCGCGGGGGCTACATTCTACCTACTCCAGTTCACCAGAACATCATCTACGCGAGGACTCACTCTCTGAGAGCGATCTGAAACTAGCACGACCCTATAACGGAAATATCTATAATCATTGAAATTGAAATAGTCCAGTTTCTGAGAAGTATCAGCGGCCGGGGTATAGTAGGTGTTCTCTGTGCCATCCGGTCCGACGAACGTCCAGGGACCGCTTGAGGCATTGCTGACCGCAAACTGGAATTTTACATCCGTATTGGCTGGCTCCAGGCCCTTCCAAACAAAAGAGTTAAGCTGGGCGCCTTTTGCCGTACCCGTATCGTAAACCGTAGAGTCTAGCGTGCCCGTAGTTGAGGTCGCGGTCCAAGACGTTTTAGCCCGATAATTAGACGCTCCGCAAACATTCGGCTCTGCGCAGTTGAAGCTGAACCAACCTGCCACGTCGTTCCAGGCATAGTTATGAAAATCTCCATTATCTGGATCAATATAAACGCGATAAGTGGAACTGCTGCAGCCATTGTTATTGTTACAATCAAAACTAATCCAACCGTAAGTGTCGTTCCAGGCATAACCGGACAGGTTCCCCAATCCGTCGTTGGTCACACCATAATTACTGACTCCGCATATATTACCAGCGCTTGTCGTAGCGCAATCCAAAGAAACATCTCCGGCGCTAGAACTCGCGTAACCAGTTAGTTTCTGAGAGCTAACGGAAACGGTGTTGGTAGTATAAAGATCTATCCAACCGACGATGTCGTTCCAAGCCCAATGCTCGTTAGCGACAGAACTGATATTGGTGGCTCCGTCCACTACGATACAACCAATAAAAATAGCCACTAATAAAGTTGCTAATCCTATTGACTTGGTCTTGCGCTTAAGATTACTGAGCATATAAATGCAATCTGCTTGAAGCGGAGCTATAGGTTAATCATAATCGACCCGGTGGAAGTAGTGAAATTGATATTGGTTGAGGAAGAAAAACGATTACTGACCGTGCTGGTCGGGTCGGTATACCCCCCACCGCCAGACCAGTCGGACTGTAGGAAAATCTGACTACCGGAGCGGGTTAGATATGAAACTACCGAGCTTGTTGTTGAGCCCGGCCAGCCATAAACCACGGTTAGTTTTTTAGTGGACGGGTCCCAAGAGCCGGCCCCAGCGGTTATGTTGCCGCTTCCGTCCCTGTTCACATCATCTAGATAGAAATAACGATTATAAACTAGGGCGCGGTAGAGCTGGCTTATCTCGGAGGTGGACAGGGCACGGTTATAAACACGCGCCTCATCAACCAATCCGGCAAATTTATAGTTTAATCCGCTGTACCAAGTACCAATGAACATATCCGAAGCATAATTTCCCGCCACTGCATAGGGTCCGGCTATGCCGTCTTGCTGGCCATTTACAAAAACCCGCATATAACCACCACTGTCATAAGTCGCGGCCACGAAATACCATTGTCCCGCGCTTAAAGGGGTACTGCCATAGACGCTCCTTTGCGCGCTCGCGGCAGTCATACTCATATGCAACACTCTGGATGGCTGGACATTAAAATAGGGCAAGTAATGCCCCATAAACATGTTGTATGCGTTCGGGAAAGAAGAGGGATTGATCCAAGCGGTATAGGTGAAACCTTCCGAGCCAATATCATAGGCAGCAGAGTCCGGTATGCGCGCGTACTTGTTCGTCCCATCAAAGGAGCCGCAGCCATCTCCAAATTTACAACCGCTGGTCGCATGCACGTCCGTCTCAGTAGCGTTGTAATACATGGTCCCGTCCTGGACCGTAAAACTGGAATCAATAATAGAGCTCCCGACCTCGTCCATTTTCCAGTAGCCTACCAGACCGCTCAAGCTATCGATAACGACGCTTTCTGTTCCGCTCGCGACCGCGAAAGGAGAAGGGTTGAGTCTTAAAATATATTTATTGGCAGAACTGGTGGCGAGACTAGAAATGTTGTGCCAATCGGATTCTGCCCAAACCCGGACGTTGTCCATCATCTCCTTGCCTAGCGCGATAGAGACCTGCTTCTTAGTCCCGTCCGTACCACCCTTCATAGCTGGTACGATAATAGAAACCGCCGCCATAATCATAACTACCCCCACCACGGTAGCAATCAAAACTTCAATCAAAGACTGGCCACTTTGCCCATTCAATTCATTTTTATAATCATCTAGAATGTTCAACATTAGAAACTTATTAGACCCGAAAAAGAAATGGAGATGGTAGAAGATATCTGGCTGCCGCCGGAAGTTATACCAATCGTGGTAGACGCGGAAGGAGCTCCGGTAATCTGTGAAAAAACAATGTCTTTGGTGGCACCAGAGGCAAGAGTGGAGGTCACGTAGAAAACCCTCTCGGGCAAACGATAACGACCAGCTTCTCCCGCGGCGGAATACTCGCTACCGGCAAACATGGCGTAGAAAGGAGCCGTGCTGGTAGAGTTCCAAAACCTTACCCCCCAACTGGTGCTGGATGATTGACTCATGGAATAGCTTTGTGCTTGACGCAGGAGCCCAACCATTTGACGCGCGGTAGAGTCCACCTCTGTTTTGCCTCTCCGACCCAAAAGGTTGATAAGTCCTACCGCGCTCAAAGCCACCATTAACGCGATAACTATCAATATTTCTATTAACGTCATCCCCGCTCGGGACGAACCGCGCGCGGTAGTTTTTGCCATTGAATTAAAATTGGTTGGTAAGTTGATAGATTGGGACAATAATGGCCAGGGCAATGCCCCCGACCATCAAGCCCATCGCCATTAGAAGGATTGGCTCTAAAACGGACACCAGCGCGCGCACATTGGCATCCACATTAGAGGCATAGAATTCCGATATCGTCTCCAGAACTTCTTCCAAATGCCCCGCCCTCTCAGACACGGCGATAAGATTGGTTACTACCTGCGGGAAAATTTTCTCTCGCTTGAAAGATTCTCCAATAGAAACGCCCTTGGCTAAACCTTCGTCCGCGATTCTGTTTAGGGCAACCCGGAAGTCTTCTGAGCCCACCACGTTAGCGGTAATCTTAGTAGCTTGGATAATCGGCAGTCCCGCCTTCATAAGAGCACCAAAAGTTGCCGCGAACCTTTGGACCGCCAGATCACGATATGTTTTTCTAACCACGGGCAAGCGACTTATCATTCTGTCCCCCACCCTCTTGCCCACTACGCTGAAAAAGAAAAAGTACGTGCCAAAACCAAGGACTAAGATGATGGTGGAGAGAACTCCAATAAGATGATTATTGATGAAAAGCCCGAATCCAAAAACAATGCGCGAGAAGGTGGGAGGATTGACTCCGCTGTCGTTAAAAACCTTAGCTACTTTAGGTAGCGCGAAAGTAACTAAAAAGATAACTACAACCACCGAAGTAACAAGCAAAATGAGCGGATAGATCATCGCGGAGCGGATGCGATTCTGAAGATCCGCGTCTCTTTGAAGGGAGGTGCTTAGATCATCAAATGTCTTCTGTAAATTACCGGATGCTTCCGCGGCCTTGATTAGGTTCACCAGTACTTCCGAAAAATACTTAGGATGCTTGGAAAAGGGTTCGTAAAATGGCCTGCCCTTAGTCAGGTTGTCGCGCACCTCTAGAAGGAAATTTTTCATGGCAGGATTTTCAAAATCCGCTATTAGTATATTAATGGCGGAAAGAAGATCTGTGCCCACCTTTAGCATCAGCGCCAGATACTTGGTCAAGAAAACCTTGTCCGTCAAAGTTATTCTTCCCCCGGTAAGCGAGATGCCCGTATCGGCTTGCTTAACGGGCTTAACCGCTACTGGACGCAATTCCTTACCATTCAGGTACTGCAAAACCCCCGCCAAGTCGTCCGCGTCGTAATCCGCTTCCACAACTCTTCCGGTTTTATCCGCCGCAACGTAGTGATAAAGCATGCCAGTTTTACCCGCGCGGGCGGGTTATTTTATAACATCGACCGAGCGGTTGTGAAACTGAGCACCCCGCACCATTTCTGGTAGGGTTAGTGCTATAGCTTAATCGGAGCCGGGGCGCCTGCCTGCCGGCAGGCAGGGCTACGCCTTTTATGTTTTGTTTGTTCATAATCATTGTTTGGAAATGGTGCGGGGTAAAGGTGTTTGCGATAAATTTTTGCGACTTGGTCTTAAAATTTAGGCAAAGACCTTTACTCCCTGATAACCCTCAAAACTTCTTCCAGGGTAGTCACCCCTAACTGGACCTTTTCTAGTCCATCCTCAAACATAGTACGCCCGCCCTCTTCTCGTGCGAGCGCGCGCATTTTATCCAAATCAAAACCGGGACTGACTATCAGCTTCTTTATTGTATCGCTTACCGCCAATATTTCGAATATGCCGATACGGCCCCTGTAACCGGACTGACCGCAAACCGCGCAACCTTTACCTCGGAAAAACATTTTAGGCACGAGCTTCTCTGGCTCGGACATGTTCATTTCCTTCAGCTGACGCAAGACTATCTCTTTGTTTTCTGCGGATTCCTCATAGGAATACATGCAGGAGCTACAGGTTCTGCGCACCAGACGCTGGGCAACGATCAGGTTGAGCACCGAGCCCACCAAAAAGGGTGGTACGTCCAAATCGAAAAGGCGTGGCACTGCGGTGGGCGCGTCGTTGGTGTGTAAAGACGACAGGAGTAGGTGCCCGGTTAGCGCCGACTGGACGGCGATAGCCGCTGTTTCTTTATCGCGAATTTCACCCACCATAATAATGTTTGGGTCTTGACGCAAAAGAGCTCTTAAACCGCTTGCGAAAGTAATACCTGCCTGAACGTTGATTTGGGACTGGTTGATGTAACGCATATTATATTCAATCGGGTCCTCAATGGTACAAATATTCACATTCGGCTTATTTAAAAGATTCATTAAGGCATAAAGGGTGGTGGACTTACCGGAACCAGTCGGACCACAGACGATAAACATGCCGTAGGTTTTTTTCATATTATCCTCCACTACCCGCGCGATTCTGGGCAGTATGCCTATCTCCTCCAAAGAGAGCGGCTTTTGGGCAGACTCCAAAAGACGCATTTCCACCTTCTCGCCATAGAAGGTCGGCATAATTGAGACACGTACATCCACGGTCTGATTCACCACGTTGTGCCGGAAACGTCCATCTTGCGGTTTATAATGTTCGTCTATTTTAAGTCCAGACAATATCTTGAAGCGGGCCACCAGCGCGGAGTGGACCGACTTGGGAATACGAATGACCTCCCGCAATATGCCATCCACGCGATAGCGGATGAGAGTGGAATCTTCTAGTATCTCTATGTGAATATCTGAGGCACGCAGAGAAACCGCAAAGGATAAAATGTTTTCCACAATCGCGACAATCGGCAAGTCCGCGGCTGCCTCTTCTGTGGAACGGGACTGGTTACGCAAAGACTCTTGGACGTTGTCCTCTATTATCTTTTGAAAATCGTTTGTAGTTTTGTAGCCATAAATCGCGTAACCCCGATTAAGGTCCTCATTGGTGGCCAAAAATGGACGGATGCGCGTTTTGAGATATTGGGTTAGAAATTCCACTGTCTGCAAATCGTTCGGGTCCACCATGGCTACATCCAAAATCCCATCTGGCTCCACTCCAAAAATTATTGATTCTCGTTGGCGGGCGACTTCTTCCGGCAGCAACCTCAGGGCGGCTTCGTCAATATGACGCAAACCCAAATTCGCCATCTCCACGCCTAAAAGCTCGGCGATTATACCGTATAGATACTGGGCGTTCGCGATGTTTTCGGAAAGTAAAATCTCTAAAAGATTTTGATTTTTGCGGCTGGACTCCTCCGCATAAGCGTCAAATTTTTCCGGAGAGATTATCCCGTCCGCGACTAATCTGCTCTTAAGTTGTTCCGCAGAAATTGGTAGCGCCATAAATTAAAACCTGCGCCTCTATTATACCAAAAGACGACCGTTTATTCCCGCGCTTGCCAAATAATGAGACCTACAAGCTAAGCATTGAGCCAACTTCAAAGGCAGCGGCTTGAGTTCCCCCATCTGTTGACTCTACGTCTCCTCCTCCCCCGTTCTGATACCTGCTACTCTCCATGTTGGCGACTAATTTAAAACTGTGATAAGTGGACGTGGCGGCATAGGCATAGTAATAAGTACTATTGTTTATCGGGTCAATAGGCAGTTGACCGAAAGGAGAACCGGAAGTAATCGCACTAAAATTGACTGGCAACCAACCCGCACTGTTTACGGCACGAGAAGTGGTAGCAACGATCGTCGTGTATCCCGCCCCAAACCAGTAATCCGAACCATTTGTGCAACGAGTTCCCGGAGAAGCGCTTATGGAGACGTAACAAGTATCCGCGCTCGCCCCAATGCTCACCGTGCCGGTTGAGTCCACCAGATACAAAGCGATGGCGGTCTTAAGACCAGTCAGATCAGCCATACGATTTGAGTCTCTGGCTTGCTTCAGCAGCTCGGCCGGGTTAAGGGTCAAAATAACTACCACCGACAAGACCGCGACTATCGCGATAACGACCAGAAGCTCGATAAGAGTAAAACCTTTTGTATTTTTCATTTTATTTTTTATTTTAAATGTCGGTTACAGGGTCAGCATACTGCCAGTTTCATATACGGTAGTTACCGTACCACCATCCGTTGTCTCTACGTCACCACTGCCTCCGTTGGAGTAGCGAATACTTTCCATGTTGGCGGCCAACTTGAAAGCATTATACGTACTTGTCGCGGCAAAGCCGTAGAAGTACGTACCGTTGTTGATGGGGTCCTTGGGCAATAAGCTGAAGGGAGCACCAGACGAAATAGCCGCAAAATTAACTGGTACCCAGCCGGTGCCGTTCGTATTCGTGGTGGTGGCCGAACCGGTGGAGGTGGTAACGAAAGTCGCTCCGAAATATCCGCCACAACGCGTGGGAGCGCTACTCGTAGTGGCATAGCAAACCGTATTACTACTAGTCCAACTGGTCTGCCCATCCGCCAAATAGAGAGAAACCGCGCTCTTGATGGTGGACAAATCCGAGACACGATTTGAGTCTCTGGCTTGCTTCAGCAGCTCGGCCGGGTTAAGGGTCAAGATAACTACCACCGACAAGACCGCGACTATTGCGATAACGACCAGAAGCTCGATAAGAGTAAAACCTTTTTGTTTATTCATTTACCTCGTTGTCGTTTTATTAAAAGATACCAACCAAACCATGCTCGATAATTATACAATATTGAATCTCAACGCAAAACCCCCGGTAGGCGGGGGCTTTGTTTGGTCTTATTGTCCAGAAGCTACAGAGTCAACATGCTGCCGGTTTCATATACGGTAGTTACCGTACCACCATCCGTTGTCTCTACGTCACCACTGCCTCCGTTGGAGTAGCGAATACTTTCCATGTTGGCGGCCAACTTGAAAGCATTATACGTACTTGTCGCGGCAAAGCCGTAAAAGTACGTACCGTTGTTGATGGGGTCAACCGGGAGCAGGCTGAAGGGAGCACCAGACGAAATAGCCGCAAAATTAACTGGTACCCAGCCGGTGCCATTGACCGCGGCTCCAGCAGTGGTTGTGGTAGTAATTTGAGTTCCAAAATACCCTCCACAACGTGTCCCAACCGTACTCGTGGTCGCGTAGCAGGTCGTCATTCCCATACCCCAAGTCGTCTGCCCGTCCGCCAAATAGAGAGAAACCGCGCTCTTGATGGTGGACAAATCCGAGACACGATTTGAGTCTCTGGCTTGCTTCAGCAGCTCGGCCGGGTTAAGGGTCAAAATAACTACCACCGACAAGACCGCGACTATCGCGATAACGACCAGAAGCTCGATAAGAGTAAAACCTTTTTGTTTCTTAGTCATATGTAAAACAGAACAAAACCTAACTCGACCTTTCTAATATAACTACCCCTTAAATTGTAACATATTCCTCCAAGTGGCTTCTGTGGATAATTAACTTATCTGGCACCAAATGCCGGCGGGGGGTCAGCCTCAAAAAGAACTCTTTTCCCGGGCTCTATTTCTAGTCCCAGAGAGAAAGCATGAAGTTTCATGCGCCCTTTTACGGAGCGTTCCGACTTGTTGCCGTAGACCGGGTCCCCTATTATGGGGTGTCCAATACTTGCCAGGTGAACTCTAATCTGATGAGTGCGCCCCGTTTTGGGCGAAACTTCCAAGAGGCACGCCTTCCGACCATCGTATTCCCGACATTCTTTGAGGGCATAATCCGTTACCGCCTCCTTGGCCATCTTTCCGGAATGAATACTACGGCGGATGCTTCCGGGACGAATACCTATGGGCGAATCTATGGTACCGGAATCCTTCTTGGGAATTCCCCAAACCCAAGCCAAATATTTCTTTTCTATTTTCCTACCCCCGAAGAGAGATTTTAGATATTCAAAATATTTTTGCTTGCGGGCCAGAACCATAATGCCAGAAGTGTCTCTATCTAGACGATGCACTATGCCGGGACGGCTTACGGGGTCGTCTCCTACTTTTTTCATCTCGGGATAGCGATTCGCTATCCAGTCCACCAGGGTCTTCCCCATTTCCTTACCAAGCACACCGTGCACCAAAAGCCCGGCGGGCTTATTGATAACCACCATATTTTCGTTCTCGAAAATGACTAGCGGTTGTGAATCTTCTTTCATTTAGTGGGCACAGAAGGAATCGGACCTTCGACCTCTGTCTTATCAGGACAGCGTTCTACCACTGAACTATGTGCCCAAACGGCAGTAATAATATAAGGAAGTTCTAATTAAATTTCAAATCTCGTGCGCCTTGGAGGGATCGGACCTCCGACCTTTTCGATGTCAACGAAACGCTCTACCACTGAGCTAAAGGCGCATATCGCCTCTTCCGAGAAGCGATGATTTCGAAGTATAGACTATCTTAAAATAAAGATATTATCAATCTTGGAGACCGCTTTCCAATTTTTGAAGGGCTTTCCTCTGCTCTAGAACATCCTTGGCATCTTTCAGATTAAAGTCTACCGAAGCGGTCGCGCCTTTATTAATCGTAGTGGCCTCGCTAGCTATTTTTATCATGTTCACTATGCCGTAAACGTAGAAAAATGCTATCACGCCAACAATCGCAAGCGCGTAAAAAGCTAAAAATATTTCCTGATAGTTCTGATACGCTTTCTTCAAGTTCATAATTTTTCGCCAAGGGCGTGCTTGTAGTAGATCTTGCCTTTCGCCACCAATTGATACTTATCAGACTGCCTAGTTATATCCATGGTTTCTAAAGTTATCAGATAACTTGTAGATCTAGATTCTATCTCTCGCATAAAAAGGATCAGAGCGGAATAGTCCCCATTCGCAACTATGGTGAAATAGCTGAAGGCGGGTAGGCCATCTTGAGCCGTACCAGACATTTCTAAATTAGAGGCTACGCTCACCCTCGGGCCGCTGGCCACCTGTTCCAACCAAGACTTCAAAAGTATCAGCTTGTCTTCTATGGGCAATATTTGTTCAATTTGCTTCTGATACTCATCTATTTCTTCGGACCCCTGCTTGAGTCTGGCCAGAACCTCAAGGGAGTTCGCGTTTGCAGCCGCGTCGTTTCTTAATTTTGATATTTTACCCGCGAGCAGTGTCATATCGTTCTTAAGCCAATAGGCTGATGCCCCGAAAGCGACTACCGCCACAAGTATAAGCAGGGTACTCCAGAGCACTTTGCGATTATATGACTTCTCTTCCATTGCAAAATAATTCTAGCATATTTTGGGACTCCGCATTACATGTTAAACTGGAAGGAATGGCAGACCCCGAGGAGGCATTTTTTTATCATGCCTTAAATATTCTGTGTCGTTCCGATTATTCCCAGATAAATTCCATCCGGAAAAAATTTGTAAACTGGCAAGAGGCCTGGCGGGAACTTGGCAACCACAAGATAGATCCTCAAGAAGAACATCTTAAACTGGAAAAAGCCGGTATAAAAATAGTTCTTCGGGAAAATAAGGATTATCCCGCGTTGCTCAGGGAAATAGCTCATCCACCTTTCGGAATATATTTTTCCGGCAAAGACATTAAGACTCTCAAAAATCCGGCAATTGCCATAGTGGGAACCCGTAAGGCTACTCCAGAGGGTAAAGAGTCAGCGCGACATTTTGCGGGCAGACTCGCAGAGGGCGGATTATCCGTTGTGAGCGGACTCGCTTTAGGCATGGATGCGGCCGCGCACGAAGGGTGCTTGGATAAAAACGGTATCACCCTCGCGGTTCTGCCCGGCGGGCTGGATCGCGTCTATCCTCGTCTCCACGAGAATCTTGCGCGCAGAATTCTAGACGCGGGTGGCGCGCTCATCTCAGAATACCCGCCCGGCACGCCCATCCAGCCCTATCGTTTCTTAGAAAGAAATCGGATCGTGAGCGGACTCGCGAGGGGCATACTAGTGATTGAGGCAGGATTGCGCTCCGGCTCGCTCGCCTCCGCGCGCTTCGCCACCGAACAGAATCGGGACGTATTCGTTCTGCCTGGCTCCGTGAAGCATCCTAATTATAAAGGTTCCAACTTGCTTATTCGGGCCGGAGCGGAGCTGGTCACCGAGCCAGAGCAAATACTCCAAGATTGGGGCATGTTGCCGGAAGAGAACAAATCTGAGATAAGATCGGACGACGAACTAGAAATAGTCGCCATACTCCAAGTCCTCCTCTCCCATAAGTCGCCGCTTGAAATTGACAAAATCGCGGAACTGGCTAAGCTGGACACTCAAACCGTAAGCCAGGCGCTTTCTTTACTCGTATTAACTGATAGAATAAACGAAAGCCCGCTGGGCTATTCTCCCAAAAAATGAAGTCTCAAACGCTAGTCATAGTAGAGAGCCCCACTAAGGCAAAAACCATTGGCCAATTTTTAAAGTCCGGCTACAAAGTAGAATCTTCTTATGGTCACATCCGTGACTTGCCCAAAAGTAGGCTGGGCATTGATTTAGAGAACGATTTTGAGCCGCAATACATCATCCCGGTCAAGAGCAAAAAGAGAGTAACCGAACTCAAGAAACTAGCCGCCAAGGCGGATAAGGTAGTGCTCGCAACTGACGAAGACCGCGAAGGAGAAGCCATTGCTTGGCACTTGGCCCAAGCGTTAAACCTGGGAGGTGTCAAACAGCCTTCTTCCACTAAAGCAATAAAAGGCAAAGGCGCAGTAGATCCTAAGACGCAGGCGGTGGAGCGCATTGTATTCCACGAGATAACCGAACATGCCATAAAGGAGGCGCTCCAAAATCCACGCGAATTAGATTTAGACATGGTGGATGCCCAACAGGCCAGGCGCATACTGGATCGCATTGTAGGCTATAAGCTCTCCCCTTTCTTATGGAAGAAGGTCCAGCGTGGGTTATCCGCCGGCCGAGTGCAATCCGCGGCACTGCGACTTATAGTGGACCGGGAAGAGGAGATAAAAAAATTCCAGAACCAAGAATATTGGTCGCTTATTGCTAAGCTAAAATCTGACAAGGGAGAGTTCGGAGCGGAACTTTACAAAATTGGCGACAAGGACCTGGATAAGATGGAGATAGAGAGCGAAGTTAAGGCTAAGCGTATTATGTCTGACCTCGCGGGCGCGTCTTTTAAAATAGCCGAGATAGAGCGGAAAGAAACCGGCAAAAATCCTCTGCCGCCATTTACCACTAGCACCCTGCAACAGACCGCCGCGCAAAAGATTGGTTTTTCCGCGGGACGCACCATGCGCGCCGCGCAACATCTATATGAGAACGGACTTATAACTTATATGCGCACCGATTCGGTTAATCTAGCCACAGAAGCTGTTACTGCCGGCAGAACCTGGATAGAGGAAAATCTAGGGGGTAAATACCTGCCGGACGCACCCCGTCGTTTCAAGAATAAGTCTCGCCTGGCGCAAGAAGCACATGAAGCCATCCGTCCAACTAAGCCAAATCTCACGCCGGAAAATTTTACCGGCGAACCGGATGAGGCGAAACTTTATAATCTCATTTGGCGCAGATTTATCGCCTGCCAGATGAACCCCGCCGTCTTTGACGCGCTTCGGATTGAGGTTTTGGCGGAAAAGAAAAACATACCCTCCCACCACTTCCGAGCGAACGGCAGCACCTTGCGCTTTGATGGGTTTTTAAAAATATGGATCACCAAGCTGGAGGAAACAGAATTGCCCGCGCTCCAGAAAAGCGACCGAATAGAGTTTTTGGAATGGCTACCGGAACAACATTTTACCCAGCCCCCCGCACGCTACAATGAAGCCAGCCTAATCAAAACATTGGAACAATACGGTATTGGCCGTCCCTCTACCTACGCGCCGATTATCTATGTTATCCAGGCCAGAGACTACGTGGAGAAACAACAGGGTAGATTTTTCCCGACCGAAATCGGGACCAAGGTCAGCAATGTTATGACGGAGAACTTCAAAGATATAGTCGACATACAATTTACAGCAAAAATGGAAGAAGAACTGGACAACATCGCGGAGGGTAAACGGGAGTGGCGCAAGGTCTTGCACGAATTCTACGACCCCTTTACTAAAAATCTGGCGGAAAAATACGAGACCGTGGCGGATAAGGCAATCGTGAACGAACCGACGGATGAGGTCTGCGAAAAATGCGGTAAGCCTATGGTTATAAAACTAGGAAGATTCGGCAGGTTTATGGCTTGCACCGGCTACCCGGAATGCAAGACCACTAAGGCCATCAAAGAACCACCCAAGAAAACTGGCATAACCTGTCCCAAATGCAAACAAGATGAGCTAATTGAGAAGAAGGTCTCCCGCAAGGGCCGCGCCAGGGGAAAAATGTTTTGGGGTTGCAACCGTTACCCCGACTGCGACTACGCTACCTGGACCGACCCCACTAGAATCACCCCGGTTTATGACCCGGTGAAAGATGCGGAAATGAAGGCCGCGCGCGAGGCTAGAAAGGAGAAGTACGCGGGTCAAGCCAAAAAGAAATAGTGTAGCTTTAATAAAACAACCCCCGCCGAGCGGGGGTTGTTTTATTACATACAGAGATAGTCTACTGCGCCAATTTACGGAGCATCTCTTCCAACATCGCGCGCATAGTATCAAGCGTATTGGCCATCTGATTTTGAGAGCTTGCGTTGATGGTAGCAGCGGACGCAGTTGGCACACTGCCAACCATATAAGCCACATAGTTTATACCGATGGGCATCAAATTGATTGGCAAGGTTAGTCCCGTAGTCGCATCGGGATCCAGGCCATCTGTATATTTAACATCTGTATTTGAGCTTATGGAGGCCTGTAGAGATTGCGCCACGCCGGTTCCAGCCGCAGTCTTAGTAGAATCTACCCTTAATTTAAGCGCGCTGCTGGCTCCTGCCGGAATTACCCAACCATTTACCCCGCTCGGGAAGTGCCATGTCTTAGAACACGTATTCTGACCCGTGCAAGGCGCGGAGGAATTTACTGTCGCCCCGTAACTGCTTGCAACATCCACCATGTTGGAGTCAAACAGCTTAACCCCATCTAAGAACAGGCTGCTTGGAGCCGTTCCGCCGAAAGTAACCGTTAAATCATTCAGTACTGCCGTCCCGGCCGGGTCGGCGGATACGATTATATTCCCAAGGTCATCGGCCATGGTTTTAATGCGGTTAGAGGTTACGCCCAACGGACTAGCAGAAACGTTAATCTTCGTACGAATCACGTTTAAGGGATTGGAAACGGGCGCGCTGTAGTCTGTGCCAAGCTGTATTATGGATGCGGTATTGGAGGCGCTGCTTACGGCCGATATGTCCGAGATATTTCTAATGGAGAAAATGTGTTTGGAATTATCAGTCACACTGCCGGAAGCATAACTTAATACATCCGCCTTAACGGTCAACGAGATGGAGCTATTACGAGGCAACACTAGCGGACTACCCAACACGAATTTGTAGTAGTAACCATCGGCAGAAGAACCGTCCACATATCCCGCTACCGCGATACGCTCTGTGCCTTTATATAAAGACACATTGCTTATCCCAGACTTCGCACCAGCCGAATTCTGATGGATTTTTAGTTCCGTAACTTTCACGTCTCCCGCATTGGAAGTTTCGGTCAAATTCAAAGCGAGTATTTTGACTCCAGTCGCGCCCATAACCACCTGACTAGCCATAGGAGCATTGGCCGCGTCGTTCGTCACTCTGACTGTCGTCTGAACTATGGGCGGACCCGTTGGCACCCAGTCCTGCTTGGATTCGTCCCACTTGTAGTACTCCCCGTTCCGCCAGATATTTGCCGCGGAAGCGGCATACGGTCCATTGCCGTAAGCGGTTACTTCGTTGATGGTGATGCGCAGGTCCTTGTTAGTGTCCGCGGGGTGGTAGGTTTTGTCTACCACAGATGGGACGATCTTATTGCTAGGCGCATAAGCAGGTAGTCCTATCACTTGACCTGGACCGGTTAAAGATTTAAGTCCGAGAGAAAAGTTCACCTCGCCTGGAGAAGAGCTTGGCATTATGTCTGCAAGTACGACCAGGTTTACCGTGGAACCGGCTGGAAGGACCCAGCCATTGGATACTGGAACCTCTATGGAGGGAAACGTCATCACCGGATTAACATTCGGGCCAACTTGCTGATTACCCGCCCAGAGCCTGATATTACCCAAATCATTAGCATAAGACTTAACATCCGCGCAACCCTGACAAACTAAACTGATCGAGTTCACCTGGACATCTCTAGCCGAGGAAGCTGTCAGGCTGAAAGAAGCTATTTTCGCTCCCGCCGTTCCCCTGGTAAATGTCTGCCCGCCAACATAAGAAACGTCCCTAGAGATACTCAGAATAGAACCCGAGACTGCCGTCGGCACCCAATCTTGTTTCACGGGGTCCCACTTGTAGACTTCGCCATTGCGCCAGATATTCTGGGCGGAAGCGGCATATTGCCCGTTGCCATAGGCGGTAACTTCGCTAATGGTGATGCGCAGGTCTTTGTTGGTGTCGGCGGGGTGGTAGGTTTTGTCCGCTACGATGACAAAGGCTGCATCGCTAACATCGCTTGCGCTCGGACCCTTATCTGCCGAGCCCACCATAATCTTATATGAACCTACGTACTTGAAATCGCTCGGTATGGTCCAGGCATAATAACCGGTATTCGGAACCATGGATGCTATAACACCAGCAACATTGCCATACATATCGGCGGAGGTAAGGGGCATGCCATTTGCATCAGCCAGTTGTATGATCACGCTTAAGCTCCCGAGATTAGCCGATTTCCAGGTGATATAATTCTTTGTACCGGTCTGCCAGCTCTCTCCCCCGTTTGGAGAAATAATTGTGATAGATGGGGCTTGAGCGGCAGTCGGCACCCAATCTTGTTTCACGGGGTCCCACTTGTAGACTTCGCCATTGCGCCAGATATTCTGGGCGGAAGCGGCATATTGCCCGTTGCCATAGGCGGTAACTTCGCTAATGGTGATGCGCAGGTCTTTGTTGGTGTCGGCGGGGTGGTAGGTTTTGTCTACCCCAACAATTGCAAACGGCGCATTGCTCTCGTCACTGGACGTTAAGTTTGCCGAATTATAAATCGTGACCGTATATCTCCCCGCCGCTAGCGTTGCCGGCACGCTCCACTCGTAGAAACCAGTATTTAACGCCTTCTCTGCAATCGTCATAACTTGAGTAGAGTAAAGCGCAGTACAAGTCGTACCAACAGAAGAGTTGCATTCGTATAGTTTATTAAGTGCAATCTTTACATCAGACACGGAAGATGGCGCCGACCACTTGATTGTCTGTCGCGCTCCCATCTGCCAGCTCTCTCCTCCATTAGGAGAAAGGACCTGGAGAATTGGCTGGGTGACCGTTCCACATGAAAACTTCGCGTATTCATTTTGTCCATCCATGGTCGTGGTAGCGTATCCTCCGCAGGAGCTCTTCCAGGACCTAGTTTCTCCCCTAATACCCTTCAGATCAACAACGCAAGCACCAATCCCAGAACAACCGAGGGCATTGTAATCGCTCGAGTTAGAACTATTGCTTGCGAAGTAGCAATTCTGTTTATTTGTGGAATCTCCTTCAAACACGCATTTAACCTGCTCGGTGACTATTTCAGTAGAACCTCCCACCTGCACGGATATGCTCGCCTTGGCGGACTGGCCGTTCTGGTTGGTCACGTAGAAAACTGGATTATAGGTACCGGCGGATTGGTAAGAGTGCTCAAAGGTGGCAGACTGACTCACTACCTGCTTGCTTGACACGCCACTACCCGTGGCGTAAGCCACCTCGTCTCCCCAAACAACCGAATAACTAAGGTAGTCGTTATAATTGCCCGTAGCGCTTATCTTCCATACTCCTATTTCGCCTACCTTTATGGTGGTCGGACCACTCACTCCAGAAATAACCGGAGGCTGTCCTGCCGGAACTGGCGGCTTTGTTTCTATCGGCTTCACGCAATTATATAAAGCATTCAGTTTCTTGCGGGTACTAGCGCCTACCAGTCCGCTACCGTATTTGAGGCCCACCGGAGCCAGAATCTCGCTACGATACTTTTCCTGTAGACCAGTCACGGAAGAAGCCGTGGATTCACCATATTCTTGACTGGCCAATTCGCCCGAATCAATAGTAAAACCTTCTTTCTGGAGAAGCATGTGTAAATAAGCCACATCCTGCCCCTTATTGCCCGCCCGAAGCGTATTGCGCAATTCTCGGCAAGCAGATATAACCTGACCATACTTTACCGTTTCAGTCTTCTCTTGCGGAAGGGTCGGGGTGGCTGAACCACCTCCCCCATTCTGGTTTTGCTGATTAACCTGCTGCTGTAATGCGGCAATCTGCTGCATTATGGCATTTATCATCGACTGAATGTCCGAGGTGCTTTGGGCGAAACCGGTCGCTGGCAAAAGCAGGACCAGGCCCAATACGGAAACAACTAGTTTTTTAGTCATTTTATTGGTTTTGTGGGGACTTTTATGAGGTTATTATATCACAAACGTTTTAGACGTAAAATCCTCGTCCAATGCGTTCTGTGACAGCGAGAGAGTAAGATGGTTACACCCCCCTCGTCTTTCTTATAAATAGCGGGGTGTCAGGGTTGGGAAGGAAACACTTGCGCAACCTTAATTCCACACATACACTAGAACCATGGCTCTTAGCGAAATAGTTAAAAAAGAACCGAACGGTCTTATCGCCCGGGCTTATAAGTTCGCGGAAAAGGCGCATGCCGGGCAAAAGCGCAAGACCGGCGAACCATATTTCAATCATGTTAAAGCCACCGCGGAAAATCTATTTGGCTGGCATCTGGACGACACCACTGTTGCCGCCGGACTACTGCACGACACCGTAGAAGATACCGGCATTCCGCTCTCAACCATCAAAGACGAATTTGGAGAAGAGGTAGCGTTTCTGGTGGACGGCGTAACCAAGCTGGGACATATAAAATACCGCGGAGTAGAAACCCAGGTGGAAAATCTGCGCAAGATGTTCCTGGCTCTATCGGAAGACTTGCGGGTAGTCTTTATTAAGCTGGCGGACCGCTTGCACAATATGCAGACCTTGGGCGCCCTGCCACCCCAGAAACAAAAAAGGATTGCATTGGAAACGGATGAAATTTACGCTCCTATCGCCTACCGGCTTGGCATGCAAAATCTTTCCGGCATACTGCAAGACATAGCCTTCCCCTATCTCTACCCCCAGGAGGAGCGCTGGCTGAAGCGCATGGTTAAAGACGAATATCTGGAACGGGAAAAATATTTGAAACACATCAAGCCCGCGCTGGAAGAAGCCCTGCGAGAGGTCGGGCTTAAAGAATATTCCATTGATTTCCGCGCTAAGCGCTACAGTAGTCTGTACCACAAGTTAATGCGACACGATATGGATATAAACCAAATCTACGACTTGGTCGCTATGCGTGTTATCGTTCAATCTATCTCGGACTGCTATCTGGTCCTGGGAATAGTACATAAGGTCTGGCCGCCACTCCCGGGCAGGATTAAGGACTATGTTGCCATGCCTAAGCCCAACGGATACCGCTCGCTCCACACTACCGTTATCGGACCGGAAGAGAAATTCGTTGAAGTGCAAATTAGAACCAGTCAGATGCATGAGGAAAACGAGAATGGTATCGCAGCGCACTGGCTCTATGAGCAGAAAAAACAAGGCGGAGGCAAACAGACTAGCTTGGGCAAACTGGCGGAAGAATTGAAATGGGTCCAACAATTGCGACGTTGGCAGGAAAGCTTTACGGAAGGCAATCCGGAAGAATCGCTCTCTTCCATGAAGATAGATTTTTTCCGCAATCGCATCTTCGCGATAACCCCCAAGGGCGACGTTATTGATTTGCCGGCCGGCTCCACTCCGGTTGATTTCGCGTATCAGATACATAGCGACATCGGCAACTCCTGCATGGGCGCGAAAGTTAACGATCGCTTCGTGCCGCTGGACCACGAACTCCGCTCCGGGGACGTGGTCGTAATTCTCGCTCAAAAAGGCAAAAGGCCATCCGAAGACTGGCTCAAGTTCGTGAAGACCAGCATGGCTCGCGACCATATCCGACTGGCGCTTAAACGTAAAAATAAGGGGTTAAAATCCACCGCCTCTACTCCCACTCGGATAGAGTTTCGGGTCACCGCCAAAAGAAGAATTGGCCTACTTAAGGACATCTCTCAAATATTTTCTCAATCTCACTTCAGCATTCTAGACATTAACACTCCCGGCCAGCCCGACAGCGACTTTCATGTGATCCGCATCCAAACGGAGCTCGCGGAAAAACGTAAGGTGGAAAAAACCATCCTCAAGCTAAAGAGAATAAAAGAGGTTCAAGAAGCAGGTTACCAGTTAGTGTAGGAAATTATTCCTCCTTGCCGGCAATTCTTTCCAAAATATTACGTAACTCCTCTTCGGAAAAGAAGTTGATGGTGATCTTGCCGGAGCCCTCCCCTTTCGCGTCTATTTCTACCGGCGCGCCCAGCTCGGAACTTAAGCGTTCCTGTATCATCTTTATTTCCGTAGGCACCGTATGCCGTTCGCGAGGCTTCTGGATGGAGGTGGCTCGCACTCGATTCTTAAGCTCGCGCGTGGTCATACCGTGCGCCAAAAGGTCCTGAAAGAGCCGTTCTTGGGCAGCGGGGTCGTCCACCGCGAGAAGTAGGCGGCCATGGCTTTCGCTCATCTGCCCTTTCTCTATCGCTTCCCGGATATGATCCGGCAGATCCAAGAGGCGCATGGTGTTGGCCACCGCCTCTCTACTCTTGCCTAAGCGGGCAGCAACCTCGCGTTGAGTCATACGAAACTCATCCTGGAGTCGTGCGAAGGCGCGCGCCATTTCAATAGGGTTAAGGTTCTCGCGCTGGATATTTTCTATAATCGCGAGTTCCAGTCTTTCTTTTTCAAACTTAACATTACGAATAATAGCGGGAATGGTCTCCAGGCCCAGGAGCTTTGTTGCCTGCAAGCGGCGTTCGCCCGAAATCAGTTGGTATTCCACCACCGTGCCCGTGGGAGTTTCGTGCTCTACCTTGGAAACAACTATGGGTTGAAGCAAGCCAAATTCGCGGATAGAAGAGGCCAATTCCTTTAGGGCTTCTGGGTCAAAGTTACGCCGGGGCTGGTCCGGATTTGGGAAAACCTTGCCGACCTCTACATGAAAAATAGCATCTCCCATACGGGAAGCATCCAGCTTTTCTTTGTCCTTCTTGGCCGCCTCCCAGGCCCAATCCTTTTTCTCATCCACCGGCTCAAGATCCTCCGCCGGAGAAGCGACGGGAAAAGACACAACCGGATCAGAAATCGGAGCGGGAGACACCGGCTCGGGAGCGGGAGAACTCTGATTGGGAATAAGCGATTCCAAACCCTTGCCTAATCCGGAGCTCTGTCCTTGAGAGTTATTCCCGAAAGGATTATTTTGTTCGTCGTTATACATTAAAATTGCCTCCGCTCATGTTCTGACTTTTTGCCCGACTTTGATTGATTATCTCCAACGCTAGACGATGGTACGCTTCTGCTCCGGCAGAGTCCGGTCTGTGCAGAACTACCGGCCTACTAAAACTGGGCGCCTCCGCGAGCGCGATACTACGCGGTATTTCGGTTTCAAAAACAGGATGTGGAAAATGCGCGCGTAAATCCCTGGCAACCTCTCTGTTTAATTGCTCTCTACCATCATACATGGTGAGAAGCGCCCCCGCGACTTCCAAGTTATGTCCCAGATTACTGCGGATTAGGTTTATGGTTTCTAGTAGCTGACCCAGACCCTCCAAACTATAATACTCCGCCTGAACCGGTATCAGAACCTCATCGCTTGCCACCAGCCCGTTTACGGTAAGGAGGCTTAGGCTGGGAGGCATATCTATAAAAATATATTCATAGCCGTGCCTTAGATGGTTTAAAAATCTGCGCAACAACCCCTCCCGTTTGGGAATATTAACTAACTCCACCAATGCTCCGGCTAGATGAGGCGCGGCGGGGATGTAATGGAAATTATAGAGCGAAGACGGACGGACCAGCTCCCACGGTTCGGCTTGATTTAGAATACCGTGGTAAACATTCGCCTCACCGCTCCGCGGGTCGTAACCCAGCGCGGAACTAGCATTGGCCTGGGGATCAAAGTCCACCAGAAGCACGCGCTTGCCCTGTAGGGCAATGTAGGCTGCGAGATTAACGGCGGTAGTAGTTTTACCTACACCACCCTTCTGATTGCAAATGCCGATTACACGAGCCATATGAAATACATTTTAAGGGTTGGGGTTGATTTTAGCAATAAAAAAAGGTTAAATGTCCCCGTAGCTTGATAAGCCCGGGTGGCGGAATTGGTAGACGCGCACGACTCAAAATCGTGTGAGGAAACTCATGCCGGTTCGATTCCGGCCCTGGGCACATGACTCAACTTTAAACCCCTCTTTGGAGGGGTTTAAAGTTGAGCGGATGCCAACCCGTCTTCCGTTTCTTTTTTATGGGGATGATATTTACTGAGCAGAAGGTGTATCAAGATGGCGCTTACAAGACCCACGACCATGCCACCTAAAATATCTAGTGGCCAGTGCACGCCCGCAACTACGCGCGCGAAACCATTCACCAGAGACAGACCCAGATAAACCAAGCCCCAGCGCCAGGAGAACATCAGCATGCCACCAGACAAGGCGAACATGAATGACGCATGACCGGAAGGGAAAGAATTACCGTGTTCGGATAGCAGCGCGGCCAGACCCAACGCGTCCATGGGACGCGGATGTTGGTAGAAAAAATGAAAAACTTCCGCGATGATTCCTCTGCTCAAAATTAAAATAATGGCGATCTCCAGAAAAACGAACCAGCGTTCCCGCTTGCTCTCAAAAGAGAAAATCCAACCGAGCGCCAAGAGAACCATAAAGTACGGCAAATACTGCCCCAGAAAAACAAAAAAACCATCCAGCAAGAAGCTTTGATGAGATAGCCCGAAAAGAGAATGGAAAAGCGACTCGTTGAGTGTCGCCATTTTAATTTATCTTTTGACGTAAGGCAATAGACCCATAAAACGCGCGCGCTTAATCGCCTGTGCGAGCTTGCGCTGATGCCCGGCGCAAATTCCAGTGTGCTTTGGATCAATTATTTTCGCCTGACCGGAAACAAAACGCCGCAGAAGAGGAACTTCCTTATAATCTATATCTTTTAAGTTTTGGGAGCAGAAGAAACACTGGACCATTGTTTTAGTAATTTAGTTATTAGTCTTTAGTTATTAGTAGTATCCATCTAAGTTCTAAGCGCTAAGTCCTAACGACTAGAATGGCAAGTCCTCGGGCTTAATATCATCTTCCAGATCTATGATCGGGATATCTTCCACAGCTGGAGCCTGCGGAGATTCTTCCGGTTTACTATCTCTCTCTGAGGCCGCAGCGGGATTGCCGGTTGGGGCCGCTCCCCCGCCCGCCCGCGGACCGAGCTGTAATCTTTCACAAATTATCTCGGTAGTTTTATGATTCTGGCCCTGTTTGTCTTGCCAAGTCCGGGTGCGCAGACGTCCCTCCACATAAATCATCGCGCCTTTCACTAGAAACTGGCTGGCTATCTCCGCCTGACGCCCCCAGGCAACCACGGAATGAAATTCTACTTCTTCCTGCTTTTTGCCATCCTTGCTCTGCCAGACACGATTAGTCGCCACCCCAAAGGTTGTAACCGATGCACCCGCGGGAGTATTCCGGAGCTGCGGATCCGCCGTTACCCTACCAATGATGAAGACTTTATTTAGATTCATGCTTCTACTTTACTGCTGTTGCAGTATTTCTTCAATCTTCTTTTCTAAGTCCTCGTTGCTCAGAGTATCACTTACGGGTTTACGCTCAGCAGAGACAACTGGAAGCGCCTCCGCGGGACCGCTCTTTGAAGAGGACGCACGGGGCTTGTTGGTCTTAACAGAGGGCGGAGTTATTACCAAAAAACGCAGGAATATCCCGGCTGTTTTAAGCTCCTTAGAAAGCTCCGCGGCTTGATCCGGAGCCATATTAAAGTGAACAAATCCAAAGTTGGCGGAGGTCTGTTTTTCAATAGGATACGAGAGAACAATATTCTCTACCGGACCCTCCAAGACCACCTCCCCTCCGAAGCGGTTGATCCACTGGAGCAGAACCTCTTTCCCGCCCTCTTCTTTACTTAAGAAGGATAATTCGTACTTTTTGCTTTGTTTTTCTGTGTCTTGTTCCATAAGCGTTACAAACTCTAACCGATTTGTGTTTTTGCGTCAATTACTCCGCGAGTGCCTCTTCATCTCCGTCTTCTGATGGAGAAATTGCCTCGGAGATCAGAGCTTCGCCCTTTGTTTCGGGACTTAGTCCGGAACGGCTGGTGTCTCCCGCCGGAATAAGGCGTCCGATAATCACGTTTTCCTTCAAACCACGCAAGGAGTCTGTGCGACTCTCAATCGCGGCCTTAACCAAAACTCTTGCCGTGTCTTGGAAGGAAGCTGCGGACAAGAACGATTCCGTGGAGAGCGCGACCCTGGTCACGCCCAGAAGCAACTGTTGAGCTTTCGCCAACCGCTTATCCTGGTGCTTTAGACCACGGTTGATTTCCAAAAATCTGGAACGTTCCAAAACCTCGCCCATAACCAGGTCCGGTGCGTCGCCCGCGTCTTTAATCCGGACGCGCGAGAACATCTGGCGCGCGATAATTTCTATGTGCTTATTATTGATGGAAGCACCTTCCGCGCCGTATATTTTCTGCACTTCACCGATTATGTAGCGGATAACCTCCGAACTGCCCCGATATTCCAGTAATTCCCGCAAGTCAATGTTGCCTTCCGTTATTTGCTGACCCCTCTTTACCGCATCGCCAACTTTCACGAACATCAGCGCCGAGCGAGGAATGGAATATTCTAAGACCTTGCTATTCTTGCCCCTTCTAACCTTCGCCGTAGTTTTGTCTCCGGAAATTGCCAAGAAAATTACCTTAAAGTTTCCTCTCTCTTCTACCTTTTCAATGTGGCCATCCGCGCCAGCTAGGATCGCGCGACCCTTCGGCGGACGAACCTCAAATAATTCTTCTACCCGCGGCAGACCGTGCGTAATGTCCGCGCCAGCCACACCTCCTACGTGGAAAGTTCTCATAGTAAGCTGGGTGCCCGGCTCGCCGATGGACTGGGCCGCAACTACTCCAACCGCGGAACCTATCTTAACTATCTTATTATCACCCAAGTCGTAACCGTAGCATTTCTGGCACAAACCATATAAGGTCTTGCAGTTTAGGGGCGAGCGCACCTTGATGCTCGCGAGATCAGACTTATCTATCGCTTCCGCGGTATTCTTGTCTATCACTTCCCCGGCATGGACCACTATTTTGCGGTCCACCCGAATATCCTCCATGGCGGTGCGAGAGAATATTTTGGCGCCAAAAGCCTGTCCCAAGCTCTTACTATCGTTACGGAATATTTCCAGACCGTCCTTACTGCGACAATCCTCTTCCTTAATGGTCAGATCCTGAGAAACATCCACCAAGCGGCGGGTAAGGTATCCGGCCTGAGCGGTTTTAAGAGCGGTATCGGTCGTGCCTTTGCGCGCGCCGTGCGTGGAAATAAAGTATTCCAGAACCGACAGGCCTTCCTTAAAGGAAGACTTAATCGGCAGCTCAATTGCCTCACCGCGCGGGTTAGCAACCAAACCCTTCATGCCCATCATCTGAATCGGCTGAGACCAGGAACCGCGCGAACCGGAATCAATAATCTGATAGATGGAGTTTTCGTCCGGCAAAGAACCAGTCACCAATTTGGCGATCTCGCTCTTAACCTTCTCCCAAATACCGATCACACGCGCGCGCCGCTCGGACTCCGTTAAGAATCCCTGATTGTATTGCTCGCGGATAGCAGACACTTCTTCTTCGGCTTTGTGGATAATGCCCGGCTTAGCGGGAGGAATGACCAGGTCCGAGATCGCCCAGGTTATGCCGGAACGAGTCGCCATATCAAATCCCAATAATTTCGCGCTCTGCAAAACATCCCGGGCTTTCTCCAGACCGGAAGTTTCAATTATTTTTTCAATCAAGCGCGCCAACTTCTTCTTGTTTAAGGTCTCATTCACATAATCCAAGGCTCCGCCCAGAACCTCGTTGAAGATCATGCGTCCTAGGGTAGTCTCCATATGTTCTCCTACCCGAATAGGGGCATGAAGAGACAGAGCATCATACTGATAGGCCATCAGGGCTTCTTTCATGTCCAGGAAGGCGTGACCCGCGCCCAAGGCATTCCTGTACATCTGGGTCAAATAGTAAGTACCCAAAACAAAGTCCTGGGTAGGAGCGGTAATAAGCTCTCCGGTAGCGGGCTTAAGCAGGTTCTTGCCGGCATCCATGATTTCCCGCGCCTCTCTTTGCGCCTCTTCGGAAAGAGGCACATGCACCGCCATTTGGTCACCGTCGAAGTCCGCGTTAAAGGCGGAGCATACGAGCGGAGGCAAGTGAATAGCTAGACCCTCCACGAGAATTGGCTTGAAGGATTGGATAGAGAGACGATGTAGGGTTGGCGCGCGGTTAAGAAGCACGCGGTAATTCTTAGTAATCTCTTCTAAGATTGCCCAGATCTCGTCCGTAGCCTGTTCTATCAGGCGGTTGGCATTTCGGATGTTGTGAGCCAATTCCCGCTTTATTATTTCGCTGATAACGAACGGACGGAAAAGCTCCAGCGCCATTTTCTTAGGCAGACCACATTCGTCAATATTCAATTTTGGTCCAACCACGATAACGGAACGGCCGGAATAGTCCACGCGCTTACCGAGCAGATTCTGGCGGAAGCGACCCTGCTTACCCTTCAACATATCCGCCATAGAGCGCAACGGACGGCGTTGAGCGGAAAGTTGCTGCGTGCCAAAACGGGCGGAATTGTCTATCAAGGCGTCTACCGCCTCCTGCAACATGCGCTTCTCGTTTTTAACGATAACTTCCGGTGCCTTTATTTCTAAAAGCTTCTTGAGGCGATTGTTACGATTAATGACCCGGCGATAAAGATCGTTCAGGTCGGAAGTGGCATAACGACCACCGTCCAGTGCCACCATCGGACGTAAATCCGGAGGCAGGACTGGCAAGACGGTCAGTATCAGCCACTCCGGGCGGGTGCCGTTCTTGATCATGGAGCGCAACATCTTAAGCCGGCGCATAATCTTGGTGTCCCCCACCGACTCCTTCTCCTTAACGTGCTCCAGTTCTTTCTCAATCTTCAAAACCTCCTTGCGCATATCCATCTTCTCCAATATCTCCCGCACCGCCTCCGCGCCGGTGCCGGCCTTAAACACGCTGCCGAAGCGGCGACTCAAAGAGAAGTACTCTGTCTCGGAGAGAACCTGCCCGGGACGCATAGCTTCCAGTATGGCGCGCAACTGATTCGCCTCGGAGCTTAGCTCGTTCTTACCCTTGCGGTCCTTCGCGTCTACCGTCTTTAACTTACCCTTTAGCTCCCTATCCAACTCTTCTAAAACTTCTTTGCGATGCTCTTCATCCACCACGGTCACAACGTAATCCACGTAGTAAATAACTCTCTCCAGCTTCATGGAAGAAACGTCGAGTAGTAGGCTCAAGCGGGACGGGACGCTCTTAAAGAACCAGATATGGCTGACCGGCGCGGCCAGCTCTATGTGACCCAAACGTTCACGGCGTACCACCGCGCGGGTTACTTCCACGCCACACTTATCGCAAACTACGCCTTTGTAGCGAATCCTGCGATACTTACCGCAAGTACATTCGTAATCTTTGGTCGGCCCGAAAATACGCTCCGAGAATAGTCCGTCTTTTTCCGGACGCTGGGTACGATAGTTGATTGTTTCCGGCTTTAAGATCTCGCCGTGAGACCATTTCAAAATATCTTCCGGCGAAGCCACGCTGATGCTTAGCGCTTTAAAGTCGTCTTTGCGGTCGGTGGGCGAATCGTAGACTGGCTCAATATTGAGGCCTAACGCTTTTAATTCGTTTACTAAGACATTGAAGGAGGCAGGAATGTTCGGTCCCTTAATCGGCTCACCACGGATAATAGATTCATAGGCGGCGGAACGACCCAGAACGTCGTCCGACTTAATAGTCAACATTTCCTGCAGGGTCGCGCGCGCGCCATAGCCTTCCAGTGCCCAGACTTCCATTTCTCCGAAGCGCTGTCCCCCGAACTGCGCCTTACCTCCCAGCGGTTGCTGAGTAATCAAGGAGTAAGGACCGATGGAGCGCATATGCACCTTGTCTTCCACCAAGTGGTTCAACTTCAAAATATATTTATATCCCACCGTCACGGTCTTATCGAAAGCCTGCCCGGTCCGGCCATCGTAAAGCTTTATCTTTCCGTTCTCCGGCAGACCTGCCTTCTTGAGTTCCGCCCGGATATCTTCTTCCTTGGCGGAGTCGAGTCCAGGAGTTACCGCGCGGTAGCCCAAAGTGCCCGCTGCCCAACCTAAGTGCGTTTCCAAAATCTGACCCAAGTTCATACGGGAGGCAACGCCTAACGGGTTTAAAATCACATCCACCGGCGTGCCGTCTTCCAAATAAGGCATATCTTCTACCGGACGGACCTGGGAGATAACACCCTTGTTGCCGTGCCGGCCAGCCAGCTTGTCGCCGGCCTGAATCTTGCGCACATCCGCGACCTCTACCTGAATGCGCTTGATTACGCCCGCTTCCAATTTATCGCCCTGCTCACGGCTGAAAACCTTCACGCCCACGATGCGTCCTCGCTTGCCGTGCGGCAAGGTTAGAGATGTATCTTTCACGTCCCGCGCCTTCTCACCGAAAATAGCACGCAAGAGGCGCTCCTCCGGAGTAAGCTCTACTTCACCCTTAGGTGAGATCTTGCCCACCAGAATATCTCCCGCTTTTACCTCCGCGCCAATGCGAATAACACCCTCTTCGTTTAGGTTGCGCAATTTTTCTTCGGACACGTTCGGGATATCGGGCGTGGTTACTTCCGGACCGAGCTTGGTGTCGCGTACGTCACAATAAAACTCTTCCACGTGAATGGAGGTAAAGAAGTCGTCGCGCACCACCCGTTCCGAAAGAATGATGGCGTCTTCAAAGTTCGCGCCCTCCCAAGAGATAAACGCCACAAGCAGGTTCTGACCCAGAGCCAAAACACCATTTTGAGTGGAAGGACCGTCCGCCAAAAGATCTCCCTTCTTAACCTTATCGCCGGAGACCACCACTGGGCGCTGAGAAATGCAGGTAAACTGGTTGGAACGTTTAAACTTTTCTACATAATAGGTCTTGGTTTCATTCGCATACT
The DNA here is from genome assembly GCA_023244895.1 of Candidatus Liptonbacteria bacterium. Lineage (GTDB taxonomy): Bacteria > Patescibacteriota > Minisyncoccia > UBA6257 > 2-01-FULL-56-20 > JAHFLL01. The sequence continues at coordinate 619,206 of JAHFLL010000001.1, forward strand.
TAACCTTGATGTGAGACGCATCCGCCTCCAATATTTCTCCCGCCGCTTCCGCACGGATCAAATAACCGGAGTCTTCCGCGGCTCTTTCCTCCTGGCCAGTGCCCACAAAAGGCGCGGCTGGCTTTACTAAAGCAACCGCCTGGCGTTGCATGTTTGAACCCATTAAGGCGCGGTTCGCGTCATCGTGTTGCAAAAATGGTACGAGTGAAGTCGCCACCGAAACGAACTGGTTCGGGGCGACGTCCATAAAGTCCACTTCCTCCGGCGGGCAGGTGGTGGGGTTTGTGCCGTAGCGCACATCCACCATCTTGTCTAAAATCTTGCCCTTCTCGTCGCGCGGGACGGTAGCATGCACAATTTTGTATTTCTCTTCGGAGAGAGCATCTAGCCAAACAACTTCTTCCGTCAGCCTACCCTTCTCTACTCTCATATAGGGAGTCTCTAGGAAGCCGAAATTATTCATGCGGGCGTAGCTCGCTAAGTAGTTGATCAGACCGATGTTGGAACCTTCCGGAGTTTCAATCGGACAAATACGGCCGTAGTGGGAACGGTGCACGTCGCGTACCTCAAAACTGGCGCGCTCGCGGGTTAAACCACCCGGACCCAGAGCGGATAGACGGCGCTTGTGCTCCAATTCCGCCAAAGGATTTATTTGGTCCATAAACTGCGATAGCTGGGAAGAGGCAAAGAACTCCTTAATGACCGCGGTAATGGGACGGAAGTTTATAAGCTGAGCAGGCAACATGCTGTCCTTGTCTAAGGTAGACATTCTGTCCTGTATGATTCTCCTTAAACGCGCGAAGCCGATGCGCAAACGTCCCTGCATAAGCTCTCCCACCGCCTTCAAACGGCGGTTGCCCAAATGGTCAATATCATCCGCTTCCGCGTCGGGAGTGTTGTCCAACCGGATAATTTCTTTGATTATGAGTTCCAAGTCCTGCAAATCCAGAAGTTGGCTCTCTTTTTTGGGGCTTAGGTCCAAACGCTGATTCAACTTGAAACGTCCCACCGGAGAGATGTCGTATCTGTCCGCGCGATGAAAAACGGAGTCCACCAAGTTCTTGGCGGTTTGCGCCGTAGCCGGGTCGCCTGGGCGAAGACGGCGATATATTTCCAAATAAGATTCCTCTACGTTCTTCGCAATATCCTTATTGAGAGTGGTCTCAATGTAAGGGATGTGACCGTTATCTATATCCCGGAACATGGCCCGAATCTGGTCGTCGCTCGCGCCGAAAACGCGCAACAAGTCCGTAACCGGTACTTTGCGATGCCGGTCAATTTTAACGCCAATCGTGCCGTCTATGTCTGTTTCAAATTCCAACCAGGCGCCACGGTTCGGAATAACCTTGGCTCCAAATAACATTTTTTCGCGCCAGGGCACCGCCGTAAAGTAGACACCCGCGGAGCGAATTAACTGGGAAACAACCACGCGTTCTACGCCGTTGATAATAAAAGTTCCCCGGTCGGTCATTTTCGGAAAATCTCCAAAATAAACCTCCTGGGAATGACTCTGTCCGGTACGCTTATTTTCCAGTCTTACCTTAAGGTAGAGCGGGGCTTCGTAGGTGGCGTCCTTATAGCGGGTCGTCTTCTCGTCGTACTTCGCCTCACCGAAGTAGTAACCGTCAAAATATAGTGCCAGCTCTTTGCCGGTGTGATCCCAAATGGGAGAAACTTCTTTTAAAATTTCTTGCAGACCTTCTTTTAGAAACGAGTTGTAGGAGCGGATTTGGATTTCATTCAAATTGGGCTGGGGTATAAGCGGAGGATACTTTCCAAAATATTTTACCGGCAGCGGATTAGATTTCATTTGTGAGGTTTTTGTAATAATTGTTTTTAAAATCCGGCAAAGGAAGAGCTAATCAAAAACGCAAAGGCGGAGGGCTGTGCTTGCGCAACAGCTCTCCGTCCGGCGGGCTACATGGCCGTAGGTATGGTATAGAAATCATAAAAAACTAAAACACAACAGCGTCCAAGTGTGTTTTCTTGGCTAGTTTCTCATTTATTGCCCTCGTATTAAAGCTTATTTATATGCCTCCCGTCAAGCCCTCCCCTCTAGGAGGGTGTGGATAACCATTTGTAGGGGCATGTTTTGCGTACTTGACTTTATGCGATTCTTTTATCATAATGTGGCCAGTTCGTCGGATGACCCGACGAGACCCACTCACCGACCACGGGACCACTCGTGGCGGAAAGAAGAAAGGGCGTGCAGAATGGCAAGCATTCAGGTCGTCGGGAAAGACGGAACAACACTCAATTCCGTCCACACGACCAGGCTGGAGAAGGTTCAACTCAAGCATGGCGAAACCATCAGCTGGGTCGAGGTGTTTTACGCCTTCGACTCATCATCCTGGGGATTCCGGGACCACATCATCCGCCATGGAAATGCGGTCGCGAACGTCCACATCAGGAACAGCCAGAATGGATGCGGGCCCGAGGTCTACGTCCGAATCGAGGGCTATTCTTCCAAGGACGTGGGTGTCCTGGTCGAGGAAGTGCTCAAGATGATGGGTGGGAAGATTGTCGAATTCCGGCCCGTCCGCTCCTGGTTCACCCGCGTCCGTGACGCGTGGAAGGAGTGGCAGCAGGAAGTTCGCGCGGGCATGGACACCAACTAGCTCGCAGCAAGGAATAGGACGCGCGGTAGTAATATCGCCGCGCGTCCGTCCAACTAAATTCGGTAAATGGTTAGTGAATTTAGTTGGATTATCCCCTGTCTCGAATAATTGGCCTTACCCAGAGAGCCGTTTTAGGGATTACCTTTCTCCTCGAATTAGGATAAGATTGTTGCTGTTATATCAATATGAACCGGGAACCCGTCCTCCAAGTAAAGGGACTCAGAAAGTCCTATAAAAACACCGTCGCCGTAGATGACGTCTCTTTTGAGGTACAGCCTAACGAAATAGTGGGATTATTGGGTCCGAACGGAGCGGGAAAAACCACTATTATCAGCATGATCTTGAGTGTCTTGAAGCCGACTGCGGGCACTATCCAAATTGGAGGTAAAGATATTTTCAAAAACAGAGAGGAGGCGCTATCTCAGGCCAACTTTGCGGCAGTCTACGCGCAACTACCCGGCAATCTAACAGTTGCTCAAAACCTATACGCTTTTGGTCTAATATATGGAGTAGAGAATCTGAAACAACATATAGACAAATTGATTGAGGAGTTTAATTTGGAAAGATTCCGTGACATCAAATGCGGCACGCTTTCTTCCGGCGAACAGACCCGGGCAGCTTTAGCGAAAGCAATGGTAAATAGTCCCCGCTTGCTTCTGCTGGATGAACCAACCGCCTCGCTTGACCCTTCTACCGCCCAGATAATCCGACACAAGATGAAAGAGTATGCCCGCAACGGCAAAGGAGGCGTACTCTGGACATCGCACAACATGCACGAAGTCGCGGAGGTTTGCGATAGAATCTTATTCTTATCTCACGGCAAGATACTCCTTGAAGGCAATCCCAAAACTATGCCCCAAGAGTACGGCAAAAAAGATCTAGAGGAGCTTTTCATCACGGTCGCGAGAGAGCCGCTATCACTAGATGCTTAACCTATCAACATGAATCTTAAAAGAGTATACGCCATATTTGTTCGTCAATTTTATCTGATACGCGACAACCCCACGCGCATATTCCAGATGCTGATTTGGGGTACGGTGGATATTATTTTGTGGGGATTCACCAGCCAATATCTTACGACCATCGCGGGACCGGGACCCAATTTCGCTCTGGTCTTTTTGGGAGCGGTTCTAGTTTGGGATTTTATGAGCCGAACCATGCAAGGAATCACCACCTCTTTCTTGGAAGATTCCTGGTCGCGCAACTTCCTTAATCTCTTCGCCTCCCCTCTCTCCATTTCGGAATATCTAGGCGGACTCGTACTGATTAGTATCTCCAAAAGCGTGATTGGATTCGCAATTTTGCTTCTGGTAGCTGGCGCCATCTTCGGATTCTCGATTCTTGCTTACGGATTTTCGGTTTTGTCTTTCCTCTTTATCCTTTTCTTGTCCGGTATTGCTCTCGGCATGCTGGGCGTGAGCATGATGTTCCGTTTCGGACCAATAGCGGAATGGTTTATCTGGCCCCTGCCCGCGCTCATATCACCGTTTGTGGGCGTTCTTTATCCGCTCTCTACTTTACCGGGATGGATGCAGTCGGTAGGAAAGATTTTGCCGCCCTCCTATGTTTTCGACGGGTTGCGATCCATCGTTGCAGGAGGAGAGTTCCAGGCAACCTCTTTTGCTATGGGAGTAGGTCTGGCTATCTTCTATATCATCATTGCTTACATCGTCTTCGTTATGGCCTACCGGCGCGCCGTTCGAACAGGAATTATTGTGCGCTACAGCGCGGAAAGCTTGAGCTAACCCCCGCGTCTTTTCTCCACGATAATTGACGATCGTCAATTATCGTGGAGTTGTTGTAGAAATTGTAGAAAAAGTTTCTAAGTTAAGTGGTAGGTTCTACCTCAGATACTTGGCCTTATTAGCCACGTGCTCTTCAAAACTACGCGAGAAAATGGTCTTGCCTGTTTTGGGGTCGCTTAAGTAATACCAATAGGGAGAGACTTTGGGATCAAGTGCTGCTTTAATAGCGGAGAGGCCCGGGCTTCCAATTGCCTGGGGCGGGAGGCCGCGGTTTAAATAAGTGTTGTATTCCGAATTAATTTTAAAATCTCCGTCTCCGAGGGGATAGCAGTCTACGTACTGGTTCGCCTTTGTTTGCTTGGCATAACAAATCGTGGCATCCACCTGGAGCGGCATACCCTCTTTAATACGCTTCAAGAGCAGTCCAGCCACGATCCTTCTATCTTCATATTCCGGAACTTCTTTTTCCAAGAGAGACGCCAGGATTAGTCTGCTCCAAGCCTCCTTTTCTCTACCCGTAAGTGCCTGCGCGGTTTTAACTTCAAAATTATCCATCATTTTTTTTACGATAGTCGCGGGATCGGAATTGATATAAAAAAGATATGTATCCGGGAAAAGCCTACCCTGTATCGGCATGCTGGAAAGCTGTACGTATTTAACAAGCTCGCCCGCGCTAATAATATTTTTATCCGCCAAAATCTTATCCACTAAATAGAAAGATGCCCCCTCCGGTATCACGACCTCCACTTCCCGGCGGGCGCCAACTTTTAGCTGATAGACTATTTGGGGCGTGCTGGAACCGGCGCTTATCACGTAAAATCCCGGCTTAAGCTGAGAACCCTGCCCTGTTATGGCCGCGAAGAAAACAAAGGATTGGGCGGAACGAATCACTCCGTCTTTCTCTAGACGCCCCGCTATTTCTCTTAAGCCCTGACCCTTTACCACTTCAAAATCTTTATCTCGCCCCGAACCCGAAACGGGTCGCCAGGCGGAAACCAAAATAATTACCCACAATATTAAAAGCGCCACGAGCAACCCAAACCAGCGCAGAAGCCCCCCGTTTGTCCAAAAATTTTTAATATTAGCAATCATCTATTTCTTAAACTTATCGCGTTTACCATCGCAAGTAAGGCGAAATCTACCAGCAGGCTTGAACCGCCGTAACTCAAGAACGGAAAGGTCACTCCCACCACCGGGAACAGGCCCAGAGTGGAACCGGCGTTAATCATAAAGTGCAAACTAAAAACCATAGCCACGCCCAAACAGATAAACTTCTCAAAGTTTTGCCCGGCGCGCATGCCTACCCTTAGAATCTGATAAATCATAAACGCGAAGGCAAAGACTACCAGTAAGCCTATAAATATCCCCCACTCTTCTATGAGTGCCGCCAAAACGAAATCGTTGGAAGGCTCGGTTAAAAACCCTAGTTGGGTCTGCGGTCCTTGATTATAACCCTTGCCCCAAAACCCCGCGGAACCGATTGCAATCTTGGATTGAATAGTGCTGTAGTTTACGGTAAGAGTGTTTTGCTCCGGATAGAAAACCGAGATAATGCGCTGTTTTTGATATCCTTCCAAAAAATACATCCAACCCAAGGCTCCCACGATAACAAAAGTGAGACCGGCCGCGATAAGCCTCTTGGGAGGCAGGCCGGAAACAAGCAGAAAACCAAACCACACTCCAAACAAAATAGAAGCGGAGCCCAAGTCTGGTTGAAGCAGAATCAATCCGCAAGGCACGATAAACAAGAAAAAAGAAGATAAGATTATGGGCCAGCGCGCGATGGACAGGTGTTTGCGACTGAAAAATCTGGCATAGACCAAAATCAAAGCTATTTTCGCGAGCTCTACCGGCTGGAATCCGACGGAACCAATATATAGCCAGCTGCGCGTATTTCTCACGACTGGCGCCGTTAAATACGTGAGAATCAAAAGAGCCACTGACCCGACATATAGCCCCGCGATAAGCCAGCGATGTTGCAACACGCCTCTCAAGTCCAAGCTCGCGAAAACTACAACCAGCAAAATTCCTGCCAGCGCCCAGACGGATTGCCAAACAAAAAGCTTCTCTGAGATACTTGAGATTGTTACTAAGCCGGCAGCTAGGATAAATAGAACCGAAAGAAATAAGTTTCGCATAAAACTATAGGGCGACCATCCTCAAGGCGGAGAAGGTGTATTCCGTGCGATACGGGTCAAGATCGGTTATGGCAGGATGAGACACTCGAAAACCCCTACTCTCCCCGGGTCCGATATTTTCTAGTTCGGTTTGAGAAACCCCCACCATGGAACCATATCCATTTTTAAAGATAGCCACGACCTCCACTCTGGACAAATCAACCACGTCCCTGTTCACTATCTTACCCACCGCCTCCACTCCGGTATCGGTTTGATTAGTACGCTTTTCCATAAAATCCACCTCCGGGCGCGGAAACTCGGACGCTCTGATCCATTTCACTTTAGAAAATTTTATTTCCGCGCCGACTGCCTGGTCCGCGTTCTTGGAACGCAGGAACCCCACTATATGTTTTAGCTCGCCGGCATAAGCGAAAGACTTACCGGAAACCGAACCGATTATCTCACCCTGTCCGTTTTTAACCTCAAAACTATACTCAAATTCCTTAGCCGCTATGTCCTGGTTACTATTTTGTATGTCTGCGACCAAAGCCGTCTGGCCCGGACTTACTCTTAAGACGTCCACCGAGCCAGATACCCCTAGCTCCTCAAAATTTGAGGGTAGACAAATATTGGCGCAAACGCCCCCGCAGTCCATCCCCTCCTCTCCGCTATCTCGCCGACCATTAGTACAACTGGCAGGAGCCCGAAAACTTAGATAGAGAAAATAAAATATACCTCCAAAAATGGCGAGATATAAAACTCCGTAGATTATTCGCTTAATAGTGCGCATTTCAGTACGTCTTCAATTATACGCAAGAAGTCGGATTTATCAAAAGTTGCAGTCGCCATTTATCGGAATTAAAATTAACTTATGCCCAAAGTCCAATACGCATACCTAATAGGTTCGCTCGTGATGCTCGCGATATGGCTGGTTTTATATCTTCTGCGCAAAGACACGCGCAAAGAGATGTGGGCTGCAAGTCTTTATGTCGGCATAGCCAGTCCGCTCACGGCCTTCTTGTGGTGGACCAGAGGTTGGTGGCTCCCGCCGAATATCACCGGCACCCGAGTCGGCATAGAAGATTTTATTCTTGGCTTCGCCTGCGGGGGCATAGCCGCAGTTCTATATGAAGAGATATTTAAGAAAGAATTTCGCCCCAGAAAAGGCAAGCGGCACGATCTGGGATTTATCTTGCTTTCCCTATTTATGTTCGGGGGGATAGCGTTTGGGTTTAACGTCTTAGGCCTCCCCTCGTTTTGGGCCACGGCCGTTTCTCTTTTTGAGACTGCGGTTATCTTCATGGTTCTACGCAGAGATTTATTCTGGGACGCCTTGGGCAGTGCGGTGTTTATGACTCTGGCCTGTTTACCGTTCTACTTCACCGCTATGGCAGTTTCGTCCGAATGGATAGGCGCTACCTACGATGTTGGAAATTTGAGCGGACAATTGGCCATGGGTATACCGATTGAAGAATTGGTTTTCTTCTTCCTGTTTGGCTTCCTGGCCGGGCCGGCTTATGAATACTGGCAGAACGAGAGATTGATAAAAAGATAACAAAAAACCGCATAAGGTTCTTGGAAGTCGGCACATCCTACTTTCCCCATGAAGAGTATCATCGGACATATGTGCTTTCACTTCTCTGTTCGGAATGGGAAGAGGTGGGACACACATATATAAAGCACCGACATCTAAGAATCCTATGCGGTTCTAGAAGTCTAACAAGTTAATTATACGGAATTATTTTTTGAACTTCGCTTGCGCGAAGAAAGTCAGCATTGAGATGGTTAGTAGGATCATTAGTATTCCTTGGCTAAAACTCTTACGAGCCTTACACCTAGAACCTATCAACGTCGTAGTCTTCGACGAGATCACGTACACCTAATCTTGGGGTAGGCTTCGTGCTTAGATGCTTTCAGCGCTTATCCCTTCCATACATAGCTACCCGGCATTTCAGTTGGTACCAAAGCCGGTAGACCAGAGGTATGTTCAGCCCAGTCCTCTCGTACTAGGGCCAACTCCCCTCAAGTGTATAACGCCTGCAACAGATAGAGACCAACCTGTCTCACGACGGTCTGAACCCAGCTCACGTGCCCTTTTAATTGGCGAACAGCCAAACGCTTGGGAGCTTCTCCACCCCCGCGCTAAGGCGAGCCGACATCGAGGTGCCGAGCGAAGTCGTCGCTGTGGACGCTCGGACTTCACCAGCCTGTTATCCCCGGAGTAGCTTTTATCCGGTGTCTCCGACCTTTCTATAAAGGATCGTCGGGTCACTAAGTTCTGCTTTCGCACCTGCTCGTCTTGTAGGACTCGCAGTTAAGCCGGCTTGTGCCTTTACACGTCCAGCCCGGTTTCCATCCGGGCTAAGCCGACCTTAATAAACTCCTCCGTTACTCTTTAGGAGGAAAACGCCCCATTTAAACTGCCTACCAAGCACTGTCTCAGACGAGCTTCCGCGCGCGTAATTCCAATAAATTGAAATTATCCGCGCGGTTCTCGTCCGGTTAGACTTTAAAATTTTAAAGATGGGTGTTTCATTGTCGGATCAACGTCTCCCGAAAGAGGCGCATCAAATCCTCCCCACTACGCTACGCATTAAAACCCTAAAGCCAATACCAAGCTGCAGTAAAGCTTCCGGGGTCTTTTCGTCCCGCTGCAGGTATCCCGCGTCTTCACGGGAATCGCATTTTCACCGAGCTCATCTTTGAGACAGTTCTCCAGTCGTTACACCTTTCGTGCGCTTCGGAACTTACCCGAAAAGGAATTGCGCTACCTTAGAACCGTTATAGTTACGGCTGACATTGACGAGGGCTTTGCCCAGTGAGCAGGTGTATTGCTACAACCACCCCCAGGTTTGACCTTCTCGCATCGGTCAGGTGTCACCCCCTATACATCCTCTTGCGAGTTAGCAGGGAGCTGTGTTTTTGGTAAACAGTCGCCAGAGATACTTTCGCTGCGGCCTCGTCGAAACTGGAAGAAGGAGGCGAGATCTGCGCTCACTGGCACAGCTATCTCGCGCTCACGATAATGAAGGATGGCGGTCTCGACCTGTCCGAGGTCAGGTATACCCTGACTGGGACAGATCGAAAACCGACCGCCAACTTGGTGCTGGACGCGCCAGCACAACTCTCCTTCTTCCAGCCTCGACAAGGCAGGCCTTATACCGAAGGTACGGCCGCTTTTTTGCCGAGTTCCTTAAAGATGAATCACTCGTTCCCCTTGGGCTTCTCGCCCTATCCACCTGTGTCGGTTTACGGTACGGGGCCATGCATACTAAGTTTAGAGATTTTTCTCGAAAGCGCGCTCAACTTGCTTGGCCGGGTAAATGCCCGACCTAACCGCGGATCTCGGAGTGCTCACTAAAGAGCTTTGTGCCGGATTTACCAAACACATCTCCCTAACCTACGGATGCTAAACCAATAAAGCACCAAATCTACTGCACTTTGTCTTCCCATCACATATGCACGGCGGGCTGGAATATTAACCAGCTGTCCATCAGCTTCAGCTTTCGCTATCGCCTTAGGGCCGCCTAACCCGAGGTTGATTGCCAGTGCCTCGGAAACCTTGGATTTTCGGGGTCCCAATTTCTCATTGAGATTGTGGTTACTCATTCCAACATTTTCTCTTCTGAATCCTCCACCTGCCCTCGCGGGTCAAGCTTCGCTGGAATCAGAATGCTCTCCTACCACTTACAAATCCCGAAGGATCTGTAAATCCATAACTTCGGTATTACGCTTAGCCCCGGTACATTTTCGGCGCGCCCGGCCGTCGAATAGTGAGTTGTTACACACTCTTTAAAGGATGGCTACCTCTGAGCCAACCTCCTATCTGTTAATGGCAAGACACTACCTTTTACACTTAGCGTAAATTTAGGGACCTTAGTTGATGGTCTGGGCTGTTCCCCTTTTGAACATGGAGCTTAGCCCCCACATTCTAACTGCTGTAATACCGCCGACGGTATTCGGAGTTTGATTGGTTCGTCGGCCTTTCGGCCTTTACGAATCATCCAGTGCTCTACCCCCATCGGTTACTTTACAGCGCTAGTCCTAAAACTATTTCGGAGAGAACCAGCTATTACCAGATTCGATTAGCTTTTCACTCCTTACCTCAGCTCATCCGAAGATTTTGAACAATCAACCGGTTCGGACCTCCCTTCGGCTTTCGTCGAAGTTCATCCTGGCCAAGGCAAGCTCATCTGGCTTCGGGTCTATCATGTGCCCTCAATGCGCGCTATTAACACTCGCTTTCGCTTTGCCTTCTTCCTAAAAGGGAATTAGACGAAGGACACAAAATAAGTCGTTGGATCATTCTTCAATAGGCACACTGTCGTTCTGCGCCCTGCACTGGAAAACCAAACACTTAGAACCAAATTCCAAACAAATATCACAAATAAACAGAATTATCGGATTTTGATATTGTTTGAGATTTGGAACTTTCATTTACAGTTTCCCAGTGCAGGGCACTAGAACTTCAGTTCCTTGTAGACAAATGGTTTCAGGTTCTATTTCAACGGCCTCACCGGCCTGCTTTTCACCTTTCCCTCACGGTACTAGTTCACTATCGATCATTAAAGGTATTTAGCCTTGCGAGATAGTACTCGCGGATTCACTCGAAGCTGTTTGACCTCGAGTTACTTAAGTAAAAAAACTAAGAAGTCCTTTGATTTTCGTCTACGGGGCTATCACCCTATTTTGCGCCGACTTTCCAGACGGCTTCGACTAATCAAGGGATTTTTAACTTCTCCACCTCAACCCATAACCAATAACTCATGCAAGCACAAATTACTGGTTATAGATTAAGAGCGTTTTTTCCTTGCAACCCCTACAACTTATTCTTGCGAATAAGATATAGGTTTAGGCTCTTCCCGTTTCGCTCGCCGCTACTCAGGGAATACTCCATCTTACGATGGCTTTATTTTTTGTTCCTCCGCTTACTGAAATGTTTTACTTCAGCGGGTGCGCTCCTCAGCTTGCGCCAAGGTCATCGAGGTTTACTCGACGGGGTTCCCCCATTCGGACATTCCCGGATCATCGGTTGCTACACACCTCCCCGAGACGTTTCGCCGTTACGCTGCGTCCTTCATCGCCCTTTAATGTCTAGGCATCCACCATTCGCCCTTAAATACTAACCATCTCAATGCTGACTTTATACTCAGTGCTTGTTCACTGAGTAATGCTCTGCTGACCGCGAGAAATTGGACTGACTGTTACGCGGGACGAACCGGTAACAATCAAGATGCGGTCCAGAGCTTCCGTATAAATTTTCAAGCTACAGTCGTATCAATCGTATGCAATAAAAAAACCGCTTACGCGGTCCAGGGGTCTGCGAAAAACAGACCTTTAGCCGCTGGTTTTTGGGGTCTTTTTATTACGGTTCATTACGGGTGTCTATTATAGTCGGAGCGAGAATAATGTCAAGAAGCGTTAAGACCCCTTAAAGATAGGCACGAAAAGCACTATTTACATCCTATGGGTCTCGGCTATATGCTGGGGGCAGAAACCTGCGCGAGAAACCGCGCTTTGACGATGGAGGCTGTATGCCCGTACTTTTCCGAGAGAACATTAGCACGTCGGGCTGCAGCGTCCTGCCCGACACGACCATCGGCTTGGAGGTCGTTTCCTTCCTGCCCCCTCCTGAATCTCAGAAGGGCTCGAGCCAGGGAGAAGCACAGGTCATGCTGACCTTCTCGCACAAGGCCGGTGCCCGCGAGCTCGTGGTCCTTCATCCGGGACCGGCGAGGATTTGCCTCAACAACGTCGTAATTCGGGGCGGCATAGGGGAAATCGTTGCCTCCCTGAAGGATGCGGCGGCGGAGATCATCGCCCGCGACGGAATCGCAATCACGAGAAAGGGCGACACCTTCCTGTTCCGTATCCAGGGTACGCACGATGCCGCAGGGCAAAGTGATGTGGGCAAACTCGCCGGCTTCTTCGGCGAAGAAGGCGTCGCACATGAAAGTGAGCTGCAACGACTCCTCGCTACCCGGAAGAACGGTGTGGTCTGCGTCCCAGGCAGACTCGTGGGAGAGGCCATGACCGTTCTGGCGGACGGAAACAATTCCATCAGCTTCAGGCTGACATCTGCTCCCGACGGGCAAGCGGGATGGTTCCAGATCGAGAAGATACATCACAACTGAGCATGGAAGGCGGCGCGACGAGCGCCGCCTTCAGACTTTTTATAAATCAAATCTCGCGTGGAGAATAAAATATAAAACCAAAAGCCGCTCCCGCCCGCACAACTCGAGGATCCAGTTGGATCCAGTGAATCCTGCTTGCGCAGGGTGGATCACAATTCTTCCGTTCGCCCGCCCTATTACTAAGGAGGTCCTCACCGAACAAGAAAATCTGCAATCCTCGAGTTGTGCGGACCGCGGAGCGGCCAGCACAATAAAACTATATTAGCACGGTTTATCTTTTTTCCATATCCTTCAGCTTGTTGATCAAATGGCTGGCATAATCCTTGCCACCCAAACCAAAAGCCAAACCTCCAGCTAAAGCTAGCATGGCGATTAAACCGTAAACCAATGCCCCGATTATATCAGCCGCGACATTAAGCTGGATAAGAGCAGCCAGTAATCCAAAGATTACCACCACCCACCAGGTTAAATTGCCCAAGAATTCGGCTGCGGATAATCTAGCGCTTTTAACTGCGGCACTTATCACATTCTTCAGGAAGTTCGCTAAAACCACAGAAGCCAACATTACCAAGACTGCCGCGACAACGTTCGGAATATAATGTAGAACTTCTCCCAAGAAAGCGGACAAGGCTGTTAAGCCCAGAATATCGGTCACTGCCAAAAGGAAAGCAATAATCAGGAACCAGTTTACTATCTGGCCCAAAAAACGCGATCCGTTTAGGCGCATGCCAGCTCTTTCAAAGAATGGGGACAAACCGATAGAATTCAGAAAAGCATCCAGCTTGATGGCCTGGAAAATCTTTTCCACTAACGCTCCCAAACCGGCTGCCACTATTAAACCTAGGATAAATACGACCAGCGCCGCGATTAACCCCGGCAAAAAAGTTAGCACCCCCCACCACATATCCTGCAAAGAAGTAGCTACTGAACCTGCCCAGTTATAGAACATTTGTGTTTGTATTAAGTTGAACTTTTAACGGTTCGACCTTTCCGCACCCCGAACCATTGGTCCAGGACGCCTATGCCCTTATTTTACTACAAACCCAAACTAGCGGTGTGGATAACTACCACCCTGCCGCGGGACCAACTTCAATTAATTACTCCCTTGAATCCTTTTCGTCCTCCTCAATCTTTATACTTATGCCATAGAACTCCTCTGCCTGTTTAATAATTTCCTCTTTTTTAATCATTCTTACCGCGTCATTTGAGACTATTAGGCCGGCACCATAATCCCCCTCTCTCAACTTCTCGCCCGCCTTCCTGATAAGTTCGGCTGACTCATTCGCGTTAGTCGCCTCTCCTACTTCGGACTTTACCGCGCTATTTTTTTGATCAAACTTACCGTCCAATACGCTACCCGCGTCCGAGCCAACCACTCCCACCATAGGCGCGGAGATGGTTCTTTCTGCCACTGCCTTCGCGCCCTCCAAAGAAGAACTGGACTGAGCCAACGATTCCTCCGCCTCAATTCTTTTGTCCTTGGTCACGCGGTGCATTTCTTTAACTTGCTCGCGCAGAGCAAGCAGTTCTTGCTCCTGTGATTCCTTCTTTAGAGAAAACTGTTCCGCGCCACTCGCCGACGCGGAGAGAGTGCGCATAACGTCGTTATGTGCGGAAAGCACGGCTTCCATCTCGGAAGCAGCGCGGGAAGTTTCCGCGGAAGGATGCCCCGCGATAACCTTCTCTGCCTGAACCTGAACTTTTTCCAAATTCTCTGCGATTGTCCCGCGAGTGTCTTGGTCGAGCCTGCCCAATACGGCCAGCTTTTCTGCCTCCTCTAATCTCCGACTCATCTTCTCAATCTGCCAATCAGACTTAGATGATCCGGAGAACGCGAGCGCCTCTCTTAGGGGCTCGGTTAGTCCTATCTTTAAAGAATAAAGAGGGTCCCCCGGGAGAGACCTTTCTGCCGCGAGCGACGTGGCCGTCCCGCCTAATATCAAAAGAACCCCGACTGCGGCAAGATAAAATCTTAAATTACGCATCAAAATAAGATGGCTCACGTTAATTCCCATTGGCGCTTCCGGCAAAGGATTCTGGGACATCAAAATAGAGAGGTGGTGCCGTCCCGCGTCCCGGGAGCTTTCCTCAAGATGGACACCATCTTTTAACTTTTGTATTTTCTCTAGAATATCCATGGTATTTAAACTATCTTACGCAGTTCCGCGACTGCCCTATTAATTTTCACGGAAGCGTTGTTGGGTGAAATTCCCAAAATTATGGCTATTTCTTTGGGATCCAGGTCACTCACAAAGCGCAGAGTTAGTATCTCCTGGTCGTCCTTATCAAGCCTATCCATAGCTCGCACAACCTCCTTAGCCATGGCGCTTCTTAGGATGTCCTTGTGCCCCTCCGTGGGAATATCGTTCTCCCCTTCGCCCGCCTCTAGCCACGCCTCCAGGCTCGCCATCTTGTTTTTTCGGGACTCGTCTATGACTAGGTTGCCTGCCACCCGATAGAGAAAGGCGCGCAGGTTATCCACCTTCTTGCCTCGGGAAAGATATAGCCAGGTTTTAGTAAAAGTGTCTTGCATCAGCTCTTCCGCGCGTTGCTTGTTAAAAACGCGGAAATAACAGTGCCGATATATAGCTTCTGCGTATTCTTCGTATGCTTTTAAAAATTGTTCTTCGACCTTTCTATTCATATATTATGACGTGCTAGGCACGCCTCTGTTACATATGATTATAACCGAACGCGATAACTCACATACTATCCTACCAGAGAATGGAAGCGGGTGACCAGAGCGAGTGCTGCCCCTCCCTTTAATTTATTTGAAAAATATTAGAAAAGGTATAATATTACGGAAAATAAGGGCCCGTAGTTAAGTGGCATAACGCGGCATTCGCATTGCTGAGGCGGGAGTTCGATTCTCCCCGGGTCCACTAATAATAATGGTTTGACGCCTTTTCTTTGGTAGATATACTTAAACTGCGAGTTGCCGATTATGAAATATAAACATGAACAATACGTTTGAGACCGGAAATTCATCGTCTAGTCAGGAAGATATAGACGCAACGAGGAATGAAGGAAAAGATGCTAATCAGGAAGGCCCAGCGGAAACGCAGGGAGAAACTCCTGATAAAGAGTCTTTGGAAGGAGACATAGATAAAAGCTGGGAAATTAAAACCACGGTCAATGGTATTCGGATAGACTTGGGATGGAATGATGACAGTGACTCTTATATGCTCTGGCTCCCCGCGACTAAGAAGGGAGATTCAACAGATAGGGCTATTGCTCTAACTCAGAGTGTAGACGACGCTAAAAGCGCATATCGATTAGCGTCCGAGCAGGCAGGAGCCTGCACAAATGCCGATGATTTGTACAATAAGCTCAAGGACTCTTTGGGCAACGCAGAGGGTGGCAATGTTGGCGGGGACGAGAAAAGCCCTGCCGACACGAACGAAGACAAGAGACTTGAAGCTAGAGAAAATATTTCGGAAGCTGAGGATCTGCTACTCGCCTGGAAAGATGCCGATCCCGACTCGTTCCATAAATCATTTAATGACGTTTGGAACAGGATTAATCAAATTATTGATCGAATTAGGGCGGGCGGTGATCCCAGAATAGATGAAGTCTTGAGGACACCGGACAATGTGTCCGCCTTTCACGTCCTTAGCGAAGTAGACAGTAAGCGGACCGCGGATCCGACATATCTGATTCGCCATCAGGAAGTAGATCCGGCAATTGATGCCTACATGAAAATGTTTAGGGAGATGCGAGATAATATTTTCTAACAGGACAACCGCACCGCGGCTACAGTCTCTGACCATAAATCAAAGCGTCGTCCAGACGAGACGTGCTTTATGAGTCCAATCCTGCCAAAAGCGGATTTCTGCGGAGGTTTAATATCCGGTGAAAAACATCGGCGCGATCATGGAGATGGCGACGATAGCTATAACTATGGTGAATATGACTTGTTTTGTTTTCTTGCTCATATGTTTATATTAGCTGGTCTTTGTATTTTTGGAAGGCGTAGGGCAGCTGGGAGTGAAGTGGTTGTGGCAAATCATCCAGCGTGAACCAATTCATCTTATCAAACTTATGCGGTTCGCCAATTTTAATCTGAGCTGGATCTACTAAAACCTTAAAGTCCAGCGCAATCCAATGAGTGGGCTGACTATCTTTTTCCCCGCCTTCGCCTGGCTCCGGCGAGGCAAAGCGATGCACGTCCCGAAAACCCAAGAATTCGGATTTCAGAACTTCCACGCCCCACTCCTCTTTAACCTCCTTCTTTAAGCATTCCTCTACTGTTTCGCTAAACTCCAACGCGCCACCGCCTACATCCCATCTACCTTGCTCGTCCCGGGTATTTTGGCTGCGCTTATGCATTGCAAAATTGCCCTTGCCGTCGTGACAGAAGTGGATCACACAGACCCCAATAAAATCCTTGCCCTTGGCTAGCCCGTCTTTACTCGCCACCATATCTAATATATTCTATCAATCGTAGACATAAATCAATCGGGCCGTAGTATACCGGTAGTACATGCGCTTCGGGTGCGTAAAGACCGGGTTCGATTCCCGGCGGCCCGACTAAACAAAAACAGCGTTTACTCAAGCGCTGTTTTTGTTGACCCTCTAAAGCTTAGCCTCTATTTCGTCTAAGCGCTTAGATATCTTGGATAATTCTTTTTTGATTTGAAAAATCCTGTCCACCTCCCCTTTTACTTCTTCTTCCGTTTTCTCTTCCAATTTTTTCTCCCTCCTCATGCCGGAAATAATAATCTGATTGCCGACAAAAGTGGAGACGAAAAGACCGGAGATAAGAAGTAGCACGGAGCCAATCAGTAGAGAGAGCGGACCGTCCGGAAAGGTGGACATATCCGTGGTTGAGTTGCCGGTCCGGATATCCATTAAAATAGAAGACAGCCAGTCGGTGGTATGCCACACGCCTCGCCAGAAAAGAACAACTCCCACCCCGCCCATAAAACCATAGAGAATGGGCCTATGGCTAAACCAAGCTCGGATATCGTCTTCCAGATGATCAAAGAATGCCACTATTCCCCCTTTTATCTGATGAGGGTTATTTTCGGCCCGTCCTTTTCTTGGCATTTTTCTTGTGAGCGGAGTATAGCCGCTTCGACTTTTGCGTGAGCACGAAAACAGATAGGACCATGATGTATACCGCCACCACCTCGGAAGACAGCTTGTATTCCGCCGCGGAAAAAGCGGAGACCAAGAACAGAAAAGCCATTAAAACCGTCCAAACTATGACTGAAATTTCACCGGGATGTTTGCCTTCGTAGTAATCGTACCAACGGTCAAATTCTTTGGTGCCGACATAGATGCTTAAGACGCTGATATATATTGCGCTAAACGGTGCTATTAGATAATCGTAATTCCCCCGCGAAAAGAAGTCCGCGACCAAAAACAACATAAAAAAATACATCCAGAAGTTGGTCAGCGTGCGCCACAACTTCTCGTTACTAAAGAGTCTATTAAACATACAACGTTTTAATTATACTCCAACTCCTTACTTAACAAAAAACTTTTTCTTCATATCTTCCTCAATCCCCTTCTCAATCTGATTGGCTTTATCTTTGGCCGTCCGCATTAACTTTACTAGCTCCATGTCCGATAGCTGATTTAATTCTTTTGCCTCGGCGGAAAGATGCGCCTTAGTATTATGCTTGGGATTATCCAACACATCTTCCAAAAGAATTGTCAGTATCTGGCCCACCCGCGGACTGGGCTCTATTTTCAAAAGTTTCATCAGATCGTCGCCATTAAGCTTCAACATCTTGGGCGAGAGCGGATCCTTCTTAACCTTTTCAATCATGAACAACATGTGTCGCAATTTATAAGGCACCGCTTTGGGCGTGCCGGAGCCAATCCGGTCCGCCTCCCGAACTTTTATTAAGTCGTCAATATTCTCGGGTCCAACTCGTACTAAGAAGCGGCGCACACCGGCTGGACTAACCTCGCCCACGTTGTAATAAAACATGTGCCAGCGCACCAGGTGCGCGACCCTCTCGGCAACATCCTTGGAAAAATGCAATCTATCCATCGCTCTTATGGTCATCCGGGCAGAGAGCATTTCATGATTATAAAATGTTGCGTTATGGCCCTCTCCGCCTTTAGTACGGGGCTTACCAATATCATGGAAGAGCGCGGCTAGGCGCACTTCCAGGGAATAATTTTTCTTTACGGCGTAATCCAGCGCTCGCACGCTGTGCTCAAAAACCGTATAGACATGATGCAGATTCTGATCCACTCCTATACCCTCCCTTAGCTCTGGCAAAACATAGCGTAACAAATCCAATTCTTCCAAAAGGATTATTCCGCGTGACGCGCCGGAACACATTATCATCTTCGCAAACTCATCCCGGATTCTTTCTTGCGCGATGGCTTCCAGGTTGCCAGCCAACTTCTCTACTGCCTGACGAGTGCCGGTTTCTATCTCAAAACCCAAATCGGCTGCTAAGCGCACCGCGCGCATCATGCGCAGAGCATCTTCATTAAAACGATCTTCTGCCTTGCCCACCGTGCGGATTATTCCACTTTTAATATCCTCCTGACCGTCATAAGGGTCAATTATTTTACCGGCCAGACCTTCGGCTACGCTGAGAGCAAGCGCATTCATAGTAAAATCCCGACGGGACAAGTCTTCCTCAATCGTGCTCGCAAAAGTAACCTCGTCCGGGTGACGCTTGTCGGTATATGTCCCCTCTAAGCGGAACGTGGTTATCTCCACTATCTTTAATCGCGGGTCATCTGACTCTGTTTTCACGCCCACTGTGCCAAAATTATTTTCATAAACAGAGTCCGGAAATATCTTTTGAATTTTTTCGGGATTAGCATCGGTTGCGACATCCCAATCTTTCGGCTCTCTGCCCATAATCAAGTCACGCACACAACCACCCACCAAATAAGCCTGAAAACCATTCTGGGCCAGCTCTTTAGCTATCGTCTTTACTTCGGATGGTACTTTTGACCTCATTGTCTAAATTGTAGCGAAGTTTTTGGGAATTGACACGCCTATCAGAAGAACTAGTCTTATTCACAGAAGCCCCAAACGAAGGAGGACCGCCATGTCGGAGCGCGCGTCAGCGATCGCCGCCGGGGTATCTATCCTAATCGCCAACTACCGAGCGGAGGCCATGCAGGCCCAAGCCGACAAGACACCGGCCAACCAGAGCTTGTTTCTGGCGAAGCTGTGCCCGAAACTGAAAGAGCTCTTCGACTGTGTGGCGGAAGAGGTGTGGCACATCCGCTGCCAACCCGTCCTCGAAGCCACGCAAGACGTCATCAACTGCGCGGGAAACGAACAGGTGTTCGCGCGCAAGTTCGAGCGTCTTCTGGATTTTGCTCAAGAGGTGTTCATGCTTCTCGCGCAGCACCTCGCCGAACAGGAACGGCAGGCACCTCCTCTGCCCGCGTGCCAGCGACTCCCGCTACTGCCGGGGGTGGACCCGGAGAAGTGCCGGCCTTTCGCGACGCACGCCTGAGCGTCCACAAGTAGGCCAAGAGAGAAAACGGAGAGAAGCCGCCCCAGCCCGATGTTGGAGCGGCTTCTACATTTCAAGTCAAAATCTAACGGACTTCCGCGCCGAACTGTTTCTTAGTCTCCTCAATCACCTTGACCTGCAAGGGTTCCACCTCTGCGGTTTCTAGGGTTCTTTCGTTGCTACGATAAACGATGCGGTAAGTGTAACTCACCTTGTCCGCGCCGAACTTCTCCGCGTTTTCGTATTTATCCAATAGCGAAACCTCCTCCACCAAACTACCGCCGATATCACGAATCAAATCAAAATAGTTGTTAGGCACGAAACTCTTATCTACCAAGAAAGAGATGTCGCGCGTGATGGGCGGGTACTTACTGACCTCCTTGTATATGTTGCCCATTTTGAGCTGGCGCTTAACGCGCTCGTCTTCCGACCACAAAAGCCGGATATCGGGCAGTTGCATGCTGATAATGGCCAAACGCTCCAAGCCGAATCCAAAAGCCCAGGCATTGTATCCTTCTACTCCAAACTTCTTAAAAACGCTTTGCTTAGTCATGCCCCCACCTAAAACTTCCAACCATTGCCCGCCAATCTCTACCTCCACCTCCAAAGACGGATCTGTGTACGGGAAAGTGTCTTGATTAAAACGGAACTTAACCTCCGGACCGAAGAGCCCCCGAACTATCTGGCTTAAAGCATTTTTAAGGTCCTCTATGCTGAGCTTCTCTTTTTCTATGGGGGTCAGATACCAGCCACCGAACTGGTGGAAGATGTTCATGTGCTTGCGGTCTATCTCGTCCTTGCGATAAACCTTGCCGTAGCACACCACTCCAAAACTTTCCTTGCGCGCGATTCTTTCTTTTATTTCCGGCAGCTGGGTGTAGTAGTACCACATCACCGTGTCGTGGGTGCGTAAAATATGGGTCTCGTCCGCATAATACGTGTCCGACTTACTGCGGGCGGGGTGTTCGGGCGGAAAATCAAAGTAATCAAAACTTACATCCACCGGAACTATTTCCGGAATGACTATGTTGTCAAAGTCTTTAAGCACCGGCACGCTTCTGGCTTTTTGCACTATTTCGTAAAGAGGACTACCCGGTGTGCGCGAAAGATCCGGCATGCCCAAAAAACGCAACTCTCTCTGCGCTTCCGCATCCGTCCTTTGAGCTAATTCCGCCCGCAACTTTTTTTCCTCCTCTCTGGATATATTTATTTCTTGATTCATATTAATTATCTATATAACTTCATTTGCAACTCTGCAATTTTAACCGCGAGAAAGGTGGTAAATAAATTTCTGGCGTCTTTTTCTTCTAAGGCGCCCTGACGCGACCCCTCCAATGTTGCCTTTATCGCCTCTCGATAGGCCTGCCCTTTTTCAACCATACCGTCCACCTCATCTTCCGTGAGGTCTGGTTTTGCAAGTAAGCTATCTAATTCGAACCATAGGCTTGCCTCTTCTGCGCCCAAGCCCTCAAAATTTCTACGAGCCAATTCTTGAAGGTCTGGATTTGGACTTGTGATAGAGATTGCCCTTAAAGCGTCTACCATTTTCTTTATCTTTTCTGACCGATCTCTCTCGGCGTCAAAGTCAGATTCAACCCTCATGCCATCCCGCGTGCTACGCAGATTCATAACTCTATGAGTGATATATTCCGAGAAAGTTCTGCGGCTATTTCCACCCTCGGAAATGGTTCTCAAATATTCCCCTAGCTCTTCCCTGGTCACCGTACCACCTTTGACTCTCTCCCAAATTGCCATATCTTCCTCCCTTAATTCTTGGATTATAAAACCGGAATCCTGAAGATGGACCATTTTGCCCTCCGATTTTTCCTGATTGCGCAACTCTTCTATTTCTGCCCAGAACCCCTGTAGTTCCAAGCTTGGTTCTTGTAGCCCAGGATTTGGATCTCCCATAAAAAGATATTACCAAAAATAGCCCATAAAACAATGGGCTATCTTCAGAGTATGACCGGAAAAATAAATTAGCGGATTAAGAGCTTGGCAGAAACCCAAAACCAAATTTTGCGACCCAGCCAAATAACTAGACCAATAACAACAAGCCACAGGACAATAACCGGCAGATAGATAACCAGACCGATAATCATATTTATGAATCCTACTAACGATGCCAACATGGACCGGAAGGCAAGTTTAATCTCATATAGGGGCCTCCACTTCACGCCCAAAACCGTTACCTCCGCCTGCGCGGTCATATTTACCGTGATAGACGACATATCCACCTGGCGCGAGAGATATTTAAGCTGTCCCTCCGCTCGGTCTATGTCCCCTCTTACCCGCGCAAGTTGGTTATGAACATTCAAAATATCTTCTATCCTTTGCGCCTTCCCCAAAACATCTCTATACTGCTCTTCTTCTAAACGATAATTCTTAAGCTGGGCCTCTAAGTCCACATACTGCTCGGTCACATCTTGCGCGTTAATGTTCTCCGACTCAACCTTAACGGCAAGCTTCTTTATCTCCGCCATGGCATCCGTGAATTTATCCGCCGGCACGCGAATGGTGACTGTGCCGTTCTTAGTATTTTCATCCACTTCATACACACGCACATCCTGCACAAAACCGTTTAGGTCGGACGCTATTTTTTGTACTTTTTGAGACACCTCCTCGCTACTCTCTACCAGAATATCCAAATAACCATTCTGCACTACTTTGCGCTTGGTTAAATCACTCTCGCTAACCGTCTGAGAGATTGAATTTCCGGATTTATAATCCGCAGGAGCGGCAGAGTCACTTATTTCCCTACTACTAGGCGCGGGCGCGAAAGAAGGGGCAATGCCGCCCATTGAGCCGGAGTTGTAAGTTTTAGAAGGGAGATATTCACCCCATAGGTTGAATCCGCCGGAGACTATCGCCAAAACGCCAACCGCGGCCAGCGCTAAAACCGCCACCAAAAGAATCTTTTTTGTTATAGACATGTTTTTATTATACCACTTTAATCCAATGCGTATCATGACGTAACGCGGACTAAATAATTACAAAACCTAATTAGTTGCGGAGGCCGGAATCGAACCGGCTTCAGAAGCTTATGGGGCTCCTAGGGAAACCATTCCCGTCCCCCCGCGGATAACCCGCTAATTTTATTACTTTTTTCGAGATTGTCAAAGAAAAAAATTCGTGATAAAAATACATCTGCGCCACGTCAGGGTAGCTCAACGGTGGAGCAGCGCTTTCATAAGGCGACGGCTGTGGGTTCGAATCCCACCCCTGACACAATCGTCTTTCCATACTCGCCTAAAAAGCGTTATATTTAGGCTATGGATATTATTACAATCATCGGAGCACTGGGCGCGCTTATAATACTTATAGCGTTCATTCTCTTGGAGATAGAGAAGTTGTCTAGCGAGAGTATGTGGTATGACGCGCTAAATCTAATCGGCGGAGCACTGCTCGCCTATTACGCCTGGCTACTCCAAAGCTGGCCCTTTTTAGTCTTGAATGGAATTTGGACATTGGTCGCTCTGCGAGATGTTTTGCGCGATTCTTATCCAAAACGAACTAAAAAAATTCTTTAAATGAAAGTAGCCATTCTCGGATTTGGCCAGGAGGGGCAAGCAACCTATAAATACCTCTCAAGACACCCCGCGTGGCGCAAGTCTGAATTTTGGATTTTAGACGAAAGTACAAACATAAAAATTCCCAAGAAGACCAACGCCCAATTAGGCAAGGATTATTTGAGTGACCTGCAAAAATTTGATTACCTTTTCCGCTCGCCCGGTATTCCGTATCTAAACAGAGAACTACAAATCGCCAAGAAAAAAGGCGTTAGAATATTAAGCGAAACCATCCTCTTCTTTGAGGAAGCAGAAAAGAAGGGCGCGCGCATAATAGGCGTGACCGGCAGTAAGGGCAAAACTACGACCTGCCATTTGATTTATCAGATACTAAAACAAGATGGCAGGAAGGTTTTTTTGGCCGGGAATGTCGGCACTCCCAGCTTGGAGATACTTGATAAACTGGACCGCAAGAGCTGGGTCGTTTTAGAGTTGTCTAGCTTTCAGTTGCAAGACCTGAAGCGCTCCCCCGCCCATGCGGTAGTACTAGACATATTCCCGGAACATCTCAACGTGCATGCGAGTCTTAAGGAGTATTACTCCGCGAAATCAAACCTGGTGCGCCACCAAAATAGGGACGGATTAGTGGTCTTTATGAATGATAATCGGACATCAAAAAAAATCGCCAAACAAAGCAAGGGTAAAACGATTAGTCCCCAAAAAGAAACTTTAGAGAAAATAAGCAAGGCACTCGTGATTCCGGGTGGACACGTTTTGCGGAACGTCTCCGTGGCGGCGACCCTAGCGAGAGAGATAGGCGTCTCTTGGAAACATATTCTGAAGGCCATCTCCGAATTTAGGGGTGTGGAGCATCGCCTAGAGCTTGTTCGAAGCATTAAGTCTAAAAAACAACATTTGGATTTTTATAATGATTCCGCGGCGACCAACCCCGAAACAACCATGGCCGCGGTATCATCTTTTCCGGAGACAGAGTTAATACTTATCGCAGGTGGACACGACAAGGGACTCTCCTATAAGGCCTGGGCTAAACACCTCGCGGAGCAGAGAATATCCAAGGTAATTTTGTACGGTGCGAATCTGGCTAAGATTTACCACTCCCTCGGCTCGGTTAGAAGAAAGACCATATTGACTCCCAATATAACTACCGCAACCACCCTGGCGTTCGGCTTGGCTAAAATGAGCGAGAACAAGAAGGTGGCCATTCTACTCTCGCCCGGTTCGGCCAGCTTTGATCAGTTCCGTAACTACGCAGAACGAGGCAAGGTGTTCAAGCATTTAGTCAGAAAACTAAAAATCTAAATAGCCGAGCGCGAGAGACCCCATGCTAACCCGGGGTGGGTTTGGCTGGTAAAATTGGCTAAATTTGGCGTTTTGCCTTTTCCTGGGTTAAAATCTGAAACATGCCAGACAAGATTATCAGCCGCGAGGGCTTACTCCACATAGCCAAGTTGGCCCGTATCAACCTTCTGCCCGCAGAGGAGGAGAAACTATTGCACGACTTGCAAGACATACTCAATCACTTTGAGGAACTAAACGAGCTTGACACCTCAAAAGTTGTACCCGTAAACGGGGGCACTTATCTTAAAAATATATTTCGAGAAGACAGCTACCCGCTCGGCTCCCGGCAGGGCGCGGGAAAGAATCAGTTTCCAAAAGAGCAGGGAGGCTTTCTCAAGGTTCCGCCCGTTTTCAAAAAATCGGAGGATAAAGCATAACCATTATGACTATTTCCGAATTCAACAAAGGATTGCGCAATAAAGAATTTTCGGCCAGCGAGGCAGTCAAAAAACTATATCAAAAGATAAAGTCCGAGGACCCGACCATCGGAGCCTTTTTGACTCTTCTACCGGACCTAGCCATAGCCCAAGCCCAAAAGATAGATTCTGTTATCGCTAAGGGAGAGAACCTGCCACCTCTGGCCGGCGTACCGCTTGCGGTTAAAGACATCATCTTAATAGAGGGGCAAGCCTGTACGGCCGCCTCCAAAATATTGGAACACTACACCGCGAGCTATGACGCAACGGTTATTAAAAAACTGAAGGAGCAGGAAGTAATTTTTGTCGGTAAAACCAACTTAGATGAATTCGCGATGGGTTCTTCCACGGAAAATTCCGCGCTACAGATAACGCGCAATCCGCACGACCTGGAGCGCGTCCCAGGAGGATCTTCCGGCGGGTCGGCCGCGGCAGTGGCCGCGGGTTTTGCGCTGGGCGCGCTCGGCTCCGACACGGGCGGTTCTATCCGTCAACCGGCTGCATTTTGCGGAGTGGTCGGCCTCAAGCCCACCTACGGCGCGGTCTCGCGCTATGGTCTAATGGCAATGGCGTCCAGTCTGGATCAAATCGGACCGTTCGCTAATAGCGTAGAAGATGCGTCCCTCTTATTCCAAGCTATCCGCGGAGAAGACAAATTTGATTCCACCAGCACTCCGGCAGATGACGGGCAAGATCTTATCGCTCCCGATTTCTCGGCGCTTAAAAATATGACGCTCGGGATACCATCCGAGTATTTTGAGAGTGGAATGGAAAACAATATGGCAAAAGCGATGGAACAAGTTAAAGAGCAGTTACAGGACCTGGGTGTCAAGTTTGTCCCGGTATCCTTACCGCACACCAAGTACTCCTTATCCACCTATTACATAATCCAACCGGCGGAGGTAAGCGCCAACCTAGCAAGGTATGATGGCGTACGCTACGAGGGAGTTATGCCTGCGGAGTATCTGCCCAACGATCTACAGGAGCTGTATTTTGAAAGCCGGGGCAAAGGCTTGGGCGCAGAAGTTAAGCGCAGAATAATACTCGGCACCTTCGTGCTCTCTTCCGGATATCACGATGCTTATTATAAAAAAGCTCAACAAGTCAGAGCGTTGATAGTTAAAGATTTTGAAGATGCATTCCAGAAGGCAGACGTTATTTTCGCGCCGGTTACCCCGCATACAGCTTTTAAGATTGGAGAAAAATCAAACGATCCCCTATCTATGTACCTGGAAGATGCTTACACCTTGCCGGTGAATATCGCCGGGCTACCGGGTCTAAGCATTCCAGCCAGGGTTAAGTCCGATATGCCAATAGGATTCCAGCTGATAGGTAAACGATTCAGAGAGGCTGATATCTTAGGGCTCGGACAGTTGTATGAAAAAGAAATACCTCCGCCTTCGCTTTAAGAGCTACAACGGGTAAGCCTCCCCCTCGTCTACTTGGGGAAGGCATTTCTTTCGTATCCAAATAAATTATGGAGTGGGAGGAGTAGTGGTAGGAGTGGAGGTTGGGGCCGCGGGTGGCGTAGTAGTTGCCGGCGCGTCAATGATAGGATTTGCCGTTGTGGTCGCGGGCGGGGTCGTAGTGGCTAGAACTTCCGGAGTAGAAGTAGGCGTAGAACTCGCCAGTGCCGCTCTTGCGGCAGCCTCCGCTTCCGCCTTAGCCTTAGCCTCTGCCTCAGCTTTCGCTTTGGCCGCGGCCGCCTCCGCCGCTTTTTCTGCGATTATCTCGGCGGGGGTTTTACCGTTTATTTTTTCCAAAGTCATAATCGCCGAACCGACATTGTAGGTCCCGGAAAACTCTACTGTGCCGCCCAAGAAGGGCTTCAAAACCGTTATTACGTCTTTATCTTTTGAATTTTTTATGGATATCGTAACCCTGTCCTCCGTGGTGAGATAGTAAACGGCCTTCTTCTCGGAAACGGTCCCGGAGATTGTCACCGGTTGGTTAAGAGTCGTGGAAGTCGGAGCTTTGGGGTCGGGGGCCACCAAGAAAGATAGCTCCAGATTTAAAAGGCTTGTTCTTTCGCTGGATTCGTCCAGTTTATTCTGCAAATTATTTTTCTCTTGAGATAAAACTTCTACCTGGTTCCCGCTTGGAGTACCGGTTGCATTCGTTGCAGCACCATCAACCGATTGTCCGCCCGCAGGCGCACCGGTCGCGGACAAAAGCTGACTCTTCAAATCGGAGTTCTTCATGTACATCCAAATAAAGAGGCCCGCAAAAATAAGACATGCTAGGCCTAAAGACACCATCACTATCAGATTCTTATGGCTCGGCTTAACTGGCCCTATCACTCCGCCATTCGCGGTAGGATCAAAGAAATTTTCCTGTTTGGGTTGAAAAACAGGTTCGTTTTGAGTTTGGAATACGTCCCGGGTTACCACCTTGGGCTGATTCGCGACCGGGGACTGCTCCTGGGGCTTGTCTGCGGGAGCCGTAGCCGGAGAAGACTGAGCCTGAGCCGAAACCTGGCCGGATGTAGTTATGTCCGCGGTATTGGGCTGAGAAACGTTCTTGGACTGGGTCGGAGCGGCAACTTGCCCAGCCGCGCTCAGAACTTCATTCACGTCCGCTTCTGGCCAACCGGTATTTAGAAGAGTTGTCCTTATCTCATCCGAAGATATATTAAGCTGCAACTGCTGCTTAACATAATCCAGTAATTGTTGATTGGCCATGTTAATACAATTATAGCAAATTCATAACTCTAGTGTTGTGCATATCTAAGTTACAAACTAAAATAGGGCCCATGATACTTGCTGTTCACGCGCTGGCGGGCGGGGTCGCGGGCACACTTACCTCCTCCTGGCCGATAGCCATAGTTTTTTCCTTGGCTAGCCATTTTATATTAGACGCGGTCCCTCATTGGCACTACCCGGTCCACGCCGAAAAAGAAAAGATGGGTGGTGGACTCAGAGAGCTTTTACTTCACGTGAGGAAACCGAAAGATCTGGCGCGTTATCCCATCTTCAGAGATATGCTCTCGGCGGGCTTGGATTTTTTTCTGGGGCTCGCATTACTCTCCTATTTGGCCCAAAGCTTCCACCCGGGTGATTTCTGGCTGATAGTCGGGAGCGGTTTGGTTGGCATATTGCCGGACTTTCTAACACTCCTCTATCTTCTGTTTCCGAAAAATAGATACCTCGCTTGGTTCCGTAAAATACATAAAAAAATCCACTCCCGCCAAAGACTGGACGACCGGCACCTATTGGGCATAAGCAGTCAGGCAATTATAGTGCTTCTAATAATTTGGCTATTAATCTAAAAACCCCATTTTCTGGGGTTCTTAGATTTAGTAAGACAAAAAATTGCCTATTTCCTGCGAGTTTTTGGCTTGGCAGAACTAAACTCCTTACTGATACTGCGCCAATGCCCCTTCATTTCTTTGGCTAAGGCCGCTAACTCCTTAGGGCTAACGTTCTTAATTTTGGCATAACGCTTGGCTGCTTCATCCACCACCGCCTCATAAGCCGCTTGGTTCACCACCTTTAACTTCTCTATTCCCTCCATTACCTCCGCCTTCATTTTGACCATCCAACTCTTGAGCTGCTTGCGATGCTTGGCGCCATTCTTACCATAGAGAAAATACGCGCCCGCTGCCGCAGCGGCGACTACCGCCGCTATGCCCACACCCACTCCTATCTTGTTGACTTTAGATTTAGGCATCTTTCTTGGTTTTGCGTGTACGACCTTTACCGGAAACAAATTTTTTTAAAGTTTGATATACGCCCGGCCAACCCTCTTCTTTCACTATTTCCCGAAATTCTTCTATGTCGTCCGTGATCTTGACCGTCTCTCCCCTTACCTTACGCGATATATCTCTCACGTCATTTAATATCCTCAAGACATAATAAAGCGCGACCGCACACAACACCGTGAGCACACCCACCGCAATAGTTGCCACAAAGAAGAAAAATTCTGATTTCATAATGGGATCCATACCAATCATTATATACGCTTTCCCAGGCTAATCAACATTTTCGTTATCAACAAAACGAAACGACCCCTCTCTCTAAGAGGAGCCGTTTCGTCCGAAACAAAATTACATTAACTCTCTTTTTTGGCGTCCAATTTATCCAAACGCAAAGCCTTTACGCCATAATAAACCACCGCCGCGATGATTAGAAAATCTATCAGTGCGGCGATAAAACTGCCGTACTTAACCGTAGCCCCAAAGAAAGAGAAGGAGGCTGCGTTTAGTCCTCCCGCACCCCCCAATATTATTCCTAAGATGGGCTGGATAATATCCTGCACCAGAGAAGAGACGACCTTAGCGACAGAAGCACCCAAGATGAAACCGACTGCGAGCCCCACTACGCCCTGCTTACGAACGAAATCTATAAAACCAGACATTATGGATGTGTTGTTTTAGTTTTAGATATGACCTTTATTGTATGTATAAAATGATAGTTTGATTTAGGAATGCTGTCCATAAAAAAGAACCTACCCCCGAGCACAACTGGCGCTCAGGGGCGGAACTAATCTATTGGCTCAGAACGGCAGAGTGAACTGCTTCGGAGGAACCGACTCGGTGAGTCTGTACTCCCCGGGAATACCAGCACCCATCCATCCGCAGTCGCTTACCTCCGCAACTACTCTAGCCAGATCTGCCAGATTCATTGCAGAGAGCTTGCTCCTGCCGATGAAGTGTCCGAGGTACCCCGCGCAACCGCCGCAACCATTGCGGGGCCTTCTCATGAGCGGCATATCCAACATGCGCCACTCCCCGTCTCCGTCCTCGCGGTACACGCCCAGAGTGTTGGTTCCGGGGTCAAAAGAGACACGGTCTCGTGGCAGCAACACCGGCGCGCTCTCGATGTGGGCGCCGAGTACATATGCCACGCCTCGGACCTTGTCCCCCAAGATACTCCGGGGCACGCTCGCCCAAGCCAGATCCGAGAGCAACGGACCTACGGGCCTCACCGGACCAAGCTCAGATTGCCCCACCACGGCGCGATGCGATGCGCCGATCAGGATGGTCGCAATCTGGACCGCGAAACTTCTCGTTTTCGCGGACGGGAAGAATCGAGCGGGCACACCGCTTGCCGCGCCATTCTTCCAGCGCAACGCGCGACCCCCTCTGTCCAGTATGCGGATCATCTTGGGACCGCCGTACCAGATCTGAAGGACGTCTCCGCTCTGTAGTCCTGAAGACACAAAGCGGGCGGGCGAAAAGATGTCGGGTCGCGGGCGAATGTCTGTTAAGCCCACCTTGAGCCTCCTTTCCAGTCCGCGGATTGCGGAACTGACTAGAATCTATAATATAAACTAACAATTAGTCAATCTGCTATACTTTTTATATGAGCCTAATTAAAGACTGGGGCGAAGATTGGAAGTGCATATTAAAAGGCGAACTGGATTCTATGGGGCATAGCAAGCCTCCAAAAAACTATTTGGGATTCGCAAAAAATGGCTACCCGCCGGTGATACTTCTGCCGGGCATAACTCGCAAATGGGGTTTTCTTAAAAATCTGGCGGACAAAATATCCGAAGCTGGATATCCGGTTTACGCCCTACCCGATTTAGGACGAAACATGATGACCATTCCCCACTCCGCGCGCATAGTGGAAAAATTACTCGCATCCCAAAATATAAAGGGTGCCATTCTAATAGGCCATAGCAAGGGTGGATTAATGGCAAAATATCTTCTGGCGGAATCACCGGAAAGGAAAAGGATTAAGGCTGCGATAGCCATAGCTACTCCGTTTCTAGGCTCGGAGATAGCGCGCTTGTCTTTAAGCAAAGCCTATCAGGAGCTCACGCCCGAAAGTAAAATTGTGCGCGAGCTCGCTCGGAATAAAACCGTCAACCGTAAAATATATTCCCTCATCCCCATCTACGACAACCTCTTGCCTCAGCAAAACAGCTACCTCCCCGGAGGACGTAATTTGATAATCCAAACCAGAGGACATCACACCATAGTGTTTGACCCTAAAACCATCAAAATAATACTTGAAATACTAAGTAGGTACCGCCGGGACTAACTGCCGACCGAGTGCTTACGAGCCCTGGCCAAAAGCTCATTCTGGACCAATTTTGCCTTCCTGCCGCTTAGCGCGGGCAGAATTATTTGAGATCTCTCCGGGTCGTCGTTCGTGCCATTCATTAAAATCACTATCTGGCTCACGCCCAGCATGCGGTCCAGAGGAGTGCGCCTAATATTCACGCCCTGAATTTGGTGATAAACCACTCCAAACTCGTTCAGCACTATATATCCCTTAGTTACAATAAAAGCCTCCTCTTCAAAACGATAGGTGTATCTTTTGTATTCCAAGTAGGTCCAGATAAGCATTAGCACGAGATAAGCGATAGCGGCCATGCCCGTTACTTCCCAGGCGAACTCCGCCCAGGGCAGATACTCCTCCGGCACGGCCATGCGGTAATACCAGAGCACCCCGGATAGCGCGAATAGGAATAACGGCATTTTTATTCTCGTAAACAAAAACAAGAAAAATGCTCTGTGCCCTAAAGAATGAGTCGTACCTGAATCCATGATATTTATAATTGCTACCCGTATATTGTATAATAGTTAGGTGAACAAACTCAACGCTACCAGACTGCCGCACTCCGTGCGCTTAGTAATATTATTTTTGCGCATAGCAGTGGGGCTTAGCATCTTTTACACCGGCTTTGTGAAAATATTCGGCGGGGGCATTGCCCTGCGCAGTTTCGGCAGAGAGTCCAGCTATCTTTGGACCGGCGGGCTAGAAGGCTTGGGCTCAACTTTACTTGTAGCCAAATGGGCTTTGTTAATTATTGGCTTGTGCCTAATCTTCGGCATATTGACCCGCTTGTCTTCCATCATAGGCATAGTCATACTCGGATTTATGTACGTAAACTCTCTGACTCTGCCTATCCCTCATTTGTCACAGCTAGATAGTCCCCAACTTACGACCATCCTGTGCCTATTTTTATTTATCTTCTCTCAGGCCGGCAATTACTTAGGCATAGACAAGTTCATCCACTTTTCCCTGAGGCACGAGAGGTAACACTTGACACAAGGAATCAATGAAACTAAATCTCCTGCTCTTTCTATGGAAAATTCTGACGGCTGCGTACATTATTGCTGCGCTAGGTCTTGTTATACCTGTTCCGTTTGGTCTTTTGACTATTGTTCTATTCCTATACTTATCCATACCTATCCCAGTAGCGTTAATGTTTTTCCCCAACTTGGCCGCCCCCGATGATTTTGGATCTGCGTATATAGCTGTCATGTTAATTAACTTTGTGGGTATAACATTTAGTATCGGGGCTATAAAAAATATAAAAAGGAATTGGAGATATGGCTATGTGCTCATTTTTCTTGCCAGCCTTTCTTTTGTGTTCTTGCTTACCAATGTGATTTCAGGAGTATGCAATATAGATGGTGGCGACGGAGGTATCTGGCTCACAAAATGCTCTCCTGGAGTCGTCATATTGAATTTCATTACGTGTTGCGTTGTGCTATATATCGCTTATAAAATCATGTTGTTGGCGAAAAAAGAACAAGATGTTCCAATTAATTTAGAAGGCACGCTAATAGCAAAAAACTACTAAGGCATAGACAAGTTCATCCACTTTTCCTTGCGGCGCGAGAGGTAGACATCTCTGGTCCCCCCAACAGGACAATTACTTCATTACAGCCTGGTCTTGGCTAAGTGCTCACAGAAAACAATAGTTAAGTCAATTAGTTTTTCTAGCAGATTCGTCTGACGGTGTTTGATGACGTCCAGCACCCGATTGCTGGTAAGTAGCTTGAAGACTTCTCTGCGCGTGACGTGCGGCCGATGCACGGCGACGCGCATGTGAGTGCCTATGTCCCAAGGAAAATGGGCGTCTGAGCCAGCTGCGATAAATCTGATCCGTTGGGGTCGGTAATGCATCGGAACATGTTCGTTCCATTTTATCTCTTTGAGCATCTTCCCGAAAAGACCGGACAATACGGAATGATTTAGGATGCGCCTCAACTCGGAAAAGCCGGTATATTCTTCCTCAACCGCTCCCAGCTTATCGATCATCTCTTTCGTAAAGCAAGCTCCTCTTTTTTTGTAAATGCTGGTTCTGCCCAATGTGAAGGGATGCGTCACATAGGCGTAGAGCCTCTTTCTCTTCACGAAGGCAACCACCTCCTCGTAAGTCAGACGAAAAGGCTCAAGCTCTTCGTAGTCATAGATTCGTTCGCTGTTAGAAAATATAACAAGATCCAGCCCCTCTCGTGTCACATATTCCATACCCGGGAAAACGTAAAAACCGCGGGGGCGCAAACGAGTCATCATCTCATATGCCAACCGAGGATTCTTGTAGACATGCTCCGTTGATACAACCGCTCGCACATCATTTCTGATAAGATTTTCGTAATCCTTTTTAATCTTCTCCTCTGCTCGCCCAACACTACTGGGGAGGTTGGGATGAAAATGATAGTCAATACCAACGCACATCTTCTTGTCCATGGGTCTTAGTATAAAACAAAGTACGGGCCAATAGAAATAAATTCGCCGTCTAGTTGTAGACTAAGCGGAAACTAAACGGAGACTCGTAGTAAGCGCTTGCGATATATTGAGAAGATGATTGCTGTATTTGCTATCAGAAGATAGATTTGAAAGGCAGAATTTTCTATATTCCAAGTCTGAATAGATGGCAAAACCAATACGGTTGCAACCAAACTTAAAATAAAGGTCAGGCCTGTTTCTGTTTCGGGAAATTTCCATGCCTTCAGTATAGTAGGCAAACAGGCAAATCCATCGCCGACAGCCGCCAGGAGAATTGCTATTCTAGGCGAATCGATTACCAACCACACCACCAGGGCAAGGATCGAACAGGCTCCACAAAGCAAATCAAAGGAAGTAAGTTTCCAATAGCTTTTCGGATTTATAAAGGAAACCGAGAAAACTATTAACGGCAAAAAACCCGATAGGAAAATACGCACAGTGGTCCATGCATCAGCTCCCGCGTAAAGCGCTGCTCCCGTTCCGATAAGAAGGGCAAGCGCCCACATTGACCAGGAAACACGGTTAGGCTTGGTCCCGCCTCTCCAAGTATCTCGAATATAGGTGGCTGAACCACCCACGCTGATGAGCGAACTCAAGATAACAAGCCAGTGAACAAAAGAAATCCCGGACAACATAAGTATAGTATAGCAGTTCCAAAGTCCGGTCGGACAAAACAAAAAAGATGGCGAATGCCATCTCTTTTTGTTTGCGCGGTCGACCGGACATTTCACGTCGTCCCGCCGAGCGGGACTCCCTAAAAACCCCTCGGTTTTTAGCATTTTCCGCCCTAGGGAAAACTACCGTTTTCCCAAACCCTTTCCCGTTCAAGTCCGGTCGGACAAAACAAAAAAGATGGCGCGAGGCCATCTCTTTTTGTTTGCGCGGTCGACCGGACTTGAACCGGCAACCCCCGCCGTGACAGGGCGGTGCTCTAACCAAATTGAGCTACGACCGCAACACACCTAAGTTTATGGAAAAAATTAAAAAACGCAACTATTTTAGCAACTCCAGGAACTTCTCTTCGTCTAGAACCTGAACTCCCAATTTGAGCGCCTTCTCGTATTTAGAACCTGGCTCCGCACCCGTAACCACGAAAGAAGTTTTAGAACTGACCGATTCCGATACTTCCCCTCCTAATTCTTTTATCTTTCTTTTCGCCTCGTCCCGCGCCAGAGTAGCGAGCGTGCCGGTCAACACGAAAGACTTGCCGGACAACCTGCCTTCTGCGTGTTTTTGGGCTGGCAAAACTATTAAGCCATTGGCGAGTAGTTTTTCTAAATAGCTAGCATTCTCTTTCTGAGAAAAATAATCATAAACGCTCTTGGCCACGACCGGACCGATGTTGGGAATGGTGCTTATTTCCTCTGGATTAGCTCGCCTTAGCCTCTCCAACCTTCCAAAATGTTGCGCCAAATCTTCTGCTGTCTCCTCCCCCACATGCAATATACCCAGAGCGTAAATAAATTTCGCGAGAGGAACCTTTTTACGTTCCGCGATAGAGTTTATGATATTCTCCGCGCTCTTATCGCCAAATCTTTCTAGACCGGACAAATCTTCTTTCTTAAGGAGGAATAGGTCGGCCGCATCCGAGATCAGGCCCTCCTCCTGTAAACGATCCAAAATTTTCGGACCTATCTCATATATCTCCATAACCGAGACGAAGTGCTGGAGAGCTCTCCTGTTTTTGGCGGGACACTTGGAATTGGAGCAAAAGTAAGCGACCGATCGGCCGGAAGCGGCCTCTCTCTTTTCTAGAGGACCTTCGCAGACCGGGCAGAATTTCGGCATATGGAACACCTTTTCCTTTCCAGTTCTCATCTTAACAAGAACCTCTACCACCTCCGGAATAACGTCCCCCGCCTTTTGAATCACGACCGTGTCTCCTATCCTCACACCCAAACGTTCAATTTGGTCCAAATTGTGCAAAGTGGCCTTGCTTACCATTGACCCGGCCACTAGGGTCGGTTCAAAACTCGCCACAGGCGTGCCAACTCCGGTGCGACCCACGCTCACAGTTATATCTTTAATGATGGTAGTGGCCTTTTCCGCGGGATATTTATACGCAACCGTGCCTCGCGGAGCCTTGCCCACTACGCCTAACCCTTGCCATAGGTTCAGCTGATTTACCGTTACCACCACTCCGTCCGTACCATACGGCAAACCATCCCGAACCTTGCCAATTTTTTCTATAAACTCTCCTACCTGCCCTAAGTCCTTCGCTTCCTGCTCGCGCTCATCTACCCGAAAGCCAAGCTGTCTCAGGTAGGCGTGCTTTTCGGAATGGGTTTTTAGAATTACTCCCTCCGCGCGCACAATATCCCACGCGAAAAATTCTAATTTACGCTCTGCGGTTAATCTAGAATCAAGCTGGCGCAAAGAACCAGCCGCGGCATTGCGCGTGTTCGCGAATAAGGGTTTGCCTTCTTTTTGGTTCTTGCGATTGAGTTCCGCCAAGACTCTTTTTGGCATAAGACATTCTCCCCGCACCTCTACCTGACTGGGCGCCTCGCCACGTAGCTTTAGGGGTACGGAGTTGATAGTTCGCAGATTTTGAGTAATATCTTCACCGACGCGTCCATCTCCGCGGGTCGCGCCGCGCGCAAACTTGCCGTTTTCGTAAATCAGCGAAACGGCCAGACCGTCTAATTTAAGCTC
Organism: Candidatus Liptonbacteria bacterium; assembly: GCA_023244895.1. Lineage (GTDB taxonomy): Bacteria > Patescibacteriota > Minisyncoccia > UBA6257 > 2-01-FULL-56-20 > JAHFLL01. The sequence goes on from JAHFLL010000001.1 coordinate 655,675, forward strand.
GCAAAAATAGCTGAAATCCTCTGCCGGGAGAAGCTTGCCTATCCGTTCTTCCCAAGAAGTCAGCTCTTCCCTGCTAAAGACGTCGTTTAGAGAAAGCATCGGAATTGCATGAGCTACTTTCTCAAATTTATCTAATGGCTTACCGGAGACCCTATTGGCTGGAGAATCCGGGTCGGCTAGATCCGGAAACTGGGATTCCAGCTGGCGCAACTCCCGCATCAAAGAATCGGTCACTTCATCCGTGACCTTCGGGTCGTTTAAAACATGATAGCGATAGCGCAAATCCTCTATTTGGCCAGACAATTTTGAGATGCGTTGCTTGGCCTCCGCTTTAGTCATAGCCCGATTATATCTCATCTCCGGCCCGTTTCAAAAACTTAAAAGCGCTTTAAAAATTAATAAAGAAGGCGCGGTTTACGTTGCCGTTTCTACCAACCGTGCGTACTTCCACCTTGTCAATATCTATGGGCGGAGTCGTGGCACAATCCAGAAGTGATCCGCTAGAATTTTTGCAAGTCATCGTGGACGACACGGAGGATTTAGCGTCTGCAAAAGTCGGAGATGGCAAGGGACTGGCGGTGATGAAAAAGTTATGCAGGGTCCACTCCAGCCCCGCGTCCGCGGCGTAAATCGCTTTCATAGAATTTGCCATATCCGTGCTCTGGCGAATTTGGTACACCATTAGCAAGCCAGCGATAGTTGTGGCGCCAAGCATAGTGCCACCCAAGGCGAGCACGGTCATTATCATAGCCTGCCCCGACACCAAACCGGCTTTACGCTCGCTTGGCGCAGGGACCCGACTAGAGTGGGCTCTTATCATGTGCACGGGCTATTTAATAATCTCTATTTTATCCGCCACAATGGTTCCATTTTTCAAGTCGGAGGTCTTGCCGTAAACCGTAAGTTCGGAATCGTATCTAATATCAGAAACCGATGCTAAGCTTCTGCTTTTGGCTTTAACGTCCAGCATCACTACCGAGGAGACGCTCTTTATGTCTATGCGCCTCTCCCTGCTCTCCATAAAGGCTCCCTTGTCGCCCGCAACCATCTCGGGCACAGATAGTCTTATGTCCTCCCCAGCAAACCCATACACCTTACCATTCACGGAAACGTCTACCATCACGGGCAAAGGAGCGGGAGTCGGACTAGCGGCCAGGAAAAACCACAGGATTCCCCCTAAAACCAACACTATCAACACTGCCGCCACTATCAGTAGGTTTTTATTTTTATCTTGTTCTTGAAACATATTTTAATTATATACCAACAGAACTAGGTATCCAGGGGTAAACGCGGACTTACCGTAGTCTGTAGGTTTATGGTATTGCCAGCCAAGTCTAAATCCTTAGCCGCTACCCCAATAGAGATGGTTATTCTCGGCTGTCGTCGGTCGCCGGAGGCATAAGTCTGGTGACCATCCACTCTAAAATCCATATATTTAACGCTTACGTTGGCGGCGGTTATTTTTTGGTAGTCGCTCTCGTTCGCGATGCAGACATCACATACTGCCGCCCTTTCAATAGACTCTTCATTAAGCCGATAGAAAACCCTTTGGTTCTTGGCGTTAATAAAGTTAACTTGACTCATTGTTCCGCCCGGCAAAAAACTATAGCTCGTGCGCATTTCGCGCGCCATCTGCTCAATAGTGATGCTGATATTGCTATTCGCGAGAAGTAGGGCTGCCGCCTGGCGCTGACTGCGCAAGGCCCGCGAGAATCCACCTACCGCGATACTCACGATAATCGCAAACAGTCCGATTGCGATAACTGTTTCCGCCAAACCGAACCCTCTCCTCCTGAGATGCGGCAGGCCAGGTTTGAAATATGTATTTGGGGACGTGAATTTCATTTACTTATCGAGGATACAGAGCTATGAGTCTGGTTCTACTTACTAACCTTATTGCCCTCCCGGATTGACTTCGATCAACTTGCCGCCCGAGAAGTTATACACTCTAACTTTAGAGCCAGCTGGAACGGTTGTGCCTCCACAAGTTAAGGTGTAGCTGGTGGTGGAGGTGGGCGATGCGGTAAGGGTGCCATAACCAAGGTGGGGCACGCCGTTTACTGCCGGAGAAATACTGCAAGGTTCAGGCTGGCAAACATAACTGAGAGTCGTGGTAGCCGGAGGAGGTATAACTAAACGGTTTGGATTTATACTCAAAGAACAACGCTCGATCTTAGGGCAGTTATTGGGGCTAACCGTACAGGAGCTGACCCCGGGAGTCGTTATGTTGGTGCAAACGTTAGCATAATAACTACCGGTATCTATTTCTTGACAGGTTGTGTGATTACAATCCGCGGCGGTAGAACATTCATTAGAGCCCGGTCCAGCAACCACCGTACAGGCTCCATTGGAGCAGACATTATGCTGATTAAGCTGAATGCCAAAGTTGACCACTTGATTAGAAGAGTCCAAATTCACATGCACGGAGTCGGCAGTAGTTAGTCTCCAGCCAGCGGGAGGCGCAACCCTTACCCACCAGTCGCCCGCGGCACCAAACTGATACCAGCCGCTCCCATTCGTCCGGGTTTGGGTAAAGGTTGTTTCATCCGCTGGGTAATATCTGAGCATCACATCTACGTCCTTAACGCCAAGTTCCGGGTTCCCTCCTGTGCCACCTCCATTATCTTGCACTCCATTTCCGTTCAGGTCATTGAATACGTTACCGGAGACTATTTTGGAAGAAGGAGCGCAGGCATTGTCGCAATTGGAAGAGGCATAAGTTCCGTTCGCGTCATCCTGAACGCAAGAATTACCGCTACACTTATATTTAGCTGATGTCGGGTTGACGACATTAATAGATAGGTTGGGCGTGAATCCTCCGAACCAGAGGACGCGCTCTCTTAACATGCGCCACTGGAAATTGTGTCTTTTTACCTCGCTGGGAGCAGTGACATCAAAATCAAAAGTAACCCGATGCCCAGTCGTAACCGCCCTCGGGAGCAACACCCGGTCGATTCCCCAGGTAGTGTTGTCCTGAAGATTCTGAGAGCCAAGCTTATAATTCCGGTTCTCGGTCCAGGTATTATTGCCACAGTTCTCCATAGTTACCGAAACAGAATAAGTCTGGCTCTTATTCATAGTGAGCGGCACATTTTGACTTACATAGTTTGCGCAGTAATCCTCCACAACCAGACAGTCGGAGTCGGTAGCGCATGCACTGGAAAATCGGGTTGCATCCCAAACGCAGGAATTCGCGCTGCATTTATATCCTCCGGGAGGACCTCCTCCACAATCGCTGTCTTTGCTACATTGGTCGGCCCCCGTGTCTCCCGCCACCCAGGCGCAAGAGCTACTGGTTACGCATTTATATCTTCCAACCGAGCAGGCACCGTTACAATTGTCAGAAGTATAAGTACCACTATTGTCGTCTCTTATGCAGGAGTTTCCGCTACACTTATATTTTGCGATAGCGCCCGGCTGACTCCACGTAATATTGAAAGTGATGGTCGCGCCCGCGCCCAACGCCTGAGTAACACAATTACCCAGCTGGGTTCCGCCCGCGTTTCTAATCTCATAGTTGTAGCCGCTTGGTCCGCTTACGATGCAGACACCATAATTACCCGGAGCGGCGCTCGCCGTTTTGGTAGTTTCATTAGTGGCAGTTGCCGGACCAGCGTTCCAACTAGACGCTCTCCAGTTTCCATTGGAATCCCGAGAATTAACAACTATAGTTCCGTTGCTACCGCCACCACCCACATCAACAGTAAAGCTTTTTTCCATATCCGTTGGACCATTTCTACCCGGACCGGAAAGTTTTAACGTGAAATCATGCGCCCCTGCCACACTTGTATTCATGGGTATAGTCCACCCGCTAGGCGCGGTTAAGGGCACAGGCCAAGAGCCCGTACCGTCCGCGGCATTCCCGATGAACATCAAACCACTTAAAGCATCAGACGAGTTCCAGCTAATGCTCGGCCGGGCTGCTCCCTGGTTTATAGAGAAAGAGCTTACACTGTCTAGATTCGCGATTAGCTCGCGGCGATACACCGTGAACTGTCCTATAAAATCGTTATTGTTACCAAATAACTGTTCCGTGCGAATTTTGACCATAAAATAACGCATGCGATCAGGTATGTTGGGATTTATGCCGCCATCATCCGAATCTCTGTTGTAGGTGTCTTGAATAGTCCCACAATTGCCGGTGCCCCAGGCATTGGTATCGTTAATACACCAATAAACTTTTGGAGTGGGGTTATCGTTTCTTAGGTTTTGATAATGGAATCTATATAGCTGACTCGCTCCGCTAAAGTTGTAAGAAAAATCACAGGTTCTATCCGAGCCATTAGAGCTACAACCCCAATTCAAAACTGTTTCACTGGAGACGCCCGGATTTCCAATCGGCGTCCTGGGAGACACGTCCTCGCAAGAATCTCCGAAATCACCGCTTCCGGGACAGGGCCTGGCCCATGCATTAGAAACCACTACTAAGTTAATTATGAAAAACGAGGCTAGCAATATGCCCAAAAACAAAGTTGTTTTACGCATATCCATATTATATCACAGCGACACGGAGCAAGTAACACACAATATGAAATAAGGAACATATAACACATAACAAAAAACTCATAATACAGAAAGGACGAGGGCCAGACTGTGGTGGGTCTGGCCCGTATGCTTCTGAGCTCACTGAGCAGTGAACTCGCCGTTGGCCAACAGGGCGGGACCCTGCCGACCGGATTTCGTCTCCTTCACCGTCACGGTGAAGGAGTATTTGCCCGGTAGAGGAGGTTGGTAACCCGTCCCCGCTGCTTCGCGCACCCCCACGATCTGAGAGACAAACGAAGCGGAGCTTAACGTGACCACCTCTCCGTCAGGTCGGGTCACCACGAATGTGGCCTCTCGAAGAATCCCTGCCTCCAAGGTATTCAAGACGACGAGAATCGTAGTTCCCTGCCCAACCCGCACGGTTGAGCCGGGCTTAACCTCTACCCCCCAGATCGTGGACCACTTCGGCTCAGCGGGAGTCGGCGGATCCGGCGAGGCGGGATTGCTCCCACCGCAGGCGCCGACCACAAGGGCCAGCGCCAGGACGACGATACTGAAAAATCTGCGCGTCATGGTTCTCCTGTCTAATCGCAAGCCTAGGTCATACAAAAAGGACGAGGGCCAGACTGTGGTGGGTCTGGCCCGTATCTCTGCGCGGTAGGAACTAGGCTACTGCCTCATGAATGTGTCCGGCCCGATATTCACGGGGGCGGCAGACTTGCCTGCCTTTGTTTCTTTCACGGTCGCGGTGACCGTGTAAGAACCTGGCAGCGGAGGCCAGTAGCCAAAACCCATGCCGGCCGTCCCGACCGTGGTGGAGGTGCCTGTCACGGTCTTGGTGTCGGTACCCCCGTCCGGCCGAGAGATGACGAACGTCACCTCTTTGACGGTACCGGGCTCATTGACCGTGTAGACTACGTCCACGCTCGTGGACGTCCCCGCAGGCACTGTCACAGGACTGAAATTCAACCTATAGCCCGTGGACCACTTCGGCTCAGCGGGAGTCGGCGGATCCGGCGAGGCGGGATTGCTCCCACCGCAGGCGCCGACCACAAGGGCCAGCGCCAGGACGACGACGACGCCGAGCGAACGACAATGCGTACGCATGGTTCGTGTCCTCCCAGGCGACCGCTTGTAGCGGCGGGCCTGATGGCTGTCAAAGTCGATAGTAGCGCGCAACGCACGCACCACCGAGGAGGGTTAGCCAAACCCTCACATCTTTTTGCATTATACCTCAAATATACAAAATTGTCCAATCCGGCCTAAACCCCGTAAATCCTAGCTAAACCAGCCCCAAGCCCCCCATTTCCTGAGTTAGTCTTGACAGGATAGAGCAAAACAATCATCCAATATCTAGGTATTTAAAATTGCGGAATAATAACCAATATGCAAATATTAGAATAGAGTCGTTGAAATCCCACAATGGAAGGAGGTGATGAAAAGTGAACCTGGCTATCATGCAAGTCGAAGACCTGCATCTGACTGAAGACTTCGTCTTCCAGGACGAACAGGCGACGTCGTTGCCAATGCAGCCGTGCTCGATCTGCAGCAACTGCTGCTACTCGGACTGCACCGGCGGGAACTAGCGCAACTCGCGGGAGAGGCCACGAACGAGTCGCCTCTCCCGCTCAAATCAACGAGGACCGCTATGTCTATAAAGTTGTGCCAATGGGATATCACGGGTTCGTGCAACCTCAACTGCACCTACTGCAGAGAAAAGGCTACCGAGGGGCTGCACCATCTGCCCCTGGAAGCCATTCTCCGCATAATCGACCAGTTCGCAGACCTCAAGGTCAGGATGGTATCCATCTCGGGCGGAGAACCGTTGACCCTGAAGTTTCTACCGCAGGTCCTGGAATACCTGCGGGGCAAGGTGGAGACCATCGGACTAACCACGAACGCCACTCTGGTTTCGGAACGGAACGTTGGTTTCATCCGAGACTTCTTCGATGGAGTGCAAGTCAGCCTAGACGGCAGTTCCGCGGAAATCCACGATCGCTTTCGCGGAGAAGGATCGTTCAATCTCACCACGACGGCGATTCGCCTCATGGTTGAGCGGGGCATCAACGTCATGCCACGCTTGACCATCTGCAGAGAGAACCTGAGCGACACGGCCGAATATGTCCGACTAGCCCATCGCCTGGGAATGAAGTCGGCATATCTCCGAAGAATGATCCCCGCCGGCAACAGCAAGGGAGTGGACCCCATTCCCGCCGATAGGCTAAAGGAAGCCTTCCGGGTGGCTTTCCAAGTCGGACAAGAGCTCGGTCTACACGTGGGCTCTGCTGACTACTTCTCTCAACTGGAGTTCGACGCGAAGGAACGCGAGAAAGCAGAGAGGAACCTAGCCGAACATCCAGGCGAACTCTTGAGCGGGTGCTCAATCGGTACGGAAGCATTCTACCTGGCACAAGACGGCAAGGTGCTCTTCTGTCCGTACCTGCCCGTGTACTGTGGGGACATGACTAAGGAACACCTCTCCGAGATTTGGGCCACTTCCAAAATGTTCAAGATCAGTCGCAATCTGCGCTGGAACATCGAGGGAAAGTGCGGGCGGTGCCGCTTCAAGATGGCATGTGGCGGATGCCCGGCGTACGTCTTCCTGACAACCGGCAATCTGACCTCCTCAGACGGCGGATGCTGGGTCGACGAGCCAGCCTGATTAACGTTGAGTAGCCATGAGCAAGTCTGAGGCTAGCACCCCCAACGGGGGAACTGCTAGCCTCAGATAAAAATTCTATGCAAAATCTTAGTTTGGAAAATTTTATAAACGAAAAAAATCGCTCTTTTCCTAAGGTGCTGGAACTGGGCGGAGGAGAAGGCAAAGATACCTTATTGTTTTTAGACAGAGGAAGTAAAGAGGTCTGGATGATAGACAAAAAAGATACGATCAAGTTGGATCCCCGCGTGCACTTCTTTCAAGGAGATTATTCTAAAACCGACGAAATACAAACCTGGTTCCCCGAAGAATCATTTGATCTATTATTCTCTGCCTACTCCCTATGTTTCAATACGCGAGAGAGCATAGAGACGTTCTTGCCATTCTATATAAATAAATTAAAAACCGGTGGCGACTGCTTAATATTTGACTTCAGCTCTATAGAAAAAGTTGTAACTCGAAGGACTAGCCTTGATTCAGAGTGGTTTCAATCTCTCTTGGCTAAATATTTTGAAAAAATAGAAGTCAAAAAACAGAAAATATATGAGAAAGAGCACAACCACTCCCACAACATACTCCAAATCGCTTGCTGTCAGAAGAAGAAATAGCTCCCAAGTCCCCCCTTCCCCGGTTTGGTATTGACAAGGCGGGGCGAAACGACAACCCGAGTCGGACCCGGGTCTGACGTAGCGAGTCTTTTATTCCAAAACTTTTATCGTGGAAATTAGCTTTTTCAGGTCCGGATTCAAGCCGTCTTTCTGGGTCGGGACTATTTCCAAAATCATATTCCTCGGACCGGCAAACTGATGGTAGAGATAAGTGTAACCGACGGTGCTGGTTGGAAAGTTATCGCCTCCGGGAGTCTCTATATCCATATGGTTCATCACCCATTCCGTTTCGCCAATCGTTACTTTCTGAGCAGTTTTAGAATCCAACCCTAAGGCATTCACGAAAAGGTCAGCCTGATCGGTCTTCATAAGAACCTTCACCCCACCCACCTTGTTGGGATCGCTCTTGATGTTAATGAAGCCGGGGGAAGAGTTGGTGGTCCACGTTTCTGGGATCATAAAACTCACTTTATTCTCCGAATTACTATATGGCTGCAACTCTACCGAAGGCCCAGGCCTGAACCAATACCAGCTCAAACCTCCGCCCACAATCACCGCCGCGAGCGCGATAGCTATCAGCCAATCCACTCTTTTTAAGATATTTATTTGCATAACTATATTATACCCTAAATTAATTTCTAATTTCTAATTGGCCTAATTAACCTAAATAACGTAGCCATAATCAACTCAAAATACGTTTACGAATTAGTAATTAGAAATTTGTCATTGCGCGCTTCGCGCTTACGGTCTCCAGTTGTAAAAATGGTCCTCTACCTCTGCCTGAGACGCGCCCCCTCCGCGCGCGGTCCAAGTCACCTTGGACTTAACCCTCATCTCTCTACCCGGGACTCCACCTATATTTTCTATCGTGACCACTCGCTTAAAAATAGTTGGCGAGCCGGAGCCGTAGCTATAAATATGCGCGCTTGGGCCTGGATCGTAATTAATAAATCTCCCCTGATTGTTCATAAGCGTCGCGCTATCGTATTGAACCTCATAGCTACCGTCGTCAAGCCCGTTTTTCCAATTACCTGGTCCTTGGTCAATGATATTAGAATCAATTATATTTTTCACAACCTCAATCCCCTCTCCCGCCAAATAACTCGCGACATAGTTATCTGAGACAACTCTATTTAGGGCCAGAGATTGGGACAGAAGTTGGAATATGCCCAGAAAGCCAATAGAAAGCACGCCCATAGCCACTATGGCCTCAACTAACGCCTGCCCCCTCCTTGCTGTGATACGTGTTTTATGTTCCATGTTGCGCGCCTAAAATGTTACTTGACCCAAAGAAGTTATAGAAATTACCTTACTCGCCAGACCGTTCGTTGTGATTAGCTTAACCGAACCGCCCTGGTTAACAACCGAATTGTCGCCCGGGGCAGAGATATAGACTACCGGATCGGGGGGCAGATATATGATATTCCCAACCTGGTTGCCAGCCACAACGGCCGATAGACTCACCCCGTTGGCCACGCGGAAGACCTCCCTCTCATCGCTTGATGTAATCGCATTAGGATTGTCACAGTTGTTCAGCTTATAAGAAGATAGGCGATATAGATTATTGACGTAATCAAACTCTATGCCATATCCGCAAACGCCCGCCGGAGCATCATAAGTGGAGATAGACAAGGATTTCGCCCGCAGGATAAGTTGGGTAAGTTTTGAGGTTTCGGTGGCTAAAGCGATCTGCTGCCTACTGCTGGAACTATAGGAAATAATTGAGCTGGAAACTATGGCCATCACGCCTAAAACCACCAATATTTCTATCAAGGTAAACCCCTCACGATTTGGCCGCTCCATAAGGTCAATTATAGCACCACCTTAGATAATCCCGAAAAGAGAAAAGTAGCCGGCCAGTATCTTTTCTCCGAAAGCAAAAACCAGAATGGATGCCAGCACAAGATACGGCCCAAAAGCTATCTTGCTTTTCATGTGCCGCTTGCTAAAAGCCATTAGTCCCAGCGCAGCGAGCGAGCCGATTATAAAAGCCAAAAAGAGAATCATAACGATGTCCGGCCAGCCGAAGATAAGACCCAAGATTGCGGCCAACTTCAGGTCGCCCAGGCCCATGCCCCTGCCCTTGGTGACTGCAATTAGAATCCCTACGAAAACAAGGCCAAACAGCGCCCCCAAAAGATGGTTTATCCAGATGCTGTCTCCTAGTCCAAGCATAAGCGAATATGCCCCCAGGAAAGAGGTGTTTCCAAGAGGTTGAGCCGGAGACACAACAAGTAAAACCAAGCCTAAGATAACCAGAAAGATATTCAATTCATCCGGAATAATATGGAGCCGGAAGTCTATCAGAGCCAAGAGTAAAAATGTCCAAAAAATCAGAATCCATATCGCGGACACAATCCAGACGTTCGCCTCCGGCACAAGCGCTAGATACGACTTGACCATAATTGGCGTCCAGACCGCGACGAATCCGGCAATAAGTTCGGAGGCAGGATATTGGAAATCAAGATTCGCCTTGCAGCTGCGACATCTGCCGCCCTGTATCACGAAACTCAAAAGGGGCACGAGTTCGTACCACTTGAGAGTTCTATGGCAAAAAGAACAATGAGAACGACCGCCCACAGCATGCTTGCCCAATAGGAACCTTTCCGGATCGTAGCGCAACGCCAGAACGTTAAGGAAGCTACCCACCGCGGCGCCGAAGAAAAACAAAATAATCCACATAATTACACTATCCTACTAAAGGGAAATACAGTACATAAAGAACCCTCCGCTAGCACTAGACGTGGCGTTACAGTTGGTGCCGGCGAAAGTACCACCGGCGGAGTAGGAACCACTCTGAGCGCTTTTGTTGGATACGTCTTCCAGCGCTGCTCCCAAAATATAAGAGGAGCCGCTATTTAGCTGGCTATAGTAATACAAAAACGGAGCGGCATTACGTGGATCCACCGGAATCTGTCCACCGGTCGCGCTTTTTATAGTGTCCGCCACTTCCGAGAGAAGCAGGCTCGCGCCGCTCGCGGGATAGGCACCATTCTTATTAAAGTAAAGCTCTAAGCCATTTTGCACCTGGCGCAAATCAGAAAGACGGCGGGCATCCCGACCACCTTTCTGCACTGGACCTAAGCCAACCAGAACCGCGCCCGCCAGGATACCGATAATCGCGACCACAATCAGCATTTCTATAAGCGTGAAACCTTTTTTACCAAACATATAACGTGAGATTTAAACTTTTATTATATTTATTCTCGACTTGTTTATTATATCATTTATTATCGCACCTTAGGCAGATGTTATCAACAGGGGGAAATAAGCAACAATTTATAACTGATAGTGGGTAGCCGACCAGAGAAGCAGTCTCTGGTTCTCTGCTGTCCTAATTTGCAATTCCAGATTCTCAGTTCCGTCCGCAGACTACTGGAACGTGGAGGTAAGGCTATAGAGCGGCAAAAGAATTGAGCCGAAGAGGAGCCCCACAAAAATTGCCACGCCCACCAGAAGAACCGGCTGAATCAATTCTACCAGGTTGCTGACCATGGTGTCCGCCTCGCGGGTGTAGAAGTCCGATATTTTCTTGAACATTTGAGTCAGCTGCCCGCTTGTCTCCCCTACCGCTACCATCTGATGGACAAGAGATGGAAAGTATTCTGGCCTCTGGATTATGGCTTGAGAAAGAGATACTCCTTGGCGAACATCATTGGATATATCGTGCAAAATTTCACGATAGAGCGAACTATCTATGGTCTCACCCACAATCTCCATGGCCTGCGCGACCGGCACGCCTCCCTGCAAAAGCATGGCGGACGCGTTCGCGAACCTGGTCATGGTAATTGGTATATAAACCTTCTTGATTATGGGCGCCTTAATTTTCAAATCGCTCAAGAAGGCCTTACCTTCCGGACTCTGAACATAATCAGCCACCATAACAATAATGACTGCTAAACCCAGGAGAAAAGCGAACCACCAATCTGATATAACCTGTCCCGAATTCAGAAATATTCTACTAAGCAGAGGGAGCTCCACTCCGGATTGCTCAAAGATGGGGCGAATCTGGGGGAAAACCACCACCATCATAACTATCGCGACCACCACGAAAAGTACAATAATTACCGCCGGGTAAATCATGGCGGAGCGCGCCTTGGAGATTAGGTTTGCCTCTCGCTCGTTATAGTCCGCTAGAAATTCCATTACCTCATCCAAGTTACCGGTTACTTCCGCGGAACGAATCATGCTCACGAAAAATCCGGAAAAAATGTCGGATTGCCTCTCCATGGCCTGAGACAGAGCCAAACCGGCGTCTATGTCTTGGGAAATCATGGCTATAGAATTTTTAAGCGAGGGATTAGCGGTCTGGTCGTACAATGTGTTTAAGGCGTTTTTGAGCGGTAGACGCGCCTGCAACAAAGTCGCGAACTGGCGCGTGAAAACCACCATGTCTTGGCGCTTAACCCCGCTAAAGTAAACCGAAAATCTGTCCAGAAAACTGGATTTTTCAGACTCTTCTATTTTTAATACATAGAGTCCATGCCCAGACAAAACCGTTACGGCGGCGTCGCGATTGGCGGCTTCTACGTAACCGATTTGAGTATCTCCTTCTTTGGTTTTAGCCTGATATTTATACTTCATCTACCACAAATTATACGAATTAGTGACCCGAATTAATTTTACCACAAACGCCCCAAATTAGTGACCCGAATTAGCTTTATTTGAATTCGGGACATTCGGATGTGATTTGTAATATTCGGCTCACTTATCTTAGGCTCGCTCCAAGAGGATTCTTAATTCGGAAGGATTGGTAGAGAACAGTTCCGCATTCTCCATGGAAACTTCTTTGTTACGTATCAGATTCGCCATAGAACGGTTCAGGCTGATCATACCCTCTTGCAGACTGGTTTCAACCACCAGGTCGGTTTGATACACTTTGCGCTCGCGGATAAGGTTCCGAATGGCCGGATTAACTATCATAATTTCCATCGCGGGAATGCGTCCGCCCGAAAGACGAGGCAGAAGACGGATAGAAACAATCGCGACCAGAACCGATGCCAATTGAGAAATAACCTGACCCTGCTGTTCCGCCGGGAAGGAATCTATGATGCGGTCTATAGTCTGGGAAGCGGAATTGGTGTGCAGCGTAGAGAAGACCAAATGTCCGGTTTCCGCCGCAGTCATGGCGGTAGATATGGAAATGGAGTCTCGCATTTCACCAATCATAACTACGTCCGGATCCTGGCGCAGAATGGTCCTCAGCCCGGAATGGAATGTTGGAACGTCGTTCCCTACTTCCCTTTGAGAGATAATGCCTCTGTCTTGGGTAAAAAGATATTCAATCGGGTCCTCAATCGTAATAATGTGGTCGGCGCGAGTGTGATTAATCTCGTCCAACACGGCCGCAAGCGCGGTTGATTTACCATGTCCGGCTGGCCCCACTACCAAGACAAAGCCCTGAGAGAGCTTCGCAAAATCATGCAACATAGGGGGCAGATTCAGTTCCTCTATACTCCTGATTTGGGAAGGGATGAGACGCAAAGCCGCGGCGCAATACCCTCTTTGCTTAAATGCATTAACCCTGAAGCGCGCCTTGTCTTCAAAGCTGAACGCGAAGTCCACCTGGTGATCTTTATGAAACCTTTCCTGTTGCTCCGGAGTGAGCATGCTCATTATCAGGGCTTCCGCCACTTCCGGCGTAAGAATCGGCTCTTGTTGCAGAGCTACCAACACCCCGTCAATACGCAGAGTCGGGCGACGACCAACCGCCAAGTGCAAATCGGAGGCGTTTTGCTTGGCTGTCGCTATGAGTAAATTTTTTAGCTGTGCTTGATGGTCTTCCATATGTTTTAGATAATGACCAATTTTTAATTTCTGATTGACCTAACGAATACCCGACCCTTGTTTAGAAACTAGAACAATTAGGTCAATTGGTTATTTTACTCAATTGTATCACACCTCGGACGTAATCCTCAGCACCTCTTCCATAGAGACCAATCCCCTTAGGGCTTTTATCACTCCGTCTTGGCGCATCTCCATCATATTCTGTGCCTTGGCTTCCTTTTCTATTTTAGGGACGGTGGGGCCGGAGTAAATTATTTCTTCCAGGCTCGGCGTCATCTTCAAAACTTCATATATAGCCATACGTCCGGAAACTCCCCTGTTTTTACACTTAGCGCAACCGGGCGCGTGGTACACCTTATACGGCTTCTTAAACTCCCCGATCACTTCCGGAGTGAGACCAGCCAGACTTTGCTCAATAACGCTTTGCATCTCCGGAGACGCCTCCTCCGCCTTCTTGCATTCCCCGCAAAGCAAGCCCACCAAGCGCTGAGCTAACATAATATTTAGAGATACCGGTAGCAGGAATGGCTCTATCTTCATGTCTAAGAGGCGCGGGATTACGCCGGCGGCGTTATTGGTGTGAAGCGTGGACAAAACTATATGCCCCGTAAGCGCGGCTTGCACCGCGAGCGCGGCGGTTTCGTCGTCGCGAATTTCACCCACCATAATCACGTCCGGATCTTGACGCAATATTTGGCGCAGACCGGAAGCAAAGTCGTAACCTATTTCGGGACGCACCTGGGATTGATTTATGCCGCTTACGAAATACTCCACCGGATCTTCTAAGCTCACAATATTCACATTCTCCTTATTAAGCTCCTGGAGCAAGGCATAAAGAGTGGTGCTTTTTCCAGAACCAGTTGGACCCGTAATGAGAATCATGCCAAATGGTTTTTGGAGGCCTTCTTGAACCGCTTTATCGTTTTGACCCGCCAAGCCCAACTGCTCCAAAGTCCGAAGGCCAGTAGATGGGTCTAAGACGCGCACCGCCATCTTCTCGCCCAAAGGAGTGGGAAAAGTAGCAACGCGGAAATCCACTTCTCGGTCTAAAATAACCGTTTGAAAACGGCCGTCCTGAGGAATACGATTTTCGTCTATCTTTAAATTAGAAATAACCTTAATGCGCGAGATGACTGGCTGGGCCAGCTGGGCCGGCAGAGAAGCGACCTCCCTTAAATCTCCATCCACCCGAAAACGAATACGCAAATATCTCTGCTGAGGTTCAATATGAATATCGGATGCACCGACCTGTAATGCTTCTTTGAATATGTCTGAAACTATTTTTATAATAGGCGCGTCTTCTGCGCCATGAGTCAAATCCTGATCCAGCTGAATCACTCTTCGACCAGGCGTACCGAATTGGGCCATTCTACCGCTCAAAGATTGAATCGCCTTCTCAATGCTGGCATTGAGCGGAGAATAACGATGCATTACCTCCTGCCAGTCCGAAAAAGAAATAATATAAACCCCCAAGCCCACTCCCTGGCGAGAGGCGATAAACTTAAGCGCGTCCTGAGCCTTAGAGTCATCCGGATGCACCATGCCCACTACCAACATATTCCCTTCTTTCTGAAGCGGTGCCACCTGGTAACTGCGTGCCGTACCTTCTGGCATAAATTGCAAAACCACCTCATCAAAGCCGCCAAAATTTATCTTCTGGTAGGGAATGCCTAAAATAGAACTTTTTATTTCCGCGATTCTATCGTCCGGAACCAAGCGTTGCTCGTAAATCAAGTCTTCCGCCGACTTCCCGCTCAGCTTGGCTTCCCTGACTAGCTTAGCCAAAACCGGTTCGCTAAGCAGTTTCTTATCTCGAACAGATTGAATTAATTGGTCATCGGTCATGGGCGCAACTTTATTCACATTCTAACACAAAACAGGCGATCCTGTCCGCCCGGCGCGGAACCTCAAATTAAATCGGCTGGAAGGGATTCTGCCGTCCTTCGTTCTCCGCTGGCTTCTTCCAGGGTATGTAATCAAAGAAGTCTTTTAGACTCGCGTCCAGCTTGCTGGGCTCAAGTTTTATTCCAGAGACTGCCTCCGCTTTTTTGAAATTATCCGGCTTGGCAATCGCCTCCCCGTTCAGAGCCGGCGATTTAAAGAAAATATAATATGCCCCGACTCCTATTAGGGCTATAATTATCAGCCAGATAAGAATACCTACTAGACCGATGCTGGATTGTTTTTCTTCCGTTATTATAGCCATATTATATAGGTTGATAATAAGTCTGGACGGTTAAACTGTAGTTGTAGATAGGGGCCTGGGCTTGACCCTTGGGAGCAAGAGGCGTGCCACCCGGACCGACCGGCTGAACGGATACATCTTTTACGTCAAAAATGCGCATGTTGTGTTCCAGGTCTTTTAAAAGATTCTTAAATTCACTATATCCTCCGGTTGCCGAGATGGTAAATGAAATGATCCTGGACTTATCTATCATAGCCTCTAGGGTATTAGGATTTTTACGAGCAGACTCGGACACGACCGGAGCCGTTTCCGAGATAGACATAGACAATAGAGAAACGTTATTTTTAACAGCTAGGCCAGTAAGCTGAGCCAAAGCCGCATCCACGGCGGGCGTGAGCGGTAAGATTACCTCAAAAGCCTTAAGATAATTTTTGCCCCTCTCATATTCTTTACCCTGTCCAGAGATAAGTTGGTCAATATTATTCTTATTTTTTATTTCCTCCTGTTGCGCAGATACGGTGGCCTTATTCTGCTCCAGGGTCGCGTACTCCGGCTTGATGTAATTGGTAAAGATAACTACCGCTGCCACGATTAAGAACAGCGACACCACCGCACTAATCATTCTTTTAAGAGATGGCTTCATTATGGTGTAGATGTGCCGGTTGATGAGGATGTCTGCTGGGGCAAAGTAGAGCTGGGGGAATTACTCAAAGCAGGGGCCTGGTTGGAACTGGTCGGCTTGGCAGAAATAAGCTTGGGGTCAACTATAACAATGGCATCAAAAGACCAACCCACCGCCCCTTCGCTCCGGGTGCTGTTTAATTTAACCGACTTAGTGCTCACGTCGTCTTTATAAATACTCATCTGCTCCGCCACGTACTTGGGAGAGGTGGCGACGCCAACCAAAGAGATTTGGTTGTTTAGGGAAGAATAACTGAGATTTCTCAGATAAACATTGGGGTGAGTGTTTTTTTCCACGTAAGAAAACAGGGTTGAAGCATAGGAATGGTTTTGGAGCAGATGATCAATGTTAACAATCTGAGAATACATCCTCAGAATATTATCCTGCATGGCTTCGTCCGCCTGACCCATGCTTTTGATTTTTGCTTCGTTCCTATTTATCTCTGCCTCCAAGGTTTTGTTATACCCAAAACTCAAGCCCAGCCAAGTCGCCAGAGATAAAACGAAAAGCACGCTAGAAAACATCAGCATGCGCCCCGACCATCCGGGAGCATGAGCGCCCTCCTGGGTTAATCTTTCTATAGCTTGAGGAGGCAATGCCATTTTGTTTTAGTGTCTAAGATATTTCTCTAAGCGCCAGACCCATTGCAACCGATAACATGGGATTTAACTCCCCCACCACGGGCTCGATTATGGGAGAATACTCAAATCTCAAAAAGGGCGCGGCCTTCACGATGGGCAGTTCAAACTGACGGGCAAAATGCTTTTCAATACCCGGCAGATTCGCACCGCCGCCACTCAACATTACTCTCTCTATTTTTGGCGCAAGCACAAACTGGGTCTCGTAACTTCGAACGACCCGTTTCGCCTCTTCTATTATAACATCTAAGAAAGGAATCATTATTGTGGATAACTCGTAATTCGGTCCAGTCCCGGCCACGCCCCGCTCGCGCTTCAACTCTTCCGCGCGCACCGGATTGATATTGAGCGCCGAAACTAGCGCTTGAGTTATGGACGCACCCGCAAAATCGGTGTGTCCCATAAATCTCAGCTTACCACCCTCCACAATCACGAAAGCGGTGGCGCGACTGCCGATATCAACTATCAAGGTCATGGACTTGTCCTCCCCTACCAGGCAACGCGCCAAAGAAAAAGCTTCAATCTCCAGGGCGCCCAAAGACAGCCCCGCCTTTTTAAAAATATTTTGATACTTCGCGGTTTCTTCGCGCGGAACGGAGATGAGTAATATCTGCTGCTCCTTCGCTCCGTTTTCATTTTCAGTTTCACCAATCTTAACCCACTCCAAAACTACTTCCGAGATGGGCATTGGAATGTACTGCTTGGCTTGATAAGCCATGCTTTTGTTAAGTTCAGAGTCGCTCATTTCCGGAAAAGTTAGGACCGTGGAAAAGGTTAGAAAATTAGGAATAGAGGCAATCGCTCTATCGGTGTTCGGCTTCATCTTCTTCATAAGTTCCTTTAAAAGATTGGCAGCGTCATCTTCAAAAAGTTTCAGACTGCTTGCCTGCAAGACGGTATTGGCCCGGCTGACCGAATTCTTACTGGCCAAATAAGCATAGTTCGCGAGACGCGGACCACGCTCTCCCGCCACCACCTCCACTGCTTTAATGGAAGTAGTGCCAATATCCACGCCTAATACGTCGGGCGCCACGCTTTGTTTCAAAAATTTGAAGGGATTAAACACGGGAGTTAGAAGTTAGTAGGCAGAATATGGAAAGTCATAAACCTTACACTGATTATACAACGAAAGGACTTCTAAAAGAACGCTAGAACTGATACTTTTAAAGACATGGGGATTGCCTCTTTCTGGAAAGACATTCTCTTCCCGGCTCGTTGCGCGCGCTGCCGTAGAATTATCGCCGAAGGAGCAATTTGCGAGAAGTGTTATCTGGGAATAGAGCCATATAACTTTCTACGTTGCGGCAAGTGCCGGGCGCGCCTGCCCGCCATCATGGAGGGCCTGCCGAAGAGCGGCTGTCATTCTGCCTGGCCATTTATTTTGGGCGCGGCAACTAGCTATAAAGACGAGTCGGCGCAGAGCTTAATAAAATCACTTAAATTTGAGGGTATAAGAGATGCCGCCCAGCCGCTTGCGGAACTAATTTTCCAGTTTGCGAACACTCTCCCGCCGGATATTTTTGCAGATTGCATTATCGTCCCCGTTCCGCTTCATCCCGCCCGCCTGCGCGAGCGCGGATACAACCAATCCGAACTGATCGCGAGCCTCTTGGGTGGAAGAATGAATTTGCCGGTTAGAGAACATATTTTAATCCGCACCAAACTGACTAAGCCTCAAAGCGAATTGCGCTCGCACGAGGAACGGGAGACAAACGTAGAGGATTGTTTTGCGACGAAAAATTCGGAAGAGATATCGGGGCGGAAAATAATACTTTTGGATGACGTCATTACTTCCGGCCACACCCTCTACCAAGCCGCCCGAGCTTTAAAGGCGGGCGGGGCGGGGAAGATTATAGCTCTTACGGTGGCGATGGCCTGATTGCATAAATGACCGATTACCTATCCGTCCGTAGCTCCGCTTGGTGGGACAAGGAGATATTAGTAATTAGAAATTTCATTTGCTAAACTATATCTATGGAAAAAATAGAATGGAAAGCACCGGAATTTGAGCATCGCTCCAAGGGAGTCTCCTGGTTCTGGTTGACCATAATCGTAGCCGTTCTCGTTCTGGCGCTCGCGGTTTGGCAAAAAAACTTTTTATTCGGATTTTTTGTAGTTATCGCGGAAGTTCTAATTCTCTCCTGGGGCAATGCCGAACCGCGTGAGATAAATTTTGTTTTAACCGAAAAGAACATTTTGATAGACGGCAAGAAGCATTACGGCTTGAACGAACTAGCGAATTTCAGTGTAGACGAGCTGGAGCATAAAGACATTGTCGCCATCTTCATTCATTTCAAACAGCGTTTCAGGGGACCTCTGCGCATACACGTTTTTAAGGATAAGTTGGAATCCGTACGCAATATTCTGAAAATGGGGGTCAGGGAGATAGATCACGAAGATTCAATAATAGACTCCCTGGAACACTTGATTAGGTTCTAGCTTGCCCTTATCTAACAGTTGCGATAATATCCGACGTGAAGCCCTCGTCGTTCAACGGATAGGACACTAGATTGCGGATCTGGCGATAGAGGTTCGATTCCTCTCGAGGGCACCAACTGAACGAAACATCCTTTTTTATAGAACACTTTGTTCTGCTTTTTGGTTTTAAGGAATCGAACCGCGGGCCGCAGGCTCCGAAGAGGAGCTGAAGGTCTCGAGTTTAGTAAAACGAGAGGAGGTTACTCTCGAGGGCACCAATTTGTTAAAATGATGGCATGCAAAAAATAAAAGCTGTTTTCTCGTCTACCACCTTTTGGATGGTGTTGGTTATAGCAATATTGGTCCTTACGAGTCTTTCCATTTGGCTGGATTTTCTTAAGGCCAATAAGGCTATCGCACCCGAAAATATCCCGGCTCCGGCCGAAACAGGTTTCCAGGGTCCGGTGGGCGAACCACATATCATCGGCCCTTCCGGTCCCCCGCCCGGCTAACAAGGGTTACTGTACCTATATTATGATATAATATAGGTATGAACAGCGGTTCTAATACCAAGAGAGAAATTTTTAAGTTGAGGGTGTTGGGGAAAAGCTACAGAGAAATAGCTGGCACTCTGGGTGTTTCTAGGAGCACTGTCTCCTACTGGTTGGCCGACAATAAAGAATCGCAAAAGATTAGGGCACAGTTAGTAAGGCTAAGCAACTCAAAAGACAGCGCCCGCGTAAAAAAACTGAAAGCAACACTTGCTATAAAATGGGGAACTTGGGCAGATGCAGCTAGACAGGAAGCTGCCAAAAGATTTAACAAGCTGTTAGATGATCCCCTATTCGTGGCGGGTATAATGATCTATTGGGGCGAAGGCGACAGCAAGATAGAAAACCCCCTCCGAATGGGCAACACGGACCCCAGAATGATTGGCATATTCGTAAAATTCTTAAGAGTCCTAATGGATATACCAGTAAACAAAATAAGATTAGGCTTAATACTCTATCCAGACCTGTCGGATAAAGAATGTATAGAATTTTGGCAAACTGCTACCGGATTACCCTCCGAAAACTTTATCAAGTCGCATTATATAAAGGGCCTACATCCCACCAAAAGACTTTCTCATGGAATATGTACTGTTACGGTGAATAGTAAACAACAAAAGATAAAAATGCTGGAGTGGATTGACCTTTTTGCCAAAAAAAATATAATAAGCCGGTGAGTTTGCGGGCGTAGTACAGTGGTAGTACGCGACCTTGCCATGGTCAAGACGAGGGTTCGATTCCCTTCGCCCGCTCAAAATTT
This sequence comes from Candidatus Liptonbacteria bacterium, assembly GCA_023244895.1. Classification (GTDB taxonomy): domain Bacteria; phylum Patescibacteriota; class Minisyncoccia; order UBA6257; family 2-01-FULL-56-20; genus JAHFLL01. The sequence goes on from JAHFLL010000001.1 coordinate 676,445, forward strand.
CGCAGAAATTTTACCCTTCCGTAGCTCGCAGAGCGAAAGAGGGCGCGTTCTGTTAGAATTCAGAATATGGAATTTAGAATTAGGAACTTAAAGGGAGAGTTCGGCCCAATATTTTGGTTACATCTTTTAGCGATAATCCTGGTTTGGACTTCGCCTCTCTGGTTGCCCTGGCCAATAATTTTATTATTCATATTACTTTACTATCTCCAGATTTGGCTCCTGGGCGGATGCATATTAACCCAAGCTCAGTTCAAACACATATCGCACGATTACAGTTTCTATTACCACTATCTAAGAAAGTTGAACCTCCATCCCAACGAACATAGGTTACATATCTTTTTGGATTACATTGCCCCCTGGATAATTTTGGGATTAGCGTATTTATACCAGAGCTGATCCAGCTCCTCGTCTTCCCGTCCCCAGCCCAATGTGCTACAATGACCCCCGTGGAGAAACCCGCCCGCAAGCCAGTTTGGCTGGGTTGTAAGGCGATAACGGGCAAATCCACGAAACTATGGCCATTTATGCGCTAAGCCCCAAGGATTCCCGGACCTACGGGAACTTTTTAATTGGGAGCCCAAGACCATAAAAGCTATATTTTAGAAGGCCTAATTGAAGCCTAAAGGAGCGTTTCAAGCGTAACTAAAGTCAAAAACAACCGTTTTACTATGCTGGACGGCGAGTCCAAAATTGTTCTAAAAGCCGTTGGGGGTGAGGCCTCCGCGTTTGGCCTACTTTACGACCATTACCAGCCGAGTATTTATCGGTTTGTGATTCTTAAGGTAAGCCGGCGTGAGGAAGCGGAAGACCTCACCCACCAGGTATTTCTGAACGCCTGGCAGAACATTCACAAGTACAAAGACCTTGGATTCCCCTTCTCCAGTTGGCTTTATCACATAGCCCGCAACCTGATCATTGACCACTATCGCGCGAAGAGAGAACATCTCAACGTAGACGACATGGAGAATGAGCTTATGGCGGAGATAGTCAATCTGCCGGACACGGAAACCGAACTTCGCATGGAAATGGAAAGGGCGAGGGGTGCGATTAAAAAGCTTTCCCCCCTCCATCAAGATGTACTCCTAATGCGTTTCGTGGAAGAACTCTCTATTAGAGAAACGGCTAAGGCTATCGGTAAGAGCGAGGGAGCGGTGAAGGTCTTACAATTTCGAGCCATAGAGAAACTGAAGAAAATGCTGAAATAAAACAATGGAAATACAGGAGATTCTAAAAAAGTTTAAACAAATAAATCCGGACGCGGACTACACCAAGCGTTCCCGCAGTTTTATCGTGCAAACGCCTTTCGTAGTCGCCCCACCCATCACCAGTCCTTGGCGAGCTTTTATGCAAAGTTTACAGTTCGGCTCCGCCATAGCGTTGGTGGGCGCGACGGTTATTTTAATAGTGGGCGGGTTTTCCTCTTGGAGAGCTCTGTCTCCCTTCCGCATTGCTAGCCTGGATATAGCCGCCCTACAGGCGGAAGCAGAGGCAGTCAATATGCAAGTGGAATTAACGGATATCAACTATCGCGAGAACAATAAGCCCCTTATTGCCAATTCCACTCCCGCCTCTAGTTCTGCCATAGTTGCTAAAAAGACTGTCTCTTCTAAGGTGAGCGAGGCCGCCGAACAGATGGGACTAAGCCCTGCCACCTCTTCGGAATCCATCAGCATAGAAGAAGCACTTTATAAACTCGCGGAATAAGATGCTAAAAACTATAAAAATATCTATATCTGCCCTATCCGGGTTGATTTTGTTTCTAACACCTCTCGCCCAGGCGGTAGAATTCCCAGCCGCAAGCGCGGCCGGGACAGACCCAAGTTGCCAATTCCAGGATTACGCAAAAGCACTGGAAGAGGCAACTAAAAATCCTTCCGAAGACTACGGCGAAGCGATCCGCGCTGAACTTAAAATCCGCCACGATTGGTTGCGCGCCATATTGAATTGCTCCAACTTTGAAACTAAAAAATTGAAGAACGCTTTGCGCGAGTTCCAACCAAACGACGCGGAGCTAGACCGCTTGCGCAATCAGATTTTGGCCCAACTGGAAGACGTGTCACAATATTACGACCTACAGCTGTCCAAGGTAGATGACCATGGTCTACGCAGCACTAAAGATGCGGCCCGAGCAATAATAGACTGGCGCGCAGGAACCCATTCCATAGTCGCAGAAAGGGCCGGGAATCTGATGCTGTGGTCAAAGAATAAGGATCTCTTCGCCTCCGCGCGAGCGCGCTACGACCTTATCGGGCAAACCATCCGCCGCCTGAATCTTATGGAGCAAGAAGAGATAAGAGGTAAATATGAAGCGGCGGGAAAGTCATTGTCCCAAGCCGAAAGTCTTAACTCCTCCGCGCGCAAGTTGCTGCTTCAATCTGCTAATCCGGACACGACTAAAGTTATAAAAGATTCCCTGGAAAATCTTTCTCAAACCTATAAATCCTTCTTTGAGTTAAGCGAGGGCATTAAAGAGTTACTACCTATCTAAATTGGTTCTAATGTCTGAAACTAAAATCCCCTTCCGCCCATAGGCGGAGGGGATTTTAGTTTTGAAGATCTACAAAAAGGTTCTTACAGAACAGCTTCCTTCAAGGCCTTGCCCGCTCTAAACTTGGGCTTAATGGAGGCCGCGATCATGATCTTTTCGCCAGTTTTGGGGTTGCGGCCCTCGCGCGCAGCCCGCTTAGCCACACGGAAGGTTCCAAAACCGGTAATAGCGACATCCTCACCGCGCGACATAGTCTTGGTAATCGTGTCCAAAACTGCCTCTACGGCGCGATGGGCGGCTGCCTTGGTCTCCATACCAGTCGCCTTCTGCACTGCTTCAATTAATCCTTCTTTGGTCATGAATATATAAAGCTTAAACTCGACCTTTGCTTTGATTTATTGGCTTTATTATAGCAAATACAGGGATAAAATCTACACCCCTACACCAAAACGAGCGAGGACTACGTTTTGGTGTAGGGGGTAAACCCCAGCCCATACCAGAAATATAACTTTCTCGTTTTAACATGAAGAGTGTGCCCCCTTATAGCCCCAGCTGAGATATTATGGGTGCAAAATAGCTCCAGGCGGAACTTTGGCTTAAATCCTTCTGTTTTATAGCTCGCTCAAATTCTCTTTTAGCTGATTCTCGGTCGCCGAACAAGAAGTAGGCGCGCCCGAGACGAGCTCTGGTTTCGGGATCATCTCGCATCTCTAGCGATTTGCGATACAAAGTGATTGCCTCGTCGTAATGTCCGTCATCCGTAAAGAAATTGGCCACCACTCTCGGTTCTGCGGAGTTCTTCCAAAGGCGCCCGCCGTCTATGCCCTTCCTGATGTGATTGTAGCCCTCCTCGTACATCTCGTTCGCGTAAGCCATTAAACCGTAGTAAAAATTGGATTCCGCCGCCGCTGGATCGAGATCGAGCGCCTTCTTGGTTAGCTCCAACCCGCCCTTGTTGTCTCCCTTGGTGGCAAGCACCTTGGCCCAACCAAAATAGGTTTCCTGCCGGTTGGGCGAAAGCTTGAGCGCGATCTCCGCATGCAAAATCGCACGGTCCAAATACCGAGAATCAAGAGGGGCAAACTTGCTGTAAATATCGAGGAGCATGTTGTGGTAATAGGCGTCCTGGGGATGAGCCATAGAAACCGCCTCCAACTCCCTAATGGCAGAGAGGGCGTCATCCCGGGTCACAGTTCCACGATTATAGAAGAACGCGTCTGCCGCGGCGCGGGCATAATCTTTGGCGAAGCCATCGCGATACATAGACCAGCCAGCTATGCCATATTTAAATTCGGCCAATGCTTCCGGGGCCTTATCCTTCAAAAAATATCTGAAACCCTCTCGCTGGTGATGAGCAGAGGCGAGCGTCGGCAAAAAGATGCTCAAAGAGAGCGCTCCCATCGCAAGGATTGCCACCCCCAACACGAACTGTCCAACTGCGGGATTATCAGAACTGGACGCGGGACGCGCTCCCCTATCTGATCTCTCCGCATATTTGGAGTCGGTCGCACTCATCAATAAATACAGGAGCAAAAGCGGACCGATAGTATCGAAAACAAACAGGTTTCTTATGAAGTACGCAGTAAACGCGGCAACGGCAATCTGGGCCCAAAACACATCCCCGCTCCGAAAAGCTTGCCAAAGAAACGCACCCGACATAAAAAGAAAAGACAGGAGCAATAGTATTCCGCCAGAAATCAAATATTCCAGAATAAAGTTGTGGGGTTTATCAAAACGAGTTTCTTGCAAACTACTACGCAAGGTATTGGGGTCGTAGTGCTTGTTAAAAACTAAATTGAAGTTTTCCAGTCCCCAACCCAAGATGGGTCTTTCCTTAAATCCCAAAAGGGAGGCCTTGATGGCTATAAAACGGGGTTGCAATCCGCTGTCGGAGAGCGATACGTTTTGAAAACGGCCCAATCCCGGCACTTTCTGCCAAACGGGCGCGGAACGAGTTAACCAAAAAGAAGCACCCAAGACCAGCAGTACGGCAAGAATGGATCTGTATACCCTTACGTCGCCCACAATTTTTTCCCAACCATTTAAGATTAGGGGTGGACGGAAGGACCAGAACCCAAGTAGTAACAAAATACCTAGTCCCAGACCAAGTAGATCTCCCCTGGTTTGAGAGATAAAAATCGCAGTTGCGTTGATTATTAAAGCTAGAATTGGCCAGTACTTTCCAACAAATGATTTTCCGGAGTGGTTTTTAAAGAAAATATATATGCTTAAAAAGACATGGAACAAGGCATAGCCCGCCATAAAGGTCGGATTGCCAAAGGTGCTACCCGGACGAGTTCCGGGATTTTCGTTAAGAAGTAGGTCTGGCGTACTAAGCTGAATGAACGCCAGCACCGCGACCACGGCAGAAGAGATCAGCGAGAAACGCCAAATTCTATCCCAATCAATTTTATCCCGCAAAGCGCTTAGCGCGACGGCTAAACCGGCGAAATGAAAAAAGGCTAGCACTCCCAGATTTCTTTCCTGAATAGACCAGAAACTGCGCGAGAAATCCTGCCCCGTAAACGCGGTGAAAAGAAGCGTTGCGCAAAAAATTAGAATTGACCAAAACCATATCGTACGACGCGGACGGAAAACCGGCTCAAGTAAAGCCAGTCCCAGATAGAAAGCCACAATAAGCTCGCTTACAATCAAAAAGAGAACCGTCTTGGGGATAGTGTAGGGATACACGCTCCCGCTCCAATAGACGAGCGGCACGCCGACCACAAGTATAAGCACCAAGACCGATACGATTTTAAAGATATTATTTGACCAAGGATGCATTCCCGTAAGAAATTAAAGTTTTTTCATTGTCTTAGCTTGCGACATTTTGTTGGATATAGCTTGGTTCCAGTTCCGGTCGGTTTTAGGCAGAAAAACTTTTTCTGCCTGTTTCTGACGGGACATGACCCTTATCCTAACGATTCTGAGAAGAAAAATAAAGCTCTCTGAACTCCTACCGCCTACACTCTAAGTTCTAAGCACTAAGTCCTATTTTCTAATTTAAAAACCAAAGCCCCCCGCTAAGCGGGGGGCCAAGGTTTGGCCTGCAATCTTCTCAAGAGATCGCAGAGCTATGTGACTTGTCTTAGGATCCAGACACGTACGAGACGGAGTTGAGGTTGATCGGGGCAACGTTGGTCGGCAGCGAAAGGCTGCTGGTCGGCGTGCCGGATAGACCACCCGTGTATCTCACATCTGTAGCCGCGTTGATGGAAGCTCCCAAGCCCTGAACCACACCGTTCGCACCAGCGAGAGTCTTGGTAGAGTCTACGCGTAGCTTGAAGGAGTATGGCTGACCGGCAGAGATCTGCCAGCCGGCAGTGGTGGTTCCGAACATCCAAGTCTTGGTGCAAGTGTTGGTGCCGTCGCAAGCAGCCGAGGTCGTAGCCGTTACACCAGAGGTGCTGGTTACGTTCACGCCGTTCGCGTCAAGCAAGGTCACACCCGCCAAGAAGGTGGAGATGGACGGAGCTGTACCGCTGAAGGTTACGGTCAAGGTGTTGAGGTAGGCGTTGTCCGCCGCATCAGCCGTAAAGGTGATGGTGGCGAAGTCGTCCGCAGTCAACTTGGAGCGGCTAGAAGCCGAACCGATCGCGGCAGAAGAGGCAGTCAGCTTGGTGCGCAATACGGTTAAGGTATTGGCAGTCGCGCCGCCGGAAGCCAGAACAACCGAGGAAGTAGCGTTAGACGTACTGCCCTTGGCGTTTACGGTTTCCGAGCCCATGTCGTCGTTATCGGTGTCGGTGGAAGTCGCGATCCTGAAGCTGTGTGCGGAGTTATCCGACGCAGCGTTGGAGTTGTAGGTCGCTACATCTCCCTTCAAGATCAAACTGACCGAACCATTCTGAGGGATGGTCAAGTTCACGCCCGAGAACTTGTAGTAGTAACCAGCACCCGGGTTGGAGCTGGAAGCCGCGGTGTTAGAAGAACCAGCCGTGCCGATCGGGTTAACCAAATCGGTGGACTTATAGAGCTTCAGATTACCGAAGGAAGGCTTCACAGTTGAGGTCGCAGCTACTACGTCGAAGACGTTCAGGTCGGTGACCTTAATTTCATCCACGTTGGAAGTCTCCGAAAGCTGGAAGGCAGCCAAGGTGACTCCAGTCGAACCCATTACTACCTGGCCGGTGGCCGGAGTAAGGGAAGAGTTGAGGCCAACTGTTAAGGTCGCCTGACCAGCTACCGTCACAGCCTGACCAGCGGTGGAGGTGCAAGACACGGCGGTGCCGGTCGAGCCACTGCCAGAGCAGCTGGAAAGAGTGGTGATGGTGTTGTTGGTCTGAGAGGTCGCCGAGGACAAAATGTCCGCGTAGACATCCACATAGACGGTCGTACCCTGGGCAACAGTGAACGGAGTACCCGCGAAGGAGTAGCTACCGTTGTTAGCCAAGGTGGCTTGCGTCTGACCAAACTGAGTGGAACCAATCTTTACCATCAAGTTCTGGAACTGAGCGCCAGCGGCGCCCATCAAAACCGTGACGTTAGAGATAGTAACAGACTCCGCGGAAGAGGCAGACAGAGCGTAAGAACCGATCTTGCGCGCCAACGCACCCTTAGCGAAGGTCTGGGTACCAACTGCGCTGTTCTGAGCTACGGACAATGAAGTCGCGGACAAGGTCAGAGCACTGCCAGTCGCAGAACCGCTTGAGGCGGCTTGGCTGGAAGACATGCCCTGCAAGTTGCTGGTATTGCCGGTTAAAGCACCGGTAATAGAGCTGAATGCCGCAGTGGACTGCACGTCACCGACCAAAGACAACACGCGAGTGGTGTTGGCCGGGACAATGTAGTTGATGTTGGAGCTAGTGTTACCGAAGCAGTTCGAGGCAGTCGAAGTGGCTGCCGAGAAAGCTGTACCGGTACAGGTCGCAGAGGTGGTCAAGGAGCTTATAGTAGCACCCAACTGACCGCCCGCATCATCCATCATGCGCACATTCTTGATTTCCTGGTCCCAATCTGCACCCAAGGTGCCGGTCGGAATCAATTGGAAGCCCAAGAACTTTACCTTAACCGCTTCGCCAGCGGCGTAGATGTTGAACTTAGCAAACGTTACATTGGACTGACCCTTCGCAACATTGCCGGTCGGGGTGTTGGAGGCCAAGGTGACAGTAATCTGTCCCTGGCTGATCGTTACCTGAGTACCGGTGTTGGACTGGGCTCCAATCGGAACATTGTACTGAGAGTCAACAGCTAATACATCGTAGGAGTTCAAGATTTCGAACTGGAAGTTATAGCTCGCGGAACCCATAACGTCGGCGTAAACCTGAACGTTATTGGAGCCGGTGTTAATCGTTCCAGGGGCCGAAGCCAAATCAAAGTAGGCCGAGCCATCTGCCGCAACCTGCGCCAAGGTAGAACCTACCTGGGTGCCGTTCACGAATAGCTTGACGTTCTTCAGATCGGACTTGTTGGCCGAACCGATAACCTTGAAGTTGATGCCCTTCAACCACACCTTGGAGTTGCCTCCAGTGAAGGTCCAGGCACCTACGATTACGTTCTGAGAGCCAGCAGTTACCGAAGTACCAATCGAAGACGAAGCGATGGTTAAGGTCGCGATCGCAGGATTAGATACAGTGGTGACTGTCATGGTGTTTCCGTTCAAAGGATAGGAACCGCCAGCGGTGATCGCTGTGCCGGCTACGTCGGTCGCGGAGATATCCGCAGCCGAAGCAACTCTGAAGGAAATGGTGTTACCCGCGAACAAACCAGTGGCTGGATCTATGGCCAACTCAAAGGTGCGGGTCTGACCGGCGCCGACCGAAAGGCCTAAGCCGGAGAAGACCAATACGCCACCCGAAAGGGAGTTGTACTGGGCCAATACCTTACCATTTTCGGTCAGGTACGCACCGGAGATAGAACTGTCGGAAACAACACCAGCTTTGGTGAACTTGATACCGTTGAAATTCACGGCGCCAGAATTACCAGCGGTTACATTCACGGCCAAAACCGGAATGCGCGCCGCGGAAGTGGTGCCAGAAATGATAGAACCAGCAACCGGGTTAGAGGCAGCGATGGTCGCTGTCAAACCGGAAGCCGGAACTACTACTGTGCCAGTGCCTGTGCCAGTACCGGTTCCGGTGCCTGTGCCAGTGCCTGTGCCAGTCGAAGTGCCCATCGCCGCGATCTTAGCCCGAGTGATTGCACCAAAGTAGCCGGACGCCGGAGAGACTCCGTTCGCCGCTTGCCACTTGGCCAAGGCTGCCTTGGTAGCTGCACCGAAATATTCGGTCTCGTTACCAGGGGAACCAGCACCACTCGCGGATACCTGCGCGCCATGAGAGTTAAGGAACTGCTGAAGGGCTTTTACTTGCGCTCCCTTCGAACCAAGAGTGAGGTTCATGGTGAAGGAATACGAAGAACCGCCGGTCTGCGCAGTACCTAACTGCGCCTGCAGTGCCGAAACCTGAGCGAGCAAGGCCGCAATCTGGGCCTGAAGATCAGTGGACGATTGAGCGGATACGCTCGGAACTATGGCCAAAACGGTCATAGCGGTAAGCGCTATGGAAACTAATTTTTTGCTCATCTTTTACTGAATTACTTACTTTTAATTTCGTTTTAATTTTTTTCTGGAAGGGTGATTCCGGCGCTATCGACCCGTCTTCTAACCTGTGAGGTTGGTCAGATGGACAGCTGTACGGAGACCCGTAGTAACAATGAAAACCCGGATAATAAAAAACTCGCTCTGGGAGCGAGGCTTGGTATACGAATGCCTTAACGAACAGGCACACACGAATAATTCTATTCGTATGGGCGCGTTCGTAGCGCGCTATCCGTATGCCAGATTCAGCCTCACTTCCGAATCCGGGCTGGTCCGAAGACCTTAAATTGACAACTGCGATTATACCCTCCTTACCACAAAAAATCAACTCCTGCAGGGTATAGCGGAAGAGGAAACGGGTAGCCCGTTAAAAGGTTACGGCAGGGGGCTAGAAAGCGCCTTTGGACCATTTTCCGGCACGGAAATGACCGTATCGCGCCTGACTCTGTAATAGGTAGCTGGCCCTCCCCCGCCGATACGCTCTACCTCGCCCGAAACCATCAGCTCCTGTATGTCATAACGCAAAGTCCGGTCGCTTATGTCCGGCAAGGCCTCTTGGATGTCTCGCAACCGGCAACTGCCCGCCTGCCTTATTTTACTTAGAATTGCCTCTCGACGAACATTGGATTCGGCACTGTTTTTCTTGGATTCCTTAACCTCCTTAGGCTCCCCATTCTCCTGCTTAGGCTCTTTCGGCAAGACGCTTATCTTTGCCTCTCTGGGTTCCTTTTGCCGAATTGCCGAATTGCCGAATTGTTTCGGCAATGGCGTAAATATATTGCCGAGTTCAATTGCCGGATTATCCGGCAATATTGCCGAATTCATTGCCGAATTAAGATTCTGCAATTCGGCAATAATGAGCTGACTATGATTTTGCCGAATTAAGCCAGATTCGGCAATTATTCTTAAAATATTCTCCAATCCGGCAAGATGCTTATTAAAAGAGTCCCTATCTAAGGCGCTTGCCGATTCCATTACGCCTATTGCATGGGAGTATAAAACAGACCTTATTGCCGGATCCTGGTTCGCGGCAACCCTAAAGACAGCGTAAGCTATTTCGAAACCCTTTTTGCCGAATACCTGTTCTTTGCTTAATTCCGGCATTGCCTTAATTCGGCAATACTATCGCACAAGCCAAAAAGGAATGCAAGCCGAATTGCCGGATATTCGGCAAGCACCAAGTTCCAAATACCAAACTCCAAACAAATCCCTCCGACAGGAGCGGGTTGATGCTTGTTTGTTATTTGGTGCTTGGGATTTGGGATTTACGCAATTTTATTGCGTTGCATGTATTCCTCCGCCTCCTTTAACCCCTCTAAAGTCCCGCAGTCCAAACGATGTCCGTCAAATTCCCAGCCATAGACATAATTCCCCTTTTTAAACTCCATATCTATGCCGGAATAAACCGGCAGGGCATCCGCCGCGTGCGCCATATTCAAAGATGCCTCTTTTAAGTTTTTCAGAATCTCCGGACCCAAAACATATCCACCTATCACATAGAGTTCGGAGGGAACCTGCGCGAGAGGCGGCTTTTCTATAATATTTGAAATCTGATAAACGTCCGGTTCGCCCAAAACAGGCTCGGCAACTACCACGCCGTAACGCACTATTACCTCCTTCGGTCCGCGCGCCAGAAGCACGGCGGAACGATCTTTTTTTTCATACAATTCTATGAGGCGCGTAAGAGTCGGCTGACCGCCAAGAATTATGTCGTCGCAAAATCTCATTAGAAAGGGCTCCTCCCCTATTAAGTCTTCCGCCTGTAAAATCGCGTGGCCATGACCCAACGGTTCGGCCTGGACGCGAATATGGAATTTCAACTTGGGATATTCTCTTCCAGCTTCTTCAATATACTCCTCGTAAGCACCTTGGTGCTGGGGACTAACGATCAAAACAACTTCCTCAAGCTCGGTCTTTTTAATCTCGTCCAGAATATAGGAGACTATCGGCCGACCCGCGAGCGGAATCAGGTTTTTAGGGGTGGTAAGCGTAAGCGGCATCAAGCGCTTGCCTATCCCCGCTACCGGTAAAATTATTTTGCGTACCTTGTGGCTCATATTTCCGATAATATCCGCAACTTATCTGATAGGCAAATTCTGGGGACGGTCTACCCTCTAGCGGGCCCGCCAAAAGCGGGCAAGTTTATCCTCCCCCGGCGGAAGACCAAATAGACCAAGAGTTGGCAGTTAGCATCAAAATAACGAGCGCAAACCAGGTAGAAAAGTAGAGCAGTCCGCTCCGACGAGAAAGAGCTCCCCGAAAACTTTCCAAAACCATCTCCGTCCCGATAACCAAAGACACCAAGACTAATCCGGTTTGGAGATATTGACTCATGGGCAGAATAGACGCGACCCAAATGAGCTCTAAGGTGAAAAATGCCAAAACGCCAGCGCCCACCGCTCGTCGCCCGGGCGCGAGCTCCTCTCCCCCATAGTGGAACATAAGATGGTTCAGCAAAAAGAAAATCGCGAGCGCGAGAATTATCGCGGTGAGCCACAAGCCTGGCACGCCAGGATTTGTGAAATATCCAAAAAACAAGAGAAGCATCACAAAAGAAAGCGTGAAGAACAAGGCCTCGCTGGCAGATGCCCGATTTATGAGCAATAGGTCCTTAATGCCCAGGACCAGAAACATCAAAACCGACAGGAGTAATGCCATCCAAAAATTACTAGCCGGAACAAAAAAAGTAATCCCCAATAAGGCCAAAAATGGCAGTCCCGTCCGGCCGGGCTGGAAAAAGGGAATGAAGTAAAGCAAAAGCGCAACCGCAAGAAACCAGCCATAGGGCAGAAGCCAAAAAGCCGCTCCGAACGCGACGGCTCTAGCTACCAACCACCAAGGCGTTATTTTTGAAATTGACCTTAATTTTTCCTCCATTTTTGAATTCTCCGCGAATAATCTTATCCGCTAGACCGTCTAGAATAACCTTCTGCATCAAGCGCTTTAAAGGTCGCGCGCCGAAATCCGGGTCAAAGCCCTCTTTGGCCAGGTATTTCTTGGCAGCCGGGTCTAGAGTTATTTTAATGCTTTTTTCGGATAAACGCTCTTCTATTTGGCGGAATTGAATATCCACGATCTTCTCTATCTCCTGGGGAGACAAAGGATTAAAGATAATCACGTCATCTATACGATTCAAGAACTCCGGCCGAAAACTGCGCTTTAGGGCCTCCATCACCTTACTCTTATAATCCTCCGTGTCTACTTCTTTCTCATTTTCTCCGTCCGCCCGGAAGCCCAGCTTGGTAGTAGAGCGCAAATGCTGACTGCCCACATTGGAGGTCATAATAATAATCGCATTCCGGAAATTAACCGTCTTACCCTTGCTGTCGGTTAGCCGGCCGTTGTCCAAAATCTGTAGCAATAAGTTGAACACCTCCGGATGAGCTTTTTCTATCTCGTCAAAAAGTATCAGGCTGTAGGGTCGATGGCGGACCGTTTCGGTCAGCTGTCCACCCTCCTCGTGACCGACGTAGCCCGGAGGCGAACCTATTAGCCTGCTAGTAGAGTGCCGCTCCATATATTCCGACATATCAATACGGATTATGGCCTTCTCGTCGTTGAACATAAATTCCGCGAGTGTGCGCGCCAGCTCCGTCTTACCCACCCCAGTCGGACCGAGAAACATAAATGAGCCCAAGGGTCTACTCGGGTCAGAAAGTCCCGCGCGAGCGCGGCGCAGGGCGGAGGAAACAGCTTTAATAGCCTGATCCTGGCCCACTACCCTCTCTCGTAAGACATCTTCTATTTTGGTTAGCTTCTCGCCTTCCGACTCCAGCATCCTTTGAAGCGGTATGCCCGTCCAGAGAGAAACCACCGCCGCCACATCTTCCTTGTCCACTGCCTCTTTTAGAAAATGCGCTTCTTCTCCTGATTTTTTTGTTTTCTTGCCCTCGCTGAAGTGCTTCTTCTCGTAGTTTTCGTAATCCTTCTGAGCCTGAGGCAGTTCTCCGTAAATTATTTCTGCTACCCGCTCTAGGTTGCCATCTCTCTCCGCCACCTCCACTTCCCTTTTCAGGTTTTCTAACTTTTGTCTCAACTGGTGCAGAGTCTCAAACTTAACTTTTTCGGTACGCCAACGAGAAGAGAGCTCTTCGTTCTCTCCTTTTAGTTTGGCCAAATCGGAATCAATCTGTTTTAAGCGCGCTTTGCTACCGGAGGTCTCTTCCTTGCTAAGCGCCTGGCGCTCTACTTCCAGACGAGTCATCTCTCTACGCGCCTTACTTATTTCGGTCGGCAAGCTCTCACTCAGTAGGCGCCTCGCTGCCGCCGCTTCATCAATTAAGTCCACTGCCTTATCCGGCAAAAAACGGTCAGAGATGTAGCGCGCGGAAAGATTGACCGCCGCCACAATTGCCTCGTCCGAGATACGCAGACCGTGGTGAATTTCATATTTCTCCTTCAGGCCCCGCAAAATAGCAATAGAATCTTCTATGCCGGGCTCCTCTACCATAACCGGTTGGAAGCGTCTCTCTAGAGCCGGGTCCTTTTCAATATAACGCTGATATTCCCGGATTGTGGTCGCGCCGATAGCATGCAATTCCCCTCTTGCCAAAGCCGGCTTCAATAAGTTGGAAGCATCCACCGCGCCCTCCGCCGCGCCTGCGCCCACGATAGTATGTATCTCATCTATAAAAAGTATCAGCCGCCCCGCGGAATTTTTTATCTCCTTCACGAAAGCCTTAAGACGGTCTTCAAATTCTCCCCTAAACTTAGTGCCCGCGATTAGCGCGCCTAGGTCCAGCATTAAAATCTGCTTGTCTTTTAATGTTTCCGGTACCTCGCCCGAGACAATCTTCTGAGCCAGACCCTCCACTATCGCGGTCTTGCCCACACCCGGCTCGCCGATTAGGACCGGATTGTTCTTGGTGCGCCGGGAGAGAACCTGTATGACCCGACGCAACTCATCGTCCCGCCCGATAACGGGGTCAAGCTGACCGGCCTTAGCCTTGTCGCTTAGGTTGATAGCGTATTTTTCCAGCACCTGATACTTGGTTTCCGGAGTTTCGTCCGTCACGCGCGCGGAACCGCGCAACTGGGCCAGAATTCTTATGGCCGCGTCTCTCCTTAAACCGGATTCCTGCAAGGTTCGCTGAGCCGCGGAGGGAATGTCCAGGATAGCGAGCAGAATATGCTCGCAGGAAATGAATTCGTCTTTCTGCTGGGCAGCCACTTTGGCGGACTGGTCCAAAATACGCATCACTTCTTGAGAAAGATAGAGCTGACCCACCGCCCCACCCCCGGCTATTTTAGGCAGCTGGTCAATCTGCGCCTCTACGTCGCTCTGAAGTTTTTCCAAATTTATTCCCGCTTGCGCCATAAGCGGCTGGACCAAAGATTGGCTGTCCGACACGAGGGACAAGAGTAAGTGCAGAGCCTTAAGCTCACCATGATTCTTCTCGGCAGCCTTCTCCTGCGCGAATTGTAATGATTCCTGAGCCTTTATGGTAAAACGGTGAAAATTGGGCATTTGAGATAAATTAAAGTTTATAAATCAAAATGTAGAATGGCGAACTCGCCACACAGCGAATTATACCTTAATTCCGCATTTTGATATTTGATTTTTGAACTGAGTTTAAGAAATATTGTCAGTCCTGTCAACAGATTGCCAATACGCCCCTAAAAGTTTATTGCTCCGCCGGTCTTTTGGCTAAAACTAACTTGAGAGTCATGGTCTTGTCCCCTCTTCTTATCTCCAATGAGATCTCGTCCCCTATGCCATAATTGGATATCAAGCTGCCCAGAGAACGTTCCGGGGTAATTTTCTTGCCATCCAAGGAAAGAATAATGTCCTCCGCCAGAATACCAGCCTTTTCCGCGGGCGAGCCGGGCGCCACCCCCGGACCATCCGCACTCCCCCTCACCAGCGCCCCATAGTCCACGGGTAGCTTTTCTTTTTCCGCGACAGCTGCCGTGACGGCCATATAGCGCACGCCTAAGTAGGCAGACTGTATCTCGCCGGTTTTTTTGACGGACGCAATGTCCCGTTTGGCGTCGTTAATCGGAATAGCAAAACCGATATTTTGTGCGCCGGAGGCCATGGCGGTGTTTATGCCAATAACCTCTCCCTTTAAATTAAGTAGTGGGCCGCCGGAGTTGCCCAGATTGATAGCCGCGTCGGTTTGAATAACACCGTGGATGGTTTCCGTACCCATACCCGGACCGGAAGCCTGGACCGTGCGCGAGAGACCGGAAATGACGCCAACCGAAACGGTATTGCGATATTCTCCCAGGGCGTTCCCGATGGAAATCGCGGTCTGACCCAATTCTATACTGTCCGAATCTCCCAACTCCACGGGAGTTAAACCGATTTTATCTATTTTTATGACTGCCAAGTCCTTGGCTGGGTCGCGCGCCAAAACCTTAGCGTCATACTTCTTGCCGTCGTTCGTAAAAACCGTGTAGGTCGCCTTGGTGTCCGCGACCACGTGTTTATTGGTCAGAATTAAGCCATCCGCGGAGATAATAAAGCCACTGCCCCCGCCCACTTCCTGCAATTTAGAGCCCTGTTCGCATGCTTGCTGCTGAAACTGCGGGATATTGCCAAAGAATTGCTGGAACTCCGGAGGTAGGTCAGAGAAAGGATTAAGCGGGCTTGTTTGGCAGTTTTCTAGAATAGGCACATTTTTGGAAACGGTAATCGCGACTACCGCTGGGGAGGCTTTTTTGACTGCCGCGATAGTGGCTTTTTCATAGTCCAGAGCCGGCTTATAAAGAGGAACTTCCTCTGCCTTTTTAGATTCATCTTGCTTCAAGACCGGCCCACCCTCCGAGCCTGGCACGGAGACCGGCGCCATATTGTCTTTTATACCTTGCCAAAGATTTCCCCAAAAACCCGCCTTGACCTGGGGCGCGAATAGTATTGCAACCAATAAGAAAACCGCGACCAACCAGAAAAACTTAATATTTTTATTATTAGGTTCGTGCATTTTTTGCTTATATTTCTTCGCGATATACGACGCGTAAAATATCGCTCTCTTACTTATCTGACTATATATATTTTAGCCTGCGGACTCTACTAATTTTCGGATAGCTCCGAGCGCCACGTCAACCTGTCTGCGGTCTGTCCCCCGGCCTAAGGTTATGCGTAAGCTGTGTCGGGCGATCTTATCATCCCCAAACATGGCTCGTAGGACATGGGATGGTTCCGCCCCGCGCGCGGAACAGGCCGAACCCGTAGAAACCGCGACTCCCTGCATATCCAGGTAGGTCAGCGCCTCCTCGGCTAAAACGCCCGGTAGATATACATTAATATTATTGGGCAGGCGCGCGTATTTTTCACCACCCCGAACATCCGGACCGTTTAATCTGGCCTTCCTGTTTATTAATACAATCTTTTCCCAAAAATAATTTCGTAGTCCGAAGATTCTTTTCGCCTCCTCCTGTTTTATTTTTTCCGAAACACGCACGGCTTCGGCTAGGCCGACAATATTCGCCACATTTTCCGTCCCGGAGCGCAAGCCGAACTCCTGACCCCCACCGGTTATCTGAGCCTGCAACATGGACCATGGAACAGAAAGCCTACTATCTTGTTTTGTGCCGCTTGCACCCTGTTTAATGTTGTGTGTTTTGCGTCCCATGATTAGCGCTCCCACCCCCTTCGGGCCATATATCTTGTGCCCGGAGATGGTCATAAAATCCACCCCCAGCTCATTCGGGCGGCAATCCAGATACTGCAAGGCCTGGACCGCATCCGTATGGAAAAGCGGGTACGTGCCAGTAGCTCTGAATTTGGCTATTTCCGCGCCTATTTTAGAGATGGGCTCTATCGTGCCGATTTCGTTATTCGCATACATCACCGATACCAAAACAGTTTTGTCGTTCAATAGCTTTTTGAGCTCGGGCAGGCTCACTACTCCCTCCTCGTCCACGGGCAATATTTTTAATTCTATGAGCCCCTCCTGCTCCATATCCCGCGTGGTCTTTAAAACCGAATCGTGCTCCACTGCCGAGACTATTACCCTCGGCAAGTAGTCCGAATGCTCCGAATGTCTTTTTTCGGATAATTCGGATGCCATTCGGGTCATTCGAGTCGCTTTTACAATCCCCCGCAAAACCAGATTGTTCGCCTCCGTAGCCGAACTGGTAAAAATCACGTCCCGGAAATCCACTTCCAGCATTTTCGCAATCGCCTCCCTGGACTTATCTATCGCCCCCATCGCTTCCTGACCGAAGGAGTGAAGTGAGCCGGGATTGCCGAAGATGTCGCTAAAATACGGCCGCATAGCCTTAAACACCCCTTCGTCCAGAGGCGTCGTCGCGGCGTAGTCCAAATATATTCTCTTATTAGTGCCAATCATTAATTAAATATCTACACGTACTTAATCCGTCATCTAAAAGGAATTATGAATTAAGAATTGTGAATTAGGCAAATTCTAAGATCTCTTAAACCCACTACCGAGAAATAACGAGCTTAAGAGATTGGGCAGAGGCGGCGCATAAGACGCCACGTACCCAATATGCTTGACGGGAGAGCTCTCGCCGCTACAGGAAGATGATCAGTGTGCAGACCACCACCCAGACGAGCAGTACGACGAAGTGCGTGAACTGCTCCTCCTTGTCAGGCTCATCGGCTTCGTACTCCCGAACCTTCCCTCCATCGTGAATGTCCCTTTCCTCCTTCAGAACCCGCCTGGGGATGCAGTTCTTGTAGTAGGAGTAGGTCCAGATCACGAAACCCACGAGTAGGAGGGGCACGCCCACCAGAAACTGAATCAGGTCGGTGCCGATCACCTTCCAGGCGATGAGGATCATAGTGAACTGCCCCACGCCGGTCTTGCTGAACTCGTCGGCCTGCTTGGTAAGCGCGCCGAGCGAGCCGTTCACAGCCTCGCCCACTTCCTTGCCGAGGCCGACCCACTTGCCGTAGGTCTCGATCCTGCGTTTGAGGTTGTCCTGCTCCACCGTCGCGATCTGCGAAGCGGTGAGTTGGCTCTTGGGAACAGAGACCATCTCCTCCTGGCCCGGTGCGGTCTGGGCCAGTACCGGCTGGACAAACCCAGCCAGAACTACGAACGCGACGAGGACGAACAGCAGTCTGCGCATCACACTCTCCCTTGTTTGAGCCCAGCTTGAAAACTGGGCTGTTGGCTACGGCCCTCAAGAACAATTAATCAAAGATTGATTCCTGAAGGCCATAGCCACCCTTATCAAAGAACGGCCATAATATAAAATATGAATATTAATATGTCAATTTTTCTGCTTGATTCAGACTAGTTATGACTTCCCAAACCTGACCTCCTTCATCTCCCCCGTCTCCCGGTCGGGAATGAGAAACGCACCCTTCTCTCTATATATATCATATAGCCTCTTAGTCAGTTCTACATCTTTGAGACAATATTCCTTCAGCTCCTCAAATCTGCGTTCGTCGTACATCTTAATGGCTTCTGAGCCATGCCCGGTTTTAGCCTCCCCTAAATTCGCCTCCGCGAGGCGGCTTAAACTGATACGCCGTCCGGTAACAAACTCTATTTTATCCAGCAGATCAACCCGTTCCTTCCCAAACAAATCTAGGCCCACTTTCAGCCTATTAAAATGATAGTTCAAGACCGGAATATCGTAGCGATTACTACTGAAGCCAACCAGCGTGTCTGCCCTGTTAAAGTGTTCCGCCGCCAGCACCAACTCATTCTCATTAAAATAAGAATATTTATCGGTTTCATATTCATAGATACCCACGCCAGAAATTTTAAGGCGCGCGAAATTATTCCAACCCACATCCGGGTCGGTAAAAAAGTTGGCTGTCTCAATATCAAATACTAAAGTTTTCATTTGTATTCCCTGTTCTGTCTTTTACTACCTACTGCTAACTAATCAGTGCGTGTATCTGTCCGCCACATTAGATGCCGCGTAGCTGTCTGGCTTGGTGATTGCTTCA
The DNA here is from genome assembly GCA_023244895.1 of Candidatus Liptonbacteria bacterium. Taxonomy (GTDB): domain Bacteria; phylum Patescibacteriota; class Minisyncoccia; order UBA6257; family 2-01-FULL-56-20; genus JAHFLL01. Next base: position 695,345 of record JAHFLL010000001.1, read on the forward strand.
AAATTGTAAGCGCGGATCATACCGACAACTTCTTGGATCAAGCTCTTGGTCGCTCCCCCCTCGCCCACGTCCGCGTGGATTTCAAACTCCCATTCCGGAATATTTTCCGCGCCTGGCCCGCTCGCGGGAATAAGATTGCGCAACTCCCCTAGAACCTGCTGGCCCAACTCTAAAGAAAGCATCACTTCCTTAATAATCCTGTCCCGCAAGGTGTGGAACTTGCCGTAATCTAAATGGCGCCAGAAGTACCTACCCCCGCTGCCTATGCGATGGATGACCACCGCAGTCACAAAATCAACCTTGTCTTCCGAATTCTTCTGGGAATCGGTGCCAATGGTTATCTTGTACTTGCGGAGTGGCTCCGCTCGCATAAAACCAACCAAATCCTCCACGAGCTCGGGGACGGTTCGCTTTAGGCCATATGCGCTATTAAACTTAGTATCTTCGGACACAATATCCATACCAAAGCACTCTACTCCAAACCTAAATCCTGTCAAAAAAATTGAAGCCCGGACGCTGTTCTGTCCGGGCTAAAGCCTTCTCTGTCCGCCGTCTCCTAGGACGGCTTACCAGACGGCAACGCGATGGACTCGCCGTATGCCCGCACCGTCTCCATGGCGGAGACCGTCCCGTCCTGGCGGCGCAGCTCCTCAGCCGTGTCCGAGGCCAGCCGGGCCGTGACCCGTTCCGCGTCCTCGATCACTCCCGAAATTCTGCCCACGAGGGGGGAGATGGCCAGCAGTTGACGCATGACCCTCTCGGCCTCCACCTGGCGCTCCAGGAGCTGCTTCTTGTCGTTGTCCACCACAGCGAAGAGTTGAGCGTGGATTCTCGACAAGGAAGCGTTCAGTGTTTCCACCGCCTCGGTCAATGTGACCTGTCTTGACTCTGCCACAGCAGACCTCCTCCCCAACCGAGAAACCGGTCAGGCTGGCCCAATCATATCAATAGAAATAGATACGTCAATTCCAAAACCATATAAAAAACGCAACGCCCGTGGCCACGATGGCAACGAGCGTTATTTTTTGGTCTCATCTTTCGCTTGCCCTGCCCGCGCGATAGCCAGAGCGGACACGAGCGAGAGGTGAAGGTGCGCGAGAGTGCGCAGGGAGCCATACAGAGCGAGCTCGGCCTGGGCGGCGGCTTCCAGCACAGAGAGCTCTTCGGGAGAGACTCCCCGCTCCAGAGCATTGCGCACTTCCTGAATCAATCCCAAGACGCGCCGACGTGACTCGGCCGCCTTTTGTCGTTCGTCAAACAGCCTCGCTGGGTCCATAAGTCCCCCTTCCCCTGCACTCAACTAACACCTTCCAGTCATAAAAATCAAGACAGTACTAATATATATATCCTTAAAATGACGAACGCTCGCGATGCCCAATGCATCGCGAGCGCTACCCTACTACGCCACGCATAGACGCCTCCTACGCCCGGGACGACCAACGAAGTTCAAACTCCTCTCGGGCTGCCTTCAGGTTGTCCATAGCTTCGGCAAGCCCGTCAAGCGAATCCGCGCAGGAGTTGCTTGAGGTCACGAGCTTGTCGACCGGAGGCTCACTGCCCTTTGGTCTTCCGGCCCATTCCCGATATCTGGCGGCTAGGCCCTTCGTTTTCACGGTTAGCGCCGCAACCAGATCCAGGAATGCGATTCCGTTTGGGGTGTCCATGGCTCACCTCCCTTCTCCCAAGACGGTTCCTGCCCTTACTATAGCAAATCGCGGGTGCGCCGAAAAATATCGTAAATTCGCCTGCTTATAGAAATTATTTGTTGTGGATTAGACCCAAAATTTCTTCTGTCTTCTGTTGCATAAGCTCTCTACTTTTGGCTTCTAAGTTTAAACGCAACATCCGTTCGCCGGTATTAGAAAATCTCAGGTTCGCGCGCCAATCTGGATATTCTATTGAAATCCCATCCATATTGTTCATGCGTGCATCCGCGTAACGTCTTTCTAGCCTGGCCAGGACATTCTCTGAGTCAAATATATCCTTGAGGTAAGTATTTATCTCTCCCGAGATAAAATATTTTTGGAAAAGAGGCTCAAATAGCTCGCTAACCTTCCGGCCCGATTCCGAAACTATCTGAGATATGGTTAGGAATGGGATAAGACCGTTGTCCGCGTAAAAATAGTCGCGGAAGTAGTAGTGTCCGCTCATCTCTCCTCCGAAAACCGCGTCCTCTTTGCGCATACGTTCTTTAATGAATGTGTGACCTGCTTTATTTTCTATCGTACTGCCGCCTGCCGCCCCAACCAGATCTATGGTCGCTCGCGTTAAACGCAAGTCGCTCACCACCCTTGCGCCAGGATTCTTTTTCGCGAAATATTCTCCCAGAAAAGCGGTAATGTAATAGCCGGGAATGTAACGACCATTCTCGTCAAAAAGGAAGAATCTGTCCGCGTCCGCATCCCAAGCTACCCCAAAATCCGGTTTTTCTTTTTTTACCAGCTCTTCTGTCTCCACCCTGTTCTGTTCCTGCAATGGATCGGGCTGGCCCTTAGGAAAACTGCCATCCATTTCTTCATTTAAGGGAATTATCTGAAACGGCAGATTAGCATTGCGAATGTTTCGCAGCACTGGACCATTCATTCCGTTGATAACTATCCGCAAGGGCTTAAGCTTAGAAATATCAATAAATTCCAGGCACTTCTTTAAATAATCCGACATAATTTCCTTGCCGCTTACCTGGCCCGCTATTTCCGCCTTATGTGCGTAGCCACCTTCCACCAACTTCTTTATATCGGACAGGCCAGAATCGGAAGAGATGGCCACTGCGTGGGCTCGCACCATTTTGATGCCGTTATATTCCCTTTTGTCGTGCGAGGCGGTTATACTCATGCCCCCATCCACCGGATATGCTCCAGCGGCAAAATAGAGCATGTCTGTAGTAATCACCCCGATGTCTATCACATTCACTCCATGGTCCATAAAACCCTGGGCGGCAGCACGACACAAAGCTGGACCAGACAATCTCACGTCCCGTCCCAAAACCACCACTTTGGGCGAATACATTTTGCTGTATGCCTGAGCAATTGCATATACAGCCTTCTCGTCTATGTCCTCCGGATAGATGCCTCTTATATCGTATGCCTTGAATATGGCTGGATTCATATTTTCAAATTATATCCTAAATCGCGTAGAAACATGCAACCACTACCCCGGGAGCAATGTCCCAAAGGGGCGGATTGATATTTCTTCATTAATAGACGAAAATATATGGCGTATGGCCAAGAAGAATAAAGATAAGGAGCGCAATCTCAGAAACAACCGAGGAGAGGACAAAAACGGAAAAATTAGAAAATTACATCCCGATACTGCCCGTAGCATCTGGGCGGTAGCTTGCCTGGGCGTGGCCTTGATTCTATCCCTGGCCGGGTTTCATAAGGCCGGGCCGGTGGGCGAATGGATTTTTTTCGTACTCAACTATCTCTTGGGCTGGGGTTATTTTTTGTTGCCGATAGTGTTTCTGGTAATGGCCGGAATACTTTTCGCCTACGACCGCAAGACCTGGGTAGGACTTACCACGCTTGGCGCGGTTTTCTTTGTTTTCTCCGTCTTAGGATTAATTCATATTTATTCTCCGGGTAGCGGCGGCATCTTTGGAATGGTGTTGGGCGCGCTAAGGCTAGCCTTTGGCAACCTCGCGGCGGTAATTATAAATATTGTAATCGCCCTAATTTCCGCGCTAGTTACGCTTAACACTCCCCTACGCCTAACCTGGTTTAAGTGGCAGAAAAAATTGCTGGATACCACGGAGACGGAAGAGGAAGACGCGCCGGTTCTGATAGTAGGCGAAGCGAATCAAAAGATGGGCAACAAGGAAGAGCCGCCCAAAGAAGATAAAAAAGAAGAACAAGAATCAGAGCCGGAGGTAAAGCATATGTCCATCTTTGGCATGGGAGGCAAAAAGCCGACCGCGGTTAAGTTCAAAAACTATTCCGCTCCTCCCTTAGACTTGCTGCTCACGTCCACCGAGAAGCCGACCACCGGGGATTTGCGCGCCAACGCCAATATTATTAAACGCACCCTGGAAAGCTTCGGAATAATTGTGGAAATGGGCGAGATAAACGTGGGGCCTAAGTTTACCCGTTATACCCTAAAGCCCGCGGAAGGAATGAAACTTTCCCGCATAACCGCCTTAGGTCAGGATCTGGCTATGGCGCTCGCCGCTCATCCAATTCGTATTGAGGCCCCGATTCCGGGCAAGTCTCTGGTTGGTATTGAGGTGCCGAATAAATCCGCCTCCGCGGTGCGTCTAGGCAGTATGTTGAGCTACCCCGAGTTCCAATCCGCGGGCGCGCTTGCTTTTGCTCTGGGCCGGGACGTGATGGGCGAACCACTCTACGCCAACATTGAGAAGATGCCTCACCTTTTAATCGCGGGCGCGACCGGCACCGGTAAGTCGGTGGCCCTCCACTCGCTCATTATCTCACTGCTCTACAAAAACTCTCCCGCCAATCTGCGTTTCATTATGATTGACCCCAAGCGGGTGGAGCTTTCTATGTATGAAAACATCCCCCACCTGGTCGGACCGGTTATAACGGATAATAAAAAAGCGCTCAACGTTTTCCGCTACGCCATAAATGAAATGGAGAAGCGCTACGAAACATTCCAAAAATGCGGCAACCGCGACATTAAAAGCTACAACTTAGGCACTGGCAAAGAGAATCCTCTGCCCTATCTAATGATTATCGTGGACGAAGTAGCGGATATGATGAAGTCTTATGGCCGAGAAGTGGAAGGCTCTATTGTACGCTTGGCGCAAATGGCGCGCGCGACCGGCATCCACCTGGTCCTTTCCACGCAACGTCCTTCCGTGGAAGTCATCACCGGCCTGATTAAAGCTAACATCACCTACCGCATCGCGCTCAAAGTTTTCAGCCAAATTGACTCTCGCACCATTTTGGACACCGGTGGAGCGGAAACGCTTTTGGGTGGTGGAGACATGTTATTTATTTCCGGAGACAATCCCAAGCCGCGCCGCATGCAGGGTTCTTACATAACAGAAGAAGAAATTAATCGGGTGGCGGATTATGTGCGCGAAAACAATCAGGCCATCGTGGAAGATGTGAATGTTAGCTTTGAGGGCAACTCCGAAAATGGCCATAGCGGGGAAGGAAGCGCGAACGGCAACGGTGGCATGGCCAGCATGAATACTTTTGACGATTTTAGCGATGAGAACGGCAGCGACGAGTTATATGACGAAGCCGTCCGCGTAGTGCGGGAGGCACGCAAAGCATCTGCCTCGTATCTCCAGCGCCGCCTGGCAGTGGGCTACGCTCGCGCCGCCAAACTCTTGGACATGATGGAGGAACGGGGCGTGGTCGGCCCGGGCGAGGGCGCCAAACCCCGCGAAGTGTTTCTTACCTCCGAACCTCCCGCCGCGGAATAAATCGCAAACCTCAGCTCCCCTACTTATCACTATCTACTCACTACCTACTAATTAGATGGACACCCTAGATTTCTCCGCGTTTCTGCGGGATAAAATGAAAGAGCACAATATGTCCTTGCGCCGTCTATCGGACGTAACCGGGATTTCAATCGCGCACTTGGAACTATTCCTGAAGGGAGATATGGACGACATGCCCGCCGCGCCTTATCTGCGCGGATACATATCGCACATCGCGGAGGCGCTGGAATTTGAGCCGGAAATCTGGTGGGAGTATTTCAAGCAAATCGGCGTTAAGTCCTCCGGCGGGAAAGACTCCTTACCCAAGAACCGTTTCGCGCCCAAGCCGGTCTCTAAACACATTTGGTGGATAGGAGCGCTAGTCTTAATTGCCGCCTATTTCGGCTTCCGCTTTACCGCCATTTTTGGCAAACCAATTCTTACCGTGGAATACCCGGCAAGTGAGATGATCCAAGTCGCGGAATCTTCCGTAATTCTGCGCGGGCAAATCAAATATGGCGATCAGGTATTCATAAATTCCGAATCCATTCCACTGGAAAATAATGCCTGGAAAAAAGAGGTGCCCCTCCAGCCCGGGCTCAATAGCTTTGAGATAAAGGCGACCAAGTTCTTGGGACGCGAGACGATCTCTCTGCGTCAGATTTTCTATGAGCCAACCCGGCAGGTAACCTCCACCACCCCGACCGAGAACGCCAGCACTACCCTACAAGACGGAATGAATAGCCAGCCGTCTTCTACGGAGGAATAACTGATCTGGGGCGTAGCGTTTCTTAATACAATTATTCTTATATAATTCGGGGTATTCGGATGCGATTTGTAGTATTCGTGTTGTATATATAAATTTTTGCTCTTTCCCCTGCCCCGTTCTAGAATTAGGCTATAAATATAAAAGTCTATAAACATATATAAAGATATAAATATGCCTCCTGCAAAAAAAGCCAAACCAGTCGAAGAAAAAAATGAATTAAAAGACCTACTTTCTTCGCTTCAAGAAAAATTCGGAGAAGGCGCGGTCATGACCCTGGGAGACACCAGAAAGGTGGACGTGGCGGTTATTCCGACCGGTTCCTTCTCCCTGGACTTGGCGTTGGGCGTAGGCGGAATTCCCCGTGGACGCGTGATTGAGGTGTTTGGTCCGGAATCAAGCGGGAAGACTACGCTCGCGCTCCACGTGGTAGCACAAGCCCAAAAGCAAGGTGGTAAGGCCGCATTCATTGACGCGGAGCACGCCCTCGACCCGGAATATGCCGCTCGTATCGGCGTAAAGATAAACGAACTCCTTATCTCCCAACCGGACAACGGCGAAGAGGCTCTAAATATTCTGGAAAGCTTGGTGCGCTCAGAGATTATCTCAGTAGTGGTGGTGGATTCAGTCGCGGCGCTTACGCCCCGCGCGGAGATTGAGGGTGAAATGGGCGCACAGTTTATCGGACTGCAGGCTAGAATGATGTCGCAAGCCCTCCGCAAATTGACCGCTATCGCGGCCAAGAGTCAGACCACCATAATCTTCATCAACCAGATCCGCATGCAGGTCGGCGTATTCTTCGGCAATCCCGAGACCACCCCGGGCGGAAAAGCTCTCAAATTCTACGCTTCGGTACGCATTGATGTGCGTCGTACTGCCCAAATAAAGAAAGGTGAGGAAGTTTACGGCAACCGCATTAAGGCCAAGGTGGTTAAAAATAAAGTCGCTCCCCCATTCCGGGTGGCGGAGTTTGATATCTTGTACGGTTCCGGAATTTCTTACGAAGCAGATGTTCTAAACGCGGGGGTGAAATATGGCGTGATAGCCAAGTCCGGCGCGAGTTTCAGCATGGATGGCGAAAAGATTGGCAATGGCTTTGATAACACCCGTCTTAAATTGAAAGAGGACAAGAAACTCTTGAACACGATTAAGGCAAAGGTGCGAGAGGCTATCAAAAATAATCAGTCGGCCATAGTAGAGGCGGAGCCGGAAAAGGAATAGCGAGCTAGAAGCTGGAAGTTAGAAGTTAGTAGATGATACAAATCAAAAATCCCGCACTGCGGGATTTTTGACTCAAGTGTTTTCTATATTTTAAATCCTCCCCTGCACCATTCTTAATTCTAACTTCTACATTCTACCTTCCAACTTCTACTCACAGCCTCCTACCCGCCTCCTCAAAGGACTCGAGCGATGTGCTAATCAAAAAGTATTGGCTGTTTACCCAGCCATACACCAAGCGCGCGCCGGGATTGCTATAAGTCAAAACCCTAGCCGACTCGCCATAGACTTGCTTGCTCTCAAACTGAGTCACTTCCGACCCCGGGTCAAGGAAAAATAGTTTTTTGAGTTCGGAGGATTTCTCTTCCATATTCCTTAAATCCACATCCGCCAGAATCTTGGTTTGCCCCTCCTTTAACTTCAAGACATAAACCGGCCAAGCGCCTCGCTCGTCCCAGCGTACAAATAGATTAAAACCCTGCTCAAAGTACCCTTGCCATAGTCTTTCTTCCAAGAGAGAAGCTTCCGCCATTTTCAAATACGATGCCCAAGAGAGGGCGTGCCCTTCCGAGTTCTTAACGACAACCTCCGTGAAACGGCTTAGCGCGGAAGTCGCATTGTTCTCCCCCGCCGAACCCACCACCGCATCCACCAATCCTAATTTAGTGGCATTATCCGTTAAAATTATCTCGTACTTCCCATCCGTGGGAAATTTAGCAAAACTCTTATAGCCCAAGAATGTGGGCGCGGTAACGGGCGGAAGCGATGGCGCGTTGGTACTGCTAGCGTTGTTGACCGTCGCAGGCGGCGGAGTCGGCTTAGCCGTAAGTTTCGGTATCAGAAAATATCCTCCCGCGAAAAGTAGCCCTGCAATGCCTATACCCACAAGCACCCAAAGCCAAGCGACATAGCTCTTATTGGGCATCACATCCGACACGTCTCCTTGAAACGGAGCTCCCGTCGCTTGCGACCTCACCTCCACCTGTGGAGCGGAAAAAGTAAGATTACCGAAGGCGTTGGCCTGTCCGCCCATCTGCTCAATATCGGACTGCATAGTCCTTATCTCTATTTCCGCATTAATCCCCGGGGAGGGTGGCGGGAAATTTTGACCAGGAGTTCTGTTCTGCGCGCCCGGAACTTGATTCTGACCGGAACCGCTTGCGTATGGTGATTGATTGAAAATCTGACTCATAACTTTGATATTTTAACACACAAAACCAAAATCCCGCGCTGGGCGGTATCTTGGCTAAGATCTTTTTACTAAGTCCTAATGACTAGGTTCTATGTCTTATTTCTGCTCCTCCATCTGCTTCAAAGACAAACCAATCTTACCCTCCTCCACCTTGATGATTTTGGCGGTGACAATATCTCCTAGATGGACTACCTCCGTCACGGTTTTAACAAAACCGTTCTTAAGCTCGGAAACGTGAATCATGCCGTCCTGCCCCCCGCCCAAATCCACTATCGCTCCGAAGTCCATAATGCGCACCACCTTGCCAGTTACAACCTCCCCGATCGTAAACTCCCGAGTCATGGAACGGATCTGGCTGGCCGCCTCCTCTGCCTTACTTCTATCAATAGCGGCGATAAAGATACTGCCGTCTTCTTCTATGTCAATCGTGGTTAGTCCCAAATCGCGAATCATGCCGTTTATCATCTTGCCACCCGGTCCGATAACCATTCCGATTTTCTCCGGATTTATCTTGAGCTGAATAATCGTCGGCGCGTACACGGAAAGCTGTTTGCGAGGCTCGGGAATAACGGAGTTAATGACTCCCAGAATTTCCAGGCGGGCATCCTTGGCCTGCTTCATAGTCTGCTCAATTATCTGCTTGGTTAAACCAAACACCTTCACATCCAGCTGAATAGCGGTAATACCGTCTTTGGTGCCCGCCACCTTAAAGTCCATATCACCATAATGATCTTCCGGTCCCTGTAGGTCGGTTAGCACTCGGAAATTATCTCCCGACTCGTCCATCATGAGACCCATCGCGATACCGGCCACTGGCTTCTTTAAAGGCACGCCAGCGTCCAGGAGCGACATGGTGGTCGCGCAAACTGTCGCCATAGAAGAAGATCCGTTTGAGGACAGAATTTCGGTGACCACGCGGATGGTGTATGGGAATTGTTCCACGCCCGGGATCAGGGGCTTCAGGGCCTTCTCTGCCAAGGCGCCATGCCCAATTTCCCGCCTGCCCGGACCGCGGAAGTTACCAGTCTCCCCCACGGAATAGGGCGGGAAGTTGTAGTGCAACATAAATCTGCGCTTGGTGTTCGTCTCCATAGTCTCAATCAACTGCTCCGCGCCTGGTGCGGCCAAAGTCGTAACCGCAAGCGCCTGGGTGTTGCCTCTCACAAACAGAGCGGAGCCGTGAGTGCGCGAGAAAAGTCCTACCTCGCCGTAAAGCGGGCGAATCTCGGTTATCTTGCGCCCATCCACGCGCCGGTCTTTAGCGATAGCTTCCTTATGCGCTAAAGCATCTATCATTTCTTCCATAATGAAGTCCGCTGCTACCATATCCGGTTTTTCCAACTTCTCCGCAAGGTGCGCCCCGAGCTGTTCCTTTAGCTCGTTTAAGCGACGGGTATGTTCCATTTTATTGGACTGGAAAACAGCCTCTTCTAAACGAGGCGCCAAAAACTCCTCTACCGCGGAGCGCAACTCCGGTGCCGGTTCATAAACCTTGACCTGCACTTTAGGCTTGCCGATTTCCGCGATAATTTTGGATTGAAAATCAATCAGTTTGTTTATCTCTGTTTGCGCGAGCTCAAAAGCGTGCATTACGTCCGCCTCCTGCGCCTCCATACCGGAAAGCTCTATCATACTGATGCGGTCTTTGGGTCCGGCCGCGAAAGTTTCAAATACAAAATCTTTTTCGGCGAGGCGAGAGTTGTTAGGGTTGACCACAAAGTCGTTCCCTATTTTAGCCACGCGCACTCCACCCACAGGACCGGCCCAAGGAATATCGGAAGTGCCGAGCGCGGTAGAAGCCGCGACGAGACCGATGAAATCAGGGTCATTCTCCTCGTCTATCGCGAGCACGGTTACCACCACTTGCATATCCCGGCGAATACGTTGGTCAAAAAGCGGACGCAGCGTGCGGTCTATTAGGCGACCGGAAAGGACCGCGTCTTCCGAAGACCTGCCCTCTCTGCGCACGTAACGGCTACCCAAGATTTTGCCCGCCGCGTAAAATCTTTCTTCGTAATCCACCTTGAGCGGCAGATAGTTGGCGGTAGACTCAAAGGGAGCCATAACCGCGGTTGCCAAAACTACCGTCTCGCCATACTTGGCAAGCACCGCCGAGTTCGCCTGCTCCGCCATTATGGAGAACTCCAGAGAGAAGGTCTTACCTCCTATCTCGGTTGTAAACTTCTTTTTATTCATTTCTTTCATGTTTTTGTTTTTATTTTTTGTTATTTATGAGCTCAAATTAAAAAAGCCTATGCGGCATTACTTGATTTTAACTCGTTTTTATTTGGTTTTTATGACTTTTTATTAGCGTCTTAAAATTATCCTGGGTATCGACTCCAAGTTAATAAATTTGTCCACCGCTTCCTGCAATTTGGAAGAAGTACTGCGGTGAAACCCAGCCACCTCCACTCTGCGTCCGCGGCCATGCTTCAAATATTCCACGAGTGGTATGTAATCTCCGTCTCCAGTTACAAGTATAATAACGTCCAGAAAATCACACATACGGATGGCGTCTACCGCCAAGCCCACATCCCAATCTCCTTTCTTTAGGCCATCGCCGTAAACCTGCAGGTCTTTAACCCGCAATTCCAATCCGGATTTCTCCAGAGCGTCAAAGAAAGCGCTTTCGGTAGAGAGCCCCTTTTGGCGCTGATTTACAACCTGCTCTAGGGGATGTACAGAGGCCTCCACTCCTTCGCTTTTGATAACGTAAGCCATAGCACGAATAAGCTGGCGGGGGCCAACCAAGTGCTTCATCATCTCCGCGTAGTTAACCCGGCCATGGTAGATGTTCTTGGCGGAATGATACAGATTGGAAACGTCCACAAATATACCAACTCTCTGATTGGGCAGATAGTCGGATTGTGGGCGCACTTTACGTTCGGGAATCATCTAATAGTTATCTTCTTTGCCCTAATTCGGGGCATTCGGATGGAATTTGTAGTATTCGGGTCGCTTTACTTCTTCAAATCCAGCTTCTTGATCAGCTTTTCATAATCCGCCGGCTTCTTCTTGCGTAAGTAGTCTAAAAGCTTTCTGCGCTGGCTGACCATCTTCAAAAGTCCCCGACGGGAGTGATTATCCTTGGGGTTTTTCTTGAGATGCTTACTTAACTCCTCTATCTGACGGGTAAGTGTGGCAACCTGCACGTTGGCCGAGCCAGTATCTTTGTCGTGGACTCCGTGTTCCGAAGAAATTTTTGTTTTTACTCTTTTAGTTAACATTGACATAAGAATAACACCTTTTCGTATATATTGCAAATAAGACCCAGTCAGATCATCAGCCAAGGCATTTATCCACGAGAATAGACGATCGTCTTTTTTTGTGGATAAATTGGCCCTGGTCTATTAATCTTTAGAAACGACTGTGGCCGGGGTGCGCTGATGCACCTCGGCCACGGACTAGTCCCCTGGAGAGCGGGACCATGTGTCCCAAGCTGACGAGAAGAGCATCACGCCAGCCACGAGCAGACCCGCGACGCAGATACCCTTCGTCGGGGCAAGGGGCACGAGCAACCACGAGGCGGCCGCGAAGACCAGCCTCCAGGCAGCCTTCTTCGGGGTCGGAACCTTCGGCCTCATTATCCCTCCGAGGGAGCCCGCTTCGGCAGTCGCCCATGCGAAGGCTCCTACCGTTCCCAACAGCACCAACTCGCAAACCATCATGTCTGACCTCCTTTTTTAATTATAACATATTATCCATACATTGGCAAATACAACCAAGATTGGCAATAGAAACATTAATAATGTACATATCTGTCGCAAAATAAAATTGTGGTAGAATGGGGTTAATGTCTAATCTGAAGGAGCTGGTACAAGATTATCTGAACTACCTGGAGATAGAAAAGGGGCGCTCCCCTCGCACCCGCGAGAACTACGAGCACTATCTCGCGGACTTTATGGCCTACGCCAAAATCTCCTCCCCCAAAGACATTACCGACCGCCTGGTGCGCGAATATCGCTTGAATCTCGCACGGCGGGATATCAAAAAAATCAGCCAGAACTACTACACCATCGCTCTGCGCAACTTTCTAAAATATCTGGCACGGCGGGACGTTGTCTCTCTCCAGCCGGATAAAATTGAGCTGGCGAAAGTTTCCCGCGCGCAAATAGAAATATTGGAATATCAGGATTTAGAAAGGCTGCTCCAGGCGCCCCAGGGCGGAGACTTGCGCTCTCTGCGGGATAAGGCGATTTTGGAAATGCTTTTTTCAACCGGCCTGCGCTTGGCGGAACTGTGCTCTCTGGAGCGATATCTGAATTTGGAGCGGGGAGAATTTACGGTGCGGGGCAAGGGCGATAAGTTGCGGGTGGTTTTCTTATCCGACCGCGCCAAAAAAGCTATTAAGCAATACCTGGACAAGCGCACCGACGCGGAGCCGTATCTCTTCGTGAGTCTTTCTAAAATTGCCAAGGGCTCCAAAAAGGAGCCGAAGGTGCTGGGCAGAATAACCCCCCGGGCGGTGGAGCGGGCGGTGGAGCACTGGTCCAAGGTGGCGGGCATTCCCAAGCATATTCATCCCCACCAGCTACGACACAGCTTCGCGACCGATCTTTTAATGAACGGGGCGGACCTACGCTCCGTGCAAGAGCTCCTGGGTCATGCCAATATTTCTACTACTCAAATCTACACCCATCTAACCAACAAGGAACTTAAAGAGATCCACGAGGCCTTCCATGGCCAAAGGAGGAAGAAGTAAGTAGTGCTCTTAAAATCCATAAAATCCACTCGCTCGGTCTACTCCACGATAATTAACGATCGTTAATTATCGTGGAGTAGCGGGAAACCGCTCTCATCTGCCTAGTTTTGTACGAATTTTAATTTCTAAGCCAACCCTTAAGATTAATAACCTCCACCACCCTCCCTAAAACATCCGATTCCTTGATCGGACCAAATTCCCGGGAATCATAAGATGAGTCCATATTGTCGCCCATCATAAAATATTCTTTGTCCTTTAGGTTGACTACGAGCCCTTCCGGGTAGGTGCCATGATAGAATCTGTTCTTTACGGCTTGACCATTCACGAGCATCTCCCCATCCTTAATCTCCAGGGTTTCGTTCGGTAGCGCCACTACTCTTTTAGCCAGGCGCGTGCCCGGACTTTCTTCTATGGAAAATATTAATACGTCTTCCCTCTCTATCTTCCCGCCCGCCCGACTGGTTAAGAGATAATCTCCAGACAGATAGGCAGGTTGCATGGAGTTGCCGCTCATTAGATAGGGCTCGTAGGGATATAGTTTTTTTGCTATAAACGCAGTGGGAACGGATATCAAATTCCCGATTATTATAAATGTCATAAAAATCAGGAAACTTTTCCCGAAACTGATGGGGCTGACCCTATTAATAAAAAAGTGGACCGTATAAGTGGCCAGGATCAGACCTATTACCAGTATTCCCAAATAGGTTACTACCACAAGACCCATGTTTACCCGCGAATCTCCCGAAATGTCGAACCCGCCAGAAAGGCTTATTAAAACCAAAAGTACCGTTGATAGAATGAGCAGTAAAAATACCGTGCCGAGCGACCTCTTCCAGGAAACATCCTCTATCCCAAATAATCGCACCACAAAATAAAAGACGGCCACTTCTATGATTAGGAGGCCCCCGGCGGTCAAAAACATATAGAACATCTGCGCGAGCACGGCACCATACTATTCCCAAAGTGAAATAAATTCAATCCTCGCGCGGCATATATGCTGATAAGGCTGCCTTCTTCCGATTTTACGGAAATTGTGGCATATTAAATATATGGAACAAACAAATAATATAGAGTCTAAAAAAGCGGGGCCGAAAGACGTGTTGTCTCATCTTTTCGGTATAGTGCTCCTATATATAAGCACTATCAGCTTCGGTACTTTAGCCTTTCAAATAATAAACATAATCTTCCCGGACCAAATAAACTACCTTTCCGCTCAGGGCCTACGAGAAGCGGTCCGCTGGCCAGTCGCGATTCTGACACTCGCCTTCCCGGCCTACCTCATAATAATGTCCTGGCTCCAGCGCGACCTGATGCGCAATCCCGAAAAGCGCGAAATCAGAACCCGCAAGTGGCTGATTTACATCACTCTCTTTATCACCGCACTCGTAATCTTGGTTGATCTAATCACGCTTATTTATCGCTTCTTAGGTGGAGAACTACCCACGCCCTTCCTACTCAAGGTTCTGACTGTTCTGGTTCTCGCCATACTAGTTTTCTTCTACCACCTCTGGATATTGAAAAACGACAGGCCCGCGCTCAAAGATCCTAAAATGAAGTGGTTCGTCTACGCGGTTATCGTCTTAGGGTTGGGACTCATAGTCTCCGGCTACTACTTCGCGGGCGCGCCCAAGACGGAGCGAATGCGCAAACTGGACGAGCAAAGAGTAAGTGACCTGCAATCTCTGCAATACAGCATTCAGTATTACTGGCAGGCCAAACAAAAGTTGCCGACCGCGCTTATAGACCTGAAAGATGATATGAGAGGCACGGTTGTTCCGAGCGACCCGGAAACTAAAATGGCATATGAATATCAGGCGACTGGCACGAAAGATTTCAAGCTGTGCGCCACCTTCAAGGCCTCCAATGAGGAGGATGTAGCTTCCTGCCAAGTTAGAGCCTACTGCCCGGAAACGTATAGCCCCATCTGGGCGCACCCCGCAGAGAAAACCTGCTTTACTCGCACGATTGACCCCGACCTCTATCCTCCACTCAAAGATGGATCTACTGTACCCACTAAGCCAATACCGGCACCCTAGCCCTCTAATCAAAAACGCCCCCACCGGGGCGTTTTTGATTTAGACTACTTTTTCGCTAGCGCCACGCCTTTATACATAAAAAGAAGCGGTCTGCGCTTTTGGGGAAAGGTTTCTAGCTCCGTGATTTTGAAACCCGCTTGCGAAATGAGCTGGTCCACTTCCCTATCTAGATGGCACCCGCCCGACACGTACCCGAAAATGGGCGTCAGCCACTTTTGCCACTTCGCCGTGAGGCGCCCGGGAGATTTTCCGTGCTCAATAAAAATAAACTTCCCGCCCGGCTTAAGGACTCGGAAGATTTCTTTAAGCGCGAGCTCGGGGCGAGGAATACTGCACATGCTCCAGGTGGAGACAACGGTATCGATCGTATTTTCCGAGAGAGGAATATTCTCCGCCGAAGCCTTGATGTACTCAACCGGAAAGGAGACTTCTTTAATCCTTGTCTCCGCGAGATTGTATAGCTCTAAGGACGGGTCAAGCGCGTAAAGCTTCAAGATGCCCCGATAGTGCGGAAGATTGAGACCGGAGCCGAAGCCAACCTCTAACACCCTGCCCACGGCCTGACTCACCACCCCCGGCCGGAGCTTCTCCGTCTCCTCTCTACGCATAGTGGAGTTAAGCAACCGAGGCAGAATGTATTTTTGATAGGGGTTCATCTTCTATGATAAAAGTATACGAAAATTAAGAGCTTATTGTAGAGTTCGTCCGGAATGGTTTGAAGTACCTAAGCCGAAGTCAGGTAAAAGAAAGAATATGGTTTATTATTCTGTGAAATAAACTACAGATTTTTTACGGTTTGTATCAAGCCTGCAATTGAGTTTTTTAACTCAATATCCGTATAATTAAAACTCTGCATCGTTTTATTTTCAGGATGATGCGTTTTATTTCTTATGAATGTTGGCAAGGTAACATCTATTTCTCCCTGGGACACTCCTCCGTACTCGGGATTCCACTTTTTAGTGGCTGCTATTTTTGTTTGTAAATAATCCTTCTCAAACACGGTTTGCTTACCCCTGCTATCGGCATCTGATTGATCAGTGGCCTTACTGATGAAAAGTTCGTGCAAATAACCATATAGCTCATCGTGAAATTCTATCGTGGGCATATCGTAAGCAAAATAATTAATTTCTCCCCAAGATGGGCTCCAAGAAGGGAAAAGCCCCCATCCTTTAGATCTTGCATCCTCAATCTTGATCTTATTATTCACGTCTCTAGTAAATAGCAGGAGCGTGGCATTCTGGGAAATGGCGCCCTTAAACAAATAGGGTGAGTGGGTAGAAACAATTATTTGTTTACTTTTCGATTCTTCAAGTAATAACTCCAACAGCTTTTCTTGTGCTTTGGGGTGAAGATGTAGTTCTGGTTCGTCAATTAAATAAACAATGCTGCCTTTTGAAGCTCCTGCTATGTTTTTTAGTATCAAAAGAGTCAATATTATCTCTACGCCAGAACCTAAATCCCTGACATTAATTTGAGACAAGGTATTTTCATCTCGTAAAGCGAAAAAGGCCGCGGAGAAAGGATGTAGAATATTTAAAAGTTCAATTTTAATTTTCTCAAATTCGTCTTTTCCAAAAAACTCTTTTAACTCTTTAGTGGTCTTTTGGCTAAAACTCTTATTTGCAATCGCATCAACATTTTTAAAATATTCCCCTGCAATATTCTGAGAAATCATATTTATATTCTCATCTGTTAAATTCTTAACAAATGTCCAATTCAGATCATCACAGATTTTTTCGAAAGTTGTTTTATAGTTTCCAGTAGTAATTTGTCTTGTCCTATTTTTATCGAAAAAGAATATATTCAGTTCGTCGCTATCGTTGATTCTCGATTTGGAAAATATTTTATCTCTCCCATCAATCTCTTTCCCCTGCGAACCATCTCCTTTTATATAATTGGCTTCTGTAATAAAGGAGTTATTTATTTGAAAAGGACTAGATAACAAATTTCCTCTTTCCTTGGTATCCCTACTCTTGGCCTTAAAAGAAACGCCCTTTGCTTTAAAACTCCAATCCTTATAAAAATCAATTCCCGAACCACAACCGAACTCATCACTCTCAGCTTCGACAAGTATCTCTTTTTTGAAATCAAAGAAATCGTTAATGCTTAATTTATTTTCCGCGGAAAAACTATTAAGCGTGAGATAATTAACTGCTTCAAGGACAGTAGTTTTTCCATTTCCATTCTCTCCAATGAGAATATTTAGACCGCTTCCACGATTTCCATTTGGAACATTAAAACTAATCGGTTCATTTTCAAAACATCTATAGTTTTGAATCTTTAATTTTTTTATGAATATGGCCATGCATTTAAATAAATTGCAAGCTATTTAGCCATTTCGCATTTACCAGAAGATACTATCGCTCCCGTTCCGAGTGTCGCGATATCAACAAATTCTCCTTTATCGCCTAAGGCATCTCCAGTGACAACCTTGAACATCATTGCTTGACCTTGCAATGGAGTAAATTGTGTAAATTCTCCAGAAATGTGTACCTCAACTGGATATGAATCACATCCTTTAGTATCACACCTAAAATAGGTTCCGCTCTCAGTTCCATAATCTACGAAATAATAAGTTGCTGGAGTTGAAGCCGTACAACTACCCCCACCACAATCAAACCGACTTGTCGGAAAACAAGAAAGCTCGGCGATATCTGCCATTGCGGAATGTTGTGAGGATTCTTCATATGCGATCCTCAATGACTCGGTGGGCGGGATGATTACAGTTGTCGTTTGAACCTTTTCTTTATTTCCAAAAGCAATATAGGAAAAAATACCCAATAGAATTACAAGCATGCCAATAATTAAATTTTTCTTTTCCATATGTTTGAAAATGTCCTTATTTACTTGGGTTCGAACTTGGAAATCTGGCGGAGAGGAAGGACGCTAAGCTATTCGAACGCACTCCAGTTCCTATTGTAGCCCCGCCGGATTGTTTGGCAAATATGGGGTCATTAAGGATTATAGCCCTCTTTCGCTTTTCTAGTTTATGTAGCAATAAATTGTATCCTTTGCGTGAACCTTTTTGAGACGAACTGACACGCCCGGACATAATTTTCTGCGACGATTATTCTAATTTCAACATCTCCTTTATCTCTAGCACGCACCGCGCCAAATCGTTTTGGAGTTGGTACACCCAAAATCGTTTGACTCGCCATCCGTGCATGATGAGATGCTGGTCTCGCTTCAAATCCGACAGTAAGCGGCCTCCGTCAATGTCGCGATGCCACATCTCACCGTCAATCTCAATATCAATCGGGATTTCCGAATCAAGGACGGCGAGATCAAGGCGATATTGATATAGCGGGTACTGCGAGACGGTTCTGATACCTTCCCGCGCGAGGGCGTCATACAAAACTTCCTCCCATGGTGACTCAAATTTTCCTCCACTCTTGTTTTTGTTTTCCGGCTCCAGCTCCTCGACATACTGCACGAACTCTGAAAGGTGCGAGATGCCGGATTGGGCGCAAGCTACCCTGTCGCCGACAATGTGCAACTCCGCCCTTGCACGGGTAATCGCGACATTAAACAGGTTTACCGTGCTCCCTAAAAATCCTAGTGAGCGTTGTTGAATTTTACGCGACACAACCGGAGAGAAAATCATTATGTCGCGTTCGTCTCCTTGATATTTATGCGCGGTATCAACCGTAAAATCCAGCTTCCGCAACTCCGCCGCGTCTATTTTTTGTTCTACCAAATCTCTGATTTTATTCGCTTGCTCTCGAAACGGCGTAACGACGCCAAGTGATACAGAGTAGTCGTCGCCGTGGGCGGAAATCCTGCCGATGATTTCTCCAATCAATACAACAATCGCCTTCGCCTCTTCCAGATTGTATGCGCTTCCGGCAGATGGCCGGACAACCTCACCGACGACATTGTGCCATGTGAGAGCGTCGGGGTGTCCCGCACCGCGCAATCTACGATAATCCGTCCAGACGCTCAACTTGCCACCATAAAATTTCTTATTGGAAAAACCGATAATTTCGGCGCGGCTGCGGTAGTGTTCGAGCAAGTGAATGAATTTTGCCCCGGTTCCCACAACGCTTCGTGCAAGCTCAAAGAGCGAGTTTATGCTGTAAAGAAAACGTTGGTCGTCGGTTGAGGTTAGACTAATCTGCCGTTGTAACTGTTGATCGTCCACCCGATGCAAAAGCGAGATGTGCGTAAGCTGATTTGGATCGCCAACAATAACGGCTCGTTTCGCGCGATAAAGTAGTGGAATCGCGGACGCGATGTCGCACTGGGAGGCTTCATCAATAATCACAACATCAACGGCTCCTGCGCTCAACGGAAGCGCATGACGGACAGATAGATTTGTAACTGCCATCGCCGGAAACGCTTTTACTACGCTCTTAAACATTCTCTTGCGCTCATTTCTCAGTTCCTCCGCGAGCTCACCTCCTGTTACGTCGCCCTCCAGTCGGCGCACGATACTCACATAATCCGCAATATCGCGTCGTTCCTTGGGGCCGAGCGATTTTAAGCGACGTTTCATTAGCGCATCAACATATCTAACGCTAATGTCTATCGCGCGTTCTTTACTTTTTGTGATTCGCTCCCGTAAAACCTCTACTCGCGCTTCATTCTCGTTCTCTCGCACAATTCCCAAAAGCTCCGATTGATTATCAATCCATTTTTTTAATGCACGGCAAATCGTCAAAAGCTCGCGACAGGCATGGATAGAATTAAGCGAGAGGGGGATATCTTCAATCGGCGCAAGCGCGAGTAAAGATTTTGCCGTTTCTAAAACTCGCTTTTCCAGCGTGGAACCAAAAAACGCGAGAATGCGCGAGATAAAACTAGGCCCTTCGTCAACTTCTTTTACCAAACGACTCAACGAAATAAGAGAGGCATAAAACTCCTGTTTCCCCTCGATTTTTTGGTACGAATCGAGATTGCGAGAAATTGACGAGGGCAATTCCGCTCTAACAGATTCAAGCGTGACATCAAGACGACTTATTCGATTCCTGCGGGCAAGGATGCGGAACAGCGATTGCTGTGCCTCTTTTTCTTCTGAGCGCACTAATTCAAGTTCCTTTTTGTACTCGCTGATTTCTCGCTCTAATGACTGGTTGTTGTAGCTTGAGGCACGTTCAATCGCCGACAAGAGCGCTTCCGCAAATTCAATCTCGCGTTCTTTCTGTCCGTATTTCAGAATGACCGGCTCGGACTGAAGCCTCAATAATCGTTCGATAACAACATCAACCGCTTTGTGATTTTTACTTCCGAACAAGACGCTTTCATTACGAAGTAGTGCGTTAGCAATAATATTGAGAACAATTTGCGACTTTCCGGTTCCGGGCGGGCCGGTAATGACGCTAACCGTGTTGTTAAAAGCACTTTTTACCGCGCCTCGCTGTTCGTCATTCAATCCGGTTATTTCCAGCAATCCTTCACCATTATCCTCTTTAACTTCTGCGTTTCTATCAAGAATTACGCGCCATACATCATTAGGAACGGTCGTGTCTCGTAATTCGCTCAATTCTTGTTCTAGCCCACCAGTATATTTTGAATCTGCGCTCCGAAAAATAACGCCGAGAGGGAAAACGCCGCTCTCTGCTTTTAGTTCCGTTGTCTTTCCGCCAAGAATATCTTTTGAGAACGGAACCTCTTGTGGTAGAAGTTCGGCGAACGCACCCAAAATAATTTTGAGGTTCTGCCCCCTGTTTTTTTCATCGTCCCACGACTCTAAAACTGCTTCGGCTATTTGCTTTCTTTCCTCAACGCTCGTTAATAAACTTTTGTCTGTAAGAAAAGCAGAGTTGATTCTCGGTCTATCCGATTGCAAAATGAAAGCGTATCCGGTTTCTGTTTGAATAAGATCTATTCCAAAAATTAGAATGGGTTGAATGATCTGACCCGACCATCCTCGCCGCGATTGTCCAATTTGTTTTATGTGGCAAGGAAAGCCGTAGAAATACGAAAGCGGACTGCGACTCCATCGGGGACCACTGATGAACGCTTGGATTTTTTCATTCTGCCCCTCAAATTCTAGCTTTTCTTTGCCGGACGCAATCCATTCTTTTTTCATCGTAGGCACCTGTAAAAACTCCACCCCCTCTTTTGACGAGTAGAGCGTAATTTCTCCGGCGTTCTCAACAGAAATGCACGAACCGTAATACTTGAGAAGTTTTTGCCAGCGCAAAGATGTCGGGTCGGTATGAACCACCGGAGCTTCGTTTTCCGTTTTTCGCGCGATTGTCGTTCGCCTATATCCGCTCCGACCTCTGTATTTGTTGCGATAGTAGATTGCCATAATTACGAGCGAAAGTTCCTATTAGCGGAGAGGGAGGGAGTCGAACCCTCGAAGCCGGTTAAGGCTTACGCGCTTTCCAAGCGCGCGCACTAGGCCACTATGCGACCTCTCCTTTAACTCGCCCATCTTAACCCTAAAGCCCGATATTTTCAATCCTGGAAATTATCTCCGCCTCCTCTTCGCACCAGGGAGAATACGTGCCGGGCTTATTCCTTATTTCCTCCAAAAACTCCTGCCAGGGCACAGAGCGCACCGCCTCCACCTCCTCCGGATTGATAATCGGCTCTTGGTCCGAGAACCCGATAAATATCGGGCAGATTTCATTTTCCATTACCCCATCTTTGGTAAAGCAGTAGCGATAAGGCGCTACTTCCTTCACTTCTATGCCCGTAAGTCCCAGCTCGTCTTTTAGTCTCCTTTTGACCGCCTCCCCTCTATCTTCCCCGGGCGAGGGATGCCCGCAACAACTATTGGACCAGACTAAGGGCCAGGTTTTCTTTTTAGAACTTCTTTGCTGGAGCAATAATTCTTTCTTGGAGTTAAATAGAAAAAAGGAAAAGGCGCGATGAAGGGGCGTCTGCACCCCGTGCACTAATGCCTTAGGCATAGTGCCAATTTCCCTATCATCCTCATCCACCAGAACGACCGACTCTGCCATTGTGTCGTCTGCCAGGTCCCCATTTTTACCGGGTGACTCCATTGCGCGTTGTTCCATGTTTTAAATATAACTCTACTTATGACGGTTGCAAATTAAGTACCCCTGCTTCTAGGACGCGATATTCTCCACAAGGAGGCATGCTGCCAAATTGTGTATAATATAATTATCAAACAAAGGCCGAACAATATTGTTCAGTTATTATTTACCCATGGGAATTTTAGACGACGCAGTTAATTCCGTTAAAAACAGCTTGAAATGGAAGGCTCAAGGCGCGATAAATAGCGGGGTAGAAAAGGGCATCGGTTCCGTGATCTCACGATTCAAAAACAAATGTCCAAAATGCGGCAAGGCAGTGACGGAAGAGGGCGCGAAATTCTGCCCCAATTGCAGTGCCAACCTAGTTCTTACCTGCAGTAACCCGAACTGTCAGCGCATCTCTCCTATCGGCACAAAGTTTTGTCCCGCTTGCGGAGGAAAATTAAAGGCCTAAAGAACTCGGACGGGGGGTTCAAATAAAATGCCAAGTAGACATAATTTGAGCGCATACACTCTAAAATGAATAAAGATGAGTTAGAAAAAACATTAGATAAAATAAGACCTACAATTACCCCTTTTGGCTGTAAGTTGAGCGTTGACAGCATAGATGGCGACGAGATCAAATTGAAGATGGACTGTCCGCCCCTTGACATGTTCAAGGTGCAGGGCAAGACGGTTAGCATGCAAGACGAGTTTAAAAAGAAAATTATAGATCGCATTCAAACCGGCTACGCAAGCGCAAAAGTGACATTTATCCAATAAAACCATGAATCTAAAAAGTTTGAGGTTTAATCTGCCCCCTAGTTGGCGGGAGATTTCCCGTTCCGGCAATGAAAACCAGCTGGTTTTAAGGTTGTACCACATAAATCCCGTTTCCCAGGTTGATTCCAAAATTTTCCAGGACCAACTGATTTCTTCTAGTGACACATCCTCTGTTTCTAAAATAGCGGTTTCTACACCATCTGGAGTGGGTGGTTCTTATGCGGATTTCTTTAAGGGCATGCAAGGATTCATAGATAGTGGCTTCGCGCCCGCTCATATGACCTCCAGCTGGTTGAATGATTTTCGCACCAAGGCAACTAAAAGACCCGGGGCGGAGGTGCCGGATGAATCTGACCTGACCGGAGACCTCTCTATCGTGCAGAGCAAAACCAAGGACATTGCCGAACAGGTTTTCCAGGGTTATGCCTCCTTCCCGCTCGGCCCCTTCGGCGGACCGATCCCGGGCGGCCCGGTTTCTAATGGAAAAGCTATGAACTTTATGGATTTGATGGAAAGCGATGCCTTAAAGTCGGTTGTTTCCAAGGAACAGCTGGCTCAGATGAATCTGCTGTCAAAAGAGATGAAAAAACAACTGCCCAAAATCCAAGCGGAAGCTAAAAAAACCGGAATGAAATATAGAGAAGAAAAATATTTAGGCTACCGGGCTATTTTTTGCGACATGCCCAATCCCAACCCCCCGCCCAAGCCGCCCAGCCCGATTCCCAAGGGTAAGTTTCAAGGCGGAGGCAGTCGTGGCAACAACGTCACCATTCCCCTACCTAAAGCATCAACCCCCTACTCCAAAACCATAAGCACTTGCCAAGCGGTTATTGTTAAAAATTTCGTGGTCACGGGCGGCTTACTGGCAGCAGCCTCCTTTCTGCCTCCCGGGAAGACTCCCTGCTACTCGCTCAAAAAAACGGAAAAAAGGACTGAAACTGTGGAGGGCATAAAGTCAACTTACATCATCGCCTCCGCGAGCACTTACGCGCAAGAAGGATACTTGAATAGAGAGGAAGTGGAAAAGGCGCTGAGTTGTGTTTTCTCTAAACTAAAAAGTCAGTAGCGCGAATAAGCGCAAGCCCCTCTCAGTCTGGGCCTCCTGGCGAAATTAGCTAACTACTGTCCCCCTAAATTCTCGGCCCTTCACTAATTTTTCAAAATTATCCAATTCCCGACCATCTATCACTATCGCGTTTATCTTTGCGCGCATAGCGAGCTTGGTTGCTACCGGATCTACCGGAGCATGCATACCCGGATTCCACTTTGTCGGGATAAGCTTGCGGTATTCCTTCCAGCTCATTCCCTCAAATTTTTTGGCTTTGGGGTTTTTGACCGGATCGCTTGAATACACAAAGTCCGGCTTGCCCGCTACTATCACTTCTTTTATTTTAAGCTTTTCCGCCATCGCAAAAGCGATATAATCCGTGGACCAGCCCGGATGCCAGCCGGAAGCGACGGTTATTTTGTATTTTAGTTTTTTGACCTTGTCCGCGCCATCCACCACCACCGGGTCCGCCACGTCCCGAAAAACGGTGCGAATAAGATGAGCGTTCAACCTGGTCGCGTGAATACCCAGCCAATCTTTATCTTCGTTGGTAACCTTGGTGAGCGCGCTCGCCGCTTTCTGGTACTCGCGCGCGACTCCCCCGCCGCCTATAACCACCACTATCTTTTTGCCCGAACGTATCAGGGGTTTTATAAATTTCTGAAATCTCCTTAAAAACTCCACATTCACTCCATCCGGACAGACTATTGAGCCACCCAGGCCAATTATTATTTCCGAACCAAATTTATATCTCATGCGACTGGAGTTTCTTCGGGCGAGATCGGAGCGACCGACACTGTTTCCGCCAGGATTTTCTGAGGCTCAAGATTTATCCAAACACAAACTGCGAAAAGCACCGTAAATAGGATTGGCACGCCGGGCAATCCGACATTTCCCAAAAAGTTCAAAATAACTCCCAAGGTAACCGCGTGCAAACCGATGCGGTAAGCATAGCCATAGGTCATTTCCACCTTCTTGACTCTAGCGATGAGTAGAACAATGAGCGCGCCAAAGAGCAAGAACACCAACTTGGAAAGACTAATGATGTATGCCAAGAATATCAGGATGGCGGTTATGGGTAGAACCACCGGCGTTGCTCGTTTTACCATTTTGTCAGTTTTATCCGCCAGACCATCCATAAACTGCTTATTGATAACCGTGTTGGGTACATCTTTAAGGGCGGTTACCCTCGTCTCCGCGCCCTGTTTTACCACCATAGAATCGGAGGTTAGCCAGGCCAGAGTTCTGTATTCCTCCATCTTGCTCAAAGAAAACGGGGTTTTAGTGTCTATGGCAACCACATTAGCGAGCTTGCAGAAGTCATCTTCCTTCATCTCGCTTGAAAGATTGCACAGCCCCCGAGGCATCTCCACAAAGTAGGGCTCTTCTACGTTGGTGCTAGCCCGCCCATCTTGTATTGTAACCGTAAGTTCGGACGGATAGCTGCGCAGGAAAGGCTCCGCCTTTTGCATCAGCGTCTTAACCATGGGCAGAACAAATATTGAAGTGGCCACCGCGGAAACGAAGGCCAATATCAGGACTAAGGAATAAAAATATCTCAGGGAAAACCAGAAGTTTTTGTGTTTTAGCTCGCGATAAAACTGCGGAGAGTAGAAACTCTGCTTAAAGACTTGTATAAATTTCATGGCTACTATTATATCATGCCCAACCCAACTTCACCCAACCATCTCGTGGCGCGCCTAGTAAGGAATAAGCTGCATAAAATTCATAGCCGACCAACCCGCCACAAGCATAATTAATATGCCCCACGCGACAAACTTTATTTTTTCCATTTCCGGCAATTTGGAGAGTGGAGACAAACCTACCTCCGCGCCTTGCCGCCACTTCAACTTATAGAGCCAATAGATTAGCAGAAAAAATATATAGACATACGGTGCGAT
Source organism: Candidatus Liptonbacteria bacterium (assembly GCA_023244895.1). GTDB lineage: Bacteria > Patescibacteriota > Minisyncoccia > UBA6257 > 2-01-FULL-56-20 > JAHFLL01. The sequence continues at coordinate 721,303 of JAHFLL010000001.1, forward strand.
TATTGCTGCCGCGTCTAAAAAAACAGAAGGCTCGCCCGAGAAAAGAGCCCACGCTCCCTCTCCTATTGATCCCATCAGAACCAAAAAACCGAATCCATCTTCGATAGTCAAACTGACCACGGAAAATAAAATTAAGGCCAAAATAAAAGAATATAGCACGTGCCTAGAAACAAAACTCCCCGGCTTTACATCTACTCCTCTTTCCCTAACTTTTTTAACATCCCTCCACAGCCACAGCATAAAAAACGGCATTAAAATCGAGAGGGCCGATATAAACTGCATTATTTGTTTCATAAACGTATATGATATTGCTCCAATATTAACTCCCATTATGCGGGACCCCCCAACCAAACCTAAACGCCGGACCGATGACTATTTTCTTGTTTACATGTTTTTGTTATTTATTGCTACTTATTTGTTATTCATAGTTCAAGCCCTATACCTTCATGCCCTGGAGGGCCCGAACCCTATCCTGAATAGGCGGGTGGGTCAAAAATAGCTTCGCGAAACCGGAAGTCTGCGCCTTGCCCCGGAATGGGTCGGAAAGCCAGAGGTGGGCAGTAGCGTGCCCCGCCGCGCGCATGGGGGTGGGGTCGCTTGAGATTTTTAGAAGTGCGCTCGCCAAGCCTTCCGGATAACGGGTAAGGAGCGCGCCCGAGGCATCCGCCAAAAACTCGCGCTTACGGGAGATAGCTAATTGTAAGAGGGTGGCGGCGATGGGTGCCAAAATCACTGCTACGAGCGCCAAGACCGCGAAAAGATTATTCCCTCCCCGGTCGTCATCCCGACTACGCCCCCCACCCCAAAACATTGAGCGACTAAAAAAGTCCGAGAGTAGAGAAACAAAACCCACTAAGACCACCGCCACCGTGCCGATCAACATATCCCGATTACCGATATGCGACAGTTCGTGGGCCAGAACCCCTTCCAACTCGGAACGGTCCAATTTAGAGAGAAGCCCCTGCGTTACCGCAACCACCGCGTGTTTGGGGTCACGTCCAGTCGCGAAAGCGTTAGGTTGCTGTTCCGGTACAAGATAAACCCGGGGCATAGGCAGACCGGAAGTGATGGATAGGTTTTCTACGATGCGATATAGCTCGGGATAGTTCTGCATAGTAACCGGCGCGGCACGGGTGGAAGCCAATACTATTTTGTCGGAATACCAATAACTAGTGAAGCTCATCAAGACGCTGATAATTACCGCGACATACAAGATCCCCGGATTGCCGTAGGCCTTGGAAAAAATCCAACCCAATCCGATAACTACAACCAAAAACACACTCATCAAGAGCCAAGTCTTCGCGATATTAGAAGATTTGTGGGTGTAGAGTGAGGTCATTAAATTATCAGGCAGACGCAAAACCGACTTATTATCGCCAAACGGAAGCTAGAAAAATACATACCAAGAAAAGAAAAAATATATCGTAGTAACAGCCCAGAATAATATCCCATTGATAGCTGGCAGATTCGCTAGCGGAGGATTCTCTGGACGAACCATCTTTAGAAGACGAGATCTATATGCATAATGAATCAAGCTAATAATTATAAACCACAACAAGGGGCCAGATACTAAGTTAAATCCGATACCCAAATCACGGGCCACTTCAGGTCTAAAACCGATAAAAAGATACACTAACCGATACGCTAAATAAGTAGTTAAATTGCCCAAAAAATTTGAAATATTAGTTCCAATAATAAAAAATGCGATTGGGATAATGTTGGGATAAGTTTCGACGTTCATCGTCCTTATTTTAATCAGGTCTGAACGCTGCCAAATAACAAAAATGTAATATACGACGACGAGGCACACCCAAACTGCGGCATAAATACTTACCATAAATTTAAATATTGGTTGATTGTTTCTTAAATAGCCGGAAGACCATAAAACCCATCCCCAAGACGACCAATACGAGGACCGTGGTCAGAAGCCAAGAGTAGCGCTCGCTAAATGGCCTCTCCAGCCCGGTGGGATATTTATATTGCTCGTTATCATGCTTGTTTCCCAGACTGAACTTCACCCTTGCGGAAGCGTCAAAATATTGCAAATAATTGTTTAGGTCATACTGCGCGTAGCGGGCGCCGGGATTGCCGTAGTAGAGCTTATAACTCTTCCCAACTTCATACGGGAAAATAGCCTTGCGCACCGTGCCATAAAGCGTGCCCTTCTCTATTTGAATGGGTTGATTGTCGCGGTTAAAGATGGTCAATTTCAGAAAACGATAGTTCTGGTCCGGAAAACGCAATTCCAGCTTGTTGCCGGTAAACTTGGGCGTGCTATAGGAGAAGATAACGTCCCGATTGGTAATTATGCTCCAAGCCGTGCCATCGTTCGTCCCCTCCAGCGCCACCTCCCTATTGAAATTAGTGCTGGGCGTCTCTAAAACCAAACGATTTGTCGGCAAGCCCTTAACTCCCATATCAAGAAGTATAGAGTTGGCCTGCCTGTCTTTTACTTCCGTCCGCTCCACAATCGGAACTTCATAAGAAACCTCTTTGCCGGCGCCATATGATTCGCGCGAGATGGTCGCGGAAACAATTCCGAGCGGAGCTTCGCCCTTGTCCGAAATCGTAATTCTCAAATAACGGTAAGTGGAGTCGGTATAAGACAAAGATGTATCGCGCGCCTTAAATTCCAAGGTGTAGTCGTAAATTGAACCGTTCGCAAGCGTAAACCAATTCGCCATATCCGAGCTGCCTTCCACCTGCATCTCTCGCCGGAAATTAGTGGAGGTAACGCTAAGCTCCACTCGGTTATGAATGAACCCTTCTGCCGCTAAATCTAGAACCAAAAAGGTGCTTCCTGCCTGGACGCCCTTGTTTAGAATTCTCGCGGAATGAGTCTCACGGGCGAAGGAGGGCGCCTCTACGTCCATCACATACGGTATTTCCCTCTCCCCCGACATGATGCGCACATCACTCAAGTCCGACTTGGAACCGGAAAGGACCTCTCCGTCAAAAACAACCTCTCCAAAATCGCCCGATCCGCCACTCGCGGGCATAAGTTCCTTTTCATACTTCCAGCCCGCCGAATCAAAATCTGCCAGGGCTGACGAACACGAAAACAAAAGAATCAGTCCTGCAAACAATATATTCCTAGTCGAACTCCCTGCCCAGTTTTTAAAATATTTCATTTTGTTGATTTTACAAATATTTATTAATTTACAATAGACCGAAAGTAACAACTATGGTGTAAATCCATGACTTAAAATACGGGATGCCCGGAATGAGCAACATGGCCAGGCCAATAAAGAAAAGAATGTTGTCCGACGGGGGGACAACTGGAAGAGGGAGATTATTAGACAAAGGTTCTTTCTTTAGCCTAGCTCGCGAGGAAAGATGGATGATCAGGAAAAAAAACAAGATAAGCGGCATAGCGGCCATGGAATAATTAAGCACGCCTGATAGATAATCAATACCGTGATAACCCACTACCATAGTTAATAAGTTGAATCCTTCTCCTGAATATATAATGACTGATAATTTGGCTATTAGGCCCAATAGAAAAGAATAGATTATGTGCTTAAGCATAAGCTCCCCAGGCCTTATATCTATCCCCTGCAGCCTAAGTCTTTTAAGCTCATCCCATTCTCTCCGCACATAACATACAAGAAGGACATACAATATTAGGCGAATAAATGCGGAAAACCAAAGTATATATACCCACGCCATGTTTTTTAAATTATACTACAACACCAGTTCTTTTATTTTTTCCCGGAAGCGATAGTACAGGAAAGAAATCAAAAGCAATATTACGCCCAGACCAATAAAGGAGATGATGCGGTATAAATCCGACAGGGCCTGCATGTCGTACAGGAACACCTTCAGTATCACCACCAGTAGACCGACTATTCCCAAGATTCGGACAGAACGTATTCTCTTCGCGAACCCCACCAACATCAGAAACCCGGAATAAAGCCCCCAGATTACCGAAAGAGCTAAGTTCTGTTGATTATGGATGGAATCTATCTGCCGCCAGGTATCTTCCCTGCCAGTGGGGGCAAAGATGGACGGCTGACGACTAGCTTGGTCCAGCTCATATACCTTCTTATCAAAGATTTGGCTGACCTCCATGCTTAAAGCGAAAACTCCCAAAAGATTAGCTACCACGCCCATTATCACGGGCATACTACGCTCTCCTTCCTCCAGCTCTTCCCCAGCGCGCGCCAAAAGCCAAGTCGCGCCGAACATCATTAGGATCGCAAACAAGAAGGTCATGAAACGCTGATTGAAGAATGCCACAGAGTCCCCTATCGCAACCCCGGAGTCCAAATCAAATGCGAATAAACGGATAATGATAAGAACAAAAACTATATAAGCGAAGGCTCGGATGTTTTGAGACTTAAGAGACAGCCCCGTCCAAATTAGAACCATGGCCTCCGCCGCCCAGGCGATCGTTATCCAATTAGAACTAAGCTGAATCGGAATCGCCGCGGTCGCAAGCACTAAGCCCACTCCGCCCAAGCCCAAGATACCGACCCTATCTTCTTCGTTGACCACCGAGAGGACATACGCGCCCAAAATGTAGGCTGCCGCCCAGCCCGCGAAGAAAAAGCCCAGATAGGCGTCAAAATCTGGCTTAAGTAATATGTAGCTGGTTACAAAATACGCTCCCGCGTTTATTACCGCCGCGAGAATGTCTTCGTTCTCGGATTTAATCTTGCGGGCCAAGCTCATGACAAACGGACCAATCAGGAATATCAGGAAATAAATCGTCAACACGAACATAGATGGTCCGAGAAGTGCCTTCTCATAGAACTGAGCCATCCAGGAATAAAAAACAATATAGGTTCCCAAGAAACTCAGAAGATAGACCTTGTGCCACTTTTTGAAATAGCTAATCACCAAATAAGTTAGGTCCAATATGGCCAAATAGGTAAAGAGCGCGGGATAGTTGTTCTCCCCCGAAGACGCGAGGAATGGGGTTAGAAACCCGCCCAGAAGAGACAACGTGGAAAGCCAGACACTATCTTGTTTAATGGCGAGGACTGCGCCTATCAAGGTCACAATTACCATAAAAACAAACGCTGGAGCCTGAGAAATCAGATGATAGTAGTTAAAGGCGCTGTAAATTGAAAGATATAGTACTGCTAAACCGCCTCCACTCAAAAAGAAGGAGTATTGCCTGTATCTCTCTCTGCGGGATAAAAAGTCTCCCAGGGCGAGCAGTACCACTCCGCCTAAGAAGCCCAGAATCACCCGGCCAGTTTCTCCGATGAGATTATTATCAAAAGCGTATTTCAAGAGGAAGGCGACGCCAAAAATAATCGCCAAAATACCCAAGGCCGCAAACCACTTGCCAGTAATCTTGCTTTCCAATTTTTCCGGTTCCTGGAACTTCTCTGGGCTGATTTCGGAATATGCAGGCGAAAATTTTTCTGCCGTCACAGGTTCAAAGACATTGCCCTCCACATAGGTCGTGGCATTTTCCGGCATCTTACTACTGACTCCCAGCTTAGCCTCCAGGCTGCCTAGGCGATTTTCAAGATATTTTAACTGGCTTTTAATGGATGCTGCTTCCTGGCGTAAATCGGAAGAGGTTCCGGAGGCGGAGACGGAGGCTGTCCCTAAGGAGCTGAGCGCCAGTTGTATGTCTGCCTCTTTCCAGCCCGCGCTACGCAACTTGTCCGTAATCAAACTAAGCGCTATCCCCTTCTGGAGCTGTTCGCTAATATATTTGACGATATCCGGATTCGCCATATTTATTGTTTTATTTTTTAGTTCCTAAGTCCTAAATTCTAAGTTCTAATAACTAACCTAGAAGCTCACCTTCACCGGCTCTTTCTCCGCCGCGGAACTTACTTCAAAAAACTTTTCCTCGTGGAAGCCGAACATGCCCGCCAAAAGATTGGTCGGGAATTTCATAACGGCGGTGTTGAGGTCGTTCACGGTGGAATTATAGAAGCGACGGGAAGCCATCATCTTATTCTCGGTATCAGATAATTCTCTCTGGAGCTCTAAAAAATTAACGTTGGCTTTCAGGTCGGGATAGTTCTCCGCTACCGCGAAAAGAGATTTAAGCGTGCCGGACAAAGCGTCTTCCGACTTGGCCCGGTCTAGAGCGGAACCTCCGCTCATCGCCGCCGTTCTGGCCGCAGTCACATTTTCCAGCAGTCCCTTCTCGTGCGCGGCATAGCCTTTTACGGTTTCTACCAGATTGGGAATGAGGTCGTATCTGCGCTTGGACTGGACATCAATATCGGAAAGCGCCTCCTTGGCCCGATTTTTCAAGGTTACCAGCCGATTGTACATGGTAGCGACCAAGAGAACCAAAACTACGAGGACTATTAATGTATATATCATATAGAGAGATTATCATATTTTTGACCTCCAATCAAAAACCCCGCCGTCCGGCGGGGTTTTTGATTTATTCACTCTCCTTTTATTTCCTAACTTCTAAATTCTATCTTCTAGCTACTAACTTCTTCTTAATAATCCATCCCTCCCATGCCCGGCATGCCGCCCGCCATTGGATTTTCTTTCTTCTCCGGAATATTGGTTATGGCCGCGCCGATCGTGAGATACGTGCTCGCGACCGAGACAGCGTTCAGGAAGGCGGTCTTGGTCACCTTGAGTGGGTCAATGATTCCCGCTTCCTTGAGGTCGCCAATATCGTTTATGACGGCATTAAAACCCCGCCAAGATTCATTCTCCTTGCGATCTTTAAGCTTGCGCGCGATTGTGTCCGGCGACTCACCGCTGTTCGCTACGATCGCCCGCAGAGGCGCCTCCGCCGCGGTTAAAAGAATATGGTAGGCGGTTTTCGCCACCTCGTCCTTACCTTCCCCCGCGAGACCAGAGGCGACATTGAAGAGCGCGATACCTCCGCCCGGGACTATGCCCTCTTCCATCGCCGCGCGTGTCGCGGCTACTGCGTCTTCTACTCTCTGTTTTAATTCTTTCTGAGCGGTTTCGGTTGGGGCGCCAACTTTAATAACAGCCACTCCGCCCGACAACTTACCCAAGCGCTCCTGCAACTTTTCTTTGTCGTAATCGGAATCGGTTTTCTTAATTTGCGCCTTGAGCTGGGCAACCCGCTCTTCAATCATTTTCTTGTCGCCCTTACCGGCCACAATCACGGTATTGTCCTTATTGGAGACAACCTTGTTGGCATGGCCCAAATCTTCCAAAGTCACGCCATCCAACTTCTTGCCCAAATCTTCCGAAACATAAGTCGCGCCGGTCACAATCGCCACATCCTGCAACATCTCCTTGCGCCTGTCGCCGAAGCCCGGCGCCTTGACCGCCAGGACGTTAAAGATACCGCGCAGCTTGTTCACGATAAGCGTGGCCAAGGCCTCGCCCTCAATTTCGTCCGCGATAATAACCAACTCCTTCTTGCCGCTCTGGACTATTTTTTCCAGTAATGGCAATAAGTCATTAATGGAAGAAATTTTGCGGTCGGTTACCAAAATGTATGGGTCCTCCAGGGCCGCCTCCATCCTTTCCTGGTTGGTAACCATATATTGAGAAACATAACCGCGGTCAAACTGCATACCCTCTACCATCTCGTAGGAATTACCGATGGTGTTGGAGTCCTCAATCGTGACTACGCCCTCTTTACCGATTTTACCCATCACCTCCGCGATCAAGGTCCCGATTTCGGAGTCCTTGGCAGACAAAGTCGCCACTTCTTGCACTTTTTTATTGTCGTTAATAAGCTCTTTTTGCTTTTCTAGTCCCTCTATCACCTTCGCTACTCCTTTCTTCAATTCCTCCGAAAGATGGATAACGTTAAAACCCTTCTCGCGAATGGCTTTCTCGCCTTCATCTATCATAACGTGGGTTAAAACTACGGAAGTGGTTGTGCCATCCCCTACGTTGTCGTTGGTTTTGTCCGCGGCCTGCTTAATAAATTCCGCGCCTAAATTTTCGTACTTATCTTCAAAGCTAATTTCTTTCGCTACGGTCACACCGTCAAAAGTTACCTGGGGCGCGCCATAGCCTTTTTCTATTACCGCCGCCCGGCCTCGGGGCCCGAGCGTCATGCGGACCGCGTCCGCCAACTTATCCATACCCTTCTTCATCGCCGCGCGAGCGTTCTCGCTGAATAAAATTTGTTTGGCCATGTTTTTTTGTTTTTTTTGCAATCCGAATCTACAAATTCACACGAATGCCCCAAATTATAAATTTATTTATTCGGATAATTCGGATGTGATTCGTAATATTCGGGTCGCTTATTGAATTATTGCCAACACGTCTTCTTCCTCTCCGACCAAATATTTTTTGCCTTCTATCTCTATTTCATCCGGACCATATTTCTTAAAAAGAACCGTGTCTCCAACTTTGACCGACATGGGGATAATTTCGCCCTTCTCGTTCCGCTTGCCCTCGCCTATGGCTAGAACCTTTCCGCGGGTCGGTCTTTCCTTGCTGGCGGTCTCGGGCAGTACGATGCCGGACTTAGTGACCTTTTCGTCTTCCAGGGGCTCCAGGAAGATGTGGTTTGATAATGGTTTAAAATTCATTTTTTTATTATTAGCAGTCTACCTCGACGATTGCTAATTTATACGAAATGCTGGGTTTCGTCAATCCTTCGACCAACTCAGGGCAAGGACGAAAGAGCGAGCCGACCGCGGACCGGTCGGCTCTCATCTCCTCTTGCCCTCGCTTCCCGATATTGGGCCGGGTCGTCCCGGTCAAACACCTGGAACTCCACCGCCAGGACGAGCATCCGGCAGAATTCCTCAATGGCAGCTTCTGAGCCAAGCTGGAGCAGGTTCAGAGCCTTCTCCCGCATCTGCTCGGTTTCGCCCTGGGACAATGGGCGCTTCATGGCAATCTCGCGCGCCAAGGCGAAGGTCGCCACTCTCTGCGCCGTCCTCTCCAGTCGCCGCGCGACGATTGCCCTAGCGCGAATCCTGCCCGCTTCGGTTTTGGGGGCGTCCACCCCGAAAACCGCGCGGAAGCTTCGCTCCGATTCGCTCTCCCCCAGAAGCGCGAGTAGGATGCTTGCGACGACGAGCATGCCTGTCAGCACGCATACCAGAAACTTCATGGCCTCGCCTCCTCTGGCTCAAAATAATATGCCCAAAACTAAACGGACACAATCCCCGCTCGTCAAGAAAATTTCCCCTCTTGCCTACTATATTCTATCTTCCAGATTCTAACTTCTACTTACTGAGCTCCTCGTAAATATTCAAAAGCGCCTTCACTCCGTCGCCCACCGAGATATTGTTTTGTTTATAGAGCACGTCGCTCACATCTCCTATCGCCCAAATGCGAGCGTGGGAGGTTTTCTGTGTGCGCGGGTCGGCAATTATCTGACCGTACTTATCAAGCCCCACCAAAGCTTTGACTGGTTCGGAGTTCGGCATCGCGCCAATTTCCACAAAGACGCCCTGCACCGCCAAAGATTTTTCCTCACCGCTTATTCTGTCTTTATATTTCAAACCGTTCACAAATTTATCTCCGGTCACCGCCATGGTTTGCGCGTTCAAAATTATTTCCACCTTGGAATTAGCCCTTATCTTTTCCTGGGTAACCAAATCGCCCTTCAGTGCGTCGCCATATTCCAAAAGATAAATCTTATTGGCGTAAGACAAGAGGTCCACTACCGATTCCAGACCGGAATTGCCACCGCCTATCACCACCACGTCTTTATCCCCGAACATGGGTGCGTCGCAAGTGGCACAATAAGCCACACCCTTGCCGTCGAACTCTTTCTCGCCCGGCACGTTAAGCTTGCGTCTGCGACTACCCGCCGCCCAGAGCAAATACCTAGTCTCAAATTCCTCGCCGGAGGACGTTTTGACCTTAAGACCGTCCGGTATTTCGGAAACTTCCGTTACCAGCTGGCCGTCTTTAATATCTATTCCCTCCTGCGCGCGCAGATGCTCCTCCAATGTCTTGGCCAGCTCCAACCCCGAAATATTTTTGGTGCCGATCCAATTTTGGATGTCCGCGGAAACAATAGATTGCCCCCCGAACGATTCGGTTATAAGTAACGATTTTATCTTTTTGCGGGCCCCGTATATTCCGGCCGATACTCCGCCCGGCCCACCCCCGACTATAATTAGTTCGTACATATATTAGTGATTAGGACTTAGTTCTTAGGACTTAGTCTTTGAGCTTAGATTTACTTAACATGGAATTTAACATTTTCCGGACTTCAAGTAAAAGACTCTCTGATTTGCGATACTGCTCAGGGACAGCATAACCTAGGTCTTTCGATAATAATAACTGCGTCTCTACTTCGCTAGTTGAGCCATAGGCTATCGAGAAAAATTGCCTGTTCTCCCGTAAGGATTTACGGCTAAACCCCTCCGCAATATTGGAAACTACAGAAACCGCTGCCCTACGCAATTGCGAAGTTAGTCCGTACTGCTCAGTCTGCGGGAATTGACCGGTCAAACGATATATTTCTTTCGTCAGCTCAAAAGATTTCCGCCAAACAATCAAATCTTTATATGATGTCATCTTTCGTCTTACATCCTAGGTTCCCGCTAAGTTCTAAAGTCTAAGTCCTAGGTCCTATCCCAGTCCCAGCGCTTTCTCTATCGCTTTTTCATCAAATCCCACAAAGACCTCCTCTTCTATCTCTATAACCGGCACGCCCAGCTGGCCGGTCTTGCGCCTGATCTCTTCGTGGACCACCGTGTCCCCCATCACGTCTATTTCCTCATACATTACCCCATGCTTAGCGAAAAGACGCTTAGCCAAATTGCAATAAGCACAAGTCGGCAGAGTGTATATCTTTACATTTCTACGCTTACCTCTTTCCATTGGTTTTACTTACTGGCTCCTGACCATAGATCAGCCAGAGGCCTCTTAGAACCAGTACTACGCCCAAAACGGTGTTGCTCCACAATAGTAAAGTAACCCCGCTTGCGCCTAATATCCAAGGCGAAACTATTAACCAAGCTCCGATTGTAACCTCCACCCAGAAAGACATGTTCTTATTCTAACGCCAGCGATTATTTGAGCAAGGCGTCAATTACGCTGATGAATGCCGAGAATGGCTGGGCGCCGGATATTTCCTGACCATTGCCGTTCTTCTCTTTCGCATCAAGAGTTGGAGAGAGCTTTATGAAGGAGGCTACTTCCGAGGTTGCCCGCGTAATAAACGAAGTGGGGGTAGAATTTATGCCCGTCTTCTGGGATGTTTGGACACTGTTCTCCACTGCTTCGGAATACTTCTTACCGTCATAGCACTTTACAAAATCATTCGTGTTCATGCCCACTTGCTTAGCTAGTTTAATGAATAGGTCTCTATTCAAGTTGCCGTTATGTTCCTCCCCGTCTTTTATTTCCTCCGTGTAGAGCGCGTCGTGAAACTGCCAAAACTTATTTTGATCCTTGGAACATTCTGCCGCTTCCGCGCTCGCAATTGATTCGGGGCCCAGGAAGGCAAGATCTCTATATACAAACTTAACCTTGCCGGTGTTAACGTAGTCTTCTATCAGGTTGGGTTCTACTTGGGTAAAAAACCTGCCGCAAAAGGGACACTGGTAGTCACCATACTCAATAAGCGTCACTTTAGCATCTTTATTTCCCATAACAACGTCTCTCGTCCCGATCGGAGGCACCACTATGGTTTGCGCCTGATCCGCCCCGTTCGCGGCAGGGGCAGATGGGTCTCCGGCGGAGGGAGGCAACACGGTCCCCTTTTGGTTAGCGGAATATATTACAGCCCCGGAGATAAGTATTGCCGCCGCCAGAATGCTTATCGGCAAAGAAACAATGGGCTTTCTTTCGCCGTTTCCACCTTCGTTATTTTCGTTCATATTTTTATTTTGTTATTTGTTCGAGAAGTATAACATAAGCGGCATAATTGGGAAGACAAAAGTCCGTATAAATTCCAAGCGCAAAATCCCAAATTCCAAACAAATCCCAATTGCCCGAACCCCGAAGACTAAATTGATTTTTATCTAAATATCGGTGCTTATGGATTGTTTGTCATTTGGCGCTTGTTTTAGAGCTTAATCCTGGCTATACTGGCTAGATAAGATGCGTGTTTTTCTGCTTATTTTAGGCGATCTAGTGGTCTTGTTCGCGTCCTTGGCGCTCACCGTACTGGTTCGCTACGGCAGAGGAGACTGGCTGACCCACTTCCTCCCCCACCTTCCGCCCTTTAGCGCCGTTTTTTTGATCTGGCTAGTAGTTTTCTACATTGCCGGACTTTATGACTTCCGCAGATTGCGCAACCGCCTGGACTTTTTCCGGGTTCTTTCCGTTAGTCTTATAGTCAACGCTCTACTCGCGACCGTGTTCTTCTATCTGACCCGTTCCTCTGGCATCACTCCTAAAACCAACCTGGTCATATTCTTGATATTATTCTTTGTACTGGAAACATTATGGCGGCAATGGTTCAACCGCATCTCACGCTCTATGCTTCCCATAAGCCGAATAATTATCTTCGGAGAGAATCGGGCCAATGAAGAACTGTTCGGCTTTCTCAAAGAGAACCCCCAATTGGGATATGAAGTACGTGCCTGGGTGCAGGCCTCCGGAGACTTGCCCGCTCAAATGCACGACTGGAAAGATTTGGCGCGTAGTAATTCCGCGGACACCCTGATTATGCCCCGCGATATTTTGCACGACCCAAAGCTGAAGAAAGTTTTTTTCGGACTAATTGACTACGGGCTGGAAATAAAAGATCTGCCGGTATTTTACGAGTCTATTTTCAATAAGATCCCTCTCTCTGAGATAGATGAGGAGTGGTTTCTGGAGCACATTACCGGCACTCACGACACATACGAGTTCATAAGGCGCGGGACGGACTTCCTAATTGCGACCGTGGCACAAATAATTTTCCTGCCTTTAGAGATACTAATAATACCCGCTATACTCCTTACCTCCCGCGGACCCCTTATCTATAAGCAAACTCGGGCCGGTAGGCACGGCAGGCCCTTTATGCTCTATAAGTTCCGCAGGATGTACAACGAGAAAGCCAAAAATCCGGACGCGGATTCCAGTAGCCCCACCTGGAGCCCGCCTACGGGCGACTCGCGCGAGACACCGGTTGGCAAGTTTTTGCGCGCCAGCCATCTGGACGAGCTACCTCAGCTGATAAACATCCTTAAGGGAGACATGTCTTTCGTGGGTCCCCGACCGGAAAGACCAGAGCTTATTCAAAATCTCAAAACAGAGGTACCTTACTATGAGATGCGCAGTCTAATAAAACCGGGCCTGACCGGCTGGGCACAGATTCATCACTCTAAAGACACGAATCTGGACGATGTAAAAGAAAAACTTTCCTACGATCTATACTATCTCAAGAATCGTTCCTTTGTTATTGACGTGGCAATTATCATAAAAACTATAAAGGTCCTATTCGTGAAGCCAAGTAAGTAGAAAGTGGTAGGGCGATAATCAAAACAATGAAAATTATTGTAACAGGAGGGGCGGGATTCATCGGGAGCCACATTGTAGATGCCTATATCAAAGCGGGACACAAGGTGGTCGTAATAGACAATCTTCTAACCGGTTTTCGCAAAAACCTGAACAAGAAGGCTAAATTTTATAAAGCTGACATTAGAGATTCCGCTACGATTCTAAGGATATTCAAAAAAGAGCGACCGGAAGTGGTAAATCACCATGCCGCCATAGCGGAAGTAGCCAAATCTCTGCGCGATCCATTACCGACCCTAGAGGTCAATGTCCTGGGAACTGCTAATCTCTTAAACAACTTCGGCAAGTATGGCCGAGGGGCGCGCAGGTTTATTTTCGCTTCCACTGGCGGGGCGATATACGGTGAACCGAAAAATTTACCGGCCAGCGAAAAAACCCCCGTTAATCCCCTCTCCCCATACGGACTCTCAAAAAAACTGGGTGAGGATTTAATAGAGTACTACGCCAAACAACATGACTTTGAGTTTGTGATATTCAGATATTCTAACGTCTACGGTCCGCGCCAAAACCCCAAAGGTGAAGCGGGGGTGGTGGCTATCTTTGGCGGACTGATGCGCTTGAAGCAACGGCCGATAATTTTCGGCGATGGCAGTAAGACTCGCGATTATGTTTTTGTCTCGGACGTAGTCCACGCCAACATGCTTGCTCTCCAGAAAGGCACTGGCAAGAGGATGAATATCGGGCGGGGCGAAAGGGTGAGTGACCGAGACATTTTCGATGCCGTCTCCAGCGAACTAAGATATTCGGATAAGCCAATCTATAAACCGTTCCGGAAAGGAGAAGTAAGGCATATTTCCCTAGACGCCAAACTGGCCAAAAAGACTATCGGCTGGCAGCCGCAAGTGAATCTGGGAGCGGGCATCCGGAAGGCATTATCTAGATAGGACAAGCTCAAAAGCTAGGAGCTACTGAATGCGGCTTCCTGTTTTTCACATTTCCCTCAACCACTACCTTCTAAATTCTATCTTCTGACTTCCATCTACTACCCTCCTACTCCCACTCCTTAATCGCCTTCTCCCACTTCTCTAAAGTACCGCAATCGTACCAGCGCGAATTTATCATCTCGAATCCAGCCAATTTGCCTTGCTTGGCCAACTGTGGGAAAACATCTCTTTCAATCATAATCTCGCCGTCTCTAGAGAAATCTACCAAATCCAATACGCCCGACTCCAACACATAAGTGCCGGCGTTTATCCAGTTGGAGGGAGGGTCATCCGGCTTCTCCAAAAAATTCACTATCTTGTTCCCCTCTCGGATAGGCACTCCCTTACTGCGAACCACTTCTGGCTCAACCTCTATGAGTGCCAGCGTCCCTAAGGCACCCTCTCTTTTATGCAAATCTATCATGCTGGTAAAATCCACATCCTTCAGGTCATCGCCATTAGTCATAACAAATCTCTCTCCGCCCAACCAGTCTTTCAATAGCTCAAACCCACCGAAGGTCCCACGTGGTTTTTCCTCATAAAATATGCTAACTTTTCTTTGAGCTAGATAGTCGTCCCAGGCTTTTTGCCAGCGACGAAAATCTTCCTCGTGGCCACGGGAAGCAAGCAGAGCGATATCATTGACTCCGTGCTTGTGGAAAAGTTCTATTAGATGGTTTACTATCGGCTTTTTCTGAACAGGCACCAAGGGCTTGGGTATTTCATAAGTAACTGGCCTCAAACGGGTACCCATTCCGCCTACCAAAATTACTCCTTTCATAATACATAAAATATAACAGCATGTTCGCTAAAGTCAAAAGGCTTCTCCTGGAAAATTACGGTGTCCGACAAACTGTAGTTAAAAATACATTTTGGCTAAGCGTGAGTAATGTGGGCGGTAGATTGATCAGAATGCTCATCATTATGTATGCGGCCCGCGTTCTGGGCGCATCGGAATGGGGGGCCTTCTCTTATAGTATGGCTATTATTGCTTTTCTGACCATCTTGGTTGACTTTGGAATTAACAACGTGGCCACCCAGGAACTATCCCGGAACAATTCCGATAAACCGGTTCTAATATCTACCATCTTCAGGATAAAAATCGTCCTGCTCTCACTGATTGTGCTAGGCACGGTAGTTTTCGTGCCCCATCTGACGAAAATAGAAAGTGCGCGCGCGGTTCTACCCATACTAGCTTTAGTTATGGCCATGGACGCCTTAAGAGATTTTGGTTTTTCTATTATCAGATCTGAAGAGAAGATGGAGAAAGAGGCTCTTTTATTTGTCTTGACCAACATTGCCATAGTTGGATTTGGATTCTTAACTCTCTACCTTTCGCCTACCGCAGAGTCATTCGCCTATGCCTATGCGGCAGGGGGAGGGCTGGGCACGATATTCACCGGCATAGCCCTAAGGTCCTACTGGAAATATTTAACCGTAAAAATAAACCTCTCCAGGATAAAAAAGATATTCTCTCGCGCTTGGCCTTTCGGACTCTCTAGTTTGCTGGGTGGGATGATGGTAAACACGGACGTAGTTATTTTGGGCTGGCTAAAAACATCAGAGGCGGTAGGATACTACTCCTCCTCTCAAAGGATAATTCTGCTACTCTATATTATCCCCGGTATACTTGCTTCCAGCATTTTCCCAGTCATATCCCGTCTAGCAAGAAAAGACGACGAGAAGGTCGGGAGGGTATTATCTGCGTCTCTTCGTTTTATTTGGCTTGTCTCTCTGCCCATTATGATGGGCGGAGTCATCTTGGCAGATAATTTAATTGGTTTCTTTTTTGGCGCGGAATATCTTCCCGGGGTTATGGCTTTTAGGATCTTGGTACTATCTCTGGGGGTGAATTTCTCCGGAATGATCTTGGCAAGTATTATTTTCGTCTATAACAGACACAAGGAGTTGATTATATACTCCGCCCTAGGTGGCGTAACTAATGTCATCCTAGATTTAATACTAATCCCACGCTGGGGCATAGAAGGTAGCGCCTTTGCTACGTCCATGGTGCAAGTTATGACTACGATCTACATTTGGAATCGTGCCAGTAAAGATGTCCACTTTCCAATAGGAAAATACTTGCCCAAAATGTTTGGCGCGACTGCCGTCATGGGCATTCTCGTTTTTTTAATGAAAATGTGGCTCGTACCGGTAATACCCCTAATTTTTGCATGCGGATTGATCTACTTCCTGGTTCTATACCTGCTGAAAGAACCCCTCTTAATGGAAGCTAAAGAAGTGATGCTCGATACTGGAAGACAGAACTCGGTCCCATAAATTACTCAACAGACTTATAAATTCTTAGGGCTAGTCTCATGGCCGATTTTGGCAACAAAGAGACCAGGCGATATGCCAGAAGGCGCAGATACCCCCGTGCGACCACCCACACTCCCCCGCGATATAGTCCGAGATATTTTCTAGATAGGCGGATGTCTTTCTGGAATTGATCTATTTTATTGCTAGAGCTGATATTGCCCGGACGCAAGGTGAACTTAGTGGCATAATCCGGCAGATTGGCGAACTTCCATTTCTCGCCCAGACGCAACCACAAATCATAATCCTCCACGTGTTTAGTCTCTTCCGTTTCCGGATATCCGCCCAATTCTATTACCGCACCCCGCCGGAACATGACCGAAGAATGAGTAAAACAATTCTGCTTTAATATTTTCCTACGCACATCCTCGTCTCTAAGAGGTTGCCGATAGCGGAAAATCTCCGCGCCGTTCTCGTCCGCCTCAATTATTCCCGTACCGACAATCCCATGCTCCGGATTGCTATCTAAAAACTCAACCTGTTTCTTTAGCTTGTCTTTGTCCGCCCATTCATCGTCATCGTCTATGCGTGCCACATATTCCCCTCTTCCAGCCACCAACCCGCGGTTAAGAGATTTCTGGATGCCCAAATTCTTCTCGTTGCGCAACAATTTCACTCTCGCATCTTTTTGAGAGGTCTCCGCAACAAGACCCGCCGTTCCGTCGCTCGAGCCATCGTCTATAACTATGAACTCCCAATCTGTAAACGTCTGGGCTTGAACGCTGGCGATTGCCCTCGGAAGATATTTGGCGCCGTTGTGGCATGGCAAAATTATGCTGACTTTAGGCATGTTTATTTTTTAAAATTATATCAACTGCTTCTGTTAAATTTTTTGCCACATGGTCCGGACGCATAGGATATTTACCGTCACCCCCCCCATAACCGGTTTTAACCAAAATAGTCCTAACTCCAGCTCTCTCCCCTGCAAGAATATCTCCGGTCTTATCGCCCACCAAATAACTCCTCTTGAGATCTATGTTCATTTCTTTGACTGCCTTCAAAATTAATCCTGGCTCTGGCTTGCGGCAACTGCACTTATGAGCATATTTTACCACCTTGCCGTCCAGGTGATGAGGACAATAATAAGCCGCATCTAATCTGGCTCCTTTCCCCATTATTCTAGAATTAAGAACTTCTCCTATTCGGTACATTTCCGCCTCAGACAACATGCCCTTGGCAACTGCCGCCTGATTGGAAATTATAATCGTCAGCCAACCGGCGCGATTTAGACTGCTCAAGGCGCTTGCTACGCCAGGCAATAACCGCAACTGGTCTTCTTTGCAAAGATGATCAACGTCCCTTATTAAAACCCCATCTCGATCTAAAAAAACCGCAGGGTGAACTTTAGCAGATCTATGCGCTATCACTAGGTTTTTCATTCTCTAAAATCTTCCGCTTCGTCAAAACGACGCAAGAGTAGCCCAGAAACGATTAGGCTAATAACCAACCAGAGCCACCGCAGGGTTAGCGTATCCAAGAATAAGGAGTTTGCAAGCAATGCTATTAAGCAGACTATTAAACCATTACTTTCCCAATCGTTCTCAATTAGAATCTTTTTCGCGTAACGCAAAATATTGGCGAGAAACCCCAATAAGGCGATTAGCCCCAGATATCCGCCCGACAAACCGACCTGCAAAAACAAGTTGTGAGGTCCCAATTTATGACCATCTGACGCTAGCATGATTGGTTGCCAATAATGATACGCGAGGCCGAAGCCCAAGGGATGGCTGATAAATTTTTTAAATCCGGTCAGGAAAAGAGTATCTCTACCTGAGGCGAGATAATCCAAGCTTTCATTAGAGGGCATCCCCACAGAGGAGGTTGAGCCGGTAAAAGGTCGCACTATACGATCAAGCATTGCACCTCTGATTTCGGGAGAGGCGCTTGTCCACGACAGTAATACTCCCAGGATTAGAAATCCCGTAATCCAAATGGAACTTAGAAGTTTGCGGTGGATAAGGAAACTGCTACGAAAATAAAACACTGTTAAAAAAAGCGACGCCACAGCGGCAGAAAGGATTGCTCCCCGCGATGCAGTCCAGAGTAGGAGCGGTGTCAGAGTGGCAACCAAGGGCAAACCTAGCCAACGCTTACGATCCTTTGAGTAAAGAAAATACGCCGAGGACAATATCAAACCGAGAGCTATCCAACCACCCAAATAGTTTGGATCATTACCGGGGCCACGCAAGCGCTGATCCTCTATTTCAAAAAATAAACCACTCCAGATAGGAATGCGAGACAACCACAATACCAATGGAGAAATCATTATTGTAGCCAAAACACGCTTGCGCCAAATAGGGTATAAATAGAGAAAGCAAGTTGCGCCAAGAAAGAATGCCACCACAAACATAAATCTAAAATATTCTAAAACAACTTCACTCACATATATTCGCCATTCCGGCAGAAAAATTGCGCTATAGAACAGTCCCAAGACAAACGACAAGGCCAAGAGCGTCAACCATGTAAAAGCAGCACGCAGATGCAACCCTAAATTGCGGATCAAGCTACGCGCCTGGATAGATGCCAAAATCACAAAGATAAGCACCGCGAGGAACAGAGCAGTAAATAATTCGAAAAACTTGAGCGCTGGCCAAGGCCAACCAAAACGCAACGTCAACGAAAACACGGCTGAACATAACAGCACCCCCGCGACGTTAGCCGAGTAATTTATTAAATAGTTCTTCATATTGGCCAACTATGGTCTGCCAGTCGTGCCCCCCTTGCCATATCTCTTTGCCATTTCGGATTAAATCTGCACGCAAGGAAGGATTATCTAGCAAGCGGTTCGCGGAAGCAGACATTTCGTCGAAAGTCGTGGCGATTTCAACCGCTCCAGGATGGTCCAAAACGTTACCGACTGGCCTAGTCAGAAACGGAGTACCAGCCGCGAAAGATTCATACATGACTAATGGAGAACATTCTACCTGGGAGCCGAAAAGAAAAAGATCTGCGTTTTTATAGGCAGATAAAACCGCCTGCCTATTCCGTCCATCCACTAGATATATATTCTTGCTCCAGACGCTTTTCCAGAAACAGGACAACCTGTCCACAAAAACATGTCCCCATTCCTTAAAACTGCGGGGGGGCCTCAACTCTCCTATCATGAGCAAAGATACATCATCTCTCTGCATTCTGCGGAAGGCCTTTAGGACAAAATCGTGCCCCTTGGCTTTATAATGATTAGAAACAGATATGGCTAAAAAGGGAGTTTTTATACCCATCTTTTTACGTATGTCGTAGTCGTCCGTGGATACAAATTCCTCGCTCGCCACGCCATTAGGAATTAAAACCGATTTATCTGCTAGGCCATGCTCATCCCCAAATTTTTTGTCCTGGTAGTTTGGAGACATATAAACCAAAGCATCATAATGGCGTAAATATTTTGGTAACTCCCGAAAATAATCTTGATAGCATTTTTTAAGGAGGCCCGAGTAGCCACAAGGCACTAATATCTTTCTAGCTTTTATCTTATCTAAACGGTCCAGCGCTAAATCGGTTGGCCAACTTTGAGCGGCATAATTCAGTATCACATCGAAGTCGCCCTCTAGTAGTTTCTGATACCGCTCTATTTCCCTGGCGCTACCACGTATGCCCGCAACCTTGTTTCCAGCCAGATTAAATTCTTCTAATCTCACGCCGTTATGGTTGAATCTTTCGCGTTCGACTAGCTTAGTGGTGGCAACCGTGACTTTATGCCCACTATCGGCCAATCTTTCGGCCAATTGCCTAACAACCTCTTCTGCTCCGCCAATTTTAGGATAATAGAACTCCACCGTTAAAAGAATTTTCAGCTGTCTAGAAATTAGACTTTTTGCTTTGGGCCCAAAGCCAGCATCCTTCATCCAAACTGCCAAAAGATCCTCCTCTTCCTTGCCTACTAGATATTGGGATAATAGTGAGCAGACAGCCCTTCTTTCGTCTACCGTCTGGTCGGCATCCTTCCTGGCCTTCATTTCTAGGTTGGGCAAACGATGTCCCCCATATTTACGATAGAAACTATCTGGAACGAATCTACCTATAAAATTAAGAAATGGTATCTTGGGATAATGTTGCGCCAAACGGTTATGGTAGGTCTTGCATCTTATATTTTTAAAACCTAATTTTTTTAGAACCAAATTGCCCTTGGACTTATCCCAATAATCATAATGGTTAGCCCACTTAGCCTCTTGAGAACCTAAAATATGTCGCCATAGCTGGAACTTTCTTCTTTGAGAGAGAGCGAATACGTATGCTCGAGCGCATGCCCCAAAGTCAGGGGTTTCTATCCAAAGTAGACCGTTTGGCTTAAGCCATCTACGCCAGCGTAACAACAATTTTAAAGCCTGCGCACGGTTAAAATGTTCAAAAAGATGGTGGCTACGAATCTCATCTACTGAATTATCCGGATAGCTCAAATCCATCATATCGGAATACAAGTCCGCCTTAACCTTCATCACGCTATGCTCCGATTGAGGATAATCGACATTAACGTACCCCTCCATATACTTATCCCCGCAACCTAGATGGAGCTTAACCGGATTTGGATTTGTTTCCATGTGGTTTGTTCTAGCCTATTTTATTGCCTGCCCGATCCCTAAACTGCATTGGCTCTTCGACGAGCTTTGTTTTCAATGCGGAAATTTTTACCAGATAATCCTCCCGGCTTTTGCGATTATACTCCAGAAACTTTTCGCTAATGGACCCGGAATTCACTCGAGCAAAACTTATTATACGCGGGAAACAATAAGAGAGGTATCCTCGGGCGTTAAAGTTATAGTAGAAAGACATCCAATCTCCTGGCTCCTTAGTACCCATGTGATACGGAGGCAAGCAATCCATAAACATTTTTCTATCCATAAACATGGCATTATCCGGAAACAGAACTCCCGTCTCTAGCCAATAATTGAACCACTCCCTTTTGTGGAGAGGCTTGGAATTTTTCACAAAGCTCGCGGCTGCTTTAAGATTGGCAGGTTTCCAGAGGCGTAATATATTCCGAACCGATTTTATAGGATGTAAAATATCTATCCGCGAAAAAGCACTATTGATTAATTTCGCCCATCGCCAGCCAGACTTATTCTCCGGCAAAAATCTAGCAAACATATAGTTTGGTCCTAATTCTTTTCCTTCTTCGTTTATCTGCATAGGCACTCCCCAAACCAAAGATACCTCCGGATCACTCTCCATCGTCTCCACGCAAGATTTCAGCCAATCCTTATCGAGCCAACCATCCGAAGCGCACAAGACGCAAACAAACTCTCCCTGCGCCTTTTCCAAGGCTTTATGTATGGCGTGGTATGGTCCTTCGTCCGGCTCTGACCAAAATCTTACGCGCGGATCAGAAATGGCATATTTCTTCAGTATTTCCACGGTAGCATCTTTAGAGCCACCATCCATAACAATTACCTCCCAGTCTCCAAAGGTTTGAGCGAATACCGTGTCTAGTGTTTCCGCTAGGTATTTCTCTGCCTGAAAAATTGGCATTAAGATGGATACTTTAGCCATAAACGCTCTTCTTATCTGAAATTTATTCCGCCCAGATTATGACTATAGTGAACA
The DNA here is from genome assembly GCA_023244895.1 of Candidatus Liptonbacteria bacterium. GTDB lineage: Bacteria > Patescibacteriota > Minisyncoccia > UBA6257 > 2-01-FULL-56-20 > JAHFLL01. The sequence goes on from JAHFLL010000001.1 coordinate 743,430, forward strand.
ATATGACTACCCAAAGAATCGAACCTAAAAGGCACGTGCATAAATTTACCAAGGGCGCTTCGAACCTCTTCTTGTTTGTCTGGCTCAACGAAAAGAAGCACGAATCCCCCTCCGCCAGCACCCAAAAGCTTCCCCCCTATCGCCCCCGCCTGCTTAGCGGAATTGTAAACTTCGTCCACGGTGGAGTTGGTGATATTATCAGTTAATTCTCTTTTGCGGCGCCAAGCTTCGTCTAGCAATTCCCCGAACTCCCGCAGATTATGACTCGTATTAGTCAATATTTCTACCGCCTCATCCACCATTTGGTGCATCCGTCTAAGATTAGCATCATTGCGCTCTGTGTTCTTTATCCAATGTATAGCCATGTCAGATGCCGTGCGAGATAAACCCGTGAAGAAAAGCATGCAGTGATCCTGCATACTCTCCAATCGATCGTGAGACATGATAATTGGCTCAACTCTAACGCCATGCTGGCCCCCGAATATTATTCTATTCAACCCGCCGAATGCTGCAGCAACTTGGTCCTGGGAACCGACATTTTCTTTAATGTGCTGCTGTTCCACCTGAATGGCATCCATTGCAAGTTGGTGCTTGCTTACCATTTTGCCCTTAAGAGTATAGAGCGCATGAAGCAGTCCCACCGTAAAAGAAGAGCTTGAGCCCATTCCGGAACGTGCCGGCAAATCGCCATCATGGATAACGGTGACACCATGGTCTATATCTGCGAACTTTAGACACTCCCTTACGGAGGGATGCTCTATCTCGTCCGGGTGGTCTACATTTTCTATCTTGGAATAAACTATATGATGTTTTTTCTCAAAAAAAGGAGGGAGTGGACGACAGGTGACATGGCAATACTTGTCTATACTGGTAGACAAAACCTGACCCCCGTTTTTATCATACCAGGCAGGATAATCTGTGCCACCTCCGAAAAACGATATACGAAATGGTGTTCTAGTAATAACCATAGATATGTTTACTGCTCCAATTTATCCTAGAGTGAGACAAAGCGCAACATCTAAGCAGCTAGAATACGGGAAATAGACCCCGCCACCTTTTCCGCGGAGATATTACAAACATCCCTTAAGTACTGCTGACTCCCGACCGTTTCTGGCCAAAAATCGTCCACTCCAAAAGAATGAAATTTTTTAGGGCGATTGTCCGAATCCATAAGAACTTCCGCAACCGCGCTACCGAGTCCACCGATAACACTGTGCTCCTCCAGAGTAAATATTCCTCGCCTCTTGCCGGCTCGATCCAGTAAGAACTCCCTATCTATAGGCTTTAAAGTATGCATATTCGCTACCTCTACCTCCAAGCCCTCCGCAGAGAGAATTTCCGCAGCGCGCAACGCTTCTGACACTATCGTGCCCTGTGAAACTATAGTTATGTCTCCCCCCTCCCTCAAAACGGATGCCTTACCTAAGGCGGCTGGAATCTGAACTGGTAAATTGGGCTCCTTACCTCTTCCAATACGCACATAAGCTGGTCCGCCCAGCTCGAGCACCTGTTTCATTAAGCTGTATGTCTCGGGCGGATCCGCAGGACAAACTATTTTCATATTGGGCAAGGCCCGCAACATAGCAAGTTCCTCTATGGAATAGTGTGTTGCTCCGGCAGAACCATAGGCGAATCCTCCGCCTACTCCCAGTACTATAACGTTCAGGTTCTGATCGCAGATATCAATCTTTATCTGCTCTATGCAACGCAAGGTAATAAAAGGCACTATGGAATATGCCACCACTTGCATGCCCGAAAGAGCCAGGCCGGCAGACACTCCAATAATGTTCTGCTCGGACATTCCTCCATTGATATAGCGCGCACCGAAATCTCTACGAAACTCCTCTGTTTTCATGTGCCCCAGATCACCATTAATAAACCACAGACTGTTGTTTTTCAAACCATTTTCATATATTGCTCTTACGGCTTCAAAGCGCATATTTCTGCTGAATCAAGATAGTTCTTTTATTGCGACCTCGTACTGCTCTGCGTCCGGACATTTACCATGCCACTCTCCCCTATTTTCCATAAAAGAAACCCCCTTGCCCTTTAAAGTATTGGCGATAATTGCGCGGGGTTTATCTGATTTATTTTCCAGTGCCGATATAAGCTCATCAAAATCATGTCCATTCACGCTTTCCACTTCCCACCGAAATGCGCGCAATTTTTCATCCAGGGGATCGATATCTAGAATCTGATTCGTGCGTAGGCCAGACATTCCGTCCTGTAGATAGTTGCGATCTATAATAAGGGTTAGATTGGATAATTGATGATGTCCCGCGAAAAGAAGCGCCTCCCAAACAGAACCCTCCTCCATCTCGCCATCTCCGGAAAGAACGAATATTCTGGAATCTTCGCCTTTTTGCTTAGCTGCCAAGGCCATACCAGCTCCCAATGGTAAGCCATGACCTCCCGAACCATTACTAGTCTCAAGTCCTGGTAAAACATCTAGAACGACATGGCTGGCCAATTTCGTACCATCTCTGCCATACTCTTCCAGTTTCTCTATGGGGAAAAAACCGAAAAATCCTAGCGTAGCATAAACTGCCGATACGGCGTGTCCCTTACTTAGGACCAACTTATCTCTACCTTCCTTTTTGGGATGGTGGGGATCAACCCTCATAACCCCACCAAAATACAAAGACGTTATTATGTCGGCGGCTGAAAGAGCGGAACCAACATGGGAACTCTTGGCTCGATAAATTATTTCCACAATCTTGCGCCGAGTAAGCTTGGCCTGCGACTTTAGCTCTAAAATTTTTTCTGGGGCTGCCGGCATGATAACTATTTTTTCACAAAAAATTCATTTTTCTTATAAACTAACTCTATGTTCTCCAGCTCTTCTGGAGTAAGTCCAGGGAGTTCGCTGGCTCGTACATTTTCCTCTACTTCCGAAACCTTTAGCATCCCAGGAATAACCGTAGACACAGCATTAAAACCCAAACAAAATTGGAGGGCGAGTTGAGTGGGAGTCCGTTCTGGATTGCGATTTACAAAAGAAAATAAGTCCGGCGCATCTGCCCATCGCTGGAGTTGTTCTTTGGACCAAGCAGAACGATGATCTTCCTGACTGAAGTTAAAGTCTTTTATTTTTCCACTTAAGAAACCAAATGCAAGTGGCGTCCGCGCGATTACACCCACCCCCCTCTCTTGAGCCAAATCAAACACGCCTTGCTCTAGGGCACGCTGGTCAATCATATTGAAGTTAGTTTGCACCGTCTCTGCCCCGAACTCCTTTATGGCAATCAGCGCTTCTGCTGGATTTTTAATGGATATGCCGAACGCTTTAATCTTCCCCTCTCTCTTTAACTCCAACATGGTCGAAACCGCATCTTCCGTATCACGTATAAGCTCCATGGGCGGACTGTGAATCTGATAAACGTCTAGATAGTCCGTTCCTAGTCGCTTCAAGCTTTGTTCTATCTCCTGCCGGATATAACTGCCATGCACATCAAACGAACCCCTATGCCTCACCATTCCGACCTTGCTCGCGATAACAACTTTATCGCGCAGCCCCTTGAAGGCCTGGCCCAACAATTCTTCGCTGTGACCATAACCGTACACATTAGAAGTGTCATAGAGCGTAATCCCAAGATCGAAAGCTGTTCTAAGCGCCCGCAGAGACTCTTCGTCATCTGTCTCGCCATAAGAATTAGCCCCATCTGAGGTTGCTCCTCCGATACCCCAAGTACCAAAACCAATTTCAGAAACCTTTATGCCCGTATTGCCGAGTATGCGATAATTCATGTTTTTATAATCTTAATTTATTTGCATCTGGATAGTTGGCGACAAAATAGTCAACCGCTCTCTTGATCGTGTCCCGGATGGATGCATATTTGAAGCCGGACAATTTCAAAAAGCGCGAATTGTCGGTAGCCTTACGATACTGCCCCGCCGGCTTGGTGGTATCAAATGTTATTCGGCCAGGATCAATGCCTAGAAAATCCGCAATTAGATAAGCCGCGTCTTTTATGGATATTTCTTCCATAGTGCCTATGTTTAGAACTTGCGCCTCATCATAATTATCAATCATCCAAACCGCTATTCTAGCTACGTCCTGATCAGAGGTGACCTGGCGTAAGGGGGAACCATCTCCCCAAACAACTAAGGGGGCACTACCTTCTTTATTTTCGTAGAACCTCCTGATAAGGGCTGGGATAGCGGTAGACGATTTCGGATCGAAATTACTGCGTGGACCCAAAATTGCATCTGGCACCATCCCCACGACACTCATTCCGTATTCATGACGATATGCCTTGATGGTAGGATCTATCAAGCGCTTGGCAAAGGCATAACCATAATTCGCCTCATGGGGATATCCCCCGTGCATAGATTCTTCTTTAATAGGTATTTCCACATTTAAGGGATACACCGCCCCGGATAAAGTCATAAGAACTTTCGGGGTTCCAACATTGCGAGCCGCCTCCAAGATACTAAAATTCATCAGAATGTTGTCGCGCATTACGCTTGCGGGATGGTCTATGGTCAATTGCAAACCACCTGAAATGGCAGCGAAATGGATAATCGCATCCGGCTTCAGATCCGCCACATATTTTTTAGTAGCTTCGAAATCTAGAAGGTTGCAATCCTTAGAGCTCGGGAGAAAAAACTCCTTTTCAGGATATTCCCCCATCACGCTCCTTAGGCCAGTTCCAGCAACCGCCCCCCCGCCCGTAACCATTATTTTCTTGTATACGCTCATGATCCTTAAATCTTAAGACAAATGCCCAACTAAACGCAAACCATGGCGCCACTCATCGCTCGATCTAGCGCAAAAACAGGCCTCTTTTGCCACTCGCTATATGTTTGCGTAGTTGTTGCGCTTCACTACCTGATACCCCTTGATTAACTCTTCCACTCCGTCTCCCAGGGGGATCTGGGGCTTGTAACCAGTCTTTTCTATTTTTTCATTGCTCACGATATAGTTGCGTTTGTCTGGATCCTCTCCGATTTTGGATTCCAAGAAAACAAACTTAGGCAACTGCTTCTGTATCTCCGCGCAAAGCTCTAACTTGCTAAGATTGGCATTACTCAGGCCCACGTTATAAACCTGGCCCTTCATTTGCTCAAAATTGTTTAAGGCATGCATAAAGGCCCGCACTACGTCGCGGACATGAATGTAGTTGCGCTTGAAGTTGCCCTCAAAAATGACTACCGCCCTATCGTTTACCGCACGATAAACAAAATCGTTTACCAGCAAGTCTAAGCGCATGCGAGGACTTACGCCGAACACGGTTGCCAACCGAAAAACTATTGCGTTTCCAGCAGCGAGCAACTCTTGCTCTGCTTGAACCTTGAGCTTGCCATAAAGAGAAATGGGGTCAAGTGGAGAATTTTCATCGCAATAGGCGACATCGCCCTGACCCCGGCCATAACCGCTATTAGTGTTCGGAAAAATTATCTTCTGCTCCGGTTTGCGCAACCGCAGAATCATCTGAATTGCTTCCAGATTTATAGTTCTCGCGCCTACCGGATCCTTGTCGCAAAGAGGCGCTCCCACCAAACAGGCCAATGGAATGATAAAATCCTTGCCCTCCAGATGTTTTTTAATCAGCTCCTCGTTGCGTACATCCCCTCGCACAATCGTAAAGGCCTTGTAATTGCAAACGTCCAAAAGAGAGTTCTGCCCGTACATAAAATTGTCGATCACTGTGACCTCATGGCCCGCCCTTAAGAGCTCGGGCGTCAATACCGACCCGATATATCCCGCCCCACCCGTCACTAATATTTTAGACATAGTTTTATTAAATTTTATATTATTTTTTTTCTAACGGCGCACCAATGCTGGAAAAAATTTCTTTGAACCTTTTCTCGGCGTAGTGATCTTTAATGGTTCGCTCATATCCCCTCTGGGCTATTTTTTCTCGTTCCTCATTATGCTCTAAATAGTAATTAATTTTTTCTGCTAAATCTTTGTTGTCCCGATAAAAAATAATTTCTTCGCCAGGCTTGTAATAATCCCTCAAATCATCCGCGTCTTGAGTAATCTCCGCGGTTCCACATGCGGGAATCTCAAAATTCCTTGCCTTCACCTGTAAAATCTTTTTCTGCATCCAAGAAGCAAAATTATCTCGGAAATTATGGATGTCTAGCTTATAGGGCAGTCCCCCTTCTCCCAAAAAGGCCCTCCTTATAAAAAGCCTTATAATTGGACGCCAGCCGAAATAAAAGGCGGGGGGGTTGAGGGACAGACTTATCTTACTACGATTTATAATGTCTATCATTTCTTCCTGGGTAACCGCTCCCTCTGGCCAACCGTTACCCCTGGTCAAAACTGAGATGTTTTTATCGCGAAGATAAGAGATGGTTTCTCCTCTTAACTTGCTCCAAGTGCCAACGAAACTGACATTTATGTCTTTGGCGGTATTGGTTTTTTTGTAAGTGCTCAAATCCACGCCTGGTTGACTATGAATTACGTTTTGACAGCCTATCTCGCGATAACGCGCCGGTGCATCCCCGCAATACGTTACTATCCAGGAAAAAAACGGTGCGAAGTGGCGAGAGATTCTATCCCAGCTCCAACTATCGTCTACACACATATAAACCAATTTGGAATTTGATTTTTCTTTGAGCGCGCGCAACGTCTCTATGCCTATATCGTATTCTGCCCCGTGGAAAATACACACCTCCGGTTTTTCTCGCAAAATGTGATCTATTAGCATTTTCCTTGCCGGGTCGCGGCCATGCTCAAGAATGGCCTCATCTATCCAAAAAAACTCCACGCTGTGACCATTAGCCTCGGCTAAACGCTTTAGGGGTTGATATTCCAAGTAATAATTGGCGGTCCCGTTGCGATTGGTCTTTTCCCAACTACGACTGTAGTAATCGTTGCGATAATCTACTAATAGTATCTTCATGGGTGGATGCTATGACCCGACTGCGCCCAACACTATTTTGGCAATAAATTCTACGTCTTCCGGCTTCATGCTGGGATGATTCGGTAGAAAAAGCCCCGTATAATGAATGCGATCCGCCATGGGGAAGGATGCTTTGCCGTAACGATTAATCCAAAATGGATGCAACCCCAAGTTGCCTGCCGAGAAAATTCTGGTCTCTACTCCATTTTCCTCCAAGACGCTAACTATTTTGCGCCGCTCCTCTCCATCTCTCGCCAATAATCCAAAGTGGATACTGCAAATTGTGTCCATTTCCCCATACTTTTGTATTTGGAACCGTCCATTAAATATACTCTTGTATAAGTCATGATTTGCCTTGCGTCGCTCAATCAGCCATTCCATTTTGTCCACCTGACGGATACCTAAGAAAGCGTTTAAGTCTGTGGATCGCAAGTTAAATCCCGGCTCATAGAACACAAAGGGGGCATGGAAATTATCCACCCCATACTTGTCTATTAAGGCTTGATGGGTTTCTTTGTCCAAGTCCTTACCCCAGCCATGACTACGCAACATTAACAACAGGTCGTTAAACTTCTTGTTGTCTGTAGAGACAATGCCTCCCTCAATAGTAGATATCTGGTGCCCAAAATATAGGGAGAAGCTAGACATGTCTCCGAACGTACCGACATGCTTTCCTTTATAAGAGGCACCCATCGCAGCACAAGCATCTTCCAACAAGAAAAATCCATACTTCTTTTTGAGCGCCATAAGCTCATCCATCTTGTGAGGCACGCCCAAAACCTGAACCATCACCACGGTGCTAGGCTCGTGCTCAATAAGTAGTTTCTCTAAGTGGACCAAATCCAGTCCGAAGGTGTCTGGATCAGCTTCGCACATAATTGGTTCGAACCCTAACTGAATTGCGGGGGCGATGGTCGTGACCCAGCCCACGCTAGGCACAATTACCTTTTTATTCTTAAGCTCGCCGGACAGGAGCAGAGCATCATACATCAAAAGATTTGCAGAAGAACCGGAGTTATTAAACACTGAATATTTGCGACCCAGCCAGGCATTCCATTTGGCCTCGAACTCCGGGGTCAATGGCCCCTTGGTCAGCCGCGGATAAGATTTAAGCCAGGAAATCAGGGCATCTATATCTTGATTATCAATCGTGTCTTCCGCTAGAAAATATTTTATTGGTTTCATTGATTTTTTAAATTTTCTTTATACCAGGAATAGGTACGCGCCAGACCATCTAGTAAGCCGATTTTAGCTTCCCAGCCCAAAGATTGCAAACGCTCTCCAGACAAGAGTTTGCGCAATGCACCATCCGGCTTGGATGCGTCCCAAGTGATTGTTCCAGAGAAACCAACCGTATGGGCTACGAGCTCCGCAAGCTCGCGAATAGAAACTTCCGAACTGCTGGCTATATTCATTGTCCGCCATGGCAAATTGGGCTGATTCATAATAAACATACAGGCGTCGGCAATGTCGTCCGCATAAACAAATTCTCGTTGGGGCAGACCAGTACCCCACAACTCAACCGTGGATGTGTTGTTTCGCACCGCTTCCTCAAAACGACGCAAAAAAACAGAAAGAACATGACCCTCATTAAGACTAAAATTGTCACCTGGTCCATAGGCAGTATTAGGAATAACTGTGACAAAATCCGTGCCGTATTGTTCGTGTAGATACTCCACCAGCTTCATCCCCGATATTTTTGCAATGGCATAGCCCAAGCTCGTTTCTTCCGGTAGCCCGCGCAAGAGCTCCTCCTCTCGCATGGGCTGAGCGCATGTCTTGGGATACATACACGAACTCCCAAAAAAAATAAGGCGCTTAACGCCAACATTATGCGCCGCGGATAAAACGTTTACCTGAATCTCTGTATTCTCAAGCAAAAAATCTGCTTGATGCGTACGGTTTGCCTGAATACTACCAACCTTGCCCGCCGCCAGGAAGACATATTCTGGTCGCTCTATGTTAAAAAAATCTCGGACCGCTCGCTGATCGCGCAAATCTAATTCGGATCTGGTTTTAACAATAATGTTTGCATACCCCGCCTCTCGTAATTTTTGCAAAAGGGAACGGCCGATCAGTCCGGTGTGGCCCGCAACGTATATTTTAGAATCTCTTTCCATGGTTATTTAAGCCTTGGCACTACCCGCTCACAGACGAAATGCACCAGAAGCGTATGCGCCTCTTGAATTATAGCCGTATTCTCGGAGGGAACCACGATTGAAATGTCGCACTCCGATTTTATGATCCCTCCGTCTCGCCCCAGCAACCCGATAGTCTTCATGCCCAACTCTTTCGCTCTTCTCATGGCTTGAACTATATTCTGAGAATTACCACTGGTAGATATCCCAAAAAACACATCCCCGACTTGGCCCAGAGCCTCTATCTGTCTAGAGAATATGCTATCCAGGTCGTCTTTTCCAAAATCGTTTATCCAGGCGGTAAGGTAGGACGTATCGGTAGTGAGGGAAACGGCGGGATACCCCTGTCTTTTCTCCCTATGTAGGGTGGCAACTATTTCTGCGGAAAGGTGTTGCGCTTGAGCGGCGCTGCCCCCATTGCCCGCGATTAGCAATTTGTGCCTGGATATTAAGGTCGCACCTATCAGATCAATGGCCTGACCAACCTGTTTCTCTATGCCTCCATCTTTTAAGCTGGCAAGGGTGGAAATTGTCTCATCTAGTCTTTGATTAAACATTTTATTTTTCTATTATAGACCCTATTATTTTATCCACCGACTTGTCATAAGTGTAGTTCAATGCTATTGCTCTTGCTCGTTTTGCGCAAGACATCCTTTCTTCTGGTCGCTCTAAATAATATTCCACCTTTCTCTTGAGATCTTCATCGTCTTTGTAAAAACCGATGGATTCGCCGAATAATTCGTACGTTAGAGGCACCCGTTCGCTAACCTGGAAAACACCCGAAAGAGCTATGTCAAAAGTACGCTGAGTGGTAGTGGTAAAAGAATCTTTCGGCATACCCAAAGTACCTATTGCGATTTTAGCGCCATTGTAAACCAGATTGGACTTATCAATCGGCAAGGAGCCACCCCACTTGTCCTTGAGCCATGGGAACTCCAAAAATCCCATCTCCCATCCATAGCCATATATTTTCAGATTGTATTCCCTGAATGCTTCCAGGGATTTAGCGCGTGAAGGTAAATATTTACCGATAAAGACTATGTCTGACTTATACTCTTCAGCAACCTCTGCTGGAAAAAATATATTGTGATCGGAGGCCAGAGGAAGAAGCTCGACTCTTTTTTTGTTTTTCTCCCAGAGCACCTCTCGCCAGAGCCCATCTCCCACCATAAAAACACGGTCAAAATAATCAAATTTTTCCTCCCAAGTATCATCTCTAACAACTGGCTCTCCCAACCACAAGATCAGCTTGGCTTTAGTTAATGCGCGTAATAACTTCAAGACAAGATGCGATCCAGGCGTCCAAATAAAAACAACCAGACTATCTTTTCGCCAAGACAACCAGGCCCGAAACAATACCTCTAGTTCTGTTACGAATTGGCGAGCTGTTTTTAGATAACGAAACAACCTGGGAGTTACTCGCCGGAGGGTCATCTTCGCGCGCTCTAAAACGTTGACTACTGAATCCTTGTTTCCGCCCCAAGTAGCGGGTACGGAATTATTATAGACAATAGTAGCGGCTAGGCCCCTCCGCAAGCAGGCCTGATAAAAAAGCTTGGCCCAATCTCCATACCAAGCAGCCCCAACCACCACTATTCTGACATTCTTCCTGATCATATCTGCCACGTTGCGCAGCTAGCCTACTCCAGCTTTGTTAAAAATATCCTCTAACCTTTTCATGTAAGAGTGCTCTTTTACTGTCCTCTCATATCCAGCCTTAGCGATCCTCTCGCGTTCAGCGTCATGCTCCAGGTAGTACCTTATCTTGTCTATATAATCATCATCATTCTCATAGAAAACTATTTCTTCTCCCGGTTTGAAGTAGTTTTCTAAATCATCTGCATGGGCAGTTAGCATAAATCCCCCGCAGGCGGGTATCTCGAAGTGCCTGCCTTTAATCTGGCGCGTGCCTCTTCCGAGAAAGCTCCTCAAATTGGAGTAAAAATGATAGTCCGGAACGATCTTGTCTACGGATCTTCGGAAAAATAACCTACCCACGCTGTCTTTGTTCCAAAACCCGGGCGGCGGATTAAGCGCCAAACTCACCTTACTAATACCGAAAAGCTTGACCATCTCTTCGTCGCTCGCCCGTTTGGCGCTTGGCCATCCCCCGCCCCAAACATCCACCGGTATGCCCGCGTTGCGAATCTTGTCTACAATTTCCCCTCGGGGCTTACTCCAGCCACCCACAAAAGTCGTGTCTGGCCTATCGGCTGGAACCGGACTGGGCTTATAAACATCGATGTTCGCCCCCCATTGGGAACGGATAACGTTTGGCTGACCGTGCTTTTTATATATCTCCGGCATCCAGGAGTAGGTGGTGATAGCCCAAGAGAAATACTTGGCCCAAATACGGGAATAATTCCAGTAGCGCCAGCTATCATCCGAAAACCAAGCTATGCTTACAGTTCGATCTTTTATTTTATCTAGGATATAAGGAGAAAATTCATCTGTGTACATGAATGCGAAGAATACGTCTGGCTTAAAATCAATTACTTTGGCCAACAGCTCTGCGTTGAACCTGTCTTTGGTTGATTGCAAGATCTTGTCAAACGCGAAAAATTCAACCTGATGCGACGAGCTCTTCAGCTGTGTGTAAAAATTATGATACTCAAAGCTCTTCCCTCGCTTAGGATCATATTTATCGTTTTCTAATCCGGCAAAAAGTATCTTCATATCTTTCTAAGTTATCTTTATTTTATACTCACTCTGACTTACTAATCAAACGTTTGATTGCACTACATCTCCTCAATAGCAAGCCTAAAAATGTTTTTTGGTATTTTGCACGAGATTTCTTGCCTCCACTTATTAATTCCCTGGCTCGTTAGACTTCAGATACCATTCGATAGTTTTTGCCAATCCCTCCCCGAAATCCGTCTTGGCACGAAAATCAAACTCCTTTTGCGCGCGCGAGATATCCAACTGTCGCCTAGGTTGGCCGTCGGGCTTGCTCGCATCCCACCTTATCTCTCCGCCAAACTCCATCAATCTACAGATTGTCTCTATCGCTTCTTTTATGGATATCTCTCTGCCGGAGCCCAAGTTAACGGGGTCTGGCTTGTCGTATTTTTCCGTAGCCAGGACTATGCCCTCCGCGGCATCTGGCGCGTAAAGGAATTCTCGAGTTGCTTGGCCGGTTCCCCAAACATCTATAAAGCCTCTGCCTTCTTTTTTTGCGTCGGCAACTTTTTTGATTAAAGCTGGAATAACGTGAGAAGATCCTGGGTTAAAATTATCTCCTGGACCATATAGATTTACCGGAAAGAGAGTGATTGCATTGAAGTCATATTGCTGGCGATAGGCTTGAGCCTGGACTAGTAGCATTTTTTTGGCTAAGCCGTAAGGAGCATTGGTCTCTTCCGGATAGCCATTCCATAGATCATCTTCTTTAAAGGGGACTGGCGTGAACTTGGGATAGGCACAAATAGTCGCTATACCTACGAATTTTTCAACACCCGCCAAGCGCGATGCCTCCATAAGCTGTGCGCCCATCATTAGATTATCATAGAAAAGCTCTCCTGGATTTGTTTGATTAAAGCCAATTCCCCCTACCTTTGCAGCCAAATGGATGACTACATTCTGACCGCCTACCGCTTTTTCACAATCCGCCCATCTGCGTAAATCAAGCTCTTCCGCCTTAGGACGAAAGATATTACCCGCAAGCACGCCTCGATTTAAAAGGGTTTCGTAGAGATGATTTCCCAAAAAGCCGTGTCCGCCGGTAACCAATATTTTTCTATCTTTCAGGTCTAAGGACATATTTAAAATATACTAGAAGTATAGACCCGACCCTGGTTTTGGACAAATTTTAAGGCGCGTCCCCACTGGGAGACGCGCCTCATACGAGCCCGGACGCTATCCGGGCAATCTATCTAATGAGCGGAGCGACGAGTGTGCGCAGCTCGTCCGAGAGCTGGCGCGAGCACGCGATCACAATCGGGAACTTGCGCTGCCCGATTTCCGGATCCGCGAGATCCGGAACCGGCTCGTCCGCGGCTACGCCAGTCACGACGCAACCGGCCGCCCGGCAGATGGGGATGGCGGCAGCTACATCGAAGATGGTAGCGCCGGCGTGGACATAGGCGTCCAACTTGCCCTGTGCCACCAGCATCGCCTCCCACACGAAGGAATTGATCATGCCGGTCATGCGGGCTTTCTGCCGGACATCCACGAATACAGATTCCAACCCGGGCCAAGCTCCCACATCGACGAGAGCATCCCGAAGTCTGCAAGGGGAGGGCGACTCGACTCGGAGGTCGAAAGTTGCGGACAGGTCACATTCGTAGCTCATACCCGCCTTGCCGTCGTCTTCCACCCAGAACCAGCTGCCCGCGCCGTCCACGGGTAGATAGATCATGCCGAACCCCCGGACGGTACCGGCAGAGAGACCCCAGTAGTCCGACCCGCCGGCATAGTTCGCGGTTCCATCGATTGGGTCCAGAAACCATGTCCTCCCGCCAGTGAAGAATTCTCCTTCTTCGCTCATGATGCCGTCGCTGGGGAACATCTGGCGTAGCGCGACTGCGAGGATTCTTTCCGACTTCAGATCCGCTTCGGTCACAACGTCTTGAGGGGAGGTTTTGTCTTTGACCTCCATGCCCTCGCGAAGCGCTTCCAGGGCGGCGCTCCCCGCCTGAGTCATCGCGCTGGCCAGAGCCAGAATTTCTTCTCTAGTCACGCTACACCCCCTTCTCTAGGAAGTTGACTGCCCAGCGCGTTGCCTGGACTGACTTGGCGTCCGAAATCAGGCCGTCGTCACACATTGCGACCCAGTCTGCCAGGTCGTAGAGAACCGGCAGGATGAGCTCGGTCCCATCCGGCTTCGGCTCCTGCACGAGCTCACATTCTTGAGCGACAGCCACCAGGCCCTCCATGCGTAAGGAGGCGGGGTCAACGAATACTCTGCGATCCCAGAAGATGTGAATGTATCTGGGCCAGTAGCCGGTCTCCTCGACCAACTCCACTCTGACCACATCCTCGTGGGTCTGCCCGGCCTTGGGATTGCCCCCAGGTAGCTCCAAGATCCAGGCGTTAATCGCGTGGCGATACTGCCAGGTCACAATGACTTCGTTTGCCTTGGTGACCGGAAAGATGAACACCGGTCGGGTGTTGGCGCCGAACAACCAAAAGTCGGCGGTTTTCCCGTCCGGATAGGAGAAGTCCTGAGAGAACATTCTCCTGCCGTACCTCTGGAGCTGAACCTGTTCGGGACCCAGTTGGGGCGAAATCCTAGCTGCCGGGACCTCGCCTCTTCGCAACTTCAGCATCTTGATCCCCCGCTACAAACCACAACGTATTCCTATGCAGGTCCCGGGTGGGACCCAGGACCGACTAGGCCAAGTTATAAATTAAAAAACCATTTCAGTCAATAAAATGGTCTCTCGAAGAAAACCCTAAAAATATTAAATACTTGTCGCCTGCTACTACCTATTTCTCACTTCCCAACAATTTTATGTCCGCATCTACCATAATCTTTACCAAATCCTCAAACTTGGTACTGGCCGTCCAACCCAACTTATTTTTTGCCTTAGTGGTATCCGCGATAAGATTTTCCACTTCCGTCGGGCGATAGTAGCGCTGATCTATTTCTACATACTTCTCCCAATCCGGTAGACCAGCATATTGGAAAGCCGCTACTAGAAACTCTTTAACAGAATGACTCTCGCCAGTGCCGATCACGTAATCTTCCGCCACAGGTTGCTGGAGCATCAGCCACATTGCTTCCACATATTCTTTGGCATAACCCCAATCGCGCCTGGCCTCCAAATTTCCTAAGTATAACTTCTTGTCTAGGCCTGCTTTTATGCGTGCTATTCCGCGAGTTATTTTTCTGGTAACGAACGTCTCCCCCCTGCGCGGACTTTCATGATTGAAGAGGATACCGTTTACCGCGAACATTCCGTACGCCTCCCGGTAGTTACGGGTCATGTAATACGCGAATGCCTTAGAGGCACCATAGGGACTGCGCGGATAGAAAACGGAGTTCTCGTTTTGGGGGGGTGGCGTAGCGCCAAACATTTCCGAACTGGAAGCCTGGTAAAACTTTATCTTCCGGTCGGTATCTTCCTGATAATCCTTAACGGCCTCTAATACTCGCAAAGCACCGAGCCCGGTAATATTCGCGGTATACTCCGGAATATCAAACGATACGCGCACATGAGATTGAGCGCCTAAGTTATATATTTCATCCGGTTGAATTTGATAAATCAGCTTGCGCAAAGTACTGGAGTCAGACAGGTCCCCATAATGCAACTTAAAAACATACTTATCCGCATGCGGGTCCTGATAAATATGATCTACCCGACTAGTATTAAAGGTGGAGGCACGCCTCATCACGCCGTGAACCTCGTATCCTTTTTGGAGCAGAAACTCCGCCAGATAGCTACCGTCTTGTCCGGTTATGCCGAAAATTAACGCCCTCATTTTTTATTTTCCGCTTTTGGTACGACTATGACTAGGTCTTCCACCAGCTTTCTGGTTTTTTCATCTTTTGGCCAATCCTCCAGGATTTTATCCGTAACCGACTTGAACCGATCGCCATCCTGCTTAAACCTATAAATGTCCATTAAGCCATAGAGATACTGGGGACGATTAGGAGAGGACTCCGCGCCTTGCAAGAAGGCTTGTTCGGCGGTGTCTAAATATATAGGATTTTTTGACTGGATAGCCGATATCTCATGTATCACGCCGAGAATATACAGGTCCTGCCCGAAGCTCATGCCGCGACCCCTCTCTATTATCGGATTATAATATCCCGCCAGAAACTTTAAACTGGCGTCTATCAATTCGGTATTATTAGTGTTTCTAATAACCGACATCAAGGAGTTGGCTAGGTTGCGAACCAGCTCCGGTTGGCCGATCGGCGAGTTTAACTCTAGAGCAGGAACAATCGCTCTCTTTAGATCGTCCAAGCTTTTAGCATTTGCCGCCTTTTGACTGGCCAGCACATAAGCGACCGACTTCCTCCAGGGCAAGTAGTTTCCATAGATGCCCACTCCGAGCATGACTATTCCTAGCGAAACTGCAATTATATGCTTAATGGATTGATTCATAGAAATTATCTGACAGGGTTTTTGTTTCCCCTTAGAATATGCACCCCGAAAGCCAGGAGGATAAATAAATTGATATAAATCGGCAAGACATCAAACAAAGCTAAAGCCTGCACAAAATATGCCACCGGCATTGCCACTAGAAGTCCGGTCATGAGCGGATGCTCGCGTAGGCCCCTCTTCCAAAGTTGCCAGTAGAAGGCCGCGAACATAGATAAGTAGGCCAATAAGCCCACTATCCCTGTTTCGGATAGATAATCGAAGAAGACGCTATGCGCTCTATCGAACCAAGTTTCTCTGTTCTCTCCAGGAACGAAGTGACGTGCATCAAAATACTTATCAAAGACGGTGGTAAAGTTCTCCGGGCCCCAGCCCAAGATGGGTCGTTCTTTGAACCCGCGCCAAGCGCTACCCCAGGTCCAAAATCTGGTCTGTGCCGTGGCTTCTCCAAAATCCAAGAATAATAGACGACTACCGGGCATTTGTTTGATAAACGATCTGTCGCGTAGACCAAAGGCTAAGGCGCCTAAAAGGAATAATCCAAATAGAATCAAAACCGCGATAATACGCAGTTTCTTCTGGCCATATACACAGAGATATCCTAGATACGCCAGTGCTCCGACAATAAGGCCCAACATAGCCCCACGCGTGCCAGCCAGCCAGAAGAATAAAAAGAAGAAGGCAATAAGTAATAAGTAACTAAAATGTCCCAACCAATCTCTTTTCTTGCTGAACCAAAGCCACATCCCGAAGAAGGAAACAAAAATAAGATATATGGAAACATAGGCGGGGTTGCCGAGAGATCCCTGAAAACGATATTGTGGCTCTACCAGTCGGGACCAAAGGGTAGGAGTATTCAGCTCTGGATGCGAAAAGTAAGGACCTAGAAAACCGGAGGCTCCTATTGCCGCCGCTAATCCATAAAAAATCATAAGCGTAGCTGCCACTAAAGATGAACGGAAAAGAATCTTCCAATCTCGCTCATCCTCAAAGAGAGTCACGAGCAACAGGAAAAATAGGTAGTAATGAATCATCTGGAAGGCGCCCTCGCCCCGCTCAAAATTAGACCAAATTGCGGAGTGCACATCCCAGGCGAATAAGGCGGCCAAGGTGTATGCAGCAGTGAAGGCGCTAACCGCCCATACGATTGGCTTATTGAACGCGTTTTTTAACCGCTCCCCCAGATTACCCCGCTCAAAGGCCCACCACAGAAGAGTGCAAATGACCGCGAACTCTATTACCCAGCGGAAAAAGTAGTACTTCACTCCGATAAACGGGAAATAGTTACTACCCGCCACCAGAACAACCGCGAAAACGGATGTGTGCAGAAAGAATTTGGATAGTTTGAGAAACATGGAATTAATATATAGTGGGAGGCAAATAATGAATTAGGAGTTTTTTGCTTTCTACATTCTAATTACTACTTTCCGAATATTTATCTGGCATATTCCACCGCGCGGACCTCGCGAATAACATTAACTTTAATCTCCCCTGGGAATTTTAGCTCGGATTGGATGCGATTCGCAATCTCTCTGGCTAATTCTAATGCGCGGAAATCGTCTATTTTCTCTGGGATTACGAATACGCGCAATTCCCTACCCGCGGATATGGCATAGGACTGTTTTATGCCCGGGAAACCGTTTGCGATTTTTTCCAGATCCGCCAGCCGCTTAATGTAATTTTCAATATTGTCCCTGCGCGCGCCCGGACGGCCGGCAGAAATAACATCCGCCGCTGTTACCACATACGCCTCCGAGGTGGCATAAGGATAGTCTTCATGGTGAGACTGCATGGCCTGCACCACCTTCTCGTCCACACCATATTTCCGCAAAATTTTAATACCTAATTCTACGTGCGTGCCTTCTACTTCATGGTCAATCGCCTTACCAATGTCGTGCAAGAGGGCTCCCTTTCTGGCTACCTCCACGTTGAGTCCCAATTCCGACGCCATCATAGCGGCCAGATACGCCATTTCAATGGAATGAGTCAAAACGTTTTGACCATAGCTGGTACGGAACTGAAGCCTGCCTAAAAGCTGAACAATCTCCTTGGGCAGATCATATACACCAACCTCCATAGTGGCTGCCTCGCCAATTTCCGTTATTCTCTTATTGAGCTCCTGCTTAGCCTCTTCTACTTTCTCTTCAATCTTGGCGGGCTGAATACGCCCGTCCTTGACCAGCTTCTGCAAAGCTAAACGCGCCACTTCTCTGCGATAGGGGTCAAAAGAAGAGATAACAACCGCGTCCGGCGCTTCGTCTATCACGAACTCCACTCCAGTCGCACGCTCCAACGCGCGGATATTGCGCCCCTCTCGTCCGATTATTTTGCCCTTCAGCTCCTCGTCCTCCAAGGGGAAGATAGTGGTAGTGGCTTCCGAGATATGCGACCGCGCATAGCGTTGCAGAGCCACCGTGATAATCTCCATGGATTTCTTCTCTATCTCGTCGTGTCTTTCTTTCTCTATCTTTTGCAAGGTCTGAGCCAACTCCTGGGAACTTTCGGATTTTATCCTGCTGAATAGCTCTTCTTTCGCGCCTTGTTCGGTCAACTTGGCAACCCTTTGCAACTCTGCGTTTATCTTTTCACGACCAGCCTCGGCTTCCGCCTGCTTACCCTTCAACTCTTCCGCGTAGCGGCGCAACTCATTTTCTCCCCGTTCAATATTGCTTAACTTTTTATCCAACGTTTCTTCTCTCTCAATTAGACGAGACTCTAAAGCCGTGAGTCTATTTTTTTGCTCGCGCTCATCATTCTTTACCTCAGTTATAAGCGAGGCTGCCTTTTCTTTGGCCTCCAGGACAATCTCCTTAGCCTTGGTCTCCGCCTCGCTTAATTTGCGCTTACCCTCCTGCTCTAGCGAAGAGTTTAGATTTACTATCTGAGATCTGCGGATTAGATAACCCGCTAGGGCGCCTAAAGCTAAGGCACCCGCCCCGATTAGGTAGGTATTCATTGTGATATTTAGTTGTTTCTATGGTCTCGAACGAAAGTGAATACATTAAAGAACGGACGTTACCAGGAAACAAAAGACTTAATTAATTGACGTTTTAACCAACTTATTGATTGTACCAGTCAATAGGCGAAGAAGCAAGACTACCATAAGAATGGGGGTAGAAAGAGAAATCCTATCAGTATGTTTACGACTGATAATATTAAAACGTAAGTCTTCCCGTCCAAAAAATCTTTATCCGCAGTTTCGGAATTGAGTTTACGATAGATCAGGCCTGTATTAATCACCCACCCAATCACAAAACAGAACAGGCTAAATATAATCTCTGCAATAATGGCAAAATCGTCCGAAGGGGCTTTTATTAGAACTATTATGGGATAGGCAACAGCCATAACCAACCCCAGGAATATTGCCGGGATAGTTTTCTTCGTGCTCTTTTTGTTTGCACTCCCCGCATCTCGTTCTCCGGACCACCTCAATCTTAATATGACATATAAAACTATAAGAGCCACTACTACCGCGACAAATAGGATTAGCTCCGAATTCAACATTATTGTTTCCATGTTGTAAGTATACTATAAAAAACGTAGTTTAAGTCTTAAACCAATAGAGAACCCACTCCCCCTAATAATCTGCTAAAATATACCTATGCATCGCACCGTAGTTTTAATGATTCTGGATGGCTGGGGAGTTGGACCGGCTAATGACGCCAATCCTATCCACGTGGTAAACCCCCAAAACTTCAAGTACCTGGCAGAAAACTATCCGGTAACTAGCCTACAGGCTTCCGGTATCAGCGTAGGTTTGCCCTGGTCAGAGACCGGCAACAGCGAGGTTGGCCACCTGACTCTTGGGGCGGGCAAAACTATCTATCAGTATTATCCCAAAATTATGATGGCCATACAGGATGGCACATTTTTTGAAAACGAAGTTTTAAAATCCGCTTTCGCGCACGCGCGCAAAAATAATTCCGGCGTGAATCTGGTGGGGCTCCTCACTAAGGCCAACACTCACGCCTCTCTGGAACATCTCCAGGCTCTTCTTCTAATGGCCGAAAAGGAGCAGATCTCCAATGTGAAGCTACACCTCTTCGGAGATGCGATTGATTCTCCTCCTAAATCTATATTAGAGATGCTGGAATCTCTGCCTGCGGAGAAACTAGCGACTTTAACTGGACGCTATTACGCCATGGACCGCAACGAGAACTGGTCTCTTACTCAAAAAACCTACGAATGTTTAACGGGCAAGTCGGGAGGTGCCGTGCCGAATCTCGCGGAATATCTCAAAAAGTTTTTTGAGAGAAACGCCAGCGAAGAATTTCTGCCTCCTCTGCGGGTTGACCCAGCCAAAGCCATCTCCTCCAACGATGCCGTTATCTTCTTTAATTTCCGAGAAGACAGCATCCGCCAAACGGTAGAGCCATTTATTCTGCCTAACTTTGACCGCTTCGCGCGACAGCTGCCGGAAAATCTCTACGTTGCCACGCTCACTCGTTATGCCGAAACATATCCCGTGCCGTTCGCTTTCGCGGGTGACAAAGTGGATAGGCCTTTGGGGCTGATCCTTAGCGAGCTCAACAAAACCCAGTTGCGCCTGGCGGAAACCTATAAATACGCTCATGTAACTTATTTCTTTAACGGCTATCACGAAGAACCGTATAAGAATGAATATCGAGTATTGGTGCCCTCTCTCAATATTACTCATCCCGATGAGCACCCCGAGCTGATGGCCTCTGCCATAACAGACCGATTATTAGAGGCCCTCTCCAACCAGGCTTTTGATTTTATCTTGGTTAATTATTCCAACCCCGACACCATGGGACATTCCGGCAACTATGATGCTTGCCTTAAGGCGGTGGGGGTAATAGACCAGGAACTTGGGAGGGTTATAAAAGCGGTGGAGCAAACCGACACGGTGCTTTTAATCACCTCCGACCATGGCAACATAGAGCAAGAACTGAATCCCATGACCGGCGTAGTGGAGACCCAGCATCAGAATAATCCCGTACCATTCTATTTGGTCGCGCAGGAATTCAAGGGCAGAAAATTTCCCAACCAGCTCGACTTGCGCAACGATACCCTGGGGCTTTTGGCGGACGTAGCCCCGACGGTCTTGGGGCTGATGCAGATTCCCAAACCACAAGACATGTCCGGAGATAACTTGCTAAGACACCTTTTATAAACGTACTCTATAAAAACGGCTGGAAAATATGTTACAATCAAAACGTTATGCGCTGGCTCTCTAGAGTAGTCTTGGCAATAGCCATAAACTTAATAGCGATTTTGGCCGCGAATCAATGGATTCCGGGATTTAGTGTCTCGGGCGGATTTAAGGAGTGGCTAATCGCGGCGGGGATACTTACTATCCTAAACTTCGTGGTCAAACCTGTTTTAAAGCTGGTACTCGGTCCAATTATCGTTTTGACCCTGGGTCTGGGGCTTATTTTAGTCAACATGATTGTCATATATCTGCTTGACAAGTTTTCACAAGACATTAGCATAGAGGGCGTTCTAACGTTGCTCTATGGATCAATATTAATCGGAGCCTTGAACTTCCTAATGCATTTAGCCATACACAAAAAAGATGAATAATATAATAACCATATTACAGATAGTTTTGCCCATAGTAATCATAATCCTGATACTACTCCAGGAACGCTCCGCGGGGCTGTCCAGTCTCTGGGGTGGGGACGGAGGAGGGTTTTATCAAACCCGCCGCGGGCTGGAAAGATGGGTGTTTATCGCTACCATTGTCTGCGCTGTGCTCTTGGCGGCAGTTTCCATTTGGCGACTTATTCTATAAGTATCCGAGCTTTATGCTCTTTCTAAAGAAAATTCTGGGCGCGCTGAGCAGGCCGGAGAAAACGGCCGTTTTCGTGGCGTTCGTAGTAGCTCTATTATGCCTTGTCGGAATAATCTCTTTTTCAATATATCGTGCCACGGATATCGTGCCGGCCAGAGGCGGAGAATACGCGGAAGGCGTGGTTAGCCAGCCCAGTTTCGTTAATCCCATTCTGGCATCCACGGAAGCGGATAAACTTCTGGTGCGCCTGCTTTTTTCAAACATCCCGGATGTGGCCGAAAAGGTTGAGGTGGATAAAAACGGCCGGGTTTGGCAGGTAACTCTTAAAGAGAATGTGCTCTGGTCGGATAACAAGAAACTCACCAGCGACGACATAGTTTTCACCGTGGAGAAAATCCAGGACCCCCAGACCCAGTCCCCTTTCTTTCATAGCTGGCAAGGCGTAGCGGTCAACCGCCTAAGCGAGCTTAAAGTACAATTTAATCTGGTTTCCCCCTATCCTTTCTTTGAGGAGAATTTGCGCGGCCTTTATATTCTACCCAAACATATTTTCGCGGACACTCCGCCTGGTAATTGGAAATTGTCGGAATATAATCTTAAGCCGATTGGTAGCGGACCGTACCGCTTCGTAGACTTCGCTAAGCAACCTAATGGCTTCATTGCCAGCTACAGTCTGGCCGCTCGGGAAGACGGAAATGAATTGCCCCTGGTTCAAAAATTTAACTTAAAGTTTTTCTCGCATACGCAAGACGCAGTCAAAGAGTTTAACGCGGGTAAGATTGATGGTCTGACCATCATGGACGGCGACATCTATAAAGATATAACCAGACCCCACCAGCTTTTTTCTTATTTCTTGCCGAGCTACTACGCGGTATTTTTCAACCAAAGCCAGAATATGGCCCTACAGGACATATCCGTGCGCAAAGCGCTTAGCGAGGCTATAGACAGGAACCTGCTTACCGAGAAAGTATTTTCAGGACGCGCTAACGCCATAAGCTCCCCCGTCCCCGAGACACAGAATCCACCCGCCGAAAGCAAGACGAGCAGCGTATCCATAGAACAAATCAATTCCGATTTGGAACAGGCTGGTTGGAAGATGGGCCCGGAAGGCGTAAGGATAAAATCTACTAAGAGTGGCAATCTCACTCTTAACTTAAAACTTACGGTGCCGGATGTTGCGTTTCTCTCTAAAACCGCGGAGGAGGTGATGGAAAGGTGGGTAAACATCGGCGCACGGGTAACTATTGAAAAACTTTCTCCGGAAGAAATCATTTCCGGCGCGATAAAAAATAGGGACTACCAGATGATTCTCTACGGCAATGTTCTAAATCCCCCTTCCGACCTCTACTCCTTCTGGCACTCCCGGGAAAGGTTTTACCCGGGCCTAAACTTGTCTCTATATAACAATAAGTCTGCGGATCAGCTGATTGATTCTATCCGCCGTGACTTTGACGGTAAGGCACGGGAAGAGATGTTGCGCAAGCTTAGCGATACCATAACCGCGGACTACCCCGCCGCCTTCCTTTATTCTCCTCATTATCTTTTCGTGGCTGGTAAAAGCTTGGGCGGGGTAACTCCCCGATTACTAGTTGATCCGGCGGACCGCCTGACTGAAATTTCCGCCTGGTACGTCAAAACCGAAAGAACCCTTAGGTAAGACTCCAAGCTCCCCGCCTTCACCCAGCTTCGGATGGGCAGGCAAATACCAAATTCCAAACAAATCTCAATTACAGAAACGGGCTCGCTTGTAAAATTGGTGCTTGGTCATTGTTTGTTATTTGGTGCTTGGGATTTGGTGCTTGTTCCAGCCTCTTCCCTAATTCCAATTCCTAATTCATAATTCTACCTGCATGGATAGCTATCAAAAAAATATAATCTCTTCGCCCAGCCGTCTTAGCAAGAAGGGGTTGGAAAGCGAGAACCTTTTCGTATTGAGAGGAGCGCGTCCGGACGGTATCATTATTTGCGGAATGGGAGGCTCCGGCCTCGCGGGTATGATACTCCGATACTCCCGCAAAGATACTGGTTTAGATCTGCCAGTCTTTTCTTGGAGAAACTATGAATTGCCAGAGATGCAGGAATTTGGCTTGAAACACCCTCTCTACATCTTCACTTCTTTCTCCGGAAACACGGAGGAGACCGTTTCTGCCTATCACCTGGCGCAAAAGAAACGTTCCTTAACCATTGCCGTGATCGCCACCGGCGGGAAATTACTTCAACTGGCAGAGAAAAATCACTCCCCCTTGGTGCGGTTTCCGGCGGAAGACTTGACACCAAGGCAAGGAGTTGGTAGAATGTTCTACGCTTTAATCCAAATACTTCAAGCTGCGAAACTTATTTCTCAAAAGGAATTTGACTATCGGCATATGGATGCCAGAAAAGAGATGTCGCTGGGACGCTCTCTGGCTAAAAAGATATTTAACAGGACCGCTGTAATATACACCGACCGAGAACACGAAGATCTAGGCTATCTCTGGAAGATAACCATCAATGAAACAGGCAAACAGCCAGCTTTTCTGAACGTTCTGCCGGAGATGCACCATAATGAAATATCCGGCTTTGAGAAAAATATTAATCCTTTCGTAGCTCTCTTACTCTACCCGCCCAAGCTGTCCCCCGCTATGCGCAAGCGCTTTGCCGTAACGCACAGAATGTTGAGCGAGCTCGGGGTCCCTATCGTAGAGATAAATCTTTCATACAAAAACAAGCTGGAGCAAGTCTGGCGCAAGTTAATGTTGACCGAGTGGGTTGGCTACTATCTGGCCCAAATGCACAAGGCAGATCCAGCCGCCACCCCCACCGTAGACGCAATTAAGCAATTTTTGAAAAAGTAGATTTCGTTTCTGGGATTGGTTTCTGTTCCTCGTTATATGTTATAAGTTATGGATAATTTGGCCCGGGTGGCGAAATTGGTAGACGCGCACGTTTCAGGTACGTGTGGGGTAACCCTTGGGAGTTCGAGTCTCCCCCCGGGCACATAAATTAGAAACTAGAAGCTAGTGGTTAGTCTTTGGCGTTCTCTAATTTAAATAAGTCAAAATAAAAAATAAATAAAAAAATGTTAGAAAGAAGAAATAAAAATTCCGGACCGCGCAGTCACCCCTCCCAAACTAGAGTTTGGGTGCCCGCGAAGGAAGAAAGAGTTCGGTCGGAATCCGAAATGGGCGGAGTAAATACTCCCCTCAAATCAAAGTTTAACCCTCGGGGTGGCTCCGGCGTGAGAAACGAGCAGCACGCTTCGGCTAAATACGGCAAGAGAACAAGGCCGTCTCCTATGAGACGCGAGAACAAAGAAGATACTCTGCGCTTTGTGCCTCTGGGCGGATTGGAAGAAGTGGGACGAAATATGATGTTCTACGAGTATCGCGACGAAATCGTTATTCTGGACGCAGGCCTACAATTCCCGGAGGAAGAAACGCCGGGGATAGACTACATCATTCCAAACGTGGCCTATCTGGCGGAACGCAAGGCGAATATCCAAGCGATAATACTCACTCACGCTCACTACGATCACATTGGTGCTATACCGCACATTATGGAGAAGCTGGGCAATCCCCCGATTTACACCACCTCCTTGACGCGCGCCATCGTGGAAAAGCGCCAAACGGATTTTCCGAACAGCCCCAAGCTCAACATCATCACCATTAAAGATAAGGATAAAATTAAATTATCCAACTATTTTGAGGTGGAGTTTTTCGGGGTACCGCATACTGTGCCGGAAACAACCGGAGTGGTACTAAAAACACCGGTTGGCAAAGCGGTTCACTTCGCGGACTTCCGTATTGATTACGACGAACATGGCGTGGCTTATGGACTGGAGGAATTCGCGCGCATCGGACAGATGGGCATAGACATATTTACAATCGACAGCACCGCCGCGGAAAGAGAAGGCTATACTATTTCCGAAAAAATAGTAGAGAAAAATTTGGAAGAAATATTCCGGCGGGCAAAGGGCAGAATAATCGTAGCAACCTTCTCTTCGCTCCTGTCGCGCGTCGCGGAAATAATAAAGATAGCGGACAAGATTGGGCGTAAGGTTGCCCTGGCGGGCTACTCCATGAAGGCCAACGTACAGATCGCCCAGAACCTGGGATTTATCAAAACCAAGCCTGGTGAAATTATCCCCATAGAGGAGGTGAGTAAGTATCATGACGATAAATTGCTCATCCTTTCCGCGGGAGCGCAAGGCGAAGCCAATGGCTCGCTGGCTAGAATCGTAAATGGCACTCATCGCAATCTGAAAATAAAACGGGGCGACTCGGTGGTTCTTTCCTCTTCCGTCATTCCCGGCAACGAGCGCAGCGTGCAGGTCGTAAAGGACAACCTCACCCGCCAGGGCGCGCACGTGTATCAATCCCTCCATATTGATATTCATTCCAGCGGTCATGCCCCCAAAGAAGACCTGAAGCTGGTCATGCAACTTATTAAACCCAAGTATCTAATCCCGGTGCATGGTTATTACTTCATGCGGGCGGCGAACGCCCAATCCGCGGAAGACGTCGGTATCCCAGCCCAAAACGCCATCTTGATGGACAACGGCCAGGTTGGCGAACTTACCAAAGAAGGATTCCGAGTTACAGATGAAACCGTGCCGGCCTTCTACGTGATGGTAGATGGCTTGGGAGTGGGTGATGTGGAAGAGGTAGTTTTGCGCGATAGGCGCAGTTTGGCCCAAGAAGGCATGGTTGTATTGATTGTGGTAATTGACCGGGAGCATGGCGGTAAGATACTTAAGAATCCCGACATAATCTCCCGAGGCTTCATCTATATGAAGGAAAATCAGGAGGTTATGGAAGATATCCGCAAAAAGATAAAGAGCCTAATCGCCCGGCTCCCCTCTGATAAGCCGGTAGAGAGCGAATTCTTAAAGACTTTGTTGCGCGATCAGGTCGGTCAGTTCTTGTATAACAAGACTCGCCGCCGGCCCATGGTTATTCCGGTAGTAATAGAAATCTAAACAAGGCGGTTGGCGGACTTCAAAAACTGGATTTATATCCAGTTTTTGAATTAGAATGGAGTAATGACTAAGCCAATCTTGGTTTCCGGAATACAACCCAGCGGCCGGTTACACATCGGCAATTACCTGGGCGCGCTTAAAAACTTCGTGGAGCTTCAGAATTCCGGCAAATACCAGTGCTATTTTTTCATTGCGGACCTGCATTCTCTCACCGAGAGCTACACCCCCGAAGAAAAGCATAAACAGATACTGGAGCTTACCGCGGACTTTGTGGCGGCAGGGCTGGATCCCAAAAAATCGGTCATCTTCCTGCAATCCCAAATTCCCGCCCATAGCGAGTTGGCGTGGATTTTAAGCACTATTACACCTACCGGAGAATTGCGCCGCATGACTCAATACAAGGATAAGAGTGATAACGAAAAAGACTCGGCGAATACCGGGCTACTCACCTACCCCATTTTAATGGCCGCGGATATTATTCTTTATGACGCTAAATTTGTGCCGGTGGGTGAAGACCAGGTCCAACATTTGGAATTGACCCGCACCCTGGCGCGTAAGTTTAATTCCCGTTTCGGAGAAATATTTATTGAACCACAACCAATTCTGACCGAGACTCCCCGCATAATGAGCCTGAAGAATCCGGAGAAGAAAATGTCCAAGTCCGACCCAAGTAGCTGTGTTTTCTTGGATGACTCTCCGGAAGATATTCGTGCCAAGTTTAAATCCGCGACAACCGACTCCGGCAATGAGATAAAGTTTGATAAAGCCAAACCCGGCATAAGCAATCTCCTTAAAATCTTCTCTGCCGTCTCAGGTGAATCTATAAAAGAATCCGAGAAAATGTTCGCTGGTTCTACTTATTCCAACTTTAAGGGCGCGGTTGCGGAATCCATCGTTGCCCACTTCACCGATTTTAGAAAGCGCAAATCCACCCTCTTGGCCAGACCCAAAACCCTAACGAACCTCCTAAGCTCCGGCTCCAAGAAAGCGTCTTTACGAGCTAATCGTAAGATAAAGGAGATAAAAAATAGGGTAGGATTGACTGTTTAGCATATTTTCATTATTGTTGGGCCAGTTCCAGCTATGCGGCTGGATCGATTTTACGTAACCAATAGGCAGGCGCCCTGGCGCCGAGGAGGCTAATTGCTGAGGCGAAAAATCGGGAACGTGGCAGGCGTGGGTATCATCTACCGGGCAATCGACCCGGGAAAGATATTCACCGAGGTCAAAGATGACGGCCTGCCAGCCGTTGTGTTCCGGCGGGGACTGTGCACGCCGGGCGGCAACTGGATCGGCGAGGCGGCGCGAGCGGATACCAATCCGCTCGCCACCTACCGACGCGAGATCGGCGAAGAGTTGTCGCTCGAGAGAGCGGCCGCCTCCACGCTGGAATCGCGACTGTTGGGCATGGAACCCGACGGCAATTTCTACTTGGTGCCTCGGGCGAACGTCAAGCCCACCCCTGGCCAGATCTCGGCTCTCGCGGACATCAAGAGGGTCATCATCGAGGGGGCAACACCATTCGTGGACCTGCTCAACACCACCCCACGGGCGGTGCTGGATCGCGCGGACGCCAACAACAAGAAGGGCGACATCATCGCTGTGGTGTCCTACTTCGCGACTGCATTGCGGGAACCGGAATGGCACGAGCTAGCCGCCCTGCAAGCGGCCTTCGGCAACTTGTCCAACGAGAGCATCACACTCGTCACCTCGCTGGACGAGATTATCACCAATGGCATGCGCTGGGCCTATGGCCACGAACACGCCATGCGCCGCTTTTTCCTGGCCTTCGGGCTCGAGGCAGCGAAGGACATGCTTGAGACGGAAGACGTCACGAGTGAATGCCTCGGGACGCCCCGGGCGTCGTACGACGACTACCTGGTTGAGTTTGACATCGAGCGCCGTCCATAGAACAAGGCGGACGGCGCAGTAGCACAAGCAGCGCGGTCGGGAATCTAATCCCTTCCGCGCTGTTCGTTTTTTTACAGAACTGATAATTTATTTAAATAATAAACCGCGCGTAGATTCCTTCCGCAATAAAACGCTTGGAGCCAGATTCGGGAATGCGTAATTCTCCATACTCCCCATCCACATTCGGAAAAACATCTTGGACTAGTTGCGCTAAAGAAAGCGGCGAGTAACCGGCGGCATAGCCGTTTAATAAGAAAAATGAACCCTGCTTGAGGTTTAATAGTTTTTTGAGAGCCACCAAGAGACGCGGCAAGTCTTCCTCTATGCGCCAAACTTCTCCTTTGGCTCCCCTTCCGAACGCGGGCGGGTCAAGAATTATACCGTCATATTTTACCCCGCGCCGAACTTCTCTTTCGGAAAATCTCAAAGCATCGTCCAGTATGTAGCGGATATTTTTCGAGTCGGCTCCGGACAGACGCGCGTTCTCTTTCGCCCACTCATTGCTCTGTTTAGATGCGTCCACATGGGTCACTTGCGCGCCATGCTTGGCGGCTACTACCGTCGCCGCTCCGGTATATCCAAAGAGGTTCAGTACTTGAGGATTTTTAATCTTATCCACCAGATTCGCGGACCATTCCCAATTGGGTGCCTGCTCCGGGAAGATGCCAGTGTGTTTAAAGGATGTTAAACGTAAAGAAAAATAATTATCCTGCCAGGATATTTTCCAATCGGCCGGGATGCTATTTCTAGACCATCCACCCTTTCCATCCGCCCACCTGAATGTCGCGTCTGCTTTCCCCCATTTTCCGGAATGAAGCGGATTCCAAATTGCCTGCGTCTCCGGCCGGGAGACTGTGTATTTACCATAACGCTCTAGTTTATTGTTCGCGCCGGAATCAATCAATTCGTAGTCCTTAAACGGTTCGGCTATAAGATTAATGTTTTTCATGTGAGCTATTCTAATTTCTATCTTCTAACTACTAACTACTTCCCCAATGCTTCCGGATGGCGCAAACTCCAACCATAGAGCACCACTGCTGCCGAAACCGAAGCATTCAATGATTCGCATCTGGAATCCATCGGGATTCTTAATGTCACATCACAGCGCTCCAAAGTTTTCTGGCGGATACCCTTGCCTTCGTTGCCCACCACGAAAAGAGCCGGATTCTCAAACTTCTCGTCCATCACTTTTTTCTTGCCGTCCATTTCCAGGGCATAGATTTTAAAGTCCATCTTCTTCAATCTATCTACGGTATAGTTCACGTTTCCAATAGAAACCAGCGGAACCCGAAATGCCATACCCGCGGAAGATTTTACCACCACCCCCGTAATGGGCGCTTGATTGTGAGACGGTATAAGCACCCCCGCCGCCCCAAAAGCCGCTGCAGAGCGTATTATGGCCCCTACGTTGTGCGGGTCGGTGAGCTCGTCCAACAGGACCAGCATAGTCCCCGCACTCGGCTCCAAGCTGGAAGCGAAACCATCAAAATCAACCATTAACTTATCCACATCAACTATGGCCACGACGTCCTGGTGAGCGGTATCTTGGCCCACCATGCGGGAAGCTTCCTTCCCTTTTAGAAACGCGACTGTGATATCATTTTTCGCCAATAGTTTCTTGAGTTCGTCATCTCGGGACTCCTGCGAGATAAAAACTTTTTTAATGGTGCGCGGAGCATTTTGAAGCGCCTCCATTAAGGCATGCTTACCGTAGATATATATCTTTTCGCTTTCGTAACGCATATAATTTTAAGCCTTGGATAAAGACAATCTTATTTCTTTTCCATCTAAAGTTATCTTTTCTCCCGCATCTCCCTCCGTTATGTCGGAAATATAAGTCTTCTCGCGGTTAAATGCTTGCACGGCTTTGTTAAGATCTGCATCTCCCGTTTTATATGTCAGCTTGGCCATTTCTCCCACTTTCATACCGCCCTGTTTGCGCAATTCTTGTATGGCTCGCTCTAAACCCCTCACCAATCCCTCTAGGCGCAATTCATCGCTGATAGTCGCGTCTAAAACAACTTCCTCTTTTTGATCGGGATCTATCTTAATGTTCTTCACATTTAACTCCTCGCAAAGTATCTTCAATAATCCTTCCTGACCCTTTAATTCTTTATTCCTAATTCCTAATTCCTGGAGCGGTTGGCGCACCGGAATGTTTAATTCCTTGCGCTTTGCCATGCCCATACTCGCGGCTTCTCGCACCACCTTCATTTGGCTAAGCAATTCTTTCTCCTCCTGGGATAATTCTTTCTTAATTGGCCAATCTACCAGATGCACCGATTCATAAGCAGTGGGGGTTGGTCCGGAAGTTTGAATGGTAAGCCCTTCGTAGTCGGCCGCAGTGAGGCTCTTATAAATTAATTCTGATAGATACGGCATGACTGGGGCTGATGCTTTCGCGAGATTGATAAGGGCATGACGCAGTGTGCCGAAAAAGTACGCATCCGCCCGGCCCCGACTGCGACGCAAATACCAAGTAGAAAGATCGTCTATATATTCCGCAATGAAGCGGGTCGCGCGCACGGTATCGTATGCATCCAAACTGTCCGTCACGCCATTTACCAGTTCTTTAGTGCGAGCCCAAATCCATTTATCCAGAACATTGGATAACTGTTCTATGTTTAATGTCCCATGTTTTGTGTCCTTCGGCGCGTAGGTCAAAAAATAATTCAACACATTCCAAGGAATGAGCACCATCTTGCGATACAGGTCGCCCAATTCCCGCTCGCTAAAGTTCAAATTGTCCGCCTGCATTACGCTAGAGTTCATTAGATAGAAACGCAAGGCGTCTACGCCATACTTCTCTATCACCACCCATGGGTCCGGATAGTTCTTCTTGGACTTGCTCATCTTGGAACCATCCTCAGCTAGAATCGTTCCGGTTGTGACCACGTTCTCAAAAGGCGCCTTGCCGAAGAGTTCTATGGATAAAACATGCATCACATAAAACCAGGCGCGAGTCTGGGCGATATACTCCGCCACAAACTGACCAGGGAAACGAGCTTCAAAAACTTCTTTCTGGTCAAAAGGATAATGGAATTCCGCGAAAGGCATAGAGCCCGCCTCTACCCAGGAATCAAATATCTCCGGTACGCGCTTGGCATTCTTGCCGCACTTGTCGCATTTAAGAATAATCTGATCAATGTGCGGGCGGTGCAGGTCTGTGATGCTAACGTCCAGCGAGAAGACCTTAGCGAACCTTGGCACAGGAGGTAGCTCCGACCCATAATATTGCATAAGCACATACAACG
Source organism: Candidatus Liptonbacteria bacterium (assembly GCA_023244895.1). Classification (GTDB taxonomy): domain Bacteria; phylum Patescibacteriota; class Minisyncoccia; order UBA6257; family 2-01-FULL-56-20; genus JAHFLL01. The sequence continues at coordinate 775,351 of JAHFLL010000001.1, forward strand.
GGTCGCCGTGCGAAACAATCAGTATTTTCTTGCCGGAATATTCGCGGTTCTTTTCGTTAATAAAATCGACCATGCGCTCCCGAACACTGGTTCGCGTCTCCCCGCCCTCCGGACACCTAGTCCACCGCTCCGAACCTGGAAAGTCCCTCTCAAACTCAGCGTACGTTTTGCCGTTGTAATCCCCGACTCCAAGCTCTCGTAAGCGCTCATCAAATTCAAGCGGAACGCCCAGCGCGGCCGCCAGGGTTTCGGCGGTTTGTTTGGTACGCGTTATGTCTGACGCGAAAATCATATCTACCCCACCCATTTCCCCTAGGTGTCCCGCCAGATCTTTTACGCGCTTCACGCCCTCCTTGGTTAGATTATATTTTTCCGGTTCTGGCCAGCAGTTATTCAATCCTAAAACATTATTTTCTCCTTCTCCGTGCCGGGTAAATAAAAATGTATTTTTTTCTAATCCCAGCTCCTTAATACTGCCAACTACTTTATTTTCTCCACAAGACTCACACTTCCAAACCGGGATGGGGTTGCCCCAGTAGCGATTGCGGGAAATGTTCCAATCCGGCGCCTGCTCCACGCTCTTTTCATATCGGCCATGCTTCAAGTGCCCCGGATACCAGTTAATCTCCTTCTTGTTAGACTCAACCAACTTGCCCTTTATTTTCTGGATATTGATAAACCAGGCCGGAATAGCGTTATAGAAAAGCTTATTGCCGCATCTCCAGCAGTGCGGATAGGAGTGAGGGTAGTCCTGTTTAGAGAATAGCAATCCATCCTTCTCCAGCTCTTCCACGACCATCTTGTTGGCCTTCTCAAAATACTGTCCCCTTAAAAATCCGGGAGCCTTCTCGTTAAAATGACCCTTACCGTCCAAGAGCGGGACAACCGGCAGTCCGTACTTCAGTCCCAAATCATAGTCGTCTTCTCCGTAAACGACGGCAGTGTGCACTATGCCGGTTCCGTCTTCGGTGGTAACGAAATCCGCCGGATAAACCTGGAAGGTCTTGTCGGTCTGCACGGCTGGGACATCAAACAATGCCTCATACTTCAGACCAATCAGGCTCTTGCCGGGAATGTCTGATCTCTCTACCTCCGGCTGACTCGGAAAAACTTTGCTGACTAGATCCTTCGCTAGAACATATCTATTTCCTTCCAGCGTCGCGACGACGTATTCAACATTCTCCCCTACCGCCAAGGCGACGTTCCCCGGCAGAGTCCAGGGTGTAGTTGTCCAGGCTAACAGGTATGTATTTTCCGGTACGGACCAGCCACCTATCTTTTGACCCGGCACAACTTTAAATTTCGCCGTGAGAGAGGTGTCGGTTACATCTTTATAGGAATTATCCATCGCCACTTCAAAGTTTGAGACTGGTGTCTCGCAGCGCGGACAATACATCAAAACTTTACGTCCTTCATAAACCAAGCCCTTTTCATAAAACTGCTTGAATCCCCACCAGACCGATTCCATATAGTCTCGGTCCATGGTCTTGTAGGAATTATCAAACTCGGTCCAGCGCGCTATGCGGCGGACCATCTTTTTCCACTCGCCGGCATATTCCAAAACTTTTTCCTTGCAGGTAGCGTTAAATTTTTCTATGCCCAACTCCTCAATCTGCTTTTTGCCGGAGATGCCCAAATGGCGCTCCACAATCTCCTCAATCGGCAAGCCGTGGCAATCCCAACCCCAACGGCGACGCACATAGCGCCCCTTCATAGTCTGATAGCGAGGAATCAGGTCTTTTATAGTAGAGGCCAGAATGTGGCCATAGTGAGGCAGACCGGTTGCGAAAGGCGGACCATCATAAAAGGTGTACGCCTCCCCATCCTTGGTCTTTCCCAAGGTTTTCTCAAAAATCTTATTCTCTTCCCAAAATTTCAGAATTTTCTCCTCAATGACCGGAAGATTAAACCCTTCCTCTAAGAATTTGCCGCTATTATCTTCTGAGCTCATTCCCTAAAAATATCAGGAAGTCGGCCATAAATCAAAGATTGCGCATGGCCAGAAGGACAGGACGTGGCCCTTTCCAGTCAGCCATTCCCACGATAAACCGGGGGTGTCGGCTGTGCTATGCTTAAGACATGACCGAAGAAATAAAAATCCCGCGGGTGGCGATTAATGTTTTGGTAATTAAAGACGGCAAGGCTCTGATGGGAAAAAAGAATAATCCCAGCAAGGTAGGATGTGGCACCTGGTGCTTTCCGGGAGGAAAGTTGGATTTTGGGGAATATTTAGCGGAAGGAGCTAAACGGGAACTACTAGAAGAAACCGGCCTAAAGGCAAGAACACTAAAGCTCTCCAATATTATTGACGAACCCCAAGCTTCCGGCGGGGCTCATTATCTGCATATAAATTTCCTTGCGACAGACTGGGAAGGAGAACCAACCGTGATGGAGCCGGATAGATTTGAGAAGTGGGAGTGGTTTGATTTAGACAAACTACCAGCAGAAACATTCCCCAGTCACCAGAGATTTATCCCGGCGTATTTACGGAAAGAGGTTCTAGATGACGGCACTAATCGATAGCACGGTCACATTAACCCGTCTTTGCCTTTCCGTTTTTTTACTTACTATCTGCTAGCTACCACTTTTTACTATTCCCCCATTCGTGTGTGCGCATTCGTAGCGCGCTATTCGTATACCCTAGATTCTCTCCGGCGCTTTTATACCCAAAATTCTTAATCCGCTCTTTAGGGTTTGCGCGGTAGCATCAATAAGCTTCAGGCGCGCGACGCGCAGATTAGAGTCTTCTTCCTTCATAACCGGGCAGGCTTCATAAAAACTATTAGTAGTGTTGGCTAATCCATAGAGATAGGAGCAGAGCAGATTGGGCGCGGTATTCTCTAGCGCCGCAAGCAGAGCATAGGGGTATTCGGCAATGGCGCGTATTAGAGCCAGCTCTTTTTCGTCTTTTAGGAGATGCAACTGGCGTCTGGGCCAATAGTAGTCAACTCGCCTAGCCTTACGTTTTATGCTTTGAAGCCTGGCATAGGTGTACTGTAAATACGGTCCGCTATCTCCCGAGAAATCCAACATCTTTTGCCAATCGAAAATTATATCCGAGTTGCGATTCTCTTTAAGGTTGGTGTATTTGAGCGCGCCGATTGCCACCGCTTGGGCCACATCCTCCTTCTCTTGTCGGGAAAGACCGGGGTTTTTGTCCTGCACTATCCCCCGCGCGAGGCCCAATGCCTTCTGTAAAACCTCTTCACCGGAAACCACATTGCCCTCCCGAGTAGATAGCTTTTTGCCAGACTCCCCCAAGACCATGCCATATTTGACATGCAACAATTCCACGCCCTGGCCCAAGCCCAACAGGTCAAAAACCGCGAAAACTTGGGAGAGGTGCAGGCTTTGCTCATTACCCACTACATAAAGAATTTTGGCGGGTTTGTATTCTTTCAAACGGTATTCCAGGTTGGCTAGGTCGCGCGTGAGATACAAGCTTCCTCCATCCGATTTGCGCACCAGGGCCACCGGCAGATTAAACTTATCCAACGGAATAATGAGCCCGCCTTCGCTTTCCTTGGTAAGACCTTTTTCGGTTAATTCGGAAATGACCCGCTCCAATTCCTTTTCAAAAAAGTTCTCGCCTATGTCTATGTCAAAATCTATGCCCAAAGTTTTGTAGACGCGATTGAATTCACGCATAGACTCCTTCTTGAACCAACCCCAGAGCTTGCGATTTTCTTTATCCCCCTGCTCCAGCTTACGAAATTCCGCGCGAGCTTCATCTTCCAGAGACTCATTATTCTTCGCCTCGTCATGAAAACGGATATAGAGCGCCGTTAGGGTCGGAATTGGATCCTTCTCTACCGCCGCCTCGTCGCCCCATTTACGATAAGCCACTATCAATTTGCCGAATTGAGTGCCCCAGTCCCCCAAATAGTTCCAGCGCACCACCTTATAACCAGTCGCCTGATAAATATTGGCCAAAGAATCGCCCGTAAAGGCATTGCGTAAATGTCCCACGTGGATGGGCTTCGCGATATTCAAAGAAGAGTGTTCCACTATCACTGTTTTATTCTGACCGATATTCCAAACCCCATATTTATTACCCTGACCCAAAATATCGTCCAGGCTCCCGTGCCAGGCGGAGGGAGTTAGCCAAAAATTTATGAAGCCGGGCGGGGCGACCTCTACTTTTTCAAAAAAGTCCGCGGGGGCGGAAGACTTAATCCGCTCCGCGAAATCGTTCGCGATATCAAGCGGGTTCTGATGGATAAGCTTGGCATGGCGCATCGCCAAATTAGTGGAATAGTGCCCCTGCTCCACGTGGTCCGAGACCATAATATCAAAACCCGCCTCGGAACCGACGGCGCGTTCTATTATCTCTTTCAACTTGGCTCTCATTAAATTCTTGTTTTTACCCGTGAATCGGTTATCTTAAATCTGGACCGCCTGATTACCCATAATCATATCCTAAAATCAGGTATCCGCAATTATATGGCAGAAGCCAAGCAACACAAGAATATTGCCGAGAACCGCCGGGCGCGGTTTGACTATGAAATCTCCGACACATACGAGGCTGGCTTAGAGCTCTCCGGTATGGAGGCCAAAAGCGCGCGACTGGGCGGAATGAACCTTTCTGGTAGCCACGCACTCGTCAAGAAAGGAGAGGTTTGGCTCTTAAATTCCCAAATAATGCCCTTCCAACCCAAAAATGCCGGGAGTGATTACGAGCCAACCCGTTTCCGCCGTTTGCTACTGCACGGCGCGGAAATAGCTATTTTAGCCAACCGCCTGCAAGAAAAAGGTTGGTCGCTGGTGCCCCTGCGGGCATATCTCAAAAAAAATCTAGTGAAAGTGGAGCTCGGCCTGGGCAGGAGCAAAAAAGCCCACGATAAACGGGATACCATAAAGAAGAGAGACGTAAAACGGGAAATAGATCGCTCCCGAGCGCGCTAATTTTTACAAACCTCCCCGGTCTTTACAAATCCCCCCTACGGGGTTAGATTTTGGACATAAATCAACCGCCCTCGCAGGGCAAAAATATGGAAGAAAATCAAAACGAATCAAATAAGGTCATAGAAATACCTGGGTCAAACGAGCCCATCCGCTCGGAAAGCATGGTTATCGGCGCCCCCAAAGAAGAAACTGGTCGGGGTGGTTGGCGCAAGACTTTTTGGGCAGGGTTAGTAGTGGTTGTTGTTTTGGGATTAGCGACGAACCAGTGGCGAGGCGTGGAGAAAAACGAAGGCCAGTCCGCTCAGGTATCGGATACGGGTGGATTCTGGAGTGATTTGTTCGGTGGCAAAGAAGAAACAAAAAATGCTGAGGTTGCTTCCCAAAACGGCATAGACCTCTCCTTTGTTAAGGACGCGGACTATATCTCCCCCCTGGACCGAACCGCGCTTTACGCCGTACGCGACGGACAGTATAAAACCGAAGGATTAGAATTTGTTCCCGACCAAAGCCTGGTGGCGAAAGGTGACCTAAATGGCGACGGCAAAGAAGATGCGGCAATTGTCGTGAATGAAAAAACAAACGGACACGACTTCGCGATGCTCTCCGTTCTGGAGAACACCGGGGATGGATATAAAAATGTGCGCACCTTCCTTCTGGGCGATAACATTAAAGCCACCTCTCTTAAGATAGAAAATGGCATCGCGAGGGTTGGCATAGTTTCCCACCGTCTGGAAGATTTAATTTCCGAGCCAACCTCTTTGCAGGCCCTGATTGTTAAATATGATGCAGCGAAAGGCTGGCTGATGGAATACGCCAACTAGAGATAGTAGTTAGAAGATAGAATCTAGAAGTTGGTAGATGCCAACCAAATCAAAAACTGCTCCCAAGAGCAGTTTTTGATTCAATCACGTTCTACTTTCTACCTTCTAACTTCTACTTGGTAACATCTACTCCCGCTTCCTCCGCTATCTCCAAGCAATCCGTAACTTCTTTTTGGACAGACTTAAGCTCTCCCCCGCTTAATGTGTATGGCCTACGTTCGGGATTCTCTTGGGAAACATTAACGGACTCCAAGTCCTGATATAGCCAGGCAGATGCGCACTTACCCAGAGTCTCATCCTTAAAAGATTCTCTGAAAACCAAATCCTTACCCCGAATGCCTACAATACGAAGCTCTCTATCCTCAGGTAAATATTGCCTCAAAAGATAAGACACGGAATACCTCTCTAAAGATGGTTTCATAACCTCATACTTTCCATAAGACACGTCCCAGGCCAAGTCATACATAGCGAGCGCCGTTCCCTCCGCAGGATTAGTCTGGGGTATCACAAAATAGAACTTATTGGGCTTTTCAAAATCACGAAACACATCTTGCGGACGAATTTGCCAAACCTCACTTATAGCTAGGCGCGTCTTAGCTTCTATCAGCTGGTTGCGAGTCAGCTCCAGTCCCGGCAAAAAAACTCCTTGGCGGGCGGCGATATAAGTGGAAATACGATAGTTTGCCCAATGATAGCCGTATTTAGTACCCAAGAAAAAACCAACAAACGGTAGGGCAATAAAAAGAATCATAGCGAGCAACTTGGAAGACCTAGTAACGCTATTCCATTTTATTCTCATTAGCTTAATTATATAACTTTATCTATTTCATTCCAATTCCCAATTCTAATTCTCAATTGGGTTATAATGGGAATATGGATTTGGGATTTAATAAGGAAGAGCTCGCTATTTTACGCAAACTGCGCACGCCGGAAAAAATCCAGGATTTTTTGGATACTCTGCCGATAAATTTTGAAAAGAGTGGCGAAACAAATATGTCTCCCCGGAGAGTATTGCGCGAAAAGAAAGCGCATTGCATGGAAGGCGCGCTCTTGGCCGCCGCCGCCCTGTGGCTCAATGGCCATCCTCCCCTGCTTCTAGACCTTAAGACCGGGAGGGGCGACACCGACCACATAGTCACACTTTTCAAATATAAAAATTATTGGGGAGGCATAACCAAAACCAACCACTCCGTTTTACGCTACCGCGATCCCATCTACCGCGACCCCAGAGAACTTGCGCTGTCTTTTTTCCATGAATATTTTTTGGATAGCGGTCGCAAAACGCTTTTAAGCTACTCCCGCCCGTTTGACCTGCGGAAAGTTTTTAAAAAATATAATTGGACTGTGAGCGAAGAAGATTTATGGGATTTATCCGTAGAACTGGACGAGTCGCCTCACCTGCCCATCGTCCCCAAAGGACTAAAACTCCGCCCCGCCAGTAAGACCGAAATAGAAGCCGGGAAAGTTACGGAGTGGAAGAGGAACTAAAAAGTCCTCCGGTCTGCGGTCAAATTAATAAATACATAGCTAAGCCGCCCTTAGCTCATCTTCTATTTCGCTATAAAGACCCAGCGTCTTACTTACTGCTTCGTATGGTCCGTCTCCGCCGCCTAAAAGCGCTTCTATGCCGGACGTAGCCCTCGGATATTCACTGGCCTCCCCTCGGAACATAGCTTTTAGAGCCTCTAACTCAGCCTTCCTCCTCTCGTACACCTCACAACCAGTCATCACTGCCTCTAGCTGACTGGTTATCTCTTTAAAAAGTTGTTCTTGTTTTTCTTCCCCCTCAGGAAGAGTCATGCCCTCCATACTCTCAAAAACCTCTGCGTCCTCCGCGGTATATAGCGCAGATGTGAGACTGGATAGTGTTTCTAAATCGTCCGCTAGGGCATCCATCTTTTCGAGAATGGCCGCCTTCTGGGCTTCTGGAGATTGTGGACTTTCTACGATCATTTTATTTGGTTAGTTTTAATTTGTTGTATAACCTTTCCCTTTATTATAAAAGTTATTTGCTGGCCGGCAAAGTGACTACCTAAGGGGAAAATTTAGAAATATCGCTGGACTCGAAATCAAACCAGCCGTTCGCCTCTTCGTTTAACTTGGCTTCATAAGCGTCCCAACCCTCTCGATCAAAAACAGGAAGTTTTATTTCCGCTAGAAGTTCGCGAAGTCTTTTTTCTGCTTCGTCCTTGTTCTCTGGACTGGCCATAATCTCCGCTTCGTAAAATCTGCTATGTAGCTGTCCATTATCCATGCGCATAACGCTCTGAACCGCGAATTCTATTTCTCCGACGGTGTGTCTCTCTATTTCTCTAATGCCAGAGACTCCCTTCGGGTATCCCAAAAGGGCAAGGGTGTGCAGGGCCTGCTTTAGACCACCTGCTTCTATATTCACCTCCGCTTCTTCCCGGGAAGAGCTCTCTCTAATGCTTTTCTTGACCACTATCTGAATCTTGCCGTTAGTCGTTTTGACTCGCACGTCCAAAGTGCGGTTATTAATGCCTATCGCCTGGGAAAGATCAAAAAACACGCGCTTCTGGGAATTCGTGTGTTTGCCGTTCGCGGCTAGATAGGCCTGGATAGTTTTGTACCCCACCTCGTCCAATGGTCCGCGCAACTCAACTTCTATGTGGTTCATGCGGGAATTATGACAGCCAAATACATCATGAGCAAATACATGAATAGCGAAGTGGTAGAGATGGGTGGAATCTCACGTCGCTAACTTCGTAGGTAGCCCCTTAGAAAATCTATCTATAAGCATTTCCTTCTTATCTCTGCGCCATTTCTTGATTTGAACTTCTCGGTGGCGAGCCTCGTTTAATGTATCGTGCCTTTCATAAAATACAACGCTAAATATTGACTTACCTTTTGTAAATTGAGCGCCCTGTTTTGAGTTGTGATGTTTTAGCCTGCTCTCAATGTCTTTTGTTATACCAACATACAACTTCCCAAAATCATTTCTAATCATATACACAAAGAACATATACTAATTCTATCAAACCTGCCCGTTCGACTCTCGCCTGCGACGAACGCAGTCGAATCGCTCAGGGCACTCGACTCTTATTTAAAGTGGCTTGCCACGAGAGAAGTAAAGCCCCCCTTAAGGGGGGCTTTACGAGTCGAGTGGAGATGGGCGGAGTCGAACCGCCGTGTAAGACAGAAACCGATGAATCATCTACGAGTGTAGTTCGCTAAAGCGGACAAACACTCCACATTCTTTCGCGCCATATGCGGTGGAGCACGTATATATGGCCCTAGCCTCCTTGTATAAGACCGGTATCAAGCTAAGAGGCCCAGCCTGGCCGATCCTCCAGACGCTACGCGTTAAACGTAGGCGAAAGCTGGAGCTGCAACTTTATTGTTGGCAGTTAAGATTTTTGCCAGATTTACGAGGTGGCACTCGACTCGCCGATTCAAGGTACTGACTTATCGAAGCCGGTCATCCCCGTTTTCGATTGCTCTTATATTCTAACATAAATTTATATTATTGACAATATCCCATATCAAGTGATATAACCTGGCCAGCCGTCGCGCACGATCGCGCGACACAATGATTCTGGGGGTAAATCCATGGGACTTCCGCCATACCTGTGCTTTGACAGAGAGATCTGCAAGTCGACAGTCGAAACCCTGCTGACAAAGCTCCGTAGCGCGAACTCCACAAATCGCGTGTACGTGAGCTCGCCCGGAGGGACGTTCGACTTTTTTTCGGTGCTCGGCCCGGCTATCCAACGCCAGGGCATCGTGACCCTGTCGGGCGACGTCCGCTCGGCAGCAGTCGTCCTCTTCCTGCTTGGACACGTACGGCAGGCCCTGCCGGACGCGACATTCTTCTTCCACGAAGTGAGGACGTTCGTCGGCCAGGGCAACCAGATCACCGTGGCCGACCTGGAACACGCCGAGGAGTATGAGCGGATGATGTCTGCTGAAGGACAGGAGGCGTACCAGGAATGGCGCCAGAGCATGAAGATGGCCCAGGCTTGGTTCGCGCGCTTCATCTCCACCCAGACCGGACTCCCCGCGAGCACGTTCCTCAATCTCATGCGTGCCGAGGCAACCCTCTCCGCTCGGGAGGCAGTTCGGTACGGCATCGTGCACGAGATCGTGCCGGCCAGACTCGTCTGGAAATAGCGACAGTGGACGGGCACGCGCAGCGCGTGCCTGCCCCAACCTCAGTTTGGGAAATTTTCGCAAATTGAGGTTGGGTAAAAATTTATTAAACGAAACGGGCCCGGTCGCGAATGACCAAGCCCGTCTATCTTACTTTGTCACCATTCCCGTTTTGAGGCGGGAAACGGCGACGCAACTCCCGCAAGATGGGTTCGGCCTCTTTTTGCCGCTTCTCCCGCTGGAGCAGTTCTGCTAAGGCGAATTTGGCTTCCGCCACATCCAGCTCAGAGCAGGAAGAACAAGAGGTGGCCCGATGAATGTGCGCGAGGGCCTTGTCGTGGCTACCTCCGCCCAGGAGCCGGCGTACTGCCCAAGAACGTTCGGCGACAACCTGCTCGATCCAGCCCAGAGCGGTAAGCGCCCGCGCGTGATTAGGGTCGCGCACCAACACTCTCTCTAACCCGGCGCGGGCAGAGCGATACTCACCGAGCCCGGTCTTGCGGTCCAACACCTGTAGGTTCAGCCACAGCTTATTGAGATGTAGCTTTGCCAACAGAAACTCGCAGCGGGCGTTGCGGGGAGAGTCGCGCAGGCACCTCTCGGCTTGGCGAACTCCCTCCGCCTGCAGTCTTAAGAATTCGGCTAGCGTACTCGGGTCGGGGGCCTGTTTGCTAAGTAATAGACCCGAACCATTCACGCCCGCCTGTTTCCGAAGCCGGAAGAGTAGCGCGCTGGTATGCGCCTCGTAGCTCTCCGGATCGTCCGGAAACAGCTTACGAGCCGCAGTTGCCCGCGTTGCCGCTACTTGGAAGTCCTGCCTGAAAAACGCTTCTCGGGACGCGTTTATTCTGGTCTCATACTCGGCGGGCAGGGCGAGCATGAGCAGAAGTCCCCAAATGGACCAGTTCATGTTGCACCTCCCCGTGCTGGTTCGGATTCTAGCAGGAAAAGTTTTGGGCGCAAGTTAAGTAATGTTAAAATAACCTCATGCAAATCTTTGGCATCGCCTGGGCGCTCGTCGCGCTTTTTAGTTTTGGCTTTGGGGATTTTATGATTCAGCGCGCCACTCGTAGAATCGGGGATGTTCACGCTCTCTTTTATATCGGTATAACCGGCGGAATAGTTCTTCTACCTTTTATTTGGCAGGAGTTGCCAAACATATTTTCCAATAGTAATGGGATTGTTTTGCTTTTAGTTGTCTCCGTAATAACGGTGATAGCTTCTTTGTTTGATTTTGAGGCACTGAAAGTGGGAAAAATTTCTATTATTAACCCGATTACCGGGCTGGAATTGCCCATAACCGTAGCGCTTGGAATTTTTATTTTAGACGAGTGGATGGGCTGGTTGGATTTTGTGCTTATGATTTTAGTTTTTACGGGGATAGCGCTCGCCTCTTTCGGTGGGAAACTTAGACACTTTTTTGAAACCAATTATCTGGAGAAGGGTGTGGTTCTCGCGTTTATAAGCGCCATCACCATGGCTCTCTTAAACTTTTTCGTGGGTGTTTCAAGCGAAGAGACTTCTCCGCTTCTCACTATTTGGTTCGCATTTCTATTCTCCGGAATATTTTGCCTGATAATTATGCTTATAACCGGGACTGCCAGACAAATTGGGCGCGACCTCCGACATAATCCTAAATTGATTATCGCGCAGTGTTCGCTAGACACGCTGGGCTGGGTTGCCTTTGCGCAAGCGACCACTTTTATATCCATTGCCATCACCACAACTATCAGCGAAGCATACATAGCGCTCTCCGCCCTTTTAGGCTTGTGGGTTGGCAGAGAAAAATTGGCGACTCACCAGAAAATAGGCATAGCCGTAACTATTGCCGGCGTTTTGATTTTATCCGCCTTAGTTTCATAGCCTTATTTGACTTTTTAGAAATTTATTATAAAATGTAGCCCTGTTCTTTGAAGGGGATGGAGGTCCCCTGCTGATGACTATCCGACTTCTTGTTGCGGCGCTAGCGTTCCTGCTTTTCGTTCCCATAGGGGTATCGGCGCAGGACGCCAAGCCTAGTCCGTGGTCGGGGTTCGCGTACATACACCTCAACACGGATACGAGCCGCGACGGAGGGAAGATGGAAATCCCCCGAGCGCGGCTACGCCTGACACGTAAACCCCAAGAGGGTTGCGCGGCGGGGCAGGTGGAACTTGACCCGTCTGACCAGAGCTGGGTCCACCAGGCCTGGCTGGCCTGTCACACGGAAAACGGCTGGGCCATGAAGATTGGGCGGGTGTTTCTGTCCGCGCTGACTCAGAGCCCGCCGCCCTTCCTCCTCCGGGAGGTGGGGTATCAAGGAAGCTATCCCTACAACGCCTACGCCTATGGGGCGCAGGTAGAGGGTCCGTTGGGAAGGGGTTGGAAGGTCGGAGTCGACTTCACTGGCAAGTCCGGACTCGACTTCTCCGCGCCGGGGCAGTTCCGGGGCATGGAGGTCTCCCTGCTCGTCTCTCGGAAGAAGGGGGTTGTGGGGTACGGCTTTGCGGCCCAGGTCGGAAGCGACATCGCGTCGCGCTACGGCCTAAATGGCGAGTGGCGCGCGAAGCGTTTTACACTCAGCGGGCTCGTAAGCTACGCGACTGAGCGCAAACACGCGGAAGGGTTCGTGGTCGCAGAGCTTCGCCTAACCGAATTCCTCCAGCCGTACTTCCAGCTGGACCGGAGCAAGGGCCACACCACCTGGCTCCTCGGCCTCCAGTTCCGGCCAAGCGGCAACGTCTTTCTGGTCGCCGACGCGAATCGCGCGCGGGCGGCCACCAGGACGCAGGTTTTCTTCAAGAAGTAGTAGCGAGGCAGGACGGCAACGCGTCGTCCTGCCCGCTCAATCCGAGCTCAGAATTATTTCTGAATTCGGATTGAGCCACGCGGACTGATTTGGCACGATTTTATCTTCCGCGCTAAGATTGGAGCGAGATGCACCAGTTCTATAAATATCTGACCATAATATTGCTTGCGACCGCCGCCATAATCGGTCCAATTTTGTTCTTTGTTTTCCGACTATCCCCCGCTCCACTCTTAGAACAAGCAAGTGTCCCGGGCACAAAAGAAGAAGTTGTGGAGTCGGAGACTCCCGTCCCCCGGGAACGGCAACCTATCAAGCTACTTGCCTTGGGCGATATTATGCTGGGTCGCGCAGTGCGAACTATGTATGAGAAGAATGGCCAGAACTATCTTTTGGGCAGTGCTTCGGAATTATTTTCCGGTAACGATATCATCTGGACCAACCTGGAGGGTCCGACGCTTTATAACCCGCCCATCACGCCCGTAAATGGAATGGCGTTTGCTTTCACGACCAGCTCGCTCGCCATCCTAAAAAATGCGAATATAAACTTTCTTAATCTAGCCAATAACCACGGACTGGATCAGGGCAGGAAAGGATTTGAGGAAGCCCAGAAGATACTGCGCGAGAATAATTTTATGTTTATGGGCGATCCGGCCAAGATCGGCGCGGCAAGTGTCGCCACCACCACGGTCAATGGCCGAGAGCTCGCGCTTCTGGGATTTAACGCAACCTGGCAAACTTTTAAGCCGGAGGAGGCCGTAAAATTGATTCGGGAAATGAAGAGCTCCTCCTCTCGGTTAATCTTGGTAATGATCCATTGGGGGGAAGAATATAAGCTCATTCATAACGCCGAACAGGAAAAAATCGCACATGCGCTTATAGACGCTGGCGCGGAGGTGGTTTTTGGCCATCATCCTCACGTGGTTCAAGATATTGAAAAATATAACGGCAAATATATCTTCTACTCTCTGGGCAATCTTCTTTTTGACCAGTGGTTTTCAAAAGAGACTCAAGAGGGGCTGGCAGTGGAGATGAGTATTCTGGACGAGAATATTTCTTACCGCCTTCTGCCCTACCGTAGTGCACGCAGCGCGGTTACGGAACTGAGCGAGCCGGAAACACAAGCTTGGTTTTTAGACTTCGCGAAGCGCAACCCAAAAGAGCTGAGCGAGCCTATAGCGACTGGATATTTGGATTAATGTCAGATTGTCCGAGTTCGATATTCTATGTTTTATGACTCATGTTGCATATTCTTAATTGACTTTTACGCCTAATTTATGTAATATTGCGCTTGTAAATCAATACCCCATAGCCATACTTAGACCACGCATCAACAATCAAATAACCGCTCCGCAATTGCGGGTAATAGACTCGGAAGGTAAAAATCTGGGGGTTATTACACGGGAAGAGGCGTTGCAGTTGGCTCGACCAGAAGAAGGACTGGACCTGATAGAGATTTCTTCCACTGCCGTGCCTCCAGTAGCGCGCATAATGAGCTTTGATAAGTACCGCTATGAACGCGAGAAGGCAGATAAGAAGGAGCGTCAACTTCAAAAGGCGGCAGGGGGCAAGAGAATCCAAATCAGCGTGCGAGCCGCGGAACACGACCTTCAAACCAAGGTTCATCAGCTAGAAAAGTTTCTAAATGAAGGACATCAGGTGGAAGTGTACGTAAGATTGAGGGGCAGGGAGAAGTACAATCAGAACTTCGCGAATCAGAAACTAGGCGATTTCTTGAAAATGATAACTGTGGAATATAAGACTATGGGCGCGCCCCGCTTCGCGCAAGGATTAAGTATTCAAATAGTAAAAAAGTAGACAGCGACCCGAATGTCACGAATTACATACGAATTACCCGAATAATAAAAACATGAGTATTAGAAAAAGCATCAGTAAGAGAATAAGGATAACCAGAAACGGCAAGATTGTGCGTCGCCCCATGGGCGTGGACCATTTTCGCACTCGCAAGAGCAGTAAGAATGTGCGCAGCAAGCGCAAGACTCTTTCTATTGATCACGCCGTTAAAACAATAATGCACTAGTGGTCAATTTATAAATTATTAATTAATAATCATTAATCAACCGATATGCCTAGAGTAAAGAGAGGAACAACCGCGAATAAGCGCCGTAAGAACGTACTCAAACAAACCAAAGGTTTTCGCTGGGGCCGTAAGTCTAAAGAGCGCGCCGCCAAGGAAGCGCTACTGCACGGTTTGCGCCGCAAACTACGCGGACGCAAAGAGAAGAAGCGCAATTATCGCGCCCTGTGGAGTGCCCGCATCAATGCCGGCACCCGCGCGGAAGGAATGAGTTATAGCAAATTGATTTCCGGGTTAAAGAAGAAGGGGATAAAGCTGGACCGCAAGATTCTTTCTACCCTAGCTGAAACCGAACCCAAAGTATTCAAAAATATCATAGAGCTGGCCAAATAGAATAATTCCACACGAAACTTGTACGCGCCCCCGCCGATTGACGGGGGCGCGTTCGTTCTAGCGCAAAAACACGATGTACCAGCGCAGAAAGTTGCGGTCGTTCCGGAGCTGGTATGCGGCGGTGAGCGCGATTTTGCGCGCGCCGAGATGTGGGAGCGGCCGCAAGACCAGGCTCACTCGTGGACCCGCGCCCCAGGAATCCCGGCCATGAAAACGGCTCACCACCTCAGATTCCGCTCCGACTCGCAGGACCATGCCTGCGGTATCCAGTTTAGCAGAACTGGAGGCTACGGGTGCGTCCGTGGAAATAAAGGAGATGGTGCGAGCGGACTGGCCACGGGGGTAGAGGTGGGCTTCTCCGTAAAGATTCCACTCCCCGATTTTGCGCAGACCGCGCAGATTGAAGGCTGGCTCCAAGCGGATCGCTCCTCCCTGATTGACCCGCGCGCCGATCAGGAACTCCACCCAGTTGGGTTTACTGGCCCAACCGACACCAACCAGGCTTAAAGAGGTGGCGCCCGTGCTCGTGCCCTCTTTATTGACCGCAGTCATGTCCGGCAGGACCAGCCATCCTGCCAGGGACCAGCCCGATTGGGCGGGCTGCTGGTGGAACGCGAGCCGGACTTGTGTCTCCGTGCCGTTCTGCGCCATCGCTGGCATAGCCCAAAGGAACGCGAAAAGCACGGTGATCGTGGCGACGAGCATCTTAATATTAAGACCCATGATGCGCCTTCCCTTCTGTCTTAGTTTCAAGATATTTAATTCTCAAGGCTTAAGTGTCAGGATTGACACTCTGGCCCTAATCATTCATAGTTAGGCAGTGGTGGCCAAGACCACCAATGGGTGGTATATACCACCACATAGTTCTTGATAATATTTGATCTTCTACTGCAGGCATTACAGACGCGTGCTAAAGAAAGCGGGCTGCCTACGAGAAAAAACATGTCGTTAGATTTACATAAATATTAAAATGGTAATCTCAAGAGTGGTGGCGGAAAGCCTGGGCCTCTCCCCTAATGAAGCGAGAATATACGAGGCACTCGTGGAACACGGTGAGTCGGGAGTGAGCGAGATAGCGCTTTTCGGCAATATCCACCGCCGGAACGCTTATGACGCTATCCATCGTTTAGTAGAGAAGGGGCTGTGCTTCCCGATTCTTTCCGCGGGAGAAAATAAATACAACGCCGTGGACCCAGATAAACTGGTTGAGCTTCTATCGGAAAATTCCGAACGCCTATTAAAAGTTCTACCGGAATTAAAAAAGAAATTTGCCGCCCGGGTGGCACCGGAAGAGGCTTATATCTATCGCGGGCTGGAAGGCCAAAAGAATATTTGGCGAGACGTTCTGCGGGTGGGCGAGGACAGCTATTTCATCGGCGCCAAAGGTGGCTGGTTTGATCCCCTTCTCGCGCATTCCAATGAGGCATTCTTTAAAGAGGCTAACCGCAAGAAAATAAAATTTATTCAACTTTTTGATTATGAAGTTAAGGATCAATTATCCGACTTCCCTGACTACTTTCCCGGCAAACTAGAATACAGGTTTTTGGACAAAAAATATTCTACTGATTCTGGCATTCATATCTTCGGCGATTACGTTGTTACCTATACCGGCCTGCATATTAAAAAACTGGCGGAGGATTTAACTTTTTTCGTAATCCATAGCAAGAACCTAGCCGAAAGTTACCGTATCTGGTTTTGGTCCATGTGGGATTCCGCCATTCCACCTAAAAGTCTGAAAAGGTAATTCGCGCACCACATATCAAAAATACCCCAAGTGGGATATTTTTGATTTATACTCTCACCGTTTTAATCCACGATATAATCCCGAACTAAAACGGTTGGAGGTCGGACGCATTGCGCGCCCGACCTCCGGATTCTGTCTGCAGGTGTCCCTATCCTGCACGGGGCCGACACTGCCGTCGACAGCCTCCAGTGTGTTTTTTACGCATCCCTGGATACAGCGTTCGACCTTAGTCGTGGTCAACGACTAGGTCGCAGCGAACCTTCTTCGCGGGGGTCTTTTCGCCACAGGCCACCCCACCGGCTAGTTCGCACATCGCCTTTCGCCAGCCTGGTTCTGCTACGCAGGAAGCCCTACGGGCTCCTGTTTCATAACGACACGCTTTCCCTCCTTGGATCTTTGGGATCCGCGTAAAACGACGGTCAATGCGGCGACCGCCAACCGTGCCCCACCAATAAGCGGAGCAAGTAATACCGGGGTGTTCTTATCCCCAGCGCCAAATATCTAAACCGACATTACAAACACTTAAATGGATAATTCTATTTAGATACTTAGCGCTAGGGACACCTTAAAAGAACTCCTCGTCTCAATCTACAAACTATCATTTATAGATTGAGGTAGGAGTCCCAACATGCGACGTATCGCAGTTGGGACCCAAGATGTTGTGGAGTGGACTGATGGAGAATCAGTCGCGGACTCCTATTTCAGCTACCCGCCTAGAAGACGGCGGGCCGCACTACCGGGATCGGGTGGGGCTTTGTCCATGTTGCCCCGACCAGCCCAGCGGCGTGGACCTCGGCCAGTCGCTCCTTGGGAACGATCCAGCCCCGCGTGCCACTAACCGAGAAGTCGGCGACAGCGAACTCGTCGCCGAACCCGACTGGCTGAAACCCACCGGGGCTATACAGTACCGGGAGGCCCAACTCACGGCAGCCGCGGCGGAGCGGCAGGTCACGCAACAGCTCGATTTCGCAACCGGGCCAGTACGCTCCCTCCCTCATCGCCCGCGCGAACCGCAGGTGGCGACAGGAGTGCCCACCGCGCGAGCCCCCTTCCACTACGACGATCGCGTCATTGGTAAAGGTGAAGGTCGCGCCATTAACCCCCATCCAGTCCTCGATCGGCTTGTCGCAAGTCGCGACCTGCAGGACGTCGGGGGTAGCGATGATGGCCACCCACAACTTCCATCCGGCCGGGACGAACATCGGGGTCTGCTCGTAGGCGTCCATCCGCCAGCTGGCGGGCAGGTCTGCCACCGGCTGCACGAATCTTCCTGATAGTCCTGACATGACCACCTCCACGAAGGTTGCAGGTCCCACCGCCTGCGATTAATTTTGAACATCGCCGTGGGGAGCGATGTTTTCGGCAGAGTACTTAAAAATCAATAAATATTAATTCCTAAATACTCCGCCGAAAATCAACTTATCTCAAGGTACTATTCAAGCTTACTCTCTTATTATACCACATAATATGCCATATTGTCAAGTGTAAAATAGCCCTATTTTACCTATATAAAAACACGATCAGATCCCTCTCCGCCTGCTGGCGGCTCGGGATGAAAAACTATACCGCCTTAGGTCTACCTTTCCTTTTCTTACCAATACCCCTTCCTGGGCGAGAAGTGCCTGCTTCTTTTTGGTGCCAAAAGCGAAACCGCCCAAGGAACCGTCCGAGCACACCACCCGATGGCAAGGCACCCGCCGGTTGGCGGACAAATCTTTTACAAGATATGAATATTTATTTTTATTTAAAGCATTGCCCACCGCCCGAGCGGCACGCGGATGGCCAATCATGCGCGCGATTTGCGCGTAGGTGGCAACTTTACCGCGTGGTATTTTGCGGGCGGCGTTCCACACCTTTTCTGCGAAGGAAATCATTAGCTTGTTGGAGAGCTCGCTTAGTTCCTTGATAACGACCTAAGATGTGCATCGCGTCCGGATACAAAAACCAGGCATAGCCACTATGCTCCCTGTCCGAAATACGCACTTCCGCTTTTCTGGTTTCCGCCAGATACAAAATCACAGTGTCGTAAATACGATGGCCGTCTTTCTCAAAATGAAATTTTACGTAGGTCTTAAACCCTTGCGCCAAGTGTAAATCGGCACGCTTTAGTCCGGTCTCTTCCTCGGTCTCTCGAAAGGCGGTTGCCAAGGCGTTTTCGCCCTGCTCGAAGTGCCCCTTGGGGAAGTTCCAATAGGAGCCACGCCTGTACAAGAGAAGATACTTCGTGCCTTCTTCCGTCTTGCGATACACAATAAATCCCGCCACCACCTGTTTCTTTACGTTGGGATCATGAACCGACTGACTGGGTACGTTTGAGTGGCCATCCCTCCCGCGCGCGATATTTGTTCGATTTTGCCTGTATTGAGATTGATTCATTTTCCTACTGAGATACCAATTTAATTAAGGGCTAATAATATCACGAGCGAAAAATAAATAATAATTCACAACAGATAACCGGAGAGGGGCGACCGAGAGATAACAAAGGCGCGCCTAGAATTATTCTCCGACAAAATCGAAATTCTCATCCCGATATACCAGTCGAACCGCGCTACCTTTTTTTATTTCCTGTCCCAGAATATGTTGAGCCAAGGTGGCGCGCACCTTCTCTTCTATTACCCTGCGCAACGGGCGGGCGCCGAAGGCTGGGTCATAGCCCAGTTTAGCAATCTGATCCACGGCCGACTTATCAAAGGAAAGGGATATGCCCTGGTCCTCTACCATCTTAGCTAACGCATTAAGATTTATCTCCGCCACCTGGCGAACCTCGCCTGGTTTCAAGTCGTGGAAAATGACTATTTTAGAAAAACGGTTCAATAACTCCGGCTTAAACACATCTACTAATCTTTGTTTCAGATACTCGCCTATCTGATGCATGGTCTGACCGGCACGCATCGCTTCGTTGATTATGTCGGAGTGCGCATTGGAAGTGGCAATAATGATGGTGTTAGAGAAGTCTACCGTGCGCCCGAGATTATCGGTCAACCGGCCATCATCCAGCACCTGCAAGAAAAGATTCAAAATATCTGGAAACGCTTTTTCAAATTCATCCAGGAGTATCAGGGCATAGGGTTTTTTGAGTATCGCATCCGTAAGAGCACCGGAGGTAGCCCCGTCTGGAGAACCGATAAAACGATAGAAGCTTTGCTTGTCCTGGTATTCCGTCATATCAAAACGCACCATCGCTTCTTTGGAGCCAAATTGTATTTCGGACAAAATCTTAGACAGCTCGGTCTTGCCGACTCCGGTTGGGCCCACAAACAAGAAACTGGCGATCGGCCCACCCGGACGAGTAAGTCCGCTTCGATATTCTCGTAGAGCGTCCGCAACCGACTTAACCGCTTCCTCCTGCCCTATTAAGCGCTTATGGATTATTTCTTCTAGTTGAAGTAGTTGTTTCGCCTCCTCCTCCCCGGCCGCATGGATAGGCACATTAACCCTCTGCTCTGTGACCGCGATAACCTGCTCCGGCCCAAGCCTCTTCTCTCCTTTCTCTAAAACGTAAGTCAGGGCGCTTTTCAAAAGATCTTCCGCGCTGGCAGGTAACATCTTTTCCCGAAAGTGACGCTTTGCCAATTGTACCGCCATCTTAATTGCTCCAAAACTGATATTAACTTTGTGCTTACCCTCCAATAAGACTGCTTCATAAGTCAAAACTCTCTGGGCGTCTCGTTCGCTTAACTCATTTATGCGTATTACTTCAAACGCGCTCGTGAAGTCGCTGCGCGGCTCTATCATCTGCTTATATTCTCTGGGGTAAGTACTGCCCACGATTGGGAACGCGTCATTCTCAATAACGGGGATAAGTGCGTCTGCGGCGGAAAGGAAGGCCTGCCCGGAGGTGTGCACTAAATTATGGATATCGGGGATATAGAGGATTATATTCCCGGCAGTCATTATCTCTTCCACTATCTCTCCAATTCGCTTCTGGACCTCTTCCGGCGCAGCACCCGAGACCATATCCGCGATACTTAATTGCACTAAACGCTTATCAAAAAGAGGAGGCGGGACGCGATCTTTAACTAACTGCGCCGCCAAGTGTTCCACAATGGTGTTTTTTCCGGAACCATTTTCCCCCACTAGAATCACATTCGGCTTACTAATGCGCGCCAATGTTTCGGCCAAGCGCTCGTATTCCTCGCTGTGTCCTATTAAAAATCCTACACTGCCCTCTCGGGCTTCGTCGGTCAGATCTCTCGCCAAAGAATCTAAACGCGGGGTGGGTCGGCTGGTCCAGGCCCGATTCATAATACGATGACGCAAACCCTTTTCCCCTCCCAGAATTATGGCGTTTAAGACCTGGGGTAGTCGCGATCGCTTGCCAAATTGGCGAACAGCGGCGGAAAAAGACATGGCCTGCACGATGTCCCCAGAATCAAGCGAAAAGGTCGCGAAGGCGCGCCGAACGCTTTCATCTTCAATCTCCACCAGGCTCGCGAAGATATCCGTCACCTCCACAAATCTCTCACGATTTTCCATGGCCTTATCAACCGCGTGACGGACCATCAATTCAATCCGGGCGTAGGTTGCCTCCTTGTTGTCCGTGGCAAAACTTTTATCCGTTGCTAATAGCTCCTCTATCTTGTGCCGGAACTCCTCCTTTTTTATATCTAATCTATCTAAGCCCAAGCCCACCTGCTCGGATTTGCGCACTAGATGTAAGACCATTTCTAAAAACACGTTGGTCTTTTTAATAAGCGCGTGGTCGTAAACATGCTCCAGCGCGGCGTAGGAATGAGGGCAAAGATAGTGGGCCAGATTAACTCGCCCCTCGCTCGGCATTTCCATTAGATGACGTTGGGCTTCCCCGCGGTGCCTATACCAATCCCATAGAAAGAGCAGTAAAAGTATGCCAATTGCCCAAAGCTGGGGCATGTCCGAAAAAAGAGCGGTGACCGCGAGCGCGCCTAAGAGAGTAAAGAAGGTTGGGCCAACCACGCGCACCAAAAACCGCCCACCCAGCGTCATACGCAAGCGCGGTTCGTCAAAAAAATATTCTCTTTTATTGGAAGAAAATACTTGAGCCATATATTAATAAAACCGGAGGTAATAATATCCAGAATAGGTAAATAGCCAAAAAGACGACTCCGCTTATAAGATAGAAAATGCCGCCAATCAGCACGCGCAGGGAGCGGAAAACCACCCCTAAGATACGCCCGATTATAGAGTAGTCTTTGTAGAGCGGTTGAAAGAAGTGTTTAAGGGTAACTCTAAGCGCAAAAGTCCGGTCACGCTCCTCCAAAAAATCTATAAACTTATGCGAGAACCAGATGGAGCCATCCATGTACCAATGGTGGTAGAAATCAAAAGCCCGCTCAATGGCCCGGTAGGCGATATAGACCGGCGCGAAGTTCATGGATACATTATACAAAAGCAACCCGAATACTACGAATTACATCCTAATTATCCAAAAATGATTTGGGTCATTTGGATGCGATTCGAAACATTCGGGTCGCTAACCTTTATTCGGATCATTCGGGTGTGATTATAAATATTCGGGTCGCTATTAAAAGAGTCCCTTCTGCACCGGTTTATAAACTGCCGAACTTTTCTTGAGGGGACGTTCCGCAAGAAGCTTATCCGCTTGAGCGACTACCTTGGGTAGCTTTTTGAAATTATCCTGAAACTCCTTCATGTAGGCTGGATTGCGTAAGGCCACCGCGGGATGGAACATGGGCACAATGAGGTGCCGAGTAGAGCGAAAAACCTTGCCCTGGTCGCGGGTAATCTTAGCCTCTGGTAAAAAATAATTCATAGAGAACCTGCCCAAAGGCACAATTACCCTAGGATTAATAATTTCTATCTGCCTCTCAAGATACGGCTTATATGCCTCAATCTCATCCGGCAGGGGGTCGCGGTTGTCGGGCGGTCTGCGCTTTACGATATTAGTAATATAAACCTCCTCCTCTTTCCAGCCCACCTCCCGAATATTCTTGCGCAATAGCTGGCCGGAACGGCCCACAAAAGGACGCACCAGCTGATCTTCCATCTGACCCGGCGCCTCTCCAATAAAAAGAACTCCTCCGTCCGGGTCGCCCTCGCCAAAGACCAGATTAGTCGTGAGCGGCAGGG
The DNA here is from genome assembly GCA_023244895.1 of Candidatus Liptonbacteria bacterium. Lineage (GTDB taxonomy): Bacteria > Patescibacteriota > Minisyncoccia > UBA6257 > 2-01-FULL-56-20 > JAHFLL01. The sequence continues at coordinate 798,216 of JAHFLL010000001.1, forward strand.
ATCTATCCGCCAACATCTCGTCCTTCAATTCCTGGAGTCCTGTCGCCTTGTCCATAAGTTAATAACTTAGAATTTAAGAGGGTGTCAATTAAATATTTGGCCGCCCAAGCTAAAAAAACAAGAATGTCTAGCCCCAACCCACAAAAAGACCTAGGGCCCACAAAACCATGGCTAAAAACAATAGTATAGCCAACATGGAAGATGCCTTTGAAAAAGAGCGCGGCTTTTCTATGTTCGCACTATCTTTCATGCCCAGAATCGCGAATATTGGTGTGGCGACAAAAAGAACCCAACATGAGGTAATTACTAAACTATTACTAAACGCCACATTAAAAGATAGGCAGACCACAACATAAAGCGCAGAAAGCAGTGCGATCAAGGAGTAAAAATTCATACTCAAATCATACAACCAGGACCTTCTTTGTCAAAATCAAATCGAACGGGCGATTAACCCAATAATTAGTATGCCCAAAGAATTTAGCGCGAAAGAAAGCGGGGCGAAATACTTGTTGGGCATCTTGGTCGCGCCCCAAATAGCGAGTCCAACCTCATCCGGCAAGGGAGAGGCGATAATAATAGCTCCCAGCAACGGGAATATCCAGCGGAATATCTTAAGGTGGAATATGTGGGACCAACGTTCCCGCTCTGGTTTATTAAACAACGCGAAGAGCGCCTCCGAGATATCGTCTCGAAAGAATCGGAAGATTAAAAAGTCTCCTAGAAGCGCGCCTAATCCTCCAAAAAGCGCCGTCCAAAAAATGGAATATTCTTGAGCTATCTCGCCCAGCGCTATAGTCGCGGGAATAGTTGTAAAGATGGAGGAGAAAAACATGCCTCCCAGGAAGCTCGCTATCATTTTGGCTTCGGAGGCAAGACCTAAAATATACACGACCGCCTGAGTTTTAATCAGAACAAACCCCACTAAGATGCTGATAAAAATGATTACCAAGTCCCAGGCCAGTCGATTTTTCTCGAAGTTCATGATTATGAGTATAGCAAAACCCCAGTTCGTGCGCCCACGAGGAACAACTCGACCGTGTTCACCACAAATTAAACCTCATACTCAGTGCTCCCGACAGGAATTGAACCTGTATCGCCTCCCCCGCCCCGCACCTTTTGCCTACGTGCCCCCGGTTGGAATCGAACCAGCATTTCCTCCTTCGGAGGGAGATGTCCTATCCATTGAACGACGAGGGCTTTATAAGGTGCGGGGTGAAGAGGGAGATGTCCTATCCGTTGAACGACGAGAGCTTTTACGCGCTTATCCTAATACAAAAACCCAGATTTCGTAAATCGCGGCTAGGATGAAAATATAAATTAGAGCATTGATTAAATTTCTCTGCCAACCATGGGGATGAAGTATTCTTTTGCTAACCCACAGGATTAGGACATATTCCAGACCCAAAAACACTCCTCCCACCAGTCCGATTACGCTTATAAAATTATCCAAGCCTAACAGCATCAGAAGCGGGGGCATACCAAAAACCAGAACAGAAGACCACCACCTAGACCAGCCCAAATCCTTTTCCGCGGACTTCTTTATCTCCAGCCCCGTCGGCACATAAGAAGTCCATATCGCGAAAAAGGCCAATAGCATTACTAGCACCACGCCCAAGACTGGCCAACCCGTAAGACCGCTTAAAGTATCCGGGGTTACAACTGGCACGGAAATTAAGATCCCGATCACAAAAGAGATATAAACCAAAACCGAGAGAAGCGTGCCTTTGTTTAGACCGGAAATAGATTCCTTAAGAGACAAGCCCCGACTCCTGGCGTATTCATAAACGGGTTCCACTGCGGTCCAACCCGCCAGCGCGAAAAGAATCGGTCCGAATGGCAGAAGGATATTCTTCCAATTAAAGGCTGGATATGTCTTGGGTGAAACAGAGGGATTGATTATACCGAAAGCCATAAGACCCAAAACCGCGCACATAATAATCAGGGTGCCGAGCGACTCGGAAAGCATCATCTGGCCAGTTTTAAATTCAATTATAATCGTGGTGACTATCCAAAAAATCAGGAGCGCCCAAATCTCTAAACCAGGAAATGCGAGCGCTGCCAAATTTCTAACTAAGATAAGATAGGCGACCAGGGTAAGCGTCAAGCCGCCCAAAATAACCAATAAGCTCGTAAATCTCAGGGCTGGGCCGCCATGTTCTTCCGCCAGACCCAATAGACGATGTTTACCATAGGACTCTTTAACCGTGCGCAGATATAGCCCGTGAACGTATGCCACCAGCAGGGACAAGACAATCAGATAGAAACCAGACACCAACCACCCCGAAGTAGTAAAAAGATATGGCAAGCCAAATATGCCCGCCCCTATTGTGGTGGCAGCCATAGTGCCGGCGATGGAAAGACTTTTTTTATCCAACATCTATCTTCAAACTTATTTTGCCAAGTAAACTAAATCTCCTTCTCGCACCTTCTTCTTAACCTTAAGACCTATCTCCTTACCCTTAGGCGCCAGCTTAATTGGTTTGTGATCATACTGCATAGAAACAATTTTATCCTCAAATTTAGTGGTGGCGCCTTCAAAGCGTAATTTTGCGCCGACTCTTACCGGCTGTCTAAATTTTATAATCGCGACCCGAATATTCCCGTAAAAATGAGTTACCGTTCCAAGTGGTTTATTTGGCTTGATCTTAGGAGTCGTCTTTTTGGCAGTAACTTTTCTGGCAATTTTCTTAACCGTTTTCTTAACCGATTTTTTTACGGTCTTCTTTGTCTTTTTCTTACCTGTTGTTTTCTTGGGCATAGTGGTGAGCTTTATCATAAAACTCGTCTCTTATTTTGGCCTTTTTTATTATTTTCATCGCCTCTTCGGCGGTATTCACGATGGTATATATCTTAGTATCAGAAGGATCTATGTACCCCAACTTATCGCACAGAACCTCTTCCATCCAGGATATAAACGGACGCCAATGACTTTCGCCCAATAGAATAACCGGGATTGGCTCTATCTCCTTAGTTTGTATCAGAGTGATTATCTCAAAGAACTCATCCAGGGTTCCGAAGCCGCCCGGCAAATAAACATACGCCTCGGCGGAATATGTCAGCATCAGTTTGCGCGTGAAGAAATAGTGAAACTCGCGCGACTTTTTCACATAGCCGTTTACTCTCTGTTCTTGAGGTAGCTCAATATTCAGACCCACCGACTCGCCACCGGATTCATAAGCACCCCTATTGGCTGCCGCCATCGCTCCTGGCCCTCCCCCCGTCACAACCGTGATACCCTCTTTAGCTAAGAGTCGGCCTAGCTTGCGAGCCTCCTCATACCAGGGATCGCCCTCCGCGGTGCGGGTAGAACCAAAAACACTAACCGATTTTTGGAAATCCGCCACAAACTCCCAACCCATAGCGAACTCCGACATAACTCGGAACATGCGCCACGACATGGACGAACGGAAGTCTTTAAAATCATTATGCCCCTTAGGCTTGTTGTTAAACATAATAAAATTATAGCACAACCGATTCGCCTGATTTTGGCACCACAGTCTCAAGTTGCAGGTCTGATTTTATTTTGCCTGCCAGAACCATAGAAGACTCTTCTTCGCCCTGCACCACAAATACCTTTTTTACCGAACTACGCATATGGCCCAACCATTCTAAGAGACGAGGCTGGTCGGCGTGGGCGGAATAGGCCGAAATACTCCTTTTCTCGCAACGTACCGGAACGTCTTCTCCATGTATCCTAACCTCTTGCGCACCATCTATTATTCTCCTGCCTAAAGTGTTTTTGGCTTGATAGCCCACAAACAAAATCATACTGTTCGGATCGGGCAGGTAGCGTATCTCGTGATGCAATATCCGTCCGCCGTTCGACATGCCCGACCCGGCAATAATTATTTTAGGGTTAGGCACGTGGTTTATTTCTTTGGACTGCTCGGTAGTGAGGGTCATGTGCAGTCCCGGAAAGTTAAAGATATCGTCTCCGGACTTTATGATCTCATTGTCAAAATAGTCCTCAAACTTTTTGTACACCTCCGTTAATTTTATGGCTAAGGGGCTGTCTATATAGACCGGCACGTGCGGTATTTTTTTGCTCTCCACTAAACGATTGATATGAAAAAGAAGGTCCTGAGTGCGCTCCATCGCGAAAGCAGGAATAATAAGCGCGCCACCCGTCTTTATAACCCTCTCAATCGCCCCCTCCAACTCCTGCTCCCTACGCTCGGTTGGCTCATGGACGCGGTCACCATAAGTGGACTCTATTAAAACAAAGTCTGCCGAGGCGAGCATTTCCGTGTCCTGAATTATCGGGGCGGGAAAGTTGCCGAGGTCGCCGGAGAAAACAATGCTTTTGCCCTCCGCTTCTATTCTGTAACACGCCGAACCAAGAATGTGCCCGGCATTATAGGGCGTAACTTTGACATCGCCAATGCCGGTTGTCTCGTGATATTTAATATTGTGCCAAACCGACATCGCACCCTCCACATCAGCAGTTTCATATAAACTCGGGTAGCCCTCCTGCGCCGCTTCTTTTTGAAGAACATGCTCAGAATCCAATAGGAGATATTCACTGGAGTCCTTGGTGGGCGCGGTGGAATATATTTTTCCCCGAAAACCGTCCTTCCAAAGTTTGGGGATACGACCGGTGTGGTCAATATGGGCGTGAGTTACGAAAAGAGCGTCTATCTCGGTTGGGTCATAGGGAAATGGCTCAAAATTTTGGAGTTCCGCAAATCTGCTACCCTGGGCCATTCCGCAATCTATTAATATTTTTTTACCACCCGCCTCCAATAAATAGTTCGCGCCCGTCACTTCTCCCGCTCCTCCGCAAAAAGTTAATTTCATTCATTTGATTATAACAGTAAGCGGACAAAGCAGAAATGATTGACACAAAACAATTTTTGACGCATAAAAAAGATAGCAATTCGGCAACGGCCTTTCTTTTGGGGGGTAGGCATGAATGGACTGGTACTTCACTCTAAAGTCGTGCGCCACCCCAAATCCGACCGGATAACGGGGGTGGAGGTAAGCGACGGAGAGACGACGCTCTGTTTCTATCGTCGCATAAAACCGGACCCGAACAAGTTACCGGTAGTGTGCGGTTCGCCCCCAGACGCGCCCTGGCAAGAATCACGAAAGAGACTTCCCGGCTGGCAGTTCTATGCCTTTGCGGAAGAGGCGATGAAGCGGTTCGGCATTGAACCGCCCCATGGATATACCGGACGACAGAGAGGCAGGAGGTGGAGATGATTCCGAAGGCCACGCCCGTGAACATCGCTATGCTCGGCTGGATACTTTCGGGCGTGGGCTGTCTGACGACCGCGGTTTGCGCCTACTCCCAAGACCGCGCTCTCCAGGACAGGGCGAACGCGCTCATCCTCTTCGGACTGGCCCTGGTCGCGACGGCCATTTTCCGAGCGTTTAAGCAGGGCAAGACAAAGCGAGAATAAGGACGGACCAGAGCTGGTCCGTCCTTCGCACATCAAAGACCCATTGCCTCTTCTACAATCCTTCTATCACTCCAGGGAATCTTCTTACCACCCGCAACGCACATCCAAACCTCTCCACCCTTGCCACTTATAACCACTACGTCCCCAGAGGCGGCCCCTTGGACTGCCATTTTAATCGCTTCCGCCCGATCTATTATTTTTTTGGTCTTGGCGCGCTGTTTCTCTGGAATACTATTTTCAATATCGTTCACTATTCTTTCTGGATTATCATCATAGGGATCTTCGTTGGTTAAAATCAATTCATCGCAAACACCGGCCGCAATCTTTCCCATCTCGCCCCGCTTCCATTCGTCCCTGCCTCCGCCCTGCGCGCCAAGAATGCCAATTATGCGCTTGGGTGAAAGTAATTTAACCGCATCATAGAGGGCCTGCAGGCTGGCTGGTTCGTGGGCGTAATCCACCACCACCCGCACACCCTTACTCTCCAAAACTTCAAATCTGCCCGGAACAGGCTTGGCGCTTAGCAGTGTTTGAGCGATAGTGCCAGGCGATATTTTTTGAGAAAGCGCCACGCACACCGCCGCCGCAGAATTTAAAACGTTAAACTTACCTACCAGCGGTACTTCGTATTTATTCCCTCCCATAGAGAAAGATGATTTACTCGCAGAAAGGCTTATGCCTGAGATTTGGTACTGATTGGCTTCCGGCAAATTGGGGTTGGGGAGAGCAGCGGTTATGCCGTAGCCGTAGCGGTAGCGCACGTCCGGCACAAAAAACATTTCCACATTCTCGTCATCCAAATTATATACGCCCACTCCGTCGTTTTTCCGGGCAATTTGCTCAAAAAGTTTTATCTTGGCCGCGCGATAATTCTCAAACCCGCCATGCCGTTCAATATGTTCCGGGGAAAGGTTTGTAAAAACGGCAATGCGGTAGTCAATGAAACGCTGGCGATGTTGCAATATTCCTTCCGAAGAAGTTTCTATGACCGCGTATCTACAGTTCGCGCCCACCATCTTGCGCATTAAGCCCTGAAGAGCGAAGCGACCCAACATGGTTTGCTTGGTGTCGTTCACCCACTCCTTATCGTCTATTCTAAAATTTACCGTGGTTGCTAGACCGACTTTATATCCCGCCCCGGCGAGTATTTGAGCGATCAAATTACAGGTGGTGGTCTTGCCCTTAGTGCCCGTAACGCCTATCACAATCATCCTGCGTGATGGAAAGCCGTAAAAAGCCGCTCCCAGCCAAGCCAGAGAAAGATGGTATAGGGACAAAAGACGAGGCGAGTTATATAACCAGTTAAAACCTGGTATTTTTTTAAGGATAGAGGGCATTATTTTCCGCTTAATATTTTGAACGCCGCCTTAAGCCTGTCTTCTAGTCCGGATGTTTCTTTGCCCACCTTCTCTAATGCCGCTTTGGCCTGCTCGCGGCGATAACCCAGACTAACTAAGGTTTCAATAAGATCGGAGTCTGCGTCCATTCTGCGCACGCTCGCGTTCGCTCCGGTGGTTGCAACTTTATTGCGCAAGTCTAATATTATCCTCTCCGCGGTCTTGCGCCCAATGCCCGACGCCTGAGTTAAGAGATCGGGACGCCCCTCCTGGATGGCCGCAGTTAAGCCCTGCAGATCGGATATGTCCATTATAGAAAGAGCCGATTTTGGGCCTACGCCGGAGACAGATATGAGCTGTTCGAATAGGTCTAGTTCTGGTTCGGTTAAAAACCCATATAAATCCATGGAGTCCTCCCGAACATGGAAGTGGCAGAATAAAAAAGCCTCCTCGCCCACCCGGAGCGTGGCGAGTGCTCGCGCATGGCTAAAAACCTTATAGCCCAATCCACCTGTTTCCATGACCGCAAATTGGCCTATTTTGGCGGAAACCATGCCCCGCACGGAATAAATCATAAAGTCATTATATCCCTTACGGGGCAGAATTAGAATAAAGAATCAGATGGGGAGCATCTTGATTTTATAAACAGTTGCTGGTATTATATTCTCCGTCCTAATTCTTAATTCACAATTCATAATTCTCTAAGAGATGCCTATCACCAAATCAGCTAAGAAGGCCTTGCGCCAAAATGTTACCCGCCACGCGCGCAACACTAAGCACCGCAAGACCATGAAAGACACCATAAAGACCTACCGCAAGTTGGTCTCTCAAAAGAAGGTGGAAGAGGCCCAAAAGATGTTGCCCCGAGTCTTCCAACTGCTGGATAAAACTGTTAAAACCGGCGTCATCAAGAAAAACGCCGCCAATCGCTTAAAGTCTAGACTGTCTAAGAAAGTCTCTGTGAAGAAATAATCAAAACCCCCGCCAGAGCGGGGGTTTTGATTTCAGGACAATACCATATCTAGCAGTACTTCTTCGTACTCACACTTGCCCGACTTAACCGCTAAGTCGTATTTAGCCATAATCTCCGCACGATCGTACCACTGCGCAGAAATGATGTTGAATATTTTGGCAGCTGGCTCGTTACTTAAGAAAAGTTGCTCTAAGGCTCGTAAGCGTATTTTTACGTCCGAACTTTTAAGAGCCATAAGGGTTGGGAAAAAATCCGGCAGAGTTTCCAGCCCAAGCCTTTCCAAGTCCGACTTATTAATCTCTTTCTTGCCTATAAGAGAGATCTTATCCAGCTCCGTAGTTAATCTCCAAGAATCCCCCTCGTAAACTTCCTCCAGAAATTCCACCGCCTCGGGAGTTGCTTGCACCTTACGAACCGCAATCTCCCGCTTGACGAACTTGCTCCAGTCCGCGCCTTTAAGCTTGTCAAATTTCTGCTCTAAAACCTCTTTGTTCTTCTCACCTTTTTGACGTAGAAAAGTCCAAGGAGAGAGAGGCGCCTCATTCTCCGATAAAATTATAAATATGGTCTTGGATTTCTGAGCTTGCTTAACCGCCCCTACCAGATTTTTATCTTTGCTTTGGTTGATAGCGGAGACTAGAGCTAATTTGTATGGCTCAAAAATAGATTGGCTAACCAAAAAATCCGCCAGCGCGGAATCCTCCCCGGGCTCGTCTAAGCTAAACCTACGAATTCCCAGATTGGAATGTTTCTTGGAAAAGTCCGCGATTAACTCGCGCTCTTTCTCCCGCCTACGATAGTCATCCGCTCCCCAGAGTAAAATGGTCATAGGTCATTTACCTCCACCCCAATCGAGAATATCTCCAATCAATTGGCTTAGGGGGCGTGCTCACTATTTGCTCTTCTTAACTGTGGTTCGTGCCTCTTTTTTGCTCCCGTTTTTTGGCTTTGAGACTGGCTGCTTCCTCGCAATCTTCACCTTTTGATCTTCCTCTCCGTAAGCGGTATTGTTTACCGCTCTTAAAAACTCCACGAATAGTGGATGGGGACGCAGGGGTCGCGACTTTAGTTCGGGATGAAACTGGGTACCCAAAAAGAAAGGATGCTTGTCGCGGGGCAGCTCTGCCACCTCCATTAACTTACGGTTAGGAGAAATTCCAGAAAACACCAGGCCCGCTTTTTCTAGTTGAGCGATAAATTCCGGATTAACCTCATAACGATGACGATGTCGTTCTGAGATGGAAAGCGTGCCATAAGCATGAGCCACAATGGTGCCCTTTTTAAGTTGGGCGGGGTAAGCACCCAGGCGCATAGTCGCGCCGTAGTCTTTATTCACCAGGTTTTTCTTCTGCTCCGGCATAATATCTATGACCGGATGCTTGGTTTTGGGATCTACCTCGGTCGTATGCGCGTCTTGCCAGCCCAAAATATCTCGCGCGTATTCCACGGTCGCAATCTGCATGCCGTAGCAAAGACCAAAGTAAGGGATTTGGTGCTCGCGGCAGTAACGCGCCACTCGAATCTTGCCCTCTACCCCTCTTTTCCCAAACCCACCCGGGACAATTATGCCATCATAACGAGCTAGATCGCGCACGCGCCGAGGGTCTTTCTCAAACTCTTCCGCGTTTAACCAAGTTATTTCGGGCTTAACTTTTATTTTCGCCCCAGCGTGCTTGATGGCCTCAATCACGGAAATATAAGAGTCTTCCAGCATAAAACTACCGCTATCAAAGTATTTACCCACGATACCGATCTTCACTACTTTTTCGGAATCATTGATTGCGGCCACCATTTGTCTCCACTCTCTAAGGTCGGTCGCCTTGGGCTTTATGTCCAGTTTGTGTAATATTCTATCGCTCAGTTTTACCTTCTCAAAATTTAAAGCCACCTCATACACGCTCCTCGCGTTGGGCGCGGAGATGACGTCGTCTTTAGAGGCCAAACCACAGACAAAAGCTATTTTCTCCCTCCTCTTCTCATCCAGCGCAATTGGCGCGCGGCCAAAAATTAAATCTGCTTGCAAGCCGCCTGCGTTCAAGGTGCGAGCCGCGTATTGGGTCGGTTTGGTTTTAAGCTCCGTTCCGCCCGCAGTGAGAGATGGCACCAAGCTAACCAGTATTAAAAGAACATCTTTAGGTCTTTTTATTTTTAAGATCCTAACCGCTTCCAGAAAAAGAATGTTTTGATACTCCCCCGCGGTCCCGCCAATTTCTACGATAACTACGTCTGCCCTGCTTTTTTTCTCGGCTGCCTGTATGCGCCGAATAACTTCTAGCGGAATGTCCGGCACAACCTCCACGCACCTGCCGTTATAGCCCAAGTTTCTTTCCCTATTAATTACGCTCAAATATATACTCCCCGTAGTCATGTAGTTGTCCCGGGATAGATCCTGATCCAAGAACCTCTCATAGTTACCCATGTCCTGGTCGCACTCCGTGCCATCATCCAGCACAAAAGTTTCGCCGTGCTCGGTAGGATTCATGGTGCCGGCATCTACGTTCACATAGGGATCTATTTTTATAGCAGTAACCCGCAAGCCCCGCGCTTGCAGTATCTTGCCGATGGAAGCGGAGGTTATGCCCTTACCTACGCCCGAGATAACTCCCCCAACTACGAAAATATATTTGGCCATACTGGTTTAATTTGCAATTGCTCTAATTATTCTAATCTCTAAAAGTTCCCAACTCCTTAGGCTTAGATCTGTTAGGAATTAGGTTAATTAGATCAATTTCGACATCCCTATTCTAACGCCATCTCCTGGGTTGGGACAAGGGTTGAGTCGGTCGGCAGGGTAAGGTGGAATGTGGAGCCTCTGCCCGGCTGAGATTCGGCCCACATCTGCCCCCCATGGGCCCGCACGATATTGCGGGCGATATAAAGCCCCAGTCCGGAACCATCCGCCTGGAACTTTACCGCGTTTTCAGCCCGGAAAAACTTACTAAAAAGCTTGTCCATCTGCTCCTGGGGCACGCCAATACCAGTATCCTTCACGCTCACGTCTACAAAGGGTCCTTGGGGTGTCTTTTTTATGCTGACGACGATCTCTCCGTTTTGCACATTATACCGAACCGCATTATCAAGCAGATTAGAAAGCACCATAGATATTTTTTGAGGATCTATGGAGATAGAGGGTAAGGGGTCGGAGGGACGATCAAAATATATTTTTAACCCCGCCTTCTCTATCTGAGGCATCGCCTCCGACAAAATTTGCCCCACATAATCCACAATATCCATAGGTTGGAAGTTATATCCGAATCGCCCCTCCTCAATGCGAGAAGCGTTCAGGAGGTCTTCCACTATGTTTTTCATCTTACGCGCGGAGGTTAGCGCGTTTTTGGCTATATCCTGATTGGAAGCATCCAAGCCCTGGTCCTGAGCAATGGTTTCCATGGCCCAGTTGAGTTCGGTAATGGGGGTGCGCAACTGGTGGGAAGCGACCGCGATAAATTCGCTTTTGGATTTTATTAGCGTCACTTCGCGAGTACGATCGTGGATGATTTTCATGAACCCCAGGATTTGTCCGTTCTCGTCCGCCATGGGCGCGGTCGCGACCCTAAGCTCGCAAGCTGGGTCCGCGAAAGACAAGTCCGCTATTTGGGGATACTCTCCCGCCTTTGAGCGCAGGGCAAGACTGGGCGCGAGAGACGGAAATATTACTTGCGCCAGCAATTGGAGGGATTTATTTTCTACGTCTTGCGGTTGCAAAACATGCCCAATCATCTCTTCGGTTTTAAGTCCAAATAAAGATTCCGCGGCGCGGTTAAAAAATGTAATACGAAAATTTTGGTCGTAAGCTATCAATCCATCCTGCAGACCACCCACAATACTTTTAAGCTCACTGCGCTCCATCTTGGTCTTGTAATTGACCTTACCCACCCAGAGCATACTAATAAGCACATAGAAACAAATAAAAAGAAGTAGGACCGCGGAAATTGCAGCTAAAAGAGCGGATAGATTAACTACGCAGATTACGAAAACGGCTATCAACAGAACAAAAAGAACCCAAAATATTCTCATTTCGGGCAAAAATAAATAAAACCTGAACTGCTTCTGGCCGTCGTTCATACCGTCCCCATATCATAACAAAGCCTGTCCCCTAAAACAATTAAAACATTTTGCCCTGCGGACTCGGAGGCTGTTTTGGCTTGGTTTTAGGCGCGTCATAGGCTTCGCTCTCGCCTATTAATCTTTTTTTAAGGGATTCAAAACCCATGGCGTCAAACATCCTACTTAGGCGTTCTTTCTGGAACTCAAACATTAAATCTTTTATCCCGACCTGATTAATTGGGGCATCCTTGCGAAGCACAATTAGCTCCCGCAAAAGGTCAATTTCTTCTAATGACTTGGGTAGCTTGTCTCTGAATTTATTCTCCGCGCTGCGGTCGCCTATCGCGGAAGGCAAATTGCCGTATCTTGCGAGTATCGCCTGGGCTGTTTTGGGTCCTATACCCTCCACGCCCTTAATATTGTCGGAAGGGTCGCCAATTAATATTTTGTAATCTATAAGTTGCTTTGGTCTAAGATTAAAATCCTTCTGTACCTGATCCTCGTTATAAAGGACGGTGTCGCTGATGCCCTTACGGAAAAAACGCACCGTAATTTTATCTCCCGAAATTAATTGGAGCGTGTCCCTGTCGCCGGTTAAAACTTCTACCGCGATCCCCTCTTCCTCTCCAAACCTACTCGCAAGCGTAGCAATAATGTCATCTGCCTCAAATCCGGGAGCTTCAAAAACAGTAATTCCAAATTCCCGGAAGACTTCTTTGGCGGCGATTATCTGGGATATTAAATCGGACGGGGCGGGCGGGCGCTGGGCCTTATATTCCTTGTATTTCTCCTTGCGAAAAGTGGGCTCTGGGCGATCAAAACAAGCCGCTACGTAGCGGGGGGGATTGTTCTGGGCAATCTTGAGGAGAATACTGGAGACGCCATAGAGCGCTCCGGATGGCTCACCTAAGGGCGTGCTAAGGGGTGGTAGGGCGTGGTAGCACCTATGGATAATAGAGTTCGCGTCAATTAATAAAAGTTTTTCCATGTATACGAATTCTAGGATATGCGAATTAGGTTAATAATACGAATTTTATGAGGGTCACAATTCTAATTCATAGTTCCGTCCGAAATATTTATGCTCCGCTCGTCTCCGTTTTTAGTATGTGAGAATTTTATCCAGATTGCATCTTTGGGAATCGCCTTTTTAATGCGCTCTGCCCACTCTACTAGAACCACATTGTGGCCGTCTCTTAGAATTTTTTTTAGATCCAAGGCTGACACTTCTTTGTCGGAGTTAAAACGATACGCATCAATATGATAAAGAGCATGGTGATATTTTGACTTAATCTCATGTTTGCGCATCAGCACAAATGTGGGGCTAAGGGCGCGGGTTTTCGCGCCCAGGGTTTCCGCCAGCCCCTGCGCGAAAGTGGTTTTGCCCGCGCCCAAGTCGCCCGAAAGCGCCAAAACCAACGCTGTCTTATGGGGACTATTTATCCTAAGAGCCAGGCGGGATGCTAGTTGTTTTGTTTCTTTAGGTGAGTAACTTTTTAGATTCATAATACCAGTGAGATAAAAATACCCCCGCGACCCCGACCAATAAGCCCCAGCATAACGCAATCGCGAAGATTTCCCAAGAACCCGCTCCACCCGCTACTTCCCCGTAGGTCGTAGCTGGCATAGAAAAACTGGCGGGAGCGTTATCCAGCCCCGGAGTCGGTTTTGCAAAAGCAAAAAAAGGGCCCTGCCTGCTCCAACTCAAACCCTCGGGGGCTGTTCCCAGAAAAGAAGTTTTATCCGTAATTATTCCGGCTTGATCATAAAGCGCTATCGCTCCATCGGAATTCCTGAGGCTGAATCCCTTGGGCAGACTGACTAATAAATTTTCTCCCGGGTTAATGTTTTTCCCGGAAAGATAGAAGCTTTTCCCGGAACTGTTTTCCAGATGCCAACCCGCGAGAGAAATGCTTTGGCTCTCCGTGCTTTTCAATTCCAACCATTCCGCTCCCAGGTCCGTGCCAATTGGATTCGGCAAAAATTCGTTTATCAGAATAGCCACTTATTTATAGATATTAGTAATTAGTCGTTGGAGCCTGGACTCGTGGTGAGCATTAAACCACATCATCTTTTTTACTAATTCCTAAAGCCAACTTCTAATCAGAGCAACTCTCCCGGCCTTTTAAGCCCTAGGTGTTCGTAAGCAATCGGCAGAACCACCCGACCGGTTGAAGTTCTCTGTATAAATCCTAGTTTCATTAAATACGGCTCGTAAATATCCTCTATTACGCCCCTGTCTTCGCTTAAAGATGCCGCGAGAGTGTTAAGACCCACCGGCCCGCCATTAAACTTGTAAATTATGGCCTCCAGCAACTTGCGATCATGTGGCTCCAGGCCCAGGTGGTCTATCTCTAAGAGCGCAAGTGCCTGCTCCGCGGATTCTTTATCTATTTTATTTCTGTCGTTTACCTCCGCGTAATCTCGGGCGCGCTTCAAGAGGCGATTTGCCACGCGCGGAGTGGCGCGTGCCGCCTTAGCGATAACTTCCAGCGATTCCGGCTCGGTATCTATGCCTAAAATCTTAGCGTTGCGCTCAACAATTTTTTTAATATCGTCCAAATTATAATATTCCAAACGAAAAGTGGCCCCGAATCGGGAGCGGAGCGGGTTAGATAAAAGATTTTCGCGAGTCGTAGCGGCAATCAGAGTGAATGGCGGAAGCTCTAGGTTTAGGCTGCGCGCAGAGGGACCCTTGCCTACCATTAGGTGTAAGGTTCTGCTCTCCATGGCAGGATACAATATTTCTTCTATGGTGCGATTAATGCGATGCGCCTCATCTATAAATAAAATGTCGCCCGCGTCCAGGTTGGTCAAGATGGCAGCCATGTCCCCGCTTTTCTCTAGCGCTGGTCCAGAAGTAATTTTTACCTGCGCGCCCATCTCTTTAGCAACCAGGAGCGCGAGTGTGGTTTTGCCCAAACCCGCCTGACCACAGAAAAGAATGTGGTCCATGGATTCGTTCCTCTTCTTGGCCGCCTCAATAATAATATGTAAATTTTCTTTTATCTTTTCCTGACCAACATATTCATCCCATATGCTTGGACGCAGGGCTTGGTCTACGTTTAGGTCGTCTTGGGGCTGTTTGGTGGCGCGCGGCATGGTTATCTTTAGTAGTAAATATGGGCTAAAAGGCTATAAAAATCAACGTCTCTCGGCTATTGACAATATTTTTTCTTTATGCTAGTATATCCACATTCCATGACGACCCCGCACCTGGGGGCAGGAATTGTTTTTAGTTTAGGATGGTTCGGTTCCGGCTGGGCCTCTCCTCAAAATAATTCTAACCTCTTTTAATTTACTTAAAAAGAGACCCTTCTATTTTCCCCGTCATACGGGAACATAGCCCCCAGATGCGAGTGTGTCATGGCAAAGCCCCATAGGGGTGTTTTTTGTTTTGTTACTCTGACCAAACTATCGGACCGGTCACGCCCACCACTTCGCTTAGGCTGGTTTGCCCGGACAAAACCTTAATTACTCCGTCTTGTTGCATAGAAACCATGCCCTGCTCCTTAGCTAGCGCGCGCAAAGAAATTTCAGATGCCTCTCTGAGAATTACTTCCTCCATTCTGGGTCCCGCCGCCAAAAATTCAAATATGCCAATGCGCCCCTTGTAGCCAAAGCCGCTACATTTTTCGCATCCGACCGGCTCAAACATTTGAGGTTTAGCAAGCATGGATCGGTCTATTCTCTCCGGTAGGCTTTTTTTGAATTTTTCTATTTTATCTGCCAGGTCCGGGCTTATCTCCACCGCCTTCTTGCACGAACCGCATAAAACACGTACTAAGCGCTGGGCAATAATCAGAGAAAGGGCCGGGCCTATCGTTTGGGGTTTCACTCCCAGATCTATCAGGCGCGGCACGGCACCTATCGCATCATTGGCGTGAAGAGTAGAAAGAACCATGTGGCCAGTAAGCGAAGCCTGCATGGCCATGTCCGCCGTTTCCTTATCGCGTATTTCGCCGACCAAAATAGTATCCGGGTCCTGGCGCAAGATCGCACGCAAACCGCCCGCAAAAGTGTAACCCACCTCCGGGTTTACTTGAGTTTGCTCAATGTGCTCAATGCGATATTCAATAGGGTCTTCCACGGTAATTATTTTTATTTCCGGATTGGAAAGATGCCTTAAGAAAGCATAAAGAGTGGTAGTTTTACCGGAGCCGGTCGGACCGGTGTTTAGAATAAGTCCGTTCGGCTTGGCTAACTCCTGCTCCACCACCCCCAGGTCATCTGGGCGCAAACCCAATTGAACCAAACCAACCTTGGTCGCCTCTGGGTCTAGGACGCGCATAACTACCGTCTCGCCAAACTCGGAGGGAATGATTGAAATGCGCATTTCCACGTCTTTGCCTGGCAGGCCAATCGTAAAGCGACCGTCTTGGGGCTCGCCATGCACGTTCATCTTTAAATTAGACAACAGCTTGATACGGGTTATTAAGGATTCGTATACTTTGGGCGTGAGACTGTCGCTTACATCGTGGAGTAATCCATCCACACGATAACGAACACGGGACACCTTCTCTTCTGCCTCTAGGTGGATGTCGGAAGCGCGCATATTAAGGGCTCCGGCGAGGAGGGTTTCCATAAGCGTAGTAGTGCTCAGATGTTCCTGCTCGGTTTTATCCAACTCTTTTTGGACCGAGGCCAGAGTGTCTAGGCGCTGCATTAATTCGTCTAAATGCTTGCGCTCAATATCAACTTTGTTCGTAATCTGCCTCCCCTTCTCGGGAGCATAACGATACATTTGCCAAACTTGTTCTAGACCATTTTTAGAAACATAAAATACTTTGGCCTGATAATTATTCTGCTTGAGGTACTCCACAACCTCTTTTACTTTAGGTGTCTCGGGGTGGTTGGCGGCCAGCGCAACCTCAAATCCCTTGTTTTGAATCGCGATTGCACCGGCGGCACGTGACATCGCCTCCGGAATGAGTTGGACGGCATCTATAGAAATAGGTGTTTTGTGTAAATCTAAGTATGTGCCTCCCTCTCTCTTGGCCCGTCTCTCGGCGTCGCGTTCGTCCGCGGCTCTTTCTATCTCCGCCAATTTTTTCTGAAGCGCCGGCGGATTGGTGTAGTTGTTCATTCCGTAAAAAATTATATTTTCTCGGTCGCACCTACTCTGACCTTTTTGGTAGATAAATTAAACATAGATACCAGGAAGGAGTTTTCTTTTGCGAGTTGGTGCGATGCGGGCCTCGCACATTATTTTAATTTTCTAACCGTAATGCACTCGCATCCTAATTTTAACTTTCTAAAGTCAATGTGTAAAAGGAGAATTAGCCAATAATTTAAAAGGGTGACGTACTTGGCCCGTCACTCTTATTGACTTTATTGGCAATAGTTGTATGGTTTGGCCAGAACGTCTTTTCGCTCGCCGTGCGCGGGCATGGAGATTGACATGAAAAACAGTGCGGCGTTGGTCGTGGTGGTCATTCTCGCAATCACCTCCGGGGGTTGCGCGACAGTGGCGGGGCTTGGCCGTATCGGCGTTGCGGCCCTGCCGCAGGTTGATTCACCAGCCATTCAGAACCTGACCGGCAGCGACGTGGAGCTGGGCGGACGGGGAATCGGCGCTTCTGGCCAGGTCTTCGTCGTGAGGAGCCCGGCTGGCGCGCCCGGCCATTTTGAGCTTGTGGCTGGGGGTAAGGTGGTTGCGCAAATAGAGAACGGCGGGCTAGCCTGGGACGCGCGACACTACGCCGTACGACAGGAGACCATCCCGGTCGTCGCGCAATACTACGACGACTCGGGCACCTTCCGAGGTGTGACCGCCCACAAATTCCAAGCTTCGGACGGAAGCTACAAATCCGTCCAGGAGTGGACCATCAGCCCCGGGGAGGTGCGGCTTGAGGACGGCTCCACCCTGGCCGACAAGGGGACCAGAGCCACGTCTCCACCGGGTCCGGCCAAGCGGATGCGCCTGCCGAGCGCCTGGGTCTCGGGGCGCACAGAGATCCAGGTCGCTCTAGCCTGGAACGGCCACGAACTCCACTGCCAGGACCGCCAGCGCCAATTCGTAATCAGGAGTGGAGCGGTGGGCCAATTCCACGTAGATGTCTTTGGGCAGGGCGGCGGAGAGTGGGTCGTTTTCTGCTCCGTTACCCGAGGCGGGGTGGTGGTGCGCAACCTGGACCCGTTCCGGGCCTGGGGAAGTGAATACTCCAACCAGGCCTACCAGCTGGTTGTCACCCCTCGCGGGACAATTGGCTGGTAGAGACCAGCAGCTGCGGGCCGGTGGACGCGATGTCCCCGGCCCGCTCTCGTTTTTATGCCCTAGATTCTATTTTTTAAATTCTATATGCCGTAAGTGCGCGCCCGTAGATTCCGCTTATTTTACATTTTGATTTTTAAGTTTTAATTTATAGATATATGTCGGGACACTCTCATTGGGCCGGTATAAAACATAAAAAAGGCGCAACCGATCAAAAGCGGGGCGTGGTTTTTAGTAAGCTACTCGCAGCCATTACTATTGCCGCTAGGGCGGAACCAAACCCAGACTTTAATCCGCGCCTGCGCACCACCATTCAAAAAGCAAGGGAAAGCAGCGTTCCCGCGGAAAACATTGAACGAGCTATAAAAAGAGCCAGCGAAACAGAACAGAACATAGAAGAAGCAATATTAGAGGCATATGGTCCGGGTGGGGTCGCTATTTTTATTGAAGCCGCGACGGATAATACCAATCGCACCGTGCCAGAAGTTAAAAAAATATTAAGTGATTGTGGGGGGAAGTGGGCGGAGCCGGGGAGTGTGCGTTGGGCTTTTGAGAATCAAAATGGGGAGTGGGTTGCGAAGTTTAAACAAACCATCTCGGAAGAGGATAAGGCTAATCTGGAAAAACTGATTGGGGCGATATTGGAGCAAGACGATGTTCAAAAAGTCCACACCAATACGGATTAAATGATTATCTTAGGAATAGATCCTGGCTCGCGCCGGGTGGGATATGGTTTAGTCAGGCAAGCTGGTGGTCGCAAGTTAGAATTTTTGGAGGCCGGACTACTGCCGATAAAATCAAAATCAGAGGAGGGCGCGCTCCTCGAGATAAGATTGGGTTTGCTGGATTTGATTTCTAAGTATTCCCCGGACGGCATGGTAATAGAGAAATTATTTTTTTCCCGCAATCAGAAAACTGCCATAGCGGTTGCCCAGGCGAGAGGTGCCATAATACTTACCTGCGCGGAGCAGGGCCTTAAAATACAAGAGGTTTCACCCAATGAGGTTAAGTCTGGTATAGGGGGTTACGGCTTGGCGGATAAGCGCGCGGTTCTAAAAATGGTGCGCTTAATACTTAATCGGCCGGATTTAAAGTTAATAGACGACGCGAGCGACGCGCTAGCTATTGCCATTTTTGGACTTGGGAAATTAAGACTCTCTCGCAACTCTTGACAAGCAAAATTTCTAACATATACTTTTCGGGAAAGCTTGTTTTATAAATAAATTTAATTAAAAAGGGAAAGGTCGTTTAGATATTTTGGAACAAATGCGCGACTTATACGATCCACTACTCGCCTTTCGGGGATTAAGCGATGAGCCGGACGAAGAGGAGGGGGTGGAAATAGAGGGAGGCGAAGAAGAAGAGGGAGAAGAACTGCCCGAAGAAGAAGGATTAGGGACGGACGAGGAGGGGTTGGGTAGTATTTAAAGCATGGTTTAAAATCAAAACATCCCGAATAACTCCGGGATGTTTTGATTTTAAAAATAGTTCTACAATAGAGACATGCACCCAATCTGGAGAAGAAAAAATAAAAAGAGCTGGTTGTTCTGGTTTTTAACCCTGTCTTTGTCTGGCGGATTAGCTATTTCAATCGGGCTAGGATTATATCTAATTGTGGTCTACAAAACCCTGCCCAGTATTGAAGAAATAGATGCTCGCAGGGTGCCCCAATCTACCAGAATATACGACCGAGAACATAAGGTTATTTTATATGAGGTAAGTGGCGACGAGAAAAGGATTGTTGTTCCCATAGAAGAAACGCCCGAGAGTCTCAAAAACGCGACCATAGCGATTGAGGACCAGAATTTTTATGAAGGGCCGGCTTTTAATTGGCGGGGTATATTGCGGGCGGTTTGGGTCAACTTCAAACAAGGCCGCATAGCTCAAGGAGGGTCAACTATTACCCAACAGCTGGCACGTAACGCGTTTTTAACCCTAGATCAAACGATTGCCCGCAAGGTAAAAGAGTTGCTTTTGGCCATTAGGCTGTCTAGACACTACACCAAAAACCAGATATTGGGATTGTATTTAAACGAAATACCCTATGGACCGACCATATACGGAGTGGGCAAGGCCAGCTCCGCCTATTTTAATAAAGATGTCAGAGATTTAACCATCGCAGAGAGCGCTGTTTTGGCAGCCATACCGAAAGCACCAAGCTATTATTCCCCTTGGGGTAGCCACACCAAAGAGCTTCTTGCTCGGCAAAAGTTGGTTCTCAAAAAGATGCGGGAGTTAAAAAAGATTTCCGAGGAAGAATACCAAAGCGCAATCACGCAGGAGATAATTTTTGAACCTCAAAATACCGGGCTCAAGGCTCCGCACTTCACAATGATGGTGCAAGACTATTTGGTTAAAACATACGGAGAGGATTTGGTCCGCACGGGCGGGTTGGATGTTACCACGACCCTAGATTGGAAAATGCAACAAACAGCAGAGGAGGTAGTTGCCGCGGGAGCCACAAGAAACGAAAAGTTGTATCAGGGCAAGAATGCTGCCCTGGTGGCGCAAGACCCCAAGACCGGTCAAATACTCGCGCTGGTCGGCTCCAAAGATTACTTTGATATTAAAAATGAGGGTAATTTTAACGTGGCAGCGCAAGGACTACGCCAGCCCGGTTCAACTCTTAAGCCGTTTGTTTACTTGACTGCGTTCGGCTTGGGATACACCCCCAGCACCAACATTTATGATGTGCCAACCGAATTTAGGGTTAGCGACAGGTGCCCCACCACACCAGATCTAAATACTCCGAACGACTACTGTTTTCACCCCCAAAATTTCGATGGTGACTTCCGGGGACCAGTTGCCATGAGACAGGGTCTGGCTTGGTCTATGAATATTCCGGCCGTAAAAACTCTTTATTTGTCCGGGCTAAGCAACACTCTTAAAACTCTTAAATCTTTTGGCTTAAGCACGTTGGGCGACCAGTCTCGCTATGGACTATCTTTGGTCTTGGGCGGCGGGGAGGTTTATTTGACCGAATTAGTCGGCGCATACTCCGTTCTGGCGGCGGATGGAGTAAAACACAACCAATCCCTAATTTTAGAGGTAAAAGACTCTGCTGGCGCGATTTTAGAGCAATACCAGGACACCAGCAGCCAAGTCTTTGATTCTAATTTGGTAAGGCATATTAATAATATTTTATCTGACACCGGGCTGCGCTCTGGATTACTACAAAGCAGTTTGGGATTAACCATCTTCCCGGGACACGAACTAGCACTAAAGACAGGCACAACCAACGACTATCGGGATGCCTGGGCGATGGGCTACACTCCAAACTTAACCGTTGGTGTTTGGGCCGGAAACAACAACAATGCGCCCATGCAAAAAAGCGGTTCAAGCATATTGGCGGCAATCCCTATGTGGCATGACTTTTGGGCAAAAACAATAGACGGGCTAGAAGGAGTAAATTTTATTAGACCAATACCACTAATAAGAGAAAGCCCCGTTTTAAATGGTAATTTTTCTCCGGATGGCCAGATTCACTCAATCTTGTTTTACATTAACAGAACCGACCCACTGGGCCCCGGTCCAAGCAATCCCGCCCAGGATCCCCAATTCAACAACTGGGAGTCCGCAGTAATAGATTGGGCCACCAAGAAACAATTCCTCCCACCCCAAGAGCCTCCTCAAATAAACATAAGCATAGACCAGCCAACTAATGGCCTGGAGATAGATTCCCAAAACGTACTCGTCTCGGCAAATATTAACTCCCAGAGCGAAATAAAGAGCGTTAGCGTCTTGATTAATGGTGCTCTGGCGCACAAACTGGAACCTATTCAAGCGAATCAGTATACGCTGAATCAAATAGTTGCCCTAAACAGCCCCACAACCCAGAATCAAATAACGGTCAGAGTGGAGGATGTTTCCGGCTTAAACAAAGAATCTTCCGTTATTGTGTATACCAAATACTAAGCCTTTAGAATGGGCATTAGTATGTAAAAATAAGAGTCTTCCGTCTGAGACTTGAGGAGGGCCGGCTTATTATCTTCGTTTATGCCCCAAAAGACATCGTCTCCCGAGATAACTTTTAGCCCCTCTGCTAAATACCTCCAATTAAAGCTTATCTCCTTGGGCTGCCCCTTTATCTTTGCTGGAAGGGTGTAGTTGTTGTCCCCCAAAGATTGATCTAACGAGAAAATTTCTAGGCTTTTTTGATCGGGAGACGTCTTTATTTTAACCTCGTTAACCTTACTACTAAAAACGCCTGCCAACTTTAATGCGTTTAAAAGCTCCCCCTTGCTGAGCATTATTTCCGTCTCAAACTTCTTGGGCAAAATAGCCGTGTAGTCCGGAAAGTTTCCGTCTATGAGGCGAGAGACGAGGCTGTATCTCTGTGTTTTAAATAATATTTGGTGCTGGTCGTGATAAACAGAAACCTCCTCTTCCTCTTTTGTGATTTTATAAACCTCTTGCGCTGTTTTTATCGGAATTAGTAGCCTAAATTTTTGAGAGTGGTCCGCTTGATATTGATTTTTACCAATCGTCTTTTCGGCTAAACGAAAGCTGTCGGTCGCGACCAGCTTTATCTCGTCCAGAGTAAAATCCAACAGCACGCTCCCCAGCTCCGGCCTTAGTTCTGATATCTGAGAAGCCGCCACCACCCGAGAAAGAGCGTCTATTAGGGTTGCGCCGGGGATTTTTACGCATCCATCTTCTTTAACTTGGGGTATTATGGGAAAATCTTCCGCGGGTAGGGATTGTATCTTAGCTCTATAGTTTTCTGTTTTTATCTCAACCGACCCATCCTTCTCCTCTAGACTAAGCCTTTCGGTTGGAAGATTGTTAACAACCCCCCACAGTAATCCAAGCGGTATGGTGGTCTTGCCCGCCGATATTATTTTTGCAGGCACGAAACAGGAGGTTGCTATTTCAAGATTTGTCGCCGAAACCATTATTCCGCCCTCTTTTGTTTCTATTAAAACGTTCTTCAAGATGGGTAGGTTGGCGCTTTCTGAAACTGCGCGTTCAATTACCCCCAGTCCATCCTTCAGCGCGCTTTTAATAATTATTATATTCATAATTAAATATATTATTGTTATGGTTATAGGGGTTGTTGGTTCTGGGGAAACGCGTTTTTATTATAGTATTTATTGACTTTTTTTCCTAAGCCCCTGTTTGCTTCCTGGGGACTAGGTCTTAAAGATTGATTCCTTGATTAGGTTTATTTTTTGGCTCAAAGAGGAGTTTTTGTTAACCTCCTGGCTTATCTTGTCAACTGCGTGTATGGCGGTAGTGTGGTCTCTCCCCAGCTTTTCCCCAATATAGGGATAAGACATGTCTAAGATATCCCGAAGTAAGTACATCGCTATTTGTCTTGGCTCCACCACCTCCTTCTTTCTGCCCTTCTCTATTAGGTCTCCCTGGGAGACGTTAAAAAATTCCGCTACCGCCTTTAATATCTGATCGTCGCTGACTCGCTTAGACAAGCTTTTAACGCACTTTTCCACCACCTCCTCGGCGGTTTTAACATCTACCTCCACTCGGCGCGCCTCCTTTAAGAATATCAACTTATTTATAACCCCCTCCAACTCCCTTATGTTCTTCTTTATCTTTCTGGCAACCAAATCTATCACCTCTTCGCTTAGCTGTTGTCCTGTTTCCTGTAGTTTGTTTTTAATAATGGCGACCCTCATCTCGTATTCCGGATAGCCCACGTCCGCAATAAGCCCCCCCTCAAAGCGAGAGCGCAGCCTTTCTTCCAGGGTTGGGATGGATTGGGGCGGTCTGTCGGAAGAAATTATTATCTGCTTATTATTCTCATACAGGGCGTTAAAGGTGTGGAAGAACTCTTCCTCGGTTTTCTCTTTGCCGCCAATGAATTGAATATCGTCTATTATAAGAAGGTCCACGTCGCGATATTTTTTCTTGATATCTTCCATGCGCTTGTTGCGTATGGCCCAGACGATATCGCTGGTAAACTTTTCGGAGGAAACGTAGCGCGGTCTTATTTTGCCCCCATAAACACTCATTATTTCGTTGCCAATCATCTGGATTAGGTGTGTTTTGCCAAGCCCCACACCCCCATAAACAAAGAAGGGGTTGTATTTGGTGCCAACCTCGTGAATTATCGCCGTGGCGGCACTATAGGCCAGCTCGTTAGCCGCTCCCACAATGAACGATTTTGCGGAGTAGCGCGGGTTTAGGTTGGTTTCTGGGTCAATTTTAAACTCCAGCCCCATCCTGTTCTCTAGTTGGGCGGCTTCTTTGGGCGCGCCCTTACTGACAAAAACCTCTTCCTGGACCAGCCCACTCACCACGAACTCCAGTTTTTTAACGGAATAGTCGTGCTCCCGTATTATGCCCAATAAAAGCTTATGATATTTATTCTCTACCCACTCCTTGGCGAAGTTGTTTGGCAGAGAAATAACAAACACCCCCTCCTTCTGCTCTAGCAGCCTACTGTTCTTGAGCCAAGTATAAAAATTCGCCCTTGAAATTTGCGCCTCCACTTCCGTGAGGGTTAACTGCCAAAGGCGATCTAAATCCATGGACTATATTCTAGTGCCCAAATCCACATAGTCAAATATTTTAATAGTCAAAAACTGTTGACTACCTGTTGATAAGTTTTTTAAGGCACAACCCCCAGTTCCCTTTTGAGCGCATCGCCTCGTGTTTTTATTATTTTTTAGATTTACATTTCAGAAACAATGTGTTATTCTGTCGCCAATGTCTCAAACCTATCAACCCAAGAAAAAGAAGAGAAAAAAGACTCACGGATTTTTGTCTCGTATGAGCAAGCCCACTGGCCGCAAGGTTTTAGCCCGCCGCCGCCAAAAATCCCGCCGCCGCCTAGCGGCCTAGTCCGAATGATCCCCCGCCGCCAAAGGTTGGTGGTGAAGGATTTCCCTAGAATCGCGTCGCTTTGGGGCGCGTGTTCCTGGTTAAGAGTAAAAACAGCTCTTAATAATGTGGGGCACAACAGATATGCGGTAATATTTACAGGAGCAAAGACCACTTCCGCGCGGAGGCACCTCCTAAAAAGAAAAGTATTAGCCGCGAC
The DNA here is from genome assembly GCA_023244895.1 of Candidatus Liptonbacteria bacterium. Taxonomy (GTDB): domain Bacteria; phylum Patescibacteriota; class Minisyncoccia; order UBA6257; family 2-01-FULL-56-20; genus JAHFLL01. The sequence goes on from JAHFLL010000001.1 coordinate 823,189, forward strand.
TCGGGATATCAAAAACAACAACTCGGATTATTTATTTATAGTATCTGGATCTGGCCCAAAAACAGCATCTGAAATAAAGGGAGACATAAACCAAGTCTTAAATATTAAAAAATGAAAGATATTTATTCCGCGCTGATATATAAACCAATCTTAAACGCCCTGGTTTTTATCTATAATAATATTTCCCTGGGGGACTTGGGTCTGGCCATAATTATTCTGACAATTTTATTCCGTCTGGTTTTATATCCCTTATTCCAGAAGCAGGTGCGCTATCAGGCTACCATGCAGCGCATCCAGCCAAAATTAAAAAAGATACAACAGGAGCACAAGGGAGACATGGAGAAGCAATCCCAAGCAACCCTCGCGGTATATAAAGAGCACAATATAAATCCATTTTCCGGGTTTGTTGTTATCCTTATCCAGCTTCCAATACTTTTCGCGCTATATCACGTGTTTGTAAACATATTTAAGCCGGAAATATTCTCCGATCTTTACTCTTTTATAGTCCGACCAACCGAGTTAAACCCCATTTTTGCTGGCTTTTTTGACCTTCGCCAGCATAACTACATTTTGGTTTTTGTAACCGCAGTCGCGCAATATGTTCAAGGCAAGCTTTCTTTGGGTGCCAGGCCGGTAGATAAAAACTCCGAAGATACTGCTCAAAAAGTAGGGCAAAGCATGGTTTGGATGGCTCCCTTGATAACCTTAGTGGTTTTTGCTAAACTCCCCGCGGCTGTGGTGCTCTATTGGTTGGTGTCCACCGCGTTCTCTATCGGCCAGCAGATACTAGTAAATAAGCAAATCCAAGAAAATGAACATAGAGGAATTCCTGAAAAAACTTCTTGACCTAGGCGGATTCAGCGATTACAAAATAGAAATTGACTCCGAGCATAATCACGGGGTTGTTTTTATACACACCGACCCGGGTTTAATTAAGGACAACCTCCCCATAATTGTGGAGAGCCTAAACCACCTTCTCCAATTACTGGCCCACAAAAACAACCTCCCCAATTTTCATATAGACGTAAATAATTATCGCAAAGAAAGAGAAAGCCTCATCGCAGAGTTAGCTAAAGCTACTGCCCGCAAGGTGGTTGCTACCAAACAAGAAATTCCTCTGCCCGCAATGAATTCTTATGAGCGTCGCATTGCTCACATGGAGTTGGCCGCGCATCCAGATGTTAAAACAGAAAGCGTGGGCAAGGGATCGGGCAGATACGTGATAGTAAGACCCATAACTTAATAAGCGACGAGCCCGGGGTCCGTGGCCATTATTGCTATTCTAGAAAATAGGCAGTTCTATCAGGTTGCTATTAAACCGGTTTAGAATAAATATTTTTTTGCCGGATATTTTAATATCCCCCACGTCTACCGCGCCCCAAGAGTCCTGGGGCATAAGCTGAATATTCCCACTCTTTACGTCAATTTTGTATATATTATCCTCGGTATATATGGCGCGCTGGTCGTATGTGTCAGGAGTGGGGTTAATTTGGAGGAGGCGTTGGTTTTGTGGAACGCCACAAAAAAGAGACGTGTCCCCCGCTATCTCTACGGTGGTAGTCGCCAATTTTTTACTACCTGCTATTTTTGTAGTAGTAGAAACCTTAATCATCTCGGTGTCGAACGCGCACTTATCCGGAAGCGTCATAAATTCAAATTGTTGCAAAATATTCTGATTCGCCCCAATAAGGAGCAGGCTCCCACCCCTTTGGGCCCTATTGCCCGTCCAAGCCAAACCCTTATTTATTAGGCCGTCCCACTTCACCCTTAATCCCAGTTGGTCGGGAAAAACATTTTCCAGGGTGGAACCAGTTAACCCCACCATCCAGGCTGCTCCGGTAGTATAAGCGCTGGTTTTTTCTGTTAATAATATTTTATCTTTTGCGACCCAATCAATTTGTACGTCCTTCATGTGCAGGGTCAACACCTTTTTGGGCTTGGATTTCGGGTCGCTAAAATCTCTAGTCATTAAGTCGTTCCCGCCCTTGCCACGCACCAAATATGCCAGACTTGCTCCAGTCTGGGACCAGCTATATGCGCTGATAGACTCAGCAAAAGGCTGCCAAGTTTTATTTTTAGAATCAAACAGGCTGGATTGAGGGCTATTTCTGTCTCCGAAGCTAAGAAACACAAAAGAGCCGTCTCGGGAGATGTCGGAGCCCTGAAGATTTTCCACCCTACCCTCGCTTAAACTTTCCAAAACGCCGCCTCTTTCCCGAATTATTTTACCGTCAGTTTTAATATATATAATCTCATCCTCCGAAACCGGCAGGAAGCCAAAAACATCAGTGATGGTCTTTAGTGGTTTTACTTCGGGCAGGAGACTACTGGAAGAGTTTTGTTTGGGCAGGCCTCCATCGCCAACAATGTCTTCTGGTAACACCAACCCTCCCTCATCCCCAGTCTGTTCACCCCCTGAATTTTTCTGAGATAACCAGTATCCTACCCCCACAATGGCGACTATCAAGACTAACGCTCCGATAAAAAATAAAAACTTTTTCATTTATAAAATTATAACACCAAACCCCTGGTTTTTACTTGCAATAAGATTTATTGGTTTTTACGTCTAATATGCATTGTTTTCCGGCGGGACAATTGGGATGGAGTGGATCACACTCTTGGTTCGGGGGTGTTGGTATAGGCTTACACACCCACGTGTTTTTGGAATTATCTTCGACGCAAAGAGTTCCCTGCGGACAGGAGGAGGGGTTTGATTTACATCCAAGGTTTTCTATTTTGGGCGCCTCCACCGCAGGCAGGGGGCTCAGAGTCATATTGGTCAGGTTGGGGTTAATGAGGTTTAAGACCAGATATCCTCCTAGGAGCAGAGCTAGACCCAAGAAGGCTTGTAGAATCTGGTCTCGGGCATCAGATTGCATGCCTGGGTTACCCGCGCTGAAGGTATACATGAAAGCACCATAGATAACCGCTCCAAACGCTAAGATGCCCGAGACCAGAAGGGCTAGATTAAATATATTCTGAATGACTGTCTGGAGAGATTTAGGGGTAGACGTGAAAGAGGGGCCGCCGACGGGGGCGGGCTGCGCCAATGATATCGTTGGCGCTAGGAGCAAGATAGCCAAAAAAAGCCAAAACAGGCGCATTTAATTATTTTTAAAAATTAAAGAAATGGCCCTTTTTGCCCCCACGAATACGTTCTTAGAATCCTCTACCCCCAGCTCTACCCGCATAGAAAACCCATCCGGAGTGCCTTCCCGTGGAGCGAGCTCGACATAAAGTGGAGACTCAAGATTTTTCACATTCTCACCATTTATCTTCCAGTTATATTTGAGATTAAGGGGATTCGTGGTGTCAAAAAAATAGGTCAGCGCGGACACTTTTATTTTTGTCCCAGACGCATATCCTCCTGGATATGGCGCGTCTAATGCCACAACCGGCTGTACGATTGGTATATCCATTGTCTTAAGGGCTCCACCTCCCAGGCTTGGTATTTCGGCCCTAAGAGAAATAACGTCTCCGGGTATCTCTGGGGCTTTTAGGTTTATCTGCCACAAGCCCACCCCTCCGTCAATAAATTGGTCGTCCTTATACCAATAAATATTTTCTTTATCAATATTCACAACCCTCCCGTTTTGAACCGCGTCCACGGTGGCGGTTATCCAAGAATTTCCAGTAGGTAGGGTTTTGCCAATATAGCCATTTGGAGCATAGGTTTGTGATGTCCAATTAAGAAGAACCTCGGTTTGAGGATCCGCGCCCTGGCCGAAAACCAGCGACGAAAAGGCGAGCCCCAAGACCACGGTTGCCAATATCCACCCCTTGTTCTTTGTGACGCTGAACATATTAGTTAGGCTGCCTTTCTTAGATCAACCTGCTTACCGTTTAATTCTACTACATTTTCATTTTCCTTACCCGGGCCCGGAGGTGGTGGCATGATCACATCTCCCGATCGGTTCCGGAGAGAGTCCGCGTTCACAAATTGATTTTTGTAATAGTTATTGAACACCTCGTTAACATCCCCACCCATCATTTTTGCGTATTCCACGTCTCGTTTTAACTGTTGCCCCGCCCTCTCTGCTTTCTGGTCGTACGCCCAGGAGGGCTTGTCTGGTAGGCCAGGCGAATATGTTTGTGGCCCCCCCGCCCGCGGAGGTCTATTGCCCATATCAAAGTCTTCTACTCCACCCGGGGCGTCCTTCCCAGTACTACCCATTTTTTTATCTACTCCAGATGTTCTTCTGGCGGGAGCACTTGATTCGGCCCGGTCATCATCGCCTGCTTGGTCTTTTTTATTAGGAAAACCATGCGTTTCCATCTTAGGTAAATCGCTCATCGCGCTCATAGATTCAGGATTAATAGACCCTCCTTCCCCGGGCGACCCCTTCCGTCCCGAGGTCAACTCCTCATTGCTTTTATTAAAGCTTTCCGTTGCAACCCTATTCCTTTCTTCTATTACGCCTGCCTTTGCCGTGCCAGACCTTGCTATGTCTGCCCTAGCCGTACTAGCGCCGCTCAGGCTCCCTTCTTGTGAACTGCCGCCCGCTCCCTTGCCTTTTAATGTAGTCGCAACTCCCACCCCCTTCTCAATTTTTTTAAATGTTTCTCCAATTTTGGCTATTTTTTTACCCAACCAGCTGTTGGGATGATTGTGCGCATAGAATGCGGCTGACCAGCCGACAGTCCTAAGAGGGAGAGACCCGACATAAGGAACTAACTCGGCTATGTTGCCCATTCTGGAATATATCCGGCCATCAACACCCTTAATCGCGGCATATGTTTCTGATGCGGTGAAGAAGACAATGTCGCTCACCCAGAAATCATCTAGGAGAAGAAAAACAAGTCCGAACTCAACTGCGTCCGGAACTACGCCCAACAAAATAGTCATCAGGCCAACCTCAAGACCAGATATCTTATTCTGTTGTTCTGGTTTTTCTCCGCCTGCGTCCGAATCAAAACCAGCTTGGTCCCCTTGTTTATTCTGGCCTCCCTCGTCTTCTGCCATAAATTTTTATTACTGACTATTCTTCGGTGCTCTCACCCAGTAGTTCCCGTGGATCGGTAGTAACAATCTGTTTTTCAAAGGGTGCGGCCTGAATTTGTATAGCTACGTGTTTCCGCCCGGCGAAAAACAATCCCTGTCCCTTTTCCGCGGTAAGGAGAAAATCTCTTTCTGCCGCGGTTAAGTCAAACGCCTTAGTAACCACGTCTATGGTGGCCGGCGCCTGCTTTAAGAGCAACTGGATGGCAGAGTTGGTAATAATTGGACGGCCATAAGGAGAGCGCAGAAAGTCCTCCACGTCTTGAGTGATTGTGGTCAGCCCCAAGTAGTACTTGCGGCAACGCTTCACTAGTCCGAATAAGAAGGCGGCGCTGGACTCCTCCTTCATCATTAACCATGCTTCGTCTACAATCATTATTCTACGTTTAAGCTTGGCGCGGATTAAGCTCCAGATGAAATTTAAGATAACATACATAGCAATCGGCCTTAACTCCTCCTCTAGGTCACGGATAGAGAAAACAATAAAACGGTTACTAATATCAACATTGGTAGGCTTATTTAAGAATCCAGAAAAACTACCCTTAGTGTACTTATACATCTTTTCCGCGAGCGCCCGCCCACCATCCAGGTTGCGCAAAACGGTTTCCAGATCCTCCAGGAGTGGGGGTTGGGCGTTAGTAAAATCCACATCCGGAGTTATCTCGCGGGATGCGTATGTTTCGGTTATGGCGCGATCTAAAATAGCATCCTCTTCCGTAGAAATCTTTCCCAGCATTAATTTTAAGAGTCCTGCCAGGTTAACCATATGAGATCGCAAAACATCCGAAGGCAACTCGTTCTCCGGTACAACCGGGATGTCAAAAGGATTGATATGCTCTGGGGACGATAGGGAGATGTTGAAATAGCTTCCCCCAAATGCTTGCGCTAGGCGCTGATATTCATTTTCCGGATCTATAACCAAAACATCTACCCCGAACATTAGGGTGCGGATTATTTCCAGCTTGCTTGCGAACGACTTTCCACTGCCTGCCCGCGCAAAAACAACCTGGTTGGCGTTTTCCATCGTAAATCGGTCAAAAATAACCAAGCTCTCATTGTGGAGATTTATGCCATACAGGATGCCGTTATCTGAGGTAAGGGAATTGGAAACAAACGGGAAAAAGGAGGAGATGGGACTGGAATTCATGGGGCTGGTAACCTGGATTTTATCTTGAGCCAGGGGCAGTATGGTCATAAGGCCCTCTAACTGCTCAAATAGAGCGGGCTTGATGTAGACCATTTTAGATTCCATCATGGACACTATCCGACTTTCCAGTTTGGCCAAATTCTCTATTGAGTCGGAGTAGGCGGTTATGTAAACGCCAGTGCTAAAAAGACGCTCTTGAGCCTGCTGGAGAGTGTCCCTTAAGGATTCTACGTCCTGGAGAGCCGTCTCCAGCATAGGATCGCGGATGAGGCCCTTTTCCGCGACATCGTCCAGCTGGGATTGAATTTGGGTGGACTTTTTACGCAGGTTCTTAAGCGCTAAGCCCGTATCCATGGGGTTGATGAAGATGGAGATATCCAGAAGCTCCGGCATATCTATTAACGGCTCAAACCATCCAGTGGGCAAAAATCTGGGGTAGGTGTATACAAAAAGAGTCTTTACATATAAGTCCCCTATCTTCAGATGGGTAGAGTCAACTTCTACTCCCGCAGGAGCTATAATCTTACTGATTTTACCGCTCGCATCATCCATTTTTTTCTTCTATTGAGTCAATATTGTCTTTTTCGACCTTCTCGGGATTGTAGAAATTGTACAGTAATTCTATTAACTCCTCGGTTTTTAGTATTTTTGGTTCCAGGCCCATGCTGGCCAGACCGCTTGCAACCTGCTCGGTCCTTTGGGATAACTGCTGAAAAGATTCCACAAACAACTCGTCTCCCGCTTTATTTTCCTGCGGAGTCTTGGGTTTCTTATTTAAAAATGGCAGAGAGGCTAAAATCCCGGAAGCGGTTGGTAGAGACATGTTGATGGGGTAGAACGGTATCACTACAAAAAAGGTCTTATTCATAATCGGGTTGTCCGCCACAAAGGCCCGAACATATTCTTTGTATTCGTAAATTTGGTCCTGCAGTAGGGGCGAAGATTCTTGCGCTCTTCTAGCTTCTAACTTTTCAAGATAGGGAGCGATATTTATTTTCCGGGAATGAATTATTATTTGTATAGAAAAGTTCAGCCCATTTAAAAAATTTTGATAAGCGTTTGTAAGCGAGTTTTGTTCCTCTTCTGATTTTAGCGCGAAGTTGGTGCCGCCCACCATTATTACCTGCCTCATACTACCATCTTTCATCAAGATGACGTCGTTCTTTACCTCCTTCGCTTCAACTAAATCCTGAGTATTTGCCAAGTCTCCTGCCATGCTAGTAAGTATAACCCACAATGTATTTAACGATAATCGACTCTTTTAGCTATTTTTCTTTCTCCGAATATCCCCTCAAATACTCCGTACTTATCCTCCTTCTGTCGGGTCACCTCCCGAACCGTTTCCACGCGTACATTTTTTACGCCAACCTCAACGCCCATCTGCGCGCTTTTAAGCGCGAACCCGGAGATTATCTTTTCTAGGGATATTCCTTCCACTGTTTCACCTATTGTCTCCGCTAAGCTCTCTTGGCTCTTGGGTGAGCTTGTTTTATCCGATAGCCAGACGTAACGCTGGGGCTTCCAATAATAATTAAACGCGGAGGCCAGAACCCTAGTGAGGGGTCTACCGTTGATTTTTACGAAAGAAATTGCCACCGCCCCTCCCATTATTACCGCGGAGAAGATGAACCACAACCAAGAGGCCACCATAAAATACAGCATAAAACTTATGCCTGCGGCCGCCCCTATGTAAAAAAATTGCCTTAAAGATAAGGGGCCGACAATATGGTCTTCGGTTTCTATAAATTGCGGGACCTGAAACTGCATTGTCTATATTTTACCCTCCTTCGTCAGCGAAAGCGAGCCGGCGGGGTAGAATTATGAGTTAGAAATTGGGATTAGGAGGCGTAAAAACCCCAAAATCCAACCACGCCAATTCCCAAAGCAAAATTCTTAGTTCTGTTTCTTGAGCGGTGGCGGGGGTGGCGGGGGCAGATTATGCCCGGCAAGGTTCTGTGCTGGAGCGGCGCTCTGACCGGATATCACATGTTGTAGTGGCATAGGCCCGGTCTGGGCAGGAGCCGTATTAACTGTGGGTGGGATAACGGGAGTTTTCCATTGGCTATAGTGGACTATCTTTTGAGCCATCTGTTCCTTCGCAGGAGTCGGCGCGTTCAGTCCTGAATTTGGTAAATTTTGTTTTATTGATCCAATTTCTATTTTTGCCGTTCCGCTCCCAGGCATCCCGGTTGCTCCGAGCTTGGAAATTTCTCCCCCGACCATGGGTCCGAACCTTATATCGAGTTTCGGCGCCGCGGCCATAGCCGGTCGGAGCGGCGCCTGGCTGGGCAGGCTGGTCGGAGCGGGCGAGATTGTTCTACCCTCAAATTTGGCGCCCAATCCGCTGATTGGCGCTGCGGCACCCGTTATCACGGGCTTGCTCACGGCAGTTACTGGAACGGAAGGGGCTGGCACAGCTGGAATTGCGCCGGAAATAATCGGAGGCAGGGGCGCGGACGGTGTCGCAGGAGGAGCAACCTTCGGTTTTATTAGGTCACTAAGGGGCTTGGGTTCGGGCAGGGGCGCGCCGTGGGTATCTTTTATAAAAGATGGACGGGAGAACTGCGGCGCAGGCGGAGCTTGTTTTATAGATTGAGAGGTGGCCGGCTCGTTTGCTGCTCCACTTATTGGTTTCGGCGGGGTTCCTGGTCTTATCTCCTCCATCTTAACTGGAGTAGAGTCGGGCGGAGCATATATCTTTTCTAGGTCTGCCCGGATGCTGTTAAAAATTTTATTTTCCAAGGCAGCAGCTACGTTTTTGGATGTTTTCTCGTCCAGCCCGGCATTCAGTTGCAACTCTTGAGCTAGATCGGAGATTCTTATCAGTCCCAGAATAACCCAGCCCGACACCACTGCGACATCACCCATTATCTTATCCGTAAGACCGTTTTGGCTGCAGGATTCTTTAATAAGAAGGGCGGTGTCAAACGAAAACAACACCTCTCTAATTTCCGGGGGGAGAGAGCTTAGTCTTTTTTGCGCCTGTTCAATGGTTATCTTCATATTAGCTGTTGCGTGTTATAACCGTGCCGTCCGGCAGGGTTGTTGATGTTGGTCCATTAAATCTGCCGCCTTCTCCACCAGACCCACCTCTTTCTCGTGTTTCTTGTGCATTTCGGCCGAGCCAGCCCGGCTCGGAATATCCCAAACTCCTAGCCGCGGAAGACTTACTCCACACTGCCGCTCCAGTTTTGGTGTAGGCCTCGGGGCTGATGTCGCTCATGGCGCTTTGCGCGATTGCTTTGAATGCTTCTACTTGTTGACCGCTTTCCAGTCCGGATATCATCTTGCCGTAGGCCGCACCAGAAGCGTTCTGGATCATATCCCCGATGAATTCCTTTTGTATTTCCCGAATCTGAGCGGGCGAGGAGTTTTCTGTTAGGCCCGGAATCTTTAGTTTGTCTTCGTCACTCATTTTATCCGCGTCCTTAATTAAAACACTCGCTATGTTGGCTGGGTTTTTAATCCTTCTTATGGACTCTGATATCGCCAGTTTTGCTTTATCAATCTCCGCCTGTTGAGCCTGATTAGGAACTCCACCCGTCTCCCCCATGAGATCCCTAAGTTTTTTAGCCGCCTCGTGATACTCTACGCCACTTTCTGCCTTGAGAGTGCTGAATGTTTTGCCACGATTAAATCTTTGCCAAAGCTTGGCATTCTCTCCGTCTTTGGAGTCTCCACCCAGATATTTTTCCAGATTGGGGATGTCGTTTAACTTACCCTCCTTATTTAACTTATCCATTATAAACATCCTCTCTGCCGCCGTGGACCGGCTCATTCTATTTACCAACTCTTCATTGGATAAGTTGCCCAGCCTCTTTCCGGCTTCCTCAACTTGCCCCTCCGTGCCCGCGACCATGCCGCGTTGCATTAGTCCTCCCAGCCTACTGCTGCCGCCCAGCGTCAAACTATTTAAGCCCTTACCCCAGAAGCCGCTACCGCTTTGTAATTTATCCGCGAATTTACGTACAGGGATCTTATTTGCGGCAGCAGTTGCCCCTTGAATACCTTTTCTTTTACTCCAACTGCCTAGTCCGTAAGCTGCGCCCATAGCCAGGGTTTGTGCCGTGTTCGCTATGCCAAACCCAAAATTTTTAGCCGCCATTAGTCCTGCTAACATCAACCCCAAAAGCACCGTTGTTTGAAGAAGTGGTTGAGCTATGCCTGCGACTATTAATTCCAACACGCCACCAGCACCATCAGAACCGGGCTTTATGGCCTGGAAATAAGAGTCTTGCTCTGCCATGGATTTGCCTATTTGGATAACAAGCCAAAGGAAAAACAAAACTATAGGCGTGAAGAAAACATTCTTAAAGAAATTATTCCACCACTTAGTCCAGTATTGCCGGGTGTGTGGGAAGATAAAGCTGGCCCAAGCGATGGGTAGTATTATGAGCAGATATCCCATTGTCACATATCTTTGAATGAGCATTATTACTAATGCGCCGAGCGTAACTATTATGAATATCAGAGCAAACACAGAGAAAAAGGCTCGTCCTATAGATCCCAAAAACTGACCAATACCACTTCCGCTTAGAGCGTCACTCATTGCCTGCCCACCCGCCGCGCCACTCATGGTTTTCGGGTCATAGTTCAGAAATTGCTGAGGACTAGCCATCCCCGAAAGGGCGCTGGCGAAACTATTAAAACCGGTACCCTCTCCCTTAACGCCTTGCGAGTCACCCGCGGGACTCACTCCTTTTAAGAAATACATTGCCAAGGAGTCGGAGAATCCCATTATGGAACCGGCTATAACCAAGCCAAAATTGACCAGCATGGTTATAACAATCAATCTCCACAAGGCTTGTTTCGTGCCATAAGACTGGAAGCGGATAATGGTCGCCATAGCAATTACTATAATTGCTAAAACAAAACAAAGATTTGCGAATGCTAAGGTTATGGGAAAGCCTATCTTAACTGCGGGAGAGTTAACTATCTGAGTATTTAGGGCCAGGAAAACTTCCACAAACCAAGATACCAACGCCACCACCACTCCGCCCAGCCAGGAGACTACCCACAATATGCCTAAAATTATTTTACCTATTACAGAAAAGGCTATATTTTCAAAACCGAAAAGAGAGATCTGCCCATGTGCTTCCTCGGGTATAAAGATAAACAGCAACAAGACCAGGGTCAGCGCCAATGACCAGCGTGATATTTTTTGCCTACGTGTCATTTCTTATATATTGTACTTAAATTTAGATTTATTCACTAGGATATGCCCTAGCGATTGGCGTGACTGATCCAACTCGCGCGAACCTCTCGGTCTTGGAGCGGCAAATACCGACGGAGGGAGTATTAAAGAGCAGAGGGCGCGACAACCTCAACCGCGTTGCTGCGTTCCTGAAGTTTGGGTTGGTATCCGTTTCTAACCGGCGTGGACACCAACACATAATAATGTTCTCCGGCTCGCATCTGGAAATTAGACAACTCTCCGTGCAGGGTTCCATCCGCGCTTAGAAGATTCTCTATCCCCTTTTGGGTTTGATTCGGTCTAAGCCAGTCAAAAGTGGCCGCGTACCAGTTGCTTCTACGATAAACAAATATCCAGGCGTTTCCGACTATTTCCGTTCCATCTCCAAGAGGGTCTTCTACCGGCCAGACACCCGCCTTGTCATAGTCAAGATAAATGGTCTTAGCTCCGCTGTTAAAACTGGAGCTCAGATTAGTAGTCTCCGTGAAACCCTTCACGTCGCGGTCTATCCAGATGACATTGCTAAATCCCACGATATCCATGGGTGGCGGCGGGTTAACCGAATTGCCCAGCCCAACCTTGGGGGGGGTTGGTCCTAAACCATTCGGATCTTCCGGTTGTATCGCATCCAAACAATCTTTTCTCTGTTCGGGAGGTAGCTGTTGGCACGCTTGCCTTGCGCCCTTAGCGCACTCCTCGTAAGCCTGCCCAGACAGACCTTCACAAAATTTACCAAAGCCGGACTTTTTGGCCGAATTTTCCAACCCCAGCACCCCCGGGTCCCCATTACTATCCGGTCCGATATTCTTCGCGGCCGACACCAACTTGCTCATTGCTGCGTTTACTAAGGCATTCACTAAGGCGGTAATATCCTGCGCATTAACAATTCTCTGAAGCGGAGCGCCAGGCAGGTCTCCCAGAGCTTTTGCCACCATATCTCCCGGAGTGGTGGTCTTTTCTTCCACGCAAACCTTTTGGGGAGGACCCTGGGGAGCACATTCCTTTTCGCAATCCACCACCGGACTTAATTTACACTGATTAATACATGATATATAGGCTGGATCAGTTGGGTCTGCCTGAGGCGCCCTATACTCCCACTTAGTGCACATCTTCGTGCCCAAGAAGCCACTGCTTGATTTGGCCTCGCTCTCCTTGGCCTGTGTCTTTTGAGCTTTTTCCACCATCAACATATCACTAGCCTGCATATATGCCCCAAAGAAGTTGTTGCTGGGCTGGAGGGTCGCCCCATACGCTATCCAACCACCATTACTGAAGTTGTCATAAAAATCCTGCACATTAGACATAACCTGATCCAGGGTACAGGTTATGCCCTTGTCCGGAGCGGTAGTAACCGGCGTGAGTGCCACCCGGATCATGGGTCCAAAAGAAGTACATAGTTTGGGATTTATCCTATACAAGAAGTCTCCCCCCGCCTGATTAGCCACATCTCCCAAAAATGATTTCCAGTTGGTTATGAACTTGGGTTTGCCATTACCCTGTATCCAGCCGATAGTCTGCTGGATGAGCTTGTGGACCAGCACGTCTTTGAGGGTTTCGGTGACGTAGCCCCTTACCCACTTCGCGATATCTTGACCCATTTTCACTCCCTGGGCTCCGAGCTGCGCGATATCAAACGTAAAGCAGACTACGAAGGGAATACAGAACGCATGAGCGGTTTTGATTCCCCAAAAAGATTCGCGCCCCCCTAGGCCGAGATTGCTAGTGTCTTTTAATTTTACCTTTTCCATCTCCTCCGCGAATTTAGCGGTAGATTGTGCTATTAAGTTTTTTTGATTCTCCACCGCCAAGATTGTTCTCACTGGGTCTTCTGTGCCGGTAATAGGAGCCTCTAATATTTGCTGTAAATCAATCACTACATCTCTTAGAGAGATGTGCATATCAAGGTAGTCCTTGGGAACTTGAAGTTCATCCAATCTTCTCAGGGATTGTCCTATCACCACCGCAAGAGCGCTTATTGTCTCGGGGGTAGCAGTTTCCTCTATCAACCCCTGCACTCTCTTGTCCAGAAAGTTCTCCTGCGCTATCTGCGCGAAAGCTTGCAGGTAGTTAGCAGTTTCTTCCGGGCTGGCATTCTCTAGCACATTCACTTCTTCTAGTTTGGTCCTCTTAGCCAGAGCTGCAGCCTGGTCCAGTACTACTGGCCCATATATCTCCTTCTTTGTTAGAAACTCCTCCAGCACCATCTCTGCGTTAGGCTGCCAGATACCCGGGTTGCTTGCATCCCCGGGACCATCGGGATTGTATTCCTGCATTTTGGCAGCCAAACTCTCCGCTAAACGATAGGTCATATTGTCTTTGGCCACCGCCATTTCAGTAGCAGACTGCTCTCCCCTTACAAACGCATTATTAATAGAAGTAGGCTCTTCAGAAACAACTCCCCGCGGAGCGATCCTCCTCTCGTCCCCTCTATTAGACCAGAACCAAGCCCCAGTACTTACCAGGATTGCTATGGCGAGGAAGATGGTGATGAAACGCTTTATGTTCATTTGACCCGAAGTATATCCCCTCCCAAATTGGGCGCGAATCGGTACACTGCGTAGTCCCGCGCGGACGCCATGCCATATGCCCCGGTTCTATTATTGGGTCTTACGATTGGCACGTAGTTGCCGTTAATACCATCTAAAAATACTTCTTTGCGAGTTCCATCTATCTCCTTGCCCTCACTATCAAACGCGACAAATAGGTTTCTAAGACCGATGTCCGACTCACTTCCTACCGCATAAGTATTAGAGCCAGAATTATAGGCGAGGCTTCCCCCTCGGCCAAGCTTAAGAGTAAATACATTTCCCAGGTTGTTTGCATCACATCCTTGCAGGAACCGGGCCGTAAAAGCACCATCTTTAAAACTACCCCAAGCGACAAGATATTTATTATCTCTGGAGTTGTAGACAATCTCTGTTCCGGTTATAGCCCCGTAGGTGTTTGGTAGAATTACCGCTTCCGCTCCGGGCTGTAGAGTTGTGGCGTTGACCGGACGCACCCGAATTTCTTTCTCATTAGAGTCACCATAAGCGACACAATATTCTCCCGAGTTTTCATTGATCGCCAGCCGAGCAGCTCCATTCGCACCATTTGAGACTAGTATCGCGCTTCCCACCGTTCCATCTACGTCTATGGTTTTAAGTAATATAGTGCCACCATACTTCCATATTACCAAGACAAATTTATTCCTAATTGAATCGTACTGCAGATGCATATTCCTGGTAGCGCCAGGCACATCTCCGCCAATTGTGAAATTAGAACCCAAGCGGGCGCCAGTGGAATCTATAAATTGTCCATAAATAAGGTTCGTGTTCTTGCTGGTTTCTTTTACGAAGACAACCAAATATTTACTGGCCGAAGAGCTAAAAGCGGTGCGCGGGATGCCAACACCGCTAGTGTCTTGGCTCAGCCGAAACATGGGCACAGTGGTGGTGGCGTCGTCTCCAACTATACTGCCATAAATACCACTACTTGCCCCACTTACCACCAACCAATTATTCGCGGTAGGATTGTTAACCGCATCGCCATCCCAACCAATAGTTGCCTCCACGATGGAGCTATCTTTGAGATTGCGCCTTATTTCATAAACTATGATGTTGGAAGAACTGGCCAAAGTGGAGCCGACCTGTAAGGAGTAGTTGCCATCCGGCAGATCTGGTCCATAGAAATAAAGCTGAGTACCATCTTTTACCGGCTTACCATCTCCGGTCATGGGTGGATTGGTAGTGTTGCCTGCGCCATCCGTAATCCAAACCTTTATGGGGTCCTTCATTTTTTCTCCGGTGATCAAGTGCATGGCCTTCGGCCAGCCGGGATTAGGGTTTAAGCTGGTAATCTGGGGCAGGGTAGAAGATGCGCCAGGAGGATCTCCGCCCCCTCCGAAGATGTCACAGGTATTGGGCGATGTCTGCCCGCAACCCCGGCATCGCTTCCAGTCGGCCGGTTCGGTATAGCCTATCCCTGCGGATGGGCTAGGTCCTTTAGAGCCTACGATTATGTCAAAATATTCTGCGTAGTCGTCGCCGACTCTTCCAATTATGATGCTGTCGCCGGAGGGATTGCCATTACAATTTATAGCTTCCGCGTTACCCACAAATCCTTGCCCGACCAAGTCGGTTGTTACCGCCTGCCGGTATGCCGCTCTCCCCTCTGGGGTTGATAGATCTGCGCTTCCCTTCGCTGCATCCACCGCGCTACTAACCTCACCCTTATATTTAATTGGGATGTCCGGTGCGTCACAGCTGGCGTCACTGCACTTATCACTTTCTGGCGCGATTGCGGCTAGGCATTGATCTTTTAGCTCAGGCGGCAAAGTGTTACAGGTTTTTTTGGTCTCTTCCACGCAAGACTTATATAAGTCTCCTTTCAGGCCCACACAGAATGGACCAAAAAGAGAGGGAGGTAAAACGCTCGCATCCAACCCCAACACCCCCGGGTCTCCATTACTATCCGGTCCGATATTCTTCGCGGCCGACACCAACTTGCTCATTGCTGCGTTTACTAAGGCATTCACTAAGGCGGTAATATCCTGCGCATTAACAATTCTCTGAAGCGGAGCGCCAGGCAGGTCTCCCAGAGCTTTTGCCACCATATCTCCCGGAGTGGTGGTCTTTTCTTCCACGCAAACCTTTTGGGGAGGACCCTGGGGAGCACATTCCTTTTCGCAATCCACCACCGGACTTAATTTACACTGATTAATACATGATATATAGGCTGGATCAGTTGGGTCTGCCTGAGGCGCCCTATACTCCCACTTAGTGCACATCTTCGTGCCCAAGAAGCCACTGCTTGATTTGGCCTCGCTCTCCTTGGCCTGTGTCTTTTGAGCTTTTTCCACCATCAACATATCACTAGCCTGCATATATGCCCCAAAGAAGTTGTTGCTGGGCTGGAGGGTCGCCCCATACGCTATCCAACCACCATTACTGAAGTTGTCATAAAAATCCTGCACATTAGACATAACCTGATCCAGGGTACAGGTTATGCCCTTGTCCGGAGCGGTAGTAACCGGCGTGAGTGCCACCCGGATCATGGGTCCAAAAGAAGTACATAGTTTGGGATTTATCCTATACAAGAAGTCTCCCCCCGCCTGATTAGCCACATCTCCCAAAAATGATTTCCAGTTGGTTATGAACTTGGGTTTGCCATTACCCTGTATCCAGCCGATAGTCTGCTGGATGAGCTTGTGGACCAGCACGTCTTTGAGGGTTTCGGTGACCCACTTTCTCACCCACTCTCCCATCTGCTTGCCTATCTCATATAATCTTGCTCCCAAGTTTGCCAAGTCAATGACTGGCAGACCGGAGGCATTAGCTACGTTTATTACCGACAACCCGGTAGTCAAGCTTCCGTTTTTGGCATTTTTCTCCAGAAGACTTATCAACTTTGGATCTGAGAATTCCGATCGCATCTTCTCCAGAGAGGAATTCAGTTTTCTAATCTGTCCCTCTACTGCCAATGTCATCCTCATGGGGTCATCCGCGCTCGCAATTGGCAGTTCTAGTATTTGTCCCAAGTCCAAGATTACATTTCTGGTTGCCACATGTATGCCAAGATATTCTTTTGGCACTTTTAGCTCGTCTAGCTTCTTTAAAGACTGTCCCATTGTTACCGCCACCACACTTACCCCATCCGCGCCAGCCTCTCCCTCTATCAACCCCTGCACTCTCTTGTCCAGAAAGTTCTCCTGCGCTATCTGCGCGAAAGCTTGCAGGTAGTTAGCAGTTTCTTCCGGGCTGGCATTCTCTAGCACATTCACTTCTTCTAGTTTGGTCCTCTTAGCCAGAGCTGCAGCCTGGTCCAGTACTACTGGCCCATATATCTCCTTCTTTGTTAGAAACTCCTCCAGCACCATCTCTGCGTTAGGCTGCCAGATACCCGGGTTGCTTGCATCCCCGGGACCATCGGGATTGTATTCCTGCATTTTGGCAGCCAAACTCTCCGCTAAACGATAGGTCATATTGTCTTTGGCCACCGCCATTTCAGTAGCAGACTGCTCTCCCCTTACAAACGCATTATTAATAGAAGTAGGCTCTTCAGAAACAACTCCCCGCGGAGCGATCCTCCTCTCGTCCCCTCTATTAGACCAGAACCAAGCCCCAGTACTTACCAGGATTGCTATGGCGAGGAAGATGGTGATGA